>DATJVN010000191.1:0-13506 GCA_035501755.1 Bryobacteraceae bacterium | reverse complement strand
GCATCGCGCTGTTCTCCTTCCTGTGCTGGATCAACTGCGCCGCCATCGATTCCTGGGAGATTCGCGGTCCGCGTTGGCCGGTGGGCGCAGCGGCGCTGGTCGTCGCGGCGGCCGCGGCCCTGGCATATCCGCGCCTTCCCGTGTTGAGCGCAGCGGAAATGGCCAGCGCGCTGGCCTTCATCGTGCTCGATCACCAGCGCGCCCGCTTCTCCCGCGACGCGCTGCGCGTGCTCGCTGACGTCGCGCTGATGACGCCCGCTGTGTTCCTGCCCGTCAGCGGAATGCTGAAGTGAACTGCGACCCGATCGCGCGCTGGTACCGCTGGCTCGAATATATCGGCTTCGGCCGGGCGCTCGAGCGGCGCAGAATCGCGTTCCTGTCCGATATCGCCGATGCTCGGCGCGTGCTGCTTCTGGGTGACGGCGACGGACGGTTTCTCGAAAAGCTGATCCCGCTAATATTCGCGCGTCCCGGCGCGGCCATCGACTATGTAGACATCAGCCCGCGCATGCTGGATCTGGCCCGCCGCCGCGCCGGCACCCGGGTCAACTGTCATCTGGCCGACGCGCTCTCGATGCCGCTGCCGGCGGCCGAATTCGACCTCATCGTCACGCATTTTTTTCTCGACTGTTTCGATGACCACGACGCCGCGCGGCTGGTGGAGCGCGTAGCTTCGAGCGCCGCGCCGCATGCCCGATGGCTGATCTCGGAGTTCCGCGAATCGGGCTGGCTGGCGCGCCGGCTGATCGCCGCGCTGTACCTGTTTTTCCGCTACACCACGGGCCTGAAAACTACTCGCCTGATCGACCACCATCCCTTGCTCACCCGCGCGGGGTTCGCTCTCGAAAAGTTCGAATCCGCGCGCGCCGGAATGCTGGTGAGCGAACTCTGGCGCCGGGTCACATGATTTTGTATTTCGTAAGGAACTCGTGAATCTTTTCGTAAATCTTCACGCGATCGTCCGGCGAAAAATTTCCGTGCCCCGCGCCGTGCACCGTATACAGATCGTTGGGCGCGCCCGCTTTTTCGAGCGCGTCGCGCAGGCGCGTCGATTGCGAATACGGCACGATCGGATCGGCGTCGCCCTGGATCGTCAGGATGGGCGGCAGATCGCGCCGGACATATTGGATGGGCGAAACCTTGCGCGCCAGCTCTTCGCGGTCCGGCATCGACCCGAACCACGCCACCGCGTAGCCGCGCTGGTTGGGACCCGACAGCATGTCGTTCAGATCGGTGATCCCGTACCAGTTCAATATCGCCGCGACTTTCGGATTTTCGCTCGCGCCCGGCCCGGTGAACCCTCCGCCGGGACATTGCCGCACGAATCCGGCGGAGGCGGGAATGATTCCCGTAGTCAGCGCCAGGTGCCCGCCTGCCGATTCACCCATCACCACGATGCGTCCGAGGTCCACGTTGTAGTCCTTGGCGTGATCGGCGATGAAGCGCAGTGCGCACTGGCAATCCTCGACCGCGGCCGGCGCCAGCGACACCTTCGCCAGCCGGTACTCGACGTTGAACACATTCCAGCCCATTTCGAGCCACGGCTCGATCGACATCGCCGAGGCTTCCTTGGTGCCCAGAATCCATCCGCCGCCGTGAATGAAGATCAGCGTGGGCTGCGAACCCGTTACGCCGCGTCGAACATAGGCGTCCAGTTTCGTCTCGACATTGTTCTGGACACCATAGGTGACATTGGCGCGAATCGCGTATTCATTCTGGCTCCGCACCGCCCACGTTTCGGCCGGAGAAAGCTGCGGGAAAGCGGGCGCGCAGGCCAGCACAAGCAGGGTCGCGAATTTCAGCATGTCGGAAAGGATATCACGGCGACGCGCGACCTGAACGGTCGCGCCTCAAGCGGGGCGCAGCCTTTTTTTCTGAATTTGCGCGGCGTCGTTGGGCTGTTGCGCGCATGCGTTATTATCACACCGAAAACGTAAATGATCCGTTTGAGGCGCGTCCCTTCAGGGCGCGCGTAATATCGACGCCACCCGAGCACCTGCCGCGCGACAATGAAGGAAACATGCAAGCCATCGTCAAGAGCAGGCGCGAGCCGGGATTGTGGCTCGAAGAGATCGAAGCGCCGCGGCCCGGAATCAACGACGTTCTGATTCGCGTGAAGCGCGCCGGCATCTGCGGCACCGACGTCCACATTTATAAATGGGACGACTGGGCGCAGCACACCATCCCGGTTCCCATGGCCATCGGCCACGAATTCGTAGGCGAAATTGTCGAGGTGGGCTCCAACGTCAGCGATTTCCATCCCGGCGACATCGTCAGCGGCGAAGGGCACGTGGTGTGCGGGCGCTGCCGCAACTGCCTCGCCGGACGGCGGCATCTGTGCGCGCACACGCAGGGCGTCGGCGTGAATCGTCCCGGCGCGTTCGCCGAATACATCGTCCTGCCGATGACGAACATCTGGCGCCACGCGCCCGGTATCGACCTGGATATCGCCGCGATTTTCGATCCTTTCGGCAACGCCGTGCACACCGCGCTTTCTTTTCCCGTGCTCGGCGAAGACGTACTGATCACCGGGGCCGGACCCATCGGACTGATGGCCGCGGCGGTCGTGCGCCACGCCGGCGCGCGCTTCGTCGTCGTGACCGACATGAACCCGTTCCGTCTGGACCTCGCGAAAAAAATGGGCGCGACCATCGCTCTCGACATTCGCAAGGGCACCCTTCCGGAAACGCAAAAGCAGCTCGGGATGACCGAAGGCTTCGACATTGGCCTCGAAATGTCGGGCAACGCCGCCGCATTCCGCGACATGCTCGCCAACATGAGTCATGGCGCGAAAATCGCCATGCTAGGCATTCCGGATCAGGAAATGTCGATCGACTGGCGAACCGTGATCTTCAACATGCTCACCATCAAGGGCATCTACGGCCGCGAGATGTATGAGACCTGGTACAAGATGACGGTGATGCTGCAATCCGGCCTGGACATCCATCCGGTGATCACGCATCGTTTCCACTACACCGAGTTCGAAAAAGGCTTCCAGGCGATGATCGGCGGGTGCGCGGCGAAAGTGATCCTCAGCTTCGAATGATCGAAGCCCGCGATCTTGTCAAACGCTTCGGCGATGCGACCGCGGTCGCAGGCGCTTCGCTCGATGCGGAGCCGGGAATCTGCGCGCTGCTCGGTCCCAACGGCGCGGGAAAATCGACGCTGCTCAAACTGATCACCGGATTGCTCGCGCCGGACTCAGGCTCGGCGCGCATCTGCGGCCTCGATGTCGCCTCGCATCCCATGGAAGTACGTCGCAGCATCGGAGTTATTCCAGAGGATCTCGGCCTTTTCGATTCGCTCACCATTGAAGAGCACCTGGACCTGTGCGGATCGGTGTACGGCCTGGAGCGCAAGGAAGCGCGCGCCCGCGCCGCCGATCTGCTGCGCGTGCTGCGCCTGGATCATGCGCGCGACATTTTCCTGGACCAGTGTTCCCACGGAATGCGCAAGAAAACCGCGCTCGCCATGGCGCTGCTCCAGAATCCGCGGGTGTTGCTACTCGACGAGCCGTTTGAAGGCATCGATCCGGTCTCCTCGAAGACCATCGAGGAGCTGTTGCGCTCGGCAGCCTCGCGCGGCGTCACGGTCTTCTTCACCTCGCACATTCTCCCCATCGTGGAGCGCCTCGCCGCGAAAATTCTCATGATCCGCGGTGGAAAGATGGTGTGGAACTCCGCGGTGGATCCGCACGCGCGTCCGCTCGAAGAGATCTATTTCGACCTGGTGGAACAAGCGCCGCCGGCGAACCTGAGCTGGCTCGGAGCGAAGTGAAGGCGCTGCGGATTTTGGGTGCCATCGGCCGCGCCACCGGCCGCAAGCTGGGAACTTTTCGCGCGCTCAAGATCAACAACTTTTTCCTGATCATCGCGCTGGTCGCCTACAGCGCGGGCGAGAGCGGAATCGAACCGGCCAGCGCCTATCCGTTCCTGCTTTTCCTGTTCGCCGTTTTGTTGTTTCCTCTTTCCTCCGATCCGCTCGATGAAGTTCCGCGCAGCCGTCTCGCGCTGTGGCCGGTCACGCCGCGCGAGCGTGCCGTGCTGCGCGCCGCGAGCCTCGTCCTAAGCCCCATCCTGTGGTTCGTCGTACTGCTCCTGTTCTTCCATCGGATCCGCCCCGGCGTGGCGAGCGCATTCATCACGCTCGCGATCCTGGTGCAGGCGCTCTCGACCACCTTTCGCTTCGCACCGCAATGGAACGTCCGCCGGTACGTTCCGGGATGGCGTGGAACGATCGGAATGCTGATGCGCTCCAGCCTGCGCCAGATGCTGGTCTCGCTCGACGTGTATCTCGCGCTGGTGTTATCGTTGGGCGCGGTCTTGTATCGCCTGCTCGATGCGCACCCCGATCCCGCTGCGTTCCCGATTCTCGCCATTCTGATCGCGCTCGCCGTTGGCGACTACGCGCAGTGCCTGTTCGGCCGCGACCTGGGCGGCTCCGCGATCACGCGCTATCGCCTGTTTCCGCTTGGCGGCACCGCGGTCCTGCTGGCCAAGGGCGCGGCGTGTCTCGCGATCACTTTCCTGCTGACCCTTCCGGTTCAATTGACCGTCGGCATGACGTACGCGTTCACCGCGCTGGCATTCGGACATCACGCCTCCGTGATCCATCCCGCGCCGCTTCGCGCCTGGCGCTTCAGCGGGAGCCGCGTGTACATCGGCGTGATTCAGGGGATTGCCGGAATCGTGCTCGCCTTCGGAGCGGCGCAGCGCGGCGCACTGTATCTCGCCTCGAGCGTAATTCTGTACTGCCTTTCGCTCGCGATTTACGGCCGAGTGTGGGAGCTGCGCCGCGCGGCATGACAGGCGCGTCTCACTGCCGCGCATCGGCTTCGCGGCTGACGTAGCCCGGCGCAGCTTCCGCCATCAGCTCGAAGCGGCCGTCGGCGTGCAGCCGGTAGAGCCGCCCGCGCCAGTCGATGGTGCTGCCGAAAAATCCCGCCACCCAGAACGCGAACGCCAGCAGGTCTTCGAACGCCAGCAGCGCCCAGTTGACGCGCGCATTCACCACGCTCTTCGCCACCACCCGCGCCGACGTGAAGCGGATCGCCAGCGCAATCGCGGCGATCGGCCACCAGTGCGGCCCGGCGATCAGCAACAGCCACGCGAGCGCCGCCGGCATGGTGAAGACCTGCCCTAAGTAGCCGAGTGGCCGCGACCGGCGCGTGCTGCGCGCCCACCGCATCCGGTGCGCCGCCGTTTCCTTCCAGTCGCCCCCGCCGATGTGATGCTCGATCACCTGCGACGAGAGAATCACGCGGAAGCCCGCCTCCGAGACGAGCCTCCCCATGACGAAATCCTCCGCCAGGTGATCCTTCAGCTTGTTCATGCCGCCAATCGCCTGGAGCGCCGCCTTCCGCGCCGCAATCGTCGGCCCGATGGCGAAGCGCATTCCTTCGATCATCCGCGCCATCAGAATGCCTGAAAGAAAATCGGTGTTCAGGCCCGTCGCCTCCAGGCGCGACCACAATCCCGGCCCGGCGAGCGCGTGATACGGGCACGTCGCGATTCCCAATTTCGGATCCTGAAATTCCGCCACGATGGCTCGCAGGAATCCCCGCGTCACGCGCGTGTCGCTGTCGCTCATCACCACCAGATCGTGCGCCGCTTCGCTCAGCATCCGTTCCAGGCTGTAGACTTTCGCGTTCGCATACAGCGGCTCGCCGGTGATCAGCAGGCGCGATTCGACGCGCGAATACTCGCGCTGCAGCTTTTCGATGATCGCGACCGCCGGATCGCTTGCATCCCGCACGGCGAACAGAATTTCAAAGCGCGGATAATCCTGCTCGAAAAAAGTTCGCAGATTCGCTCCCAGGCCGGCGTCCAGCCCCGCGATCGGCTTCAAAATGCTCACCGGCTCGCAGTGGCACACCTTGAGCGGACGCGAGGCCAGGTAGCGCCACGCCGCCAACATCGCAAGCAGCGAGTACATCACCGCTCCGCACAGGAGCGCGAGAAGCAGAATCTGCACGATTCTGCTATAGCCTTGCGCCGGCGAAGTACGCGATCGACAAACTACACGTGTACTGAATCACCCAAAATCCCCGCATATGTCGATTAGCATACTACGGTTCGCCTCGGCCGATCGTAAGTTTTCGAAAAAACTCCTTGTGCGCTACCCTGGACTCCTATGCCTCTCATGCACGCCATCGTCCTCGGCATTCTTCAGGGCCTCACCGAATTTCTGCCGATCAGCAGCAGCGCGCATCTGATCATCGTGCCCTGGATTCTCGGCTGGGACGACGGCGGACTCACCTTCGACGTCGCTCTCCACGTCGGGACACTCGCCGCCGTGCTGATCTATTTCTTCAAGGACTGGGTGCAGATCGTAGCGCAGGGCTTCGGACTCAACGCCGGCCACGACCCCGCGCTTTCCAAGAACCGTGGCCTGCTGTGGCTGCTGGCCGCCGGTACCATCCCCGGCGCCATCGCCGGCGTACTGTTCGAGAAGCAGGCCGAACACGCATTTCGCAGCCCCTACGTGATCGCGACCACGGCCATCGCCTTCGGCCTGATCCTATGGCTCGCCGACGCCCTCGGGCGCAAACAGAAGGACATGGCCCACGTTTCCGGTCTCGACGCGATCACCATCGGCACCGCACAGGCCTTCGCCATCATTCCCGGCGTCTCGCGCAGTGGCAGCACCATCACCGCTGGCCTGTTTCGCCATCTCGACCGGACCACCGCCGCGCGCTTCTCATTTCTTCTTTCCACTCCGATCATCGCCGGCGCCGCAGCCAAGAAATTCTACGACGTCTACAAGCATGGTGGCGGATTTCCCCATGACATGCAGACCGCCGTCATCGCCGGAATCATCGCCAGCGCGATCACCGGCGGCTTGACCATCGCCTTTTTCCTGAACTTCCTGCGCAGCCGCTCGCTCGCCGCTTTCGTCTGGTACCGGATCATCTTCGGCATCGCTGTGATCGCGATTGCGTTTTCACGCGGATGAAGGCGGGTCGCGGCGCGCAGGAGCGCGCGCTGCGTTCTGGTACAATGAAAATCGCTCTGGCCCTCTTCCGCGCAAGCGGTAGATGAAATTTCTAGGACCCACGCCGAACTCGCGGCTGAACGAGGCCGTGGCGGTCGTGTTTCTGTTCGCCGGGCTGTTCCTGTTCGCCAGCCTCGCTTCCTACCAGCCTTTCGATCCTTCGTTCGACACCGTCGGCGCGCCCGCCAAAATCGCTAATCTCACCGGCCGCGTCGGCGCGGACATCTCCGACCTGCTGTTGCAAGCCTTCGGTCTTTCCGCCTACGCTTTGCCCGTCCTGCTGTGGCTGCTCGGCTTCAAGTGGGTGCGCTCGGCGCCCATCGATTCGCCCTTCATCAAGACCGCCGGTTCCGCTCTCTTCATCGGCTCGACCTGCGCCGGCCTCGGATTTCTCGATTGGAAGCCCATTGCCGCGACTCTTCCCGCGGGCGGCATGGCCGGATCGATCCTGGCGGGCGACCTGATCGCGAACATGAACCTGACCGGCGCGCTTCTGCTCACGGCCGCGTGCTGGATTGTTTCGCTGTACCTCATCTCCCGATTCGAAATGCGCCTTCTCGCCGTCTGGTTCCGCGGTCCGATCGGCTGGATCGGCTCGCTGTTCAGTAATGTGTTCACGCGCCTGATCTCGAGTTTCGCCGATTGGCGCCGCGCGCGCACAAACGCGCGGCCGCCGCGCCGCAGGCCCGTCGAGCCCGCTCCCGAAATCGCGCCGGCGCCGCTACTCGTGGAAGAAATCGAACCTGAGATCGAAGACATCCCCATTCGCCAGCTCGATGTGGCGCCGCCCGCTCCGCCGCCCGTCGAAATGCCGCGCCCCGAGCCAATCCCCATCGACCGCAAGCCGACTGCGCCGGCCGCCCGGCCGCGCGCCGAATTCCAGATTCCTTGCACCGATCTTTTGCAGGAACCCTCCACGCGTTCCGCCTACGATTCCCAGGAGCTCAAGGACATCGCCGCGCGCATCAAGTCAAAATTCGAGGAGTTCAATGTGTTGGGGTCGGTGACGCAGATCAACCCCGGTCCCGTGGTCACCACGTTCGAATTCAAGCCCGAAGCCGGCGTCAAATATTCGCGCATCACCACACTCAGCGAGGATTTGTGCCTGGGCCTGCAAGCCGAATCGATTCTCATCGAAAGAATCCCGGGCAAGCCCACGGTCGGCATCGAAGTGCCCAATTCCAAGCGCGAGGTCATCAGCCTGCGCCAGATTCTCGAATCCGAGGAGTTCCACAATTCATCCTCGCCGCTGACCATCGCACTCGGAAAGGACATCAACGGCCGCATCAAGGTCACCGCGCTCGACTCCATGCCGCACCTTTTGATCGCCGGTTCCACTGGATCGGGCAAAAGCGTGATGCTCAACTCGCTGATCATGTCGATTCTGTACAAGGCCACGCCGCACCAGGTACGCATGATCATGGTGGATCCCAAACGCCTCGAATTCGGCCTGTACGAAGGCATTCCGCACCTGCTCACTCCCGTTATCACCGATGCGAAAAAAGCCACCAACGCCTTGCGCAACGCGGTGCTCGAAATGGAGCGCCGCCTGAAGCTGCTGGCCGGCCAGGGCGTCCGCAATATCGATCAGTACAACCGCAAAATCCGCCAGCTCGAAGCTCAGCCGCGCAACCTCTTCGAGCAGGAGACCGAAGAAGATCTGGAGCAGATCCCCTACGTCCTGATCGTCATCGACGAGCTCGCCGACCTGATGATGGTCGAGCGCGCCAACGTGGAAGAATCCGTCACGCGCCTGGCGCAGATGGCGCGCGCGGTCGGCATGCACCTGGTGCTCGCCACCCAGCGCCCCAGCGTGGACGTGATCACCGGTCTGATCAAGGCCAATTTCCCCTCCCGCATCAGCTTCCGCGTCGCCACCCGCGTCGACTCGCGCACGGTTCTCGACGTGATGGGCGCCGAACACCTGCTCGGCAAAGGCGACATGCTGTTCCTGCCGCCCGGCTCATCGCGTCTGATCCGCGTCCACGGCGCCTTCGTCAGCGAAGCCGAAACCAACCGCGTGGTCGAGTTCTGGAAGCAGCAGGCCGAGCCCGAATACGACAAGTCCTTCCTCATCGCCCCGCCCTCCGACGAGGACGAGAACGAAGCCGACGAATTCGACGGCGTCGAAGATCCCATGTATCACGAGGCCGTACGCATCGTGATCGAAATGGGCAAGGCGTCGACTTCGACGCTTCAGCGCCGCCTGCGCCTTGGCTACGGCCGCGCCGCGCGCATTCTCGACATGATGCAGCGCGACGGAATCATCGGCCCGCCCGACGGCAGCCGCCCGCGCGACGTGCTCAAGCGCCCGGATTGGCTGGAAGAAGTCGTAACATAATAGAATGCGTCGTCTGCTGGCCCTTCTCTGCCTCGCCACCATTGCCTGGGCAAAGCTCCCGCGCCAGCTCGCCAACGTTCCCATAGAAACGCCCGATCACCGCAACATCGACCTCCGGAAATTTCGCGGCAAGATCGTGATGGTGGTGCTGTTTCTCACCGATTGCGACGATTGCGTCGACATGATCAACTTCGCCTCGAAGCTCGAAACGCAGTACGCCTCGCGCGGCTTTCAGGTGGTGGGCGCCGCGCTCAATGACGCAGCGCCTTACGAAGTCGCTCCGTTTGTCCAGCGCTACCGTCCCACGTTCCCCATCGGATTCCTGAGAAAAGATGGACTGATCAAGTTCGCCGATCTTTCGCCCCAAGGACACCCCGTCGCACCGATCATCATGTTCATCGACGGCCTGGGGGTGGTGCGCTTCGAATGGCAGGGCCACGACGTGCAACTCAAACAGAAAGAAAAACTCTTTCCCGCCATTATCTTGGGCCTCATCAACCAGCGCGACAGGCATCAGGAGCCGGAACGCGTCACCGAGCCCGTCAAGCGGTGAACTCGATTCCCTGCGCCAGCGGCATCTCCCCGCTCCAGTTGACCGTCACCGTCTGGCGCCGCATGTAAGCCTTCCACGCATCGCTTCCCGATTCACGTCCGCCGCCGGTATCTTTTTCCCCGCCGAACGCGCCTCCGATCTCCGCGCCGCTGGTCCCGATATTCACGTTGGCGATCCCGCAGTCGCTCCCGCGCGCGCTCAAAAACGTTTCGGCGGTTTTCAGGCTGTCCGTGAAAATCGCCGATGACAATCCCTGCGGCACGCCGTTGTGCCACGCGATCGCCTGATCCAGCGTCTCGAATTCGATCAGGTGCAGAATCGGCGCGAAAATTTCTTCCCGCAGCACCGGCATCGACGCCTGCGATTTCACCAGCGTCGGTTCCACGAAGCAGCCCTTGATCCGCCGTCCGCCATAAATCACTTCCCCGCCCTCCGCGCGAATCCGCTCGAGCCCGCGCAGCATGTTTTCGACCGCCCCCTCGTCGATCAGTGGCCCCATCAGCGTCTCCGGCTCCATCGGATCGCCGATTCGGACCTGCCGGTACGCGGCAATCAGCCTGTCCGTAATCTTCGCCGCGATTCCCCGCTGCAAAAACAGCCGGCGAATCGACGTGCACCGCTGCCCTGCCGTTCCCACCGCGCCGAACAGCACCGCACGAACCACCAGCTCCGGATCGGCATCGTCCATCACGATCACGCCGTTGTTTCCGCCCAGCTCGAGCAGCGATCGCCCCAATCTTTCCGCCACAACTTGTCCCACATGCCGGCCCATCCGCGTCGATCCGGTTGCACTGATCAGCGGAACCCGGCGGTCGCGGATCATTCGTTCGCCGATCACGTCATCGGTCCCGATCACAAATTTCAGCACGCCCGAAAATCCGTGGCGATCGAGCACGCGATCGCAAATCTCCTGCACGGCGACCGCCGTCAGCGGCGTTTTGAGTGAAGGCTTCCAGATCACCGTGTCGCCGCACACCATCGCGATCAGCGCGTTCCAGCTCCACACCGCGACTGGAAAATTGAACGCGCTGATCACCCCCACCGGCCCGAGCGGATGCCACTGTTCGTACAACCGGTGCCGCGGCCGCTCGCTCCCCATCGTCAGGCCGTAAAGCTGGCGCGACAACCCCACGGCGAAATCGGCGACATCGATCATCTCCTGCACCTCGCCGCGCCCCTCGGCCAGAATTTTTCCCATCTCCCGGGTGACCAGCGCGCCCAATTCGTCTTTGTTCTCGCGCAGCGCATCGCCGATTTCGCGCACGATCTCGCCGCGCTTGGGCGCCGGAACCATTCTCCAGTTTTCAAAGATCCGCGCGGAATCTTCCGCGATTCGATCGTATTCTTCCGCCGTCGCGAGTCTCACCCGGCCCAACTCGCAACCCGTTGCAGGATTGCAGGAAATAATTTCGTTCACGCCGCCAGTTTCGCAAATCCGCGCGGCCCCGTCTCGAACCCCAACCCCGCGCGCCGCGCTTCCCGATCAATGCGCCCGATCATTTCGGTCTGAAACGCGGCGTCGAGCCACGCCTCATGCCCCTGCGCCTGCGCGACCTTGAACGCCGCCTCGCGCGTGGTTGCCCCGCGCGGCTTCACCTCACGGATATGCAGAGGATCGCCGATCAGCGTTCGCCCGCTCGCCTCGATCGCCATTCGCGCCAGATTTTCCGCATCGCACGGCAACAGCGGGGCGAGCGTCGCATAGACCTCGATCCCCGCCTCGCGCAACGCCCGCACTGCCGCCAGCCGGTCCGCGATCGAGGCGCAATGCGGCTCATACAACTTGCGCACATCATCGCGATCCGTGGTGATGGAAAAACTCACCCGCAGGTCCGGAATTCTTCGCAGCTGAGACAGATCCCGGAGAATCAGGATCCCGCGGGTCTGCAAACAGAACACCCGCGGAGGCCGCGCGATCACCGCATCGAGAATCCGCGGCATCAACTGTTCTTCGGCCTCTGGCGGCTGATAAGGATCGACCAGCGGCGAGCAATAGATTCGCTGCTCCGGCCGCAACTCGCGCGCAAGCGACTCGGCTGCATTGGGCTTGAACGTGGTGAACTGGCCCCAGCGACGCCAATCCTCCGGTTTCAGCCCGCCATAGATGCGCATGGTCGGGACGTAGCAGTAGGTGCAACCGAAGGTGCAGTTGCGTGCTGGAGTCAGCGAATGGCTAAAGCCAGCCTCCGCGATGAACCCGCTGGTTTTCGTTAGGATCACAGGAGCCTGAAGCTACTCCTTCACGCTTCTCGAATCCACCAGCGCCCGAGCTTCTGCAATAAATTGCGCCACCGGCTTCGCGCCCATATCCCCGTGTTTGCGATGCCGTACCGCGACCGCTTCGGCTTCCTGTTCGCGATCGCCGATCACCAGCATGTACGGCACTTTCTGCAACTGCGCCTCGCGGATTTTCAAATTCACTTTCTCGTTTCGATCGTCGAGATGCGATCGCAATCCCGCCATCATCAATTGCTGATGCACCTTGCGTGCGTAGTCGAGATTGCGATCCGTGATCGGCAATACCGAAGCCTGCACCGGCGCGAGCCACACCGGGAACGCACCCGCGTACAGCTCGATCAAATAGGAAACCATCCGCTCCATGGTGCTGACGATCGCGCGATGCAGGATCACCGGCCGGTGATCCTTTCCGTCGGTGCCCACGTAGGTCAGCTCGAACTGGTTAGGCAAGTGGAAATCCACCTGGATGGTCGAATACGTCTCTTCATGTCCCATCACGTCAGACAGTTGGATGTCGAGCTTGGGCCCGTAGAAAGCCGCTTCGCCTTTCGCTTCGAAAAACGGCAGCCCGAGATCGACCATCGCTTCACGCAGCTTCGTCTCGCCCAGTTCCCACATCGCATCGTTATCGACATACTTCTCTTTATTCGCGCGATCGCCGAGCGATAAGCGATATCGATACTGCGTGATCCCGAGGTCCTTGTACGCCTGCTCCACCAGCTTCATTACATTCGAAAATTCTTCCTTGATCTGGTCCGGCGTGATGAAGATGTGCGCGTCGTTGAGCGTCATCGAGCGCACGCGGCTCAATCCGCTGAGCACGCCCGACCGCTCATAGCGGTACATGGTGCCGAGCTCAGCCAGCTTCACCGGCAGATCGCGATAGCTGCGCTTTTTGGATTCGTAAATCAAAATATGGTGCGGGCAGTTCATCGGACGCAGCACCATCTCTTCGTGCTCCAGCTTCATCGGCGGGAACATGTCTTCGTGATAATGCTGCCAGTGACCGCTGCGCTGATACAGTTCGACTTTTGCCAGATCGGGCGTGTAAACGTGCTCGTATCCCTGCAGCCGCTCCTTTTCGACGATGTAATCTTCGAGCACACGCCGGATCACCGCGCCTTTGGGCAGCCACAGCGGCAATCCCGCGCCGACGGTTTCATTCACCGTGAACAGTTCCAGCTCGCGCCCCAGCTTGCGATGGTCGCGGCGCTTGGCCTCTTCCAGGCGATGCAGATAGGCCTCAAGCTCCTTCCTGTCAACAAAGGCCGTGCCGTAGATGCGCTGCAGCATGCGGTTCTTCTCGTCGCCGCGCCAATAGGCACCGGCGATGGAGAGCAGCTTGAAGGCCTTGATGCGGGAGGTGCTCGGAACATGGGGG
>DATJVN010000190.1:0-17681 GCA_035501755.1 Bryobacteraceae bacterium | reverse complement strand
AACTGGTCCTCCAGCACGACCTGCGCAGTCAGCAGACGCCGATGCTCATCCTCGAATTCGATATGGCGGTTGACGAGAACCTCCATCAGACCCTCCAGGCGATCCAGCCTGCTCGGGTCATGCCCGTTCGTGGCCACGTCTCATTCTACCTTGCCGATGCGTAATAACCGGCGCGCGCGCGCACCACCAGATCGCGCCGGCGCACCTTCACTTCAAGCCTGTGATACCGTCCGTCGCGCGATTTGGGCGGCGGCGTGAAGCCGAGCACATACTGATTGCGCAGCTCCCTTTCGATGCTGTCGAAAACGTCGGAGAGCCGGTCACCGGGGTCAGGGAAAGTGTATCCGCCGGTTTCTTCGGTGAGGCGCTCCATTCCGTGCGCGGCCGCCTCGCGCCGCGAGATTCCCGCCATGGCGGGCGTGACTTCGGGATCCACATATTTGATCGCGTACACCACCGTGCCCGATTCCTGGACCGCCTGGATCGCGTCAGCGAGCGTATGCGGGCTGCCGGTATCGAAGCCATCCGAGACGATTACCAGGGCTTTCCGCCCCTGCACCCACTGCATCTTCTGGCGCGTGGCCGCGTAGACTCCGTTCCACAGCGCAGTGCCCCCGCAGCCGCGAACCGGGATGGTCTGAAGACAGGATTCGCCCAGCACGCTGCCCGCGGTCTGCGCGGCGTCGATGCGCTGCGCTCCGTCGCGCAACTCGCCCACCGAGCCGGTGAGATCCGTCACCAGCCGCGCCTCCGTCCCGACGGTCACGATGAAGGCGCGATCCTTCAGCCCGATCACCTGCGCAAGAAATTGCGCCACCGCGGCTCGATGCTGCTCGATGAACGCCGACTGGCTTCCGCTCACGTCCACCAACAGCCCGACCGTCAGCGGCAGATCCTGCTCCTGCCACAGATACTCGATCTTCTGTTGCCGCCCGTTGTCGCGAAGCTCGAAATCCTCCGCGCGCAGATTTTTCACGGGCGCGCCGGAGCGGTCGGTGACCCCGGTGGCGACGGTGACCAGGTTGACATCGACACGGATCTGCGCCTGAAGCGCGCCGAGCCCCAACCAGACGGCGATCGGAGCGCGGCGCATCCCGAACCTCTTAAAGCTGCGGCTTGGGCGCCGGCGGAGGCAGATCGCGCGCCGCGCAGGACGACGCAAATCCCACGCGCTTATGCGATCCGTCGCAGAAGGGCTTGTTTTCGGAATGCCCGCAGCGGCACAATGAAATGGCCGTGCGCCCGCCGAGGCCGAACTCGCGTCCCTCGGCGTCGTGTACCGAGAAATCGCCCTCGATGCGAATGGAACCGTTGTTGAAGATCGTGATTTTCGCTGGCATCATCACGATGCTAACAGACGCACGCCCGGTTTTCGCGGGAGTAGGATAAAACATGCCGCATCGAATTCTTCCGCTCGCCGTTTTCGCCTGCGTGCTCCGCGCCCAAGCGCCGCAGCCCGTGCGACCGTTGTATGTCCTCGAGGATTCGTACATCAACTGGCGCCTGCTTCCCTCCGAGCAGCCTTACGCGTCGATCGACGGTGCGCACCTCAAGCAATTCGTCGAAGACCAGGCGGCCATCTCGCGCCGGTATCGCGACAACGGACATCCCCAGTTCTGGGGCCGCATCAGCGGAACGGAGGCCGACGCGGAAAACGCGCGCTGGCTCGAAGAAAAATTCCGCGCCGCGGGACTTTCCGACGTCCATCAGCAATCCTTCGATCTGCCCGAGCAGTGGATGCCGCAGAGTTGGAGCGTGGCCGCGTCGGCCGGCGGAAAAACGCTGGAGCTGGGTTCCGCGCAGCCGGCCTATCGAACTCCCGCGACGCCTGCGGTGGGTCTCGATCTGGAAGCCGTGGACGCCGGCCTGGCGACGGACGCCGAACTGGATGCGCGCGATCTCAAAGGCAAGGCCGTATTCTTCTACAGCACTGATTATTTTTCGCGCCACAGCACGATTTCGAACCGGGCGTGGAAGCGCATCGCCGATCGTGGCGCGGCCGCGATCTTCGTGATTCTCGCCGTGCCGGGCAATATCCGCACGCAGTTCTATCCGGTGGGAACTTCGGTGCCGTCTTTTTCACTAGGCTTGCAGGATGGCGTCGCGATCCGGAAGATGATCGACGAGCACTCAGGCGGCGCAGCGCCTCACGTGAAGATCCGGCTGGCGGTGAACATGGTTCCGAATCTGAAAACCTCCACCGTATGGGGCACGCTGCCGGGCATGACGGATGAAAACGTCGTGATTGTCGCCCATCGCGACGGATGGTTTGAAGGCGCCAACGACAACGGCACCGGCATCGCGACGATGCTCGGGCTGGCGGAATATTTTTCGAAGATTCCCAAAGAGCAGCGCCGCCGGTCCATCATTTTCCTGGGCACCAGCGGTCATCATGACGGCGCGGCGATGAGCGGCCACTGGCTGGCCGAACACAAGGAATTTTTCGCCAAGACCGCGCTGCTGATCAACTGCGAGCACACCGCCGACGAGCAGCTTGTGCTCTCAAACGGCGTGATCCGCAAGACCAACACGACGAGTCCGCAGACGTGGTATGTCGGCGGCAGCAAAAAGCTGGAACAGATCGTCGTGAATGATTTCGCCGAGTTTGGCGTCGCGACCTATGCCACGCCGGAGCGCGGCGCTGCAGGCGAAATGGGACGCTATCAGAACCTCGCGCCGTCGATGCAGGTGATCGATACGGGTCTGTACTGGCACTCGGATTTCGAGACGCCCGAGATCATCCCGCCGACCGGTCTGGCAGCGATCACGCGCGCGTACGCGAAGATCATCACGGACGTGAACGGCGTGGACCTCGCGGACCTGCAACGTCCGTCAGCAAGCGCAGGCGGAAATTGAAGCCGGCTACCGATTTTGCGTGACCGCCTCGTTGCGCGGCTCGCTTTCCGAGGCAGGCAAGTTCGGACGCAGCCTTTCGATCCGCCAGATCACACGTCCGGCCTGCTCGCGCTCGGTGCGGCGGATGCGCAGTTTGCCGTGCGCCAGGTACTCCAGGTGAGCGCGGTCGAACGCGAGTCCCGCAGACGCCATCAGCTTCATGTAATCGCCGTGCGCGGTCTCGTCGGGAGCTTCGGTGTATCCCGAATCCCAAGTGACGTCCGGAGAAATATTGCCCACCCCTCCGCTTCCCGGCGCCGTTCCGCCGCGTCCTCCACCCGAGCCTTTGAGCGCCATGTACACGCGAATCCCGTTCACGATCGGCTGCTGCATATTCTCCGGCTGCCAGCGCTCGCCGAAGCGCTCGTATCGCGCGTTCATGCGATTCTCTAGGTCAAGCAGCCCCGGCACCGAGCGCTCCGCCGCGACAATGCGATCGCGCAGCTCGTACGCGATCTTTTCGCTGTAAGGATGCGTGTCGTCGCGAAGATATCCGAGCGATGTGAACCATCCGCGCGGAATCCACCAGGTGCGGCCATTGTTGGCTCCCTGGCGATTTGTCACCCAGCCCGAGTATTCCGAAAACGGCTGCACCCATTCGTGCGACGGATAGCCGTGCGGATTCAGGAATGCATCCGGCAGCCAGTCTTCGAGCAGTTGCCGTCGCGTGCGCGATTCGGGATAGACTGGATCGATTTCACTCTGCCCCGTTGAAACATCCGCGGCGAGGGATCCGTGATAACCCGGATGCAGCATGTTGTTCGGCGTAATTTCGGCGAGCTGGACCGAAAGCTCCGCGCCATCCGGATTCGTGATGGGATGCAGCACGACATTCACTTGCTTGAGCAGCGCCCGCGTCGCGGGATCGGTGGTGAGTTGCTCGCCGAGCTTCAAAATGTGGCTGGTGGAAGAAACTTCATTGGCGTGCTGGCGGCCGGAATAAACGATGGTCGCCTTCAGCGTGGTCTCTTTCGCCACCGAGCGCAACTCCGCTGGCGTGGGCAGCGTCACATCGGCGACCCAGATGTTTTCGCCCAGATAGCTGCGGCCCATCCAGTAGGCATCCACGCCCGGAGTTTGGGCGAGCTTCGCCAAGTCCTCGGCGCTCTCTTGTGGAGGAATGGGTTCGTCCCACTGCACCGATTTCGGCCGGTAATCCGTGATCATTGGCCGCGGTGAAGCGGGTCGCTCGACCGCGACGCTCGCATACTCGCGCGGCGCGGGCGAATCCACTGGTTCATTCAACGGGCGCGGCAACTCGAATTCGAACGACATCTGCTTCAGATGCGGATACGCCAGTTCATCTCTGTACATGCCCGCCGCGTGCATCTGCTCCAGCCAGTGAAGCTGCCCGCGCGCCTGCTCGGCCGGAAAAATCGTGCGCTCCACCTGGTCCTGGCCTTCTTCCTTGATCCATTCGTCGTGGCGATCGTTTTTGAAATCGGCGGGCAGAAGCCAGGTCATGCTTTCCGGGCGCCGCTCGGAAGTGCGCGCGCCGATCAGGCGCGGCTGCATCGGACCGGCGAGCACGAACAAGTCGCGCTTTTTCTGGTGCCGCTGGCCCTGCGCGTCAGTCCACGCGAGTTCCACCGACGGACCACCCGCCGGCTTGGCGTAGAACTCGATGTGCACGCGCCCGTCCTTGCCGTCTTCCGAGGCGTGGACGATAGGGATGATTCTGCCCGCGTAAGTGATCGCGCGCCCGGCCTCCAGGTCGCCCATCATGTTCACGAAATTTTCCGTGGAATAGAAAATATCTTCCTGGAGCGCTTCGAGCGACGAGATCCGTTCCTTGTCGATTCCCAGCTCGTAATTCGGCTCGCTCAAATGAAAATCGATTTTGAGCGTGTCGAACGGAGGCGCGAATTCCGGCCGCAGCTCGCCGTGATAGCGCTGCATCACCGTGCGAAACACGCGGGGCAGCGTTTCTTTCTGATAACGGTCCCAGAACATTTCGATATCGGTGGGGATGCGCTGGTCGAGCACTACCGCGGAACCCTCCTCGATCCGCACCCATCCGGTGTCCACCTGCACCTTTTCGTATTCCGGCATCACGCCGTTATACGGCCGGTCAACTGTGGCGACCGTGAAATCGCGCGCCAGGACTTCTCTTCCACCGGAATCGTAGACGTGCACGCGATAGGTCGGCCGGTCGGCATCGAATTCGGCGAACTGGATCTTGTCGAGCGGAATCTTCAGCTCCCGTGCGAGCATCTCGTCCACGGGATAAAGCTCCTGAACCCAGCGCGCATGCGAGTACATGGATCGCGTTCCCGTCGAGTCGCCATTTTCGCGGAACTCGATTTTGATCGACGCGGCTTTTCCTTTAACCAGCGGCGCGATCTCGTCCATCAGCCAGCTCACGCCCTGCTTGTAAGCGCACAACACCGTGACATGGCTGCCCGCCGGCAGTATTTTCTCGATCTGCTTTTCTAAATCGCGGCGCACTTCGGGACCCTCGCTTACCCGCGCGACCACATTCACCGGACCCTTGATTTTGGGGAGCGCGCCTTTCACGGCCTTGAGCAGCCGCGTCCCCTCCCACGGGATGACGATGTTTTCCTCGAACGCCGGCGTGCCCTGGTGGAACTGGTAGCCCGGCTCGCGGTAGTGCAGCGCGGGAAGCTTTTCGCAGCACTGCGTTCCCGCGTGCAGGCTCGCGGTGACCACCTTCGCGTCCACGCCGAGCTTCGCCCGCAGCTCGTTCCGAACCATTTCCTTCAGCCCGGGATCCGCGACATCCACATAAACCTTTGCCTCGACGTCCCGCGGCGATTGAATCTCGCCCGCCCATTTATCCAGCCTGTACAGCGCCGCGCTCGCCTGGCCCACGGTCGAACGCAGAGAAAAGAAGCGGTGCAGATCGTAGCGAATCTCCTCGATCGACAGGTTCTTTTTGCCGGGTTCCCACAGATTCGGCAGATGGTCGCTCAGGAAGCGCAACGCCTCAGTCTCATTACCCCGTACCAGCACCGACGGCTGACGTCCGAACGCACGATCCACGACGCGCAGCTCGCCTTCACCCTCCGGAAGCGGCGCTAACCCCGGACTCTCCTGGCTCAAATTGCGCTCGGCTTCCTTCCCAAGCTCGGAAGACTCGACTACCACCGATTTCGTGCGCACCTGCCGCGCGGTCGCTTCATTCGCCGGCGTGGCGAGCGGCAGGGTAATTCCGGTCGTCTCCATGCCCATGCGAGCCGCCAGATTGGCCATGGCGACGCCCGCCGCGCCTGGGGGAACGTAAAGCTGCGCGTCGAGACTCGACGGAACCGGCATGCGCGGGGTCCCGCGAAACAAGCCGCGCATGGTGTACACCGTCGCCAGGTCGAGCCGCGCGGGACCGGCCGCGTTTTCGCCCTCCGCCGCGGGAGCCTCGCCCGCCGGCGCCGCCGTCGGCTGCGCACTGGGCATCGCCGGAAGCGGCTTGGAATCGACAGCCGTGACGTCCCCAGCCACGATCTCGTGAACGCTGGCGAAGCGCGGGTCATTCATCACTTTCGCGAGTGTGTCGCTGCTCACCGGCGAAGCCGTGTGGAGAAAGGCGCGATTGATTCCGGCTTTCCCCTTCACGTATGTGAACCCCGTCGCCTGCGCTCCATTTCCGATCGCGGTCGCGATCGCGCCCAGGCGTTCGCCGCCGGGCCGCCACACGAACGGAGCGCGCGCCCCGAAATCCTCCGCTGCCGCGAGCAGACCCGCGTCATCGCCCGCGACCAGTAAATTATCACCTTCCGCAAACACGCCGCCTTCCTCCGAGTCGAGTTTCACCGGCGCTGGCCGCCCGACGTAAATCCGCGGACCGTCATGACGATCTTCCGAAGCGCGGATCACGATCGGCGGCGTCAACCCCGTGGTCGCGAATCCAATGCGAGCCGCCAGGTCGGCCGCGGCCGAGTTCTGCGCCGCCGTCGGTTGATCGGGTACGACAATCTTTCCCGTCACGAAGTCGGCAATGCCATCCCCGTTCGTGTCCGCGACCATCCATCCCTCGCCGAACGGATCGAGCAGGTGGGCAGGTCTCGGTACGGTCTGGTAGGCGATCAACGACGACAGCAGGAAGACGACGGCGGCAATCCGGAATGCGGCTTTCATCATAAATTTGGCGAAATCTTACCACACAAAACGTGATCGTGCGGCGCGCGCTTCCCGGCACAGCCGGTAAAATGAGGGTTATGCGGCTGTTGATTACCCTGCTCGCGATGACCGGCGCAGTATGCGCGGGCGAGCTTGAAAACGCGCGCGACGCGCAGGATCGTGCGGCGCTCGACCGCATTGCCTCCCAGGCCGCCGCCGACGCGCAAAGCCGGCCCAACGACGCGGCCGCTCAATATCGCGCCGCTCTGGCCAACTCGTACCTGGCCGAGGTTGCCATCGAGCTGCGCGACAAGAATCAGGCACACACCGCCGCCGAGACCGGCATCAAAGCCGCCGAACGCGCGGTTGCGCTCAACGCCGGGGAAGCCGAGTACCACAGGATCTACGGTACCCTGTGCGGGCAGGCAATTTCCGCGAATATCCTTCAGGGTCTGAAATACGGCCGTTGCGCGCAGGAGGAAGTGAACAAGGCGGTGCAGATCGATCCCAAATCCGCGCGCAACTACATCAGCCGCGGCGTCGGATACTACTACCTTCCGCCGCAGTTTGGAGGCGGTAACGATCTGGCGCTCAAAGATTTCCAGAAGGCGCTCGAGATCGAGCCCACCTCCGCCGACGCGCACCTGTGGCTTGGGCTAGCGCTGCGCAAGGAGAACAAGAATGCCGAGGCGCGCAAGGAGTTCGAACGCGCCGTTAATCTGAATCCCGCGCGCGCCTGGGCCAGGCAGCAACTGGACAAAACTCCTCAATGAATTTTTTGTTCAAAAAATATTCGAAATGTGACAAGATGGATGGGATCTAACGGAGGCGTCCGCCGTTAACAGCTAAGCCAACGCTTGAACATGCCGGACCACGTATACCAATTACTCCTGGTTGAGGATTCACTCGCCGAAGCCCATCTCTTTAAAGAAGTTCTCCGCACCTGGGCTGTCCGTCATCTTCTCACAGTGGTGAAGGATGGCTGGGAGGCGATGGCTTACCTGAATCGCCACGGCTACTTTACCGAGGCGCCCAAGCCCGATCTGATTTTCCTCGATCTCAGCATGCCGGGGTTGGACGGCTTTGAAACGTTACGCCAGATCCGGCATCACGAAGACATCGAAATCGCGAGCATTCCGGTGATTGTGTTGACCAACTCCTCGGCGCCGTCCGATGTAAAGCGCGCGTATCAAGCTGGAGCCAACTGTTACATCACCAAGCCCTCGACACTCGAGCAATCCTACGAGCTGATGGCCGCGGTCGAGTGGTTCTGGTTCGAGATCAACAAACTGCCTCCGCCCGCGGTGGCCAAAGAACCCAAGCCACAGACGGAACGGTCGGAGTGATCTCCTGCGGTTCGGCCGCGCCCGCGTGTAATTCCGCACATCGCAACCGCCAGCAGGAATGCCCCTTCGCTAGCGCATCCCCCGACCGCGACCACCGCCGGCTCCGGCCGTTGGCGCAGGCGGCAGAAACTTCGGATCGAGAATCTTGCCGATCTGATCCTTGGCCGCTTCCAAATGCGCGCGCGTATCGTGATCGGCGGCCTTGGGCAGCGCCGCGCTGACCGATGCGCTCAACACGCGCAGCTCGGCGCGGAAGAACGGCTTTTCATCTTCCGACACCGGCGCCGGACCGCGACCCCCGCGACCACCCGCGCCGAACGCGACCGCCGCGGTACGCGAGCCGTTCAGCTTGGTGTCGATAAGGTCGAGATAGGTATCCTGCAAATTGCGGCGGTAGGCGTCGATCTTCACCTGCGGCGATTCGAGCTCCTTCCATACGCCTTTGCGGACCATCGCGAGCAGTTCCGCCGCCGTGAATGCCGCGGAACCATCCACGGCCTGCTCTTCGATCAGCCGGGCGAAGCGCTGGTCGTTGAAAAGCGTGTTCAGCACGCTGCGCTGCGCGTTCCCGATGCGTGTGATGATCCCCACCGGCTCGATGCGCCGCAGAATTTCGGGATCGATCATCCAGGCCGGCGTCGCGAATGCGTTGTCCACCAGGAATTTCACCGCATCCTCCTGGCGCACTTTGGGGATCAGCGTAAAAATGCGGCCCTCCTGCCCGACCACCTTCTCCTGGCTGTTGAATCCGCCCACCACCTGCGCGACGTGATTCATTTCGAGCTGCCATTGCGAGATCATGCGGCCGTACACTTCGTTCAGATCGTCGTAGGTTTCACCCTCTTTCCACGCGGTCGCCGGCATCAGCAGCTTGGCGACGCGCTGGAGATTTTTCATGCCCGCAGCAGTCGACTTCACCGGATCGGCGTCGCCGACGGCTTCGGTCTCCTCGCCGGGGTCCGATCCATCCGAGTTCGCGGTGCTGAAGCGAAGCCACGGCGTCGAATCCTGCTCGCGCGCCCACTTGTCGAGCGTCGGCTTTTCATCGTTGGGCGTCTCCGCACCCGCGATGGGCGTGTAACCCCACTTGGTCGCAAAGACGTCGTACGGGCCGATGCGCGGGATCAGGTCTTCGGGCGCAATGCCGTCCTCCGGCTGCGCGACGTAATTGAAGCGCGAGTAATCCATGATCGACGGCGTGTGCCCCATCTTGTGGACAAATTCCTTGTCGCGGATCTTGTCAGCCGGATACATAGAGCTGGCCTTCATGTTGTGCTGGAACCCGATGGTGTGTCCGACTTCGTGGCACACCACGTATTCGAGCAGCCGGCCCATCAGGTCGTCGGGCAGCGGGAGGCGCTGCGCGCGCGGATCGAGCGGGCCCACCTGCACGAAATACCAGTCGCGCGCCAGGTTCATGACGTTGTTGTAGAACTGGATGTCGGCGTTCAGAATTTCGCCGGTGCGCGGATCGGAGATGTGCGGACCGCTGGCGTTTTCGACCGTCGAAGGCAGCCAGCGGACCACGGAATGGCGAATATCCTCAGGACTCCAGTTCGGGTCCTGCTGCGGCGTGGGCGCATCCCGCGCAATGATGGCGTTTTTGAATCCCGCCGCTGCGAACGCCTGGTTCCAGTCTTCGATTCCCTTCTTGAGCCACGGCGCCCATTTCTTGGGCGTGGCAGAATCGACGTAATACACGATAGGCTGGACCGGGTCGGAAAGGGCAGCGTTCGGATCTTTCTTTTCCAGGCGCCAGCGCGCGATGTAGCGAACGGTCTTGGCGCGATATTCGTCGGCCGTGTAATCCATCTGGCTGGTGGTGAAGTATCCCACGCGATCATCGAACAGGCGCGGCGTCATGGGATGCTCGGGAAGACGCACCATGCTGTGATGGAGCACGATGGTAGCCGAGGAGCCGCGCATGGTTCCGCCGCCCAGCGCTCCTCCGCGGCCCGCCTGCGCGGCGGCTGCGTTCCCGGTGCGCGTGTAAGTCGCGGTGACCTCGGCTTCGATATTGTCGGGGAAAGCGGAGACGTGATTGATGAACGAGCGCGAGGGGTCGAACGCGGTCGCGCCCAGGCGCTGGCGCGCGCTGAATTCCGGAACATCAGCGTCCAGAAGCCGGCCGACTTCGATCACCGGATCGCCGTCGTGATACGCGGCGACGTTGAATGCCATGATGATGGTCGCGTTGTTGGAGTTCTCGACGGCTTCGGCGATGGGCGTGTCAGGCCGCGCCGAAACGCTGTAGTTGATATCGCGCAGATACACGCGATTGTCGTGCAGCTCCCAGGCGACCACGCGGTCGGTAATCTGTTCGCCGCCGTAGCCCACCCCTAGCGCGTTCTTGGCGATCTGCGTGTTCCAAAGATACTGTTTCCCGAGTTCGGATTTGGGAATTTCGTAATAATAACGCTCCCCGACCTGGTGGACCGTGAACAGTCCTCTTTTCGACTTCGCGTCTTTATTAATGACGCGTTCGTAGGCTTGAGGATTGGGCGCCGGCAGATTTCCGCCCGCGCCGCGTCCGCCGCCGCCCTGCGCCTCCTGCGCCAGGAGCGAGGGAGCGAATGAAATGGACGCAGCAACGAGTGCGATGAGCGTTCGGGTCATGTGGGAGACTCCTCGTTCGAATGACGAAATCGCAATGCCGATGGTAACAGGATCGGCAGCCGAATACGCCGAACCGCGCCCCAGTTGACCCTCGGCCACTCTTTTCCGCATGATAGAAGGAAGCTTGTTTGAAATTTCCCACCTGGACGCTCTGGAGGCCGAGAGCATCTTTATCATGCGCGAAGTCGCCGCCGAATTTGCGCGGCCCGCGATGCTGTATTCCATTGGCAAAGACTCCTCCGTGCTGCTGCGATTGGCGCTAAAAGCCTTCGCGCCCGGACCCATCCCGTTCCCGCTGATCCACATCGATACGACCTACAAATTCCGCGAGATGATCGAATTTCGCGACCGCACCTGCGCTGCGGTCGGCGTGAAGTTGATCGTGCACACCAATCGCGCGGCCATCGACAATGGAGCGAATCCGTTCGATCTCGGCGTCAGCAAATGCTGCTCGCTGCTCAAGACGCGCGCGCTGCTCGACGCGCTGTCCGAAAATCGCGTGGAGGCCGCCATCGGCGGAGCGCGGCGCGAAGAGGAGCGCTCGCGCGCCAAGGAGCGGATTTTTTCCCTGCGCGATTCTTTCGGCCAGTGGGACCCGCGCCATCAGCGGCCCGAATTCTGGAACCTGTTCAACGGCCGCATCGATTCGGGCGAAAGCATGCGCGTGTTCCCGCTCTCCAACTGGACCGAGCTGGACATCTGGCGCTACATCGAGCGCGAGAGCATTCCCGTGGTGCCGCTGTATTTCGCCAAGGAGCGCGAGGTCCTGGTGCGCAACGGGCAACTGATTCCGATCGAGCACCATCCTCCGCTTGCGCCGGGCGAAGCGCCGCAGCGCATCCTGTGCCGCATGCGCACGCTCGGCTGCACCTACTGCACCGGCGCGATCCGCTCCACGGCTGACACGGTACCCAAGATCATCGCGGAACTGGAGCAGGCCGTGCGCAGCGAACGGGAAAACCGCATCATCGACCATGATCGCGACGGCTCCATGGAATTGAAAAAACGCGAGGGCTATTTCTAAGTGGCGGAACGCGAACTGCTGCGATTCCTGACCGCGGGGAGCGTCGACGACGGAAAATCGACGCTGATCGGCCGCCTTTTGCACGACACGCGCTCCATCTTCGAGGACCAGTTCGCGTCGGTGCGCGCGGCATCGGCGGCCGCGGGTGGAAACGGTTACATCGATTTTTCGCTGGTGACCGACGGATTGCGCGCCGAGCGTGAGCAGGGCATCACCATCGACGTCGCCTATCGTTATTTTTCGACGCCGCGCCGCAAGTTCATCATCGCCGACGCGCCCGGCCACGAGCAATACACGCGCAACATGGCGACGGCGGCATCCACGGCGAGCGTCGCCGTGCTGCTGATGGACGCGCGAAAGGGCGTGCTGCCGCAGACCCAGCGCCACGCGGCCATCGCCTGGCTGCTGGGAATTCGACGCTTCGCCGTCGCGGTGAACAAGATGGACCTGATGGGCTTCGACGAAGGCGTATTCCGCGAAATCGAGCGCGACTTCTCCCGGTTCATCCGCGCGCTCGACGGCGCCGACCCGTACCTGATTCCCATCTGCTCGATCGACGGCGATAATGTCGTCGAACGTTCGACTCGGATTCCCTGGTTTCAAGGCTCGACGCTGCTCGAATACCTGGAGACGGTTCCGGTGCAGCCCGGTGCGGGCTCCGGGCGGCTGCGCCTGCCGGTGCAGTACGTGATCCGGTCCCAGCCGCGGCGCTACGCCGGACAGGTGGCCGGCGGCGTTTTGCGCAAAGGCGATATGGTGCGCGTGCTGCCTTCAGGACGAACCACCACGGTCGAATCGATCCGCGTCGGCGAGCGCGAAGCGGATGCCGCATTCCCGCCCCTTTCGGTGGCGATCGGCCTCGCGGATGACCTCGATATCGGACGTGGCGACATGATCGCGGGCGTGGATGCTCCGCCGTCGGTGGCGCGTCGCTTCAACGCCACGCTGCTGTGGCTGAACGATCAGCCGCTTGAAATCGCGAAGCCGTATCTTTTGAAACACAGCAGCCGGCAGGTATGCGCCAGCGTGACGCGCGTGGGCGCCGTGCTCAACCCTGCGACGCTCGCGCGGGAACACGCCGACAAGCTGAACCTGAACGAATTCGGTGAGGTGGAGATCGAAACGCACCAGCCGCTGTACTTCGATCCGTACGCGGACAATCGCGCGACTGGAGGGTTCATCGTCATCGACCCGCTGCACAACCACACGCTGGCCGTCGGCATGATCGCGGGCGGCATCGCTTCCGCGCCCGCCGAATCCGCGGCGACCGCGGGACTCACCGTGTGGTTCACCGGGCTGAGCTCCGCGGGAAAATCCACCATCAGCAAGGCGGTGCACGAAAAATTGTGGGCCATGGGACACAAAGTCGAATGGCTCGACGGCGACGTGGTGCGGCAGCACTTGAATAAGGGGCTGGGCTTCAGCAAGGAAGATCGCGACGAGAACGTGCGCCGCATCGGGTTTGTGGCCGAATTGCTGACGCGCAACGGCGTGATCACGCTGGTATCGGCGATCTCGCCGTATCGCGCGATTCGTGAAGAGATTCGCGCGCGAATCGGCAGCTTTCTCGAGGTCTACGTGCACGCGCCGCTCGAGGTATGCGAGCAGCGCGACCTGAAGGGAATCTATCGCCGGGCGCGCGCGGGCGAGATGCACGGCGTCACGGGAGTGGACGATCCGTATGAGCCGCCGCTCGCGCCCGAAGTTGAATGCCACACCGATCGCGAGACTCCGGCGGAGAGCGTGAAGCGCGTGCTCGACGCGGTTCAGGCGTGGCTGGCGCAGCGCGCGCGGCGCACTTCATGATCGACCTGCACAGCCACACTACCGAATCCGATGGATCACTGACGCCCCAGGAACTGATCGGAGAAGCCGCGCGCGTGAAGCTGGAGGCGCTCG
Organism: Bryobacteraceae bacterium; assembly: GCA_035501755.1. Lineage (GTDB taxonomy): Bacteria > Acidobacteriota > Terriglobia > Bryobacterales > Bryobacteraceae > Palsa-187. The sequence continues at coordinate 3,827 of DATJVN010000190.1, read as the reverse complement.
CGGTCACCGACCACGATACCTTCGCCGGATACGATACCGCGCTCCCGCACGCCGCCCGCGCGGGTCTCGAGCTGATCTGTGGAATCGAGCTGGCCACGAAATATCGCGCTCAATCCGTGCACCTGCTGGCATATTTCCTGACCCATCTTCCGTCGCCCGAATTTCGCGAATGGATCGTCTCGCTCCAGGTGGAACGGCGCAAACGGAACGGGGAGCTCATCGATAAATTGAACGCGGCGGGAATGCCGCTGACGCTGGAGGAACTCACGGCGCGCGGCCGGAAGCTGATCGCGCGGCCGCATTTCGCGGCGCTGATGGTGGCCAAAGGCTACGTGCGCTCGACCGAGGAGGCATTCGACAAATATCTGGATGAAGCCGGTTGCTGCTACGTGCCGCTGGAGCCATCCGAGTTCGCGGAAGCCGTCGGGCAGATTCGCGGCTGTGGAGGCCTGGCGGTGCTTCCACATCCCAACCGCATCCGCGCGAGCGCCGCCGAACTCGAGTCGTTCGTGAAGGACATGCGCGGCATGGGGCTCGCCGGAATCGAGGTGTATCACAGCGATCATTCGCCCGCGCAGACCGCCCAATATCTTGCGCTCGCGCGCAAGTTCGAGCTGAAGATCAGCGGAGGGTCGGATTTTCACGGCACGCCCAAGCCGCGAGTCGCGCTGGGCACGGGAATCGGTGGAAATTTGAACGTGCCCTACCGGATTCTGGAAGAACTCCGGGGATAATCAACACGAATTCGTGTTCATTCGTTTTTGTCCGCGGCCAGCAGCGAGACCGCTACCCGGCCGAAGAATTCGCGGCGCCGCTCGTCCAAGAACAGCCACGATAGTGCGCGCACCGCGGCCGGAGTGCGAAAATCGGGATCCACCTGCCGGCGGCGGTCGAGAATTCCGCTGACTGTCTCCCGCGGACGCTCGCGAAAATCGTCGAGCATGGCCGTCTGGTGCACGCAGGAAATGGTGCACAGCGGAGCGCAACCCTTGGGTCTCGCCGCTTCCCTGCGCACGTCCTCGATCGTATATTTGTCGAGCGGAATTCCCGGCGTTCCGCGCTGCTGCGAGCAGTAATGCACCAGACCGTCCTCACAGATGTACAGAAAGCGCCCGCCGGCCCGGCAGTGCCATTCGTTCGCGATGCCGCGGGCGATGTTGTCCTGAAAATGATCGAAGTGGGCGAAGGAAAACAGGCCCGTTCGCAGCTTGCGGAAATGTTCGTACGCTTTGTGATGCTCCGGCATAAGCGCCTTCAACTGGCCGGAATGGTCGTGCAGGATCCCGACCGTGCTGGTGAACCCCAGTTCCCGCGCGCGCCGGCCGATGGTGACCGCGTCCTCCGGATTCCGCACCCCCGCGCCCAGAACCGAATTGATCGTCACGCCGAACTCCGCGTATTGGGCCAGCCACTGAAGCTTTCGATCGAGCACGCGCAGGCTCTTTTTCGAAATGTCGTCGGGCGCGAGATTATCGATGCTGATTTGCAGGTAATCGAGGCCGGCGCGGTTCAGCGCACGAATCCGCGCAGGCGTCAGCAGCAGGCCGTTGGTGATGAGCGTGGCGATCGCGCCGCGCAGCCGGATTCTGCGAACGATCGCCTCCAGATCCGGATGCAGTGTCGGCTCGCCGCCGCTCAGCGTGATGATCGACGTTCCCAGTTCGCCCAGCTTGTCGATGCGCCGCAGCATCTCCGCAGTCGGCACGGGGGCGGAAACCTTGTCGTATTCGTTGCAATATGCGCAGTCCAGATTACAGCGCCGGATGGGCACGATCTGCGCCAGAATCGGGTGCGCCCCGGACTTCATGGCGCGGGCGAACATACGAATCTCTCGAATCCGCCGTCGCACGCGAAGGAACATATCCGTTGGATGCGCCAAAACGAAGCTTGACATCAAAAAAAAGGCATCCCAGTGTAATAAACTATCTCAAACGGAGAAGCCATGGTCCCGAAAATCCTTTTTTCCGCCGTCCTCTCGGCGGCGATGATGTTTGCCCAGCAACAATCGTCCCAGGAGCATCCAATGACCCCCAAATCTTCCGCAACCGCGCTTGGATCCGAGAAAGTGATGGCTTTTGTCGCGTCTACGGATCGCTCCCGCGCGCAACATTTTTACGGAGACACGCTGGGGCTGCGCCTGCTCGCCTCGGACCAGTTCGCGCTGGTCTTCGACGCCAACGGCATCATGCTGCGCGTCCAGATCGTGAAGGATGTTTCGGTCGCGCCGTACACGACTCTCGGCTGGCAGGTTTCAGATATCGTCGCCACGGCGAAGAAACTGCAAAGCGCAGGGGTCGCGATGATGCGGGTGAACGGAATCCCTCAGGACGAGCTCGGGATCTGGCAGGCGGACGCCAAAACCAAGGTCGCCTGGTTCAAGGACCCCGACGGTCACACGCTTTCGATCACGCAATTCAGCGATTAAACTCAGAGATCCGCGAAACGGCGACGCGCAATCATGCAGCTTCCTCTTGAACGTATTGCGGTCACCGTTCCTCCGGGCGAGTGGTTTTACGGAATCTCCCGGGCGCTGTTCGAGATCTATCGCGGAGAACTGGAAGCGCTCGGCCTCAAAATCTTCGACGTGCCGATTGACGCGTTTCTGCTTCCGGATGTGACCCGCGTCAACGCGATCGTCGCGGACCTCAAAGCCTTTCGGCCGGAGCTGGCTTTCGGTCTTCACAAGGGCGTTTGCGCACTGCTGTGCCGCATGCCGTCGCGGCGGGGGCGGCGGGCGAATTTGTTCACGGACGTTTTGGATATCCCGACGGTGTGCCTTTGGGATCATGCGCCGCTGGAGCTCGCCGACCAGTTGCTGGCTCCGCATCCCGCGGGTCCGGGCGACTCGGAAGGCGGAGCGCGGCGAAAATTGGGCGAAATGTTGACGCATCCGCGCTTGATGCATTGGTCGCCGGATACAGGGCAGACGAAGCTCATGGAGGAGCTCGGATTCCTGCGGCCGTGGCGCGTGATTGAGGCGCCGCTCCCTGGGGTTCCGGGATTTTGCCCGCAAGGTGTGGCGGCGGATCGAAGGGTCGGATTCATCGGACACCTGTACCAGGAGCCGAGGCAGTATCCGGATCCGGCCATCGAGGATGTTGCGCGAAAGACGCTGGAGGGCTGGAGCGGCGAACCGGGACTTTGGTATGTGCTTCTGGATCGGATCGCGGCGCTGGACGGTCGTTTGCGGACGCGTCTGGCGCTCGATCTGGATCAGTCCTATTTCTGGCACTTCGCGCATCGGCTGGTATTGCACGATGCGCAGACAGCGCTGCGGCTGAAGGTGCTCGGGTCGGCGGGAATCGATGTCCTCTGCTACGGCAATCTGAAGACGGATTCCGGCGGAATTCCACGCAATCTGATTCCTGTTCCGGGGCACATTCCGTATGGGCCGGCGCTCGCGGCGTGCCTGGCGCGGCATGAGATCATGATCGACGCATTCAATCCCGGTTCGCTCCACGGCTTCAGTCACAAGCCGATGATCGCGTTCGCCTCGGGAGGATTCATGCTGGTGAATCGCAAACGCGACTTCATCCGTGCCTTCGGTGATGCGGGCGAGGCGGTATCGTACCGGCCGGATTCGGGCGAGCTGGCCACGAAAATCGACTTGTTCCTCACGAAACCGGCGTATCGCCGCGAGGTGGGCGACGCCATCCGGGAGATCATCGCGGAACGATTCCAGTTGAGGGATGTGCTGGCGCGGGTCATCGAAGCGGCGTTCGATGGCGCTACCGACAGCAGCGGAGTGGATCAGCTTGAGACGGACGAGGAGACCACGCCCGTCGCCGATCGGTTGCCGTCGCTCCAATCGGATCCCGGCTGGACTG
>DATJVN010000189.1:0-68118 GCA_035501755.1 Bryobacteraceae bacterium | reverse complement strand
GACTACGGCAGCCAGCCGGTGTCCGTGCTGGGCGCTGTGAATCAACCTGGCGTGCATCAATTGCAAGGTCACCGAACACTCACCGAGGTTTTGTCGATGGCCGGCGGAACGCGCCCGGACGCCGGAGCGACGGTGCACATTTCGCGCCTGGCGCAGTGGGGCATCATCCCGCTTCCCGGCGCGAAGATGGATCCCAGCGGTCAATACAGCACGGCCGAGTTGCGGATCACGGATCTTTTCGCGGCGAACAGCCCCGCCGACAATATCCAGATCCTGCCGCACGACGTGGTGACGGTGGAAGTCACGCAGACAGTTTCGGTAATCGGCGCGGTGCAGAAGCCCGGCGCATTTCCACTCAACACCAAGGCAAGCGTCAGCGCGCTGGAGGCGTTGGCGATGGCTGGCGGCACCGGTCCGCAACCGGCCAAGCCGCAGGAAGCCAGGATTCTGCGGCTGGTGCCGGGACAGATCGATCGCAGGGAGATTCCCATCAACCTCCAAAAAATTCAGGAAGGGAAGGAAGAAGACGTGGCGCTGCGGCCCAACGACATCCTGCTGGTGCCGGTGAGTAACAAGAAAAAGTTCGGAATGGCGTTCGGCTCGGCGCTGATGGCGGCCGCGGTGGGCGCGGCGATCTTCCGGCCGTTCTGATGAGCATCTCCGGATCATTGGTGAGTGTGTGGCGCCGCAAGGGGACTGTGCTTGCGGCCGTGCTCGCGTCGCTCACGGCCGCTTTATGCGCGCTGCATTTCGCGCCGCGGGTGTACGAAGCGCAAGCGGTGTTGGAACCCGACGATGCGAACGCAGCCAGTGCGTTCGACGATGCGCTAGTTGAGTCTGTGGCGAAAAGGCTGAACGTGGCGAACGGGTCCACCTGGTGGGACCGGTTGGTTCGAGCGAGCCCGGTAAGCGCGCTGAAGCGCAACCTGCGCATCGAGCAGGATGGCGCGCGGGCCCTGCGCATCCGCTTCGAATCGTCCGATCCGCAAATGGCAGCACGTTTCGCCAACGCGTTGGCCGAAAACTACGTTGAGCAGAACGCGGAGGCGCGGCGGCGTGCGGCGGACGATTCGGCCCGCGCCTTGCGCGCTCGAGCGAGCCAGGTAGGGACGCAGCTCCAGCAGGACCGGGCGGCACTGCGGGCCGATGCGTCAGGCGCGGAGCTGTTGAGGGACCGCGTAGAGGCGAACCGGCGCATTTACGAATCGATGCTCGAGCAGATTAACCAGGCGGCCATCGCGCCGCCGTCGGGCGTGCGCGTCATCGCAATGGCGCAGGCGCCGCTCGAGCCGTCGCGGCCGGGCGCACCCACGCTATTGGGTTTGGCGATCCTGTTCGGGATCGTGCTCGGGGCGGGCGCAGCGATGCTTCGGGAAAAGACCGACACGAAAATTCGCGGACCGGAGGTGGTAAGCGGAGTTCCGATGCTGGCCTCGATTCCGCGGGCGCCGCGGCCGGAGCGGGGCGCCATCGATCCCCCGGCGATCGAACGAGCGGCGTGGGAAGCCAAGGATTCCGAGGCGTCCGAGGCATTCCGCAGCGTGCTCGCGTCGATTTTCTCGTTTCCCTCGGGCCGGGGCATCCGGGCGATGCTCATCACCAGTCCGCGAGCAGAGGAGGGAAAAACGACGGTGGCGAGCAACCTGGCGATCGCGCTGGCGCAGATTCAGCGGCGCGTGCTGCTGATCGACGCGGACCTGCGAAGGCCGCGCCTGCACGCGATCTTCGACGTGGCGAACACGTCGGGCCTCGGCGACCTGCTGTGCGCCAATCCGTCGGTGCTCGATTTGCCCCCCGGGCAGCTCGTAAAGAATACCGATATTCCGAACCTGAGCCTGCTGTCGAGCGGTCCGGGAACGGACGGAATTTTCAACCGGCTGTATTCGAGCCGTATGTCGCGGCTGCTTGCGCGCTTTCGCGAGGAGTTCGACCACGTGGTGATCGACGCTCCGCCCGCGCTCGAAGTTGCGGACGCGCGGATCCTGGCGCGCGGCGCGGACGGCGTGATCCTGGTGCTGCGCGCGAACCGTTCGGACAAGCGCGACGCCGCAGCGGTGATCGAGCAGCTCCGCTACGACGGCGCGCGCATCCCCGGAATCGTTTTGAACGAATGGCGCGCGTCGCGCCGCGATTATCGTTACCGCCAGCCATACGGATACGGCGCCGGCGGAGCGGATAAGGCGCAGGACGCCGAATTGGTGCGGCTTTCGGAATCTGCATGAAAACACCGTCCGAAGAGGCGGGTGACTCGGGGCTGACGAAAAAGAGAGGTCATGGATGCAGGAGAAATCGTTCATCCCTTTCCACGTTCCGTCGATCGGGGAAGAGGAAATTCGCGAAGTGGAGGCGACGCTGCGCTCCGGCTGGCTGACCACCGGACCGCGCACGGCGCAATTTGAGAAGGAATTCGCGGAATACGTGGGGGCGCCGTACGCGGTCGCGGTGAATTCAGCGACGGCTGGCCTGCACCTGGCGTTGACGGCCCTGGGTATCGGCGACGGCGACGAAGTGATCACCACGCCCCTGACGTTCTGTTCCACGGTCACCACGATTCTCCACACCGGCGCGCGCCCGGTGCTGGCCGACGTCGGCGCGGATGGAAACATCGATCCTCGCGAGATCGAAAAGGCGATCACACGCAAGACTCGCGCGATCCTACCGGTGCATCTGGCGGGACTGCCGTGCGATATGCGGGCGATCTGGGAGCTGGCGCGCCGCCACGGACTGTTCGTGGTGGAAGACGCGGCGCACGCCGCGGGGGCGCACTACCAGGGCCATCCGATCGGCAGCGCGCGAGACGGCGAAGACGCAAGCGACGCCGTGGTGTTCAGCTTCTACGCCACCAAGAACATGACCACGGGCGAAGGGGGAATGATCACCACGCCGCGCGAGTCTCTAGCATCGCGCATGCGCATGCTGTCGCTGCACGGAATGAGCCGCGACGCCTGGAATCGTTATACCGAGCGCGGAAGCTGGTATTACGAAGTGATCGCGCAAGGATTCAAATACAACCTGGCCGACATTCAATCCGCGCTCGGCATTCATCAACTGCGCAAGCTCAATTCGTTCATCGAGACGCGCGCGCGCTACGCGGCGCTTTACAACCGGGAGTTCGAGGGGGTGGACGAAATCGAACTGCCGCCGGATTCGCCGAGCGCGCGCCACGCCTGGCACCTGTACGTGCTGCGCCTGAACCTGGAAGTACTGAGCATTGACCGGCAGGAGTTCATCGAGGAGCTGCGGCGCCGAGGCATCGGGACCAGCGTGCACTTCATTCCCATCCCGCTGCATCCGTTTTTCGCACGGATGTCGCTTGAAGCGCATTCTTCCCGCCGCGCGCTGGCGCTGTTCGAGCGCATCGTGTCGCTTCCGCTGTATCCCGCGATGAGCGAGGAGCAGGTCCGCTTCGTCGCGCGCAACGTTCGTGAGACGGTGACAGCCGCGCACGCGCCTGAGCACGCCGTGCTGACCGAAGCGGGATCGCGGCCGTAATAACCTTTATGAAGCATCGTACTAATTTCCACGCGCTGGACGCGGCGGTTTACGTCTTCCTGTTTGCTTTTTCCGTGGCGACCGCGTTCGTGGTTCAGTTCGAATTCGCCATGCCGCAATCCGGACGCATCGTGCTCGCCGAGGCGGTGCTGCTGGTGGTCCTGCTAAAACCTCCGGTGTTTTATCTTTCCGGACTGCATCGCAATCTGCGCATGTTCGCCGAGATCAGCGACCTGTTCCGGCTGTTCCTGAGTAACGCAGCGGCGAGCGTGCTGGTGGCTGGCATCGGCTTTGCCTGGTTCCGGCACGCGATCCCCTTTTCGGTATGGGTAATCGATTTCCTGGTGTGCTCGCTCGGAACCGTGATCGTGCGCTATTCGGCGCGTATTTATCACGAAGCGATGATGTGGGAGCACGGCGCGCAGAAGCGCAAAGGCATGCTGATCTACGGCGCGGGACAGGCGGGCGCAACCCTGTTGCGCGAAATCCGCGGGAACCGCGCGCTGGGCTACCATGTGGTCGGATTTCTGGACGACGATCCGGCCAAGCGCGGCGCGCTGATCATGCAGACGCCGGTGCTCGGCTGCGGCCGGCAGGCCGGATCGGTGGTGGCGCGCTTGAATCATCGGCGCAATCGCGTGGAGGAGATCGTAATCGCGATGCCCTCGGCGAGCGGACGCGAGAAGCGCGAGGCGCTGGCCAATTGCCAGTCCGCGGGCGTTCCGTGCAAAACCGTCCCGGGCCTGGGCGAACTGCTGAGCCGCGAAGTCCTGGTGGAGCAGATTCGCGACGTCTCGGTCAACGACCTGCTGGGAAGGCCGGCGGTGCAGCTCGAAGAAGAGCCGATCCGCGCGCACCTGGCGGGACGCAGCATTCTGGTGACAGGTGCGGCGGGATCGATCGGGTCGGAGCTGTGCCGGCAGGTGGCGAGGTTCCGTCCGGCGCGGCTGATCGTTCTCGATCAGGCGGAAAGCGACCTGTTCCGCATCGAGTGCGAGTTGCGCGACGCGCATCCCGAGCTGGAGATCGTGCCCGCGCTGGCGGATATTCGCGATCCGCACCGCGTGGCTGAGATTTTCGACCAGTTCACGATCGATTCGGTGTACCACGCGGCCGCGTACAAACACGTGCCGATGATGGAGTGCCACGTGTGCGAAGCAGTACAGAACAACGTTCTGGGAACGTGGAACCTGATTCACGCGGTCCATCAGCGCAGGGTGCCGAACTTTCTGATGATCTCGTCGGACAAGGCGGTGAATCCGACCAGCGTGATGGGCGCGACCAAGCGCATCTGCGAGCTGATCGTCTCCGCGGCGCCGGGCGCGCGCGAGGGTCGCTTCACCAAGTGCGTGTCGGTCCGCTTCGGCAACGTGCTGGGCAGCAACGGCAGCGTGGTGCCGATTTTCCAGGCGCAAATCGCGGGCGGAGGTCCGGTGCGCGTGACGCATCCAGACATCCAGCGCTATTTCATGACTGCGGCGGAAGCGGTGTCGCTGGTGTTACAGGCGTCCACCATGGGAACCGCGTCGGAGATTTTCGTTCTGGACATGGGCGAGCCGATCCGCATTCTGGATCTCGCCGTGAACATGATCCGGCTCGCGGGGTTGGTTCCCTACCGGGATATCGACATTCGCTTCACCGGGCTGCGTCCGGGCGAAAAGCTGTTTGAGGAGATCAACGGAGCCGCCGAGCGCACGCGCCCGACTTATCACGACAAGATCCACATCTTTGAACACACACCGCCGGATTGGGCGCTGATCTGCGAGTGGGTAACGCAACTACGCGCGCTGCTCGCCAAGCGCCGCGCGCCCGCGCTGATCCGTCACATCCTGGAACTGGCGCCGGAGTATCAGCCGAGCGACCGCTGGGGCAAAGCCTCGCCGGCGGAAACGCAGGCGCCCGCGGTGGCGCACGTCATGTCGCGCGCCGCGCCGCTTCCGGCCGCCAACGCTAAGCTGAGCGCGTAGCGCCGGGAACGATTTCGTAGCCCAGCAGGCGCTCGGCTTCCTCGATTCCTCCCTGCAGGTCGCCGACGGTCTTCATCTTGGTGAGATCGACGCCGATGGTGACCAGAGTCTGCGCGATCTCGGAAGAAAGTCCGGTGACGATTACGGTAGCGCCCATCAGACGCGACGCGTCGACGGTCTGCACCAGGTGATTGGCGACGGTGGAATCGACCGAGGGCACGCCGGTGATGTCGATGACCACCACCTTGGCGCGATTGGCGCGAATCCCGCGCAGTAGTTGCTCGGTGAGCTGGCGCGCGCGCTGCGGATCGATGACGCCGATGATGGGCAGAATCAGCAGGCGCTCGCGCACCTGCAGCACGGGAGTGGAAAGCTCGCGGATGGCCTCCTGCTGCTGGCGGATGATGCGCTCGCGCTCCTGCACGAAGCTGACGCCCACGGTGTTGGCGATGCGGTTGGCGGCGGGCTCATACGCGTCGAGCACGCGGTTGAGCATTCCGAAATCGCTCTGATATTTCTTGAACAGAGACCGCGCCAGAACGTCGCGGAGCAGCAGCACGATGCCCAGCACTTCGTGCGTCTCCACGCCCCGCGGGATGATGCGCTCGGAAAGATCGCGAGCGTATTCCTGCAAGGCCTCGACGCTTCCGGTTTCAAGCACGGCCACGTAGTTGTCGTAGACTGCGGTGGCTTCAATGAAAATTTCTTCTTGAGTCATCGCCGTCAGCAGGCGCGACTCGGTGATGCGGCGCGCCCATTCCTCGCGCAACTGCGTGCGGTTCTGGCGCAGGTGCGACACGAGCTCGGAAAGCAGCGCCTGCGTGGCGGTTTCGCCGGCGCCGGCCGAGCCGGCCAGCCGCGCGATTTCCGGCAGCACCTGTTTGCGTTGCTTGTCTTTCATAACGATAATCTCCCGCCTGCTCATTAGTTCAGTTTCCTTTCATAAGGTCGTTGAAAAAAGGGGACAGACAGCTCTGTCCACTCCCACCGCTCGCAAGCGAATTCGGCGGGATCGGATCTGGGACAGAGTAGTCTGTCCCCTTTTTCAACAGATTTTCAGGCTTTAATTGCATGTTTTTGTGTGGTCAATGTATGAATTAACGCGGAAAGCTCCTCCGGTTCGGCCGGCTTGCTGATGCACGCGTCGAATCCCGCGGCGGCGGCTTTATCGAAATCGTTTTTGGCTCCAAATCCGGTGAGCGCGATCGCGGGGACGCCGCACAACTCGGGAATCGCGCGAATTTCGCGGATCAGCTCGTAGCCGTCGATACCCGGCATCTTGATATCGGAGATCACCACGTCAGGCCGGTGCAGGCGCGCCTGACGCAGTCCGCTGACGCCGTCGGAGGCGGTGACGATGGAGTGACCCATCTGCTCCAACTCCATTTTCACAAGAAAAAGAATGTCCTCGGAGTCTTCGATCAGTAAGACCTTGGCACCCTTTACGTTGAGAGCGGACGCGTGCGCCGCGCGGTCCGTCTCGGGTGCGGCGGATTCGGTTTTCGCAAGCGGAAGAACCATGCGGAACGTGCTGCCGCAGTTCAAGCCCTTGCTTTCGGCCCAGATCCTTCCGCCGTGCATCTGCACGATGCGCCGCGCGATAGCCAATCCGAGTCCCAGGCCGGATTCGTGCGTCAGCCAGGAATTTGTCCCGCGGCGGAAAGGCTCGAAGATCTGGCCGAGAAACGCGGGGTGAATACCGATTCCGCTGTCGGCGACTTCCACGCGAGCCTGTCCGTCCAAGCCGTTGCAGGTCACCGCGACCGTCCCGCCGGCGTGAGTATATTTCACCCCGTTCACCAGCAGATTGGTGATCACCTGTTCTAGTCGCACGGGGTCGCCCTCGACCGGCGCGGGGTCGGGCGCGATTTTATGCTCGATCCGCACGCCCTTCATAGAAGCCATCTCGCGGACGGATTCGAGACACCCCACGACGATCTGGTTCAGGTCGGTGGTCTTGCGCTCCATGCGGATGCGGCCTTCGGAGATGCAGGCCAGGTCGAGGCAGTCTTCTACCAGGCGGGCGAGCGTCTGCGCGCTGCGCTCCATGGATCGCACGCCCTCGGAAAGCTCGCGGTCCTGCGCGATGACCGCATGATTTTTGAGCACGCGCGTCCATCCGACCACGGGCATCAGGGGATTGCGCAGCTCGTGGCTGAGAATCGCGAGAAATTCGTCCTTGGCGCGGCTCGCCTTTTCGGCCTTGTCGCGTTCGGCGATCACTTCGCGATATAAGCGCGCGTTTTCGACCGCCATGGCGCAGCGGCGCGCGAGATCCTCGACCATGGCCAGCTCCGGAGCGCGGTAACGGCCGCGGCCCGGCCGCGATACGAACGTCACCAGGCCGAGAAGACGATCGTGCATGCGCAGCGGGACGATCATGGCGGAACGTCCGCACAGATGGCGCAGCAGCGCCGCGTGCATCGGATTTTCGCCCGCCGCGGCGCACCATTCCGGCGAGATTTCGTCGATCATCTTTCCGGCGGTGAACAGATCCGCGGGCTTGCCGAGGGAGGTGGAGCGAAACAAGCAGAAGCGCCGCAGTTGTTCAGCGAGTTCGAACGCGCGCCGGTCGGCATGCGCGACTTCGAGCTGGCGCGGACCGGCGTCGCCTTCCACCAGGCTCAAGAAGCACCACTCCGCCAGATAGGAGATCGAGAGCCGCGCCACGGCGATAAGGCTGGCTTCCACGTCGATGGATTCGGCGAGCAGCGAGCTAGCCCGAGCCAGAAATTCGAAGCGGCGCGCGGCCTGCGCCTTGGCGTGGTCCACCAGCGAACGAGCGCGTTTCTGTTCCAGGCGTTTGCGTTCCGTTGCGTCGCGAATCAGCCAGCGCAGGCTGGGTTCATGCGGTTCGTCGCGTTCGAGCGCGGCCGTGAGTACGCCGGGAAACATGGGGCGCGACGAAGCCTGAATGGCGAGGTGCCATTCATCGATGCGCCCCGTCCCGCCGTTTTGAAATTCGGTGAGCCTGTCGAGAAACTTCGCGCGCTCCGCGCCGCTGATGAAATCGGCAACCGACTTCCCGGGCAGCGCTTCTTTCGGGCAATCGAGCAGCGCGGCGGCGGCCGCGTTGCCTTCGCGAATGACGCCATCGAGCGACGTTACCAGGTAGGCGTCCGGAGCGAAATCGAACAGGACGTGGTAGCGGCGGCGCTCGCTTTCAACGGCGTCGCGCGCGGCGCTCAACTTGACGTTGACGTTTTTCAGCTTCAGCAAGCTCTGGCGCAGACGGCTGTTCGATTCGCGCACCCCGCGCAGGACCATCTCGAACGGCGAAAGGCTCTCCTCGAGGCAGCTCAGAGCCTGGAGGATTGCGAAGTCGCGCGCCGATCCGCGCGCATTGCGCAGCGTGCGCTTCAGGGCGCGGCGATGCACGGCGGTCATCTCCAGAACGCCCATTCCGCCGGCCATTCCGCGCCGGCCGGCCTCATAGGCGCGGCGCAGCGCCTCTTCGCCGCGGCCCTCGAGATATTCCCGCAGCGCCGCCGAGTATTGCCGCGCGATCAAGCCCCGAATTCCGTTGGCCGCACTCATCTCACGGACCGGTATAGCGAGCCGCCAACGCCAGGCCGTCGTCGGTGCCCTTGGCGTGGCGCGAAAGAATCCATTCGGCGATCCGGGCCGGCCGGGCCGTCGAAAAAAAATCGCCGCCCAGCTCCTGCGCGAACTCGCAGCGGATCCCGTCGGTGGTGACGACCAGCAGGTCGCCCGGGTTAACCTTCAGAACCGACGGCTGTATCGCCGGCAGCCGATACCCCATCACTCCGGCGCGCACCAGCAGCGGTTGCGGCGGAGCCTGGGAGCGCGCGCGCAGCAGCGCTCCTGTGATATTCCCCACGCCGAACCAGGACAGCGTTCGCGCGCGGGCGTCGAATCGCGCCAGGCACATCACCGCGCCGCGCGTGGAACGCAGCGCGTGATGACAGCGCTGGACGAGCACGGCGAGGTCCAGCGGCTCGCGCGGCATCGCGTTCGCGATCGTTGCGATCGCCACACGCGCGGCGCGCGCGGCTTCCACGCCGTGACCGATCCCGTCGGCGACCGCGATCAGCACCGAGCCGGCGCAGGATTTCACCAGGTAGTGATCGCCCGACTCGGGCTCGCCCGCAATCGGCGCGGCGGCGACGCCGCAATCGACCGGACGGCCGCGTTGCTCGATCCTCTCTGGCGCCAATCTCGGATTCATTTTCGCGGCAACCATTTCTTCATCGTCACCGTGGTGCCCTTGCCCACCTTCGAATCGATTTCGAAGTGGTCCATCAGGCGCCGCGATCCCGGCAGCCCGATCCCCAGGCCTCGACCGGTGGTGTAACCATCTTCCATGGCGCGGTCGATATCCGCGATCCCCGGTCCACGGTCTTTAGCCACCACCTGCATCCCGCGGAGATGACCATTCGCCGTGGGCGCGATCCACAGCTCGCCGAGCTTGGCGTACTCGACGATATTGCGCGCTACCTCGGAAACGGCCGTCGCGATCATCACCAGGTCCGCTCCTTCAAACCCCAACTCGGTCGCCAGGGCCCGGGCGGCCATGCGCGCTTCCACGATGTCCACGTCGGACGCGATCCGGATCTGGCGCCCCGCGCGGCTGAATTCATTTCGCTTCATGCCGCAAGAGCGCGAGACCTTCTTCCAGATCGAGAGCCGTTGCGACATTGCCCAGCTCCAGGCCGAGCTGCACCATCGCGAAAGCGACCTCCGGCTGAATGCCGACGATCACCGTGCGCGCCCCGCGCAGGCGCACCATCTGCGCCAGGTCACGAACCGTGCGCGTGGCGAAAGAGTCCATCACGTCCAGCACGGTGACATCCACGATCACACCCTTGGAGCGGTAGCGTCCTACGTGGGCGGCGAGATCGTCGCGCAGTTGAAGCAGGTCTTCATCGCTCAGCGCGGATTGAATCGAGGCGATGACAAACTCGCCCTGCTTCAGAATCGGGACTCTCATGAATACCTGATCCGATGCCGCGTGCGCACAAACCCGCGGCGTGCGGCGCCGAGAGTCACACCCGACGAACCACAGTCCAAATCTTACCGCAAGCTTTCTCGCGTTTCCATACCTTACGAACGAATCTTTTGAAGAATTCATCTAACGGAATTGTAAGTACCTTGGAACCGCGACTCCAATCTCGGATCGACAAATCTCAAGCGCTGCAGCAGATCCGCGAGCAGTGGCTGTCGCGCGCGCTCCACGATCTGCGCGGACCGCTTTTCGCCGCGCGCGGCTATGCGCGGCTGGTACTGAATGACACCGTAACGGTTACGCAACGCAGATATATCGATATTCTTCTGGACAATCTCGAGCGGCTGTCCGGGCTCGTGAACACGCTCAACGAATTCCCCTCCGACGCCGCGCTTGATCTGGAGCCCGTCGAGCTTCGCGATCTGCTGACGAATGCCCTTGCCAATTTCAACGATGCTGTAACGTTGCATTCCGAGATCGTGCTCGGCGACGCCCTGTGGACTGTTGCGGATGGTGCGAAAGTCTCCACCGCTGTGCACAAATTGCTCACCTTCCTGGTCGATTTTTCCCATCCGAGCGCACGCCTCAGCCTGAATGCGGCGCAGGAAGGCGACGAGGTCGCAGTCCGGTGCCAGGGCAGTGCTGCACGCGATGGCGCGAGCGCACAGTCGAGGGCCGAAGCCGGTATCGCAGCGGCACGCCGGATCATACAATTGCATGGAGGGAGCGCGTCGGCCGGGGTCGCCAGCTCGGGAGAAGTGCACGTGACGTTTCGCCTGCCCCTGATCCCGCCAGTTCGGTAAGCGGAATGCATTAAACAGAGGTGCAATGCGTCCAGGTACAAATAAGGCATCTGTGTGGGTGGTCGACGACGATGACAACGCGCGCGGCTACCTTGAGGATTTTCTTTCTTCTCGCGGTTACGAGGTGCAGGGCGTCGATTCAGGCGAGCAGGTAATGCGGCGCCTGGCGGCGTCGGACGCGCCCTCTCTACTCCTGTTGGATATTCGTATGCCGCGTTTAGGCGGCCTAGACGTGCTGGAACAGCTCGAGCGCACCGGGCGCAGGATTCCATCCATCGTGCTCTCCGGTGTCGACCAGGTCTCGACCGTGGTGAAAGCCATGCGCTGCGGCGCGGCCGATTATCTGGTGAAACCGTTTGACGAGACGGAACTCGAAACCGCCATCGAGAAAACGCTGGCCGAGCGCGGCAACGGGGAAGCGGCCGAGTGCGGAGCGGCCTCGGCGGAGGTCGCGTTTCCCTCCGCCAACAAGCGCATGCAGCACATCCGCTCCATCTGCGACCAGGTCGCGCGCACCGATGTTCCCATTCTGATCCTGGGCGAATCGGGTTCGGGCAAGGAAGTCCTGGCGCGCTACATTCACGCGCAATCGGAGCGCGGGGACACTTTCGTGAAAGTGAACTGCGCTGCGCTGCCCATGGACCTGCTCGAATCCGAGCTCTTCGGCCACGAGCGCGGCGCATTCACCGGAGCGTTGCGCGAGAAGCCTGGCAAATTCGAGCTCGCCGGCCAGGGTAGCATCATGCTCGACGAGATCGCCGAGATGCACCCGCTGCTGCAAGCCAAGCTCTTGCACGTTCTCCAGGACGGCGAGTACGCGCGGCTGGGCGGAACCCGAACGCTGCACTCGGAAGCGCGCATCATCGCGGCGACCAACAAGCGTCTGGAGAACCTGGTCACGACCGGAGCATTCCGCGAAGACCTGTTTTTCAGGCTCAACGTGATCACCATCGAGGTCCCGCCGCTGCGCGAGCGGCCCGAAGACATGCTGCCGCTGATCCAGCGTTTCGTGGATCTGTACCGGGTGAAGTACAAGAGTCCCATCCGGCGGCTTCCCGAGGAGTTGGAGCAAGCCTACGCACGTTACTACTGGCCTGGAAACGTCCGCCAGCTTGAAAATGCGGTGAAGCGCTACCTGATCCTGCCGGATCTCCAGCACGCTTTCGCGGAGCTGCACAAGCCGGCGCCGGCGCGGGAAGCCGCGGCGCCCGAAAAATTGTCGCTGAAGGAGCTCTCCGCGGTCGCGGCCGAGAAGGCGGAAAAAGAGATCATCCTGCGCACTCTCGAAGAGGTGAACTGGAACCGCAAGCAGGCGGCCCGGCAGTTGAACATCTGCTACAAGTCGCTGCTGAATAAACTCCGCCGCTGGCAGTTGGGCAGTCGCACCGAGCCGGAAGATGATGCCGAGCAGGCGCACGTCGCCGGCGCGGGCGAAATTTAACCGCCGCTTCCGCGCCTCGCGTCAAGTCATTGGAAAAATGAGGAAAAGTTATTCCCTCAAATGGAACAGATGCGGCCCGCTCGCGTACCGGCTTCCGCGTTTATCTCATTGATAACGACGCAATTAAGTGGAGAGGTTTGCCGCGTGCTCAGTGCGATGGGGTTGCACGTTAGCGATTTGCGCGTCCGTCAGTCACAAAACCGCTTCGCCGGTCGAGGGGATTTGCATGCCAGTGACCAGACAAGCTGAAGCATCGATGGAGAAAGCGCGGTGGTCGCCGCCGATGACTCATCGGGCGGGAATCCCGCCAGCCGATAGCGTGGGGCTGAACGGCCTTGCCGCCGATCTGCTCGCCGCTCAGGAGGAAGAGCGCCGCCGCGTTTCGCGCGAGCTGCACGACGAGCTCGGCCAGCGGCTGGCGCTGCTGGAAATTCAAATCGAACAGTTGGAGCGAGAGCTCGGCGCCGACGCCACCGTGCACTCCGCTCTCGAATCGCTGCGCGGAAGGGTCGGAGAGATCGCCGACGACGTCCATCGCATCTGTTGCCGTCTGCATCCCGCGGTTCTGGAGAACCTGGGGCTGCTGATCGCGGTGCGCTCGTATTGCGACGAGTACGGCGCCTGGAGCGGGATCAAGACGCGCTTTACGCACCTGGGCGTACCCGCACAGCTTCCGCCCTCCGTTTCGCTGTGCATTTACCGCGTAGTGCAGGAGGCGCTGCGCAATGTCGCGCGTCATGCGCACGCCAAGCGCGCCATCGTGGTGATCCGCGGAAGCGAATCCGGGATGCAGGTGATGGTGAAGGACAATGGCCGCGGATTCAACGTCGGCCAGGCGGGCCGGGGCGGAGGTCTGGGGCTGATCTCGCTGAGCGAGCGCGTCAAGCTGCTGGGCGGGGCGTGCTGGATTCGCTCGGCCCCGGATCGCGGAACCTGCATTCGGGCGTGGATCCCGATCGCGCGCGAGGCTTGCGCCGGATGAGACGCGGATAACCCGATATGACCGTACCCGTGCAGCGCCCGCGATTCAAGGTTGTCATCGCCGACGATCACGCCCTGTTCGCCGAAGGGCTGGCGAAGTTGCTGGAGCGTGACTACGAGGTGGTCGCCCTGGTGAACGACGGAGAGCACCTGATGCAGGCCGCCAGACAGCACAACCCCGACTTGGCGCTGCTGGACGTATCGATGCCGGGCCTGAGCGGCGTCGAGGCCGCGCGGAAGCTGCTCGAAATCGCGCCGCAGTGCAAGCTTATCTGCGTGACTATGCACTCCAATCCCGAGTTCGTGCGCGAGGCGTTTCGCGCGGGCGCGTCGGGATATGTGTTGAAACGTTCGGCTGGAGCGGAACTGAACGAAGCGATCCGCCAGGTGATGAGCGGAAACGCCTACGTGAGCCCGCTGCTCACTAAGGACGTGTTGTCGATCCTGCTGCAGCCCAAAACGCCGGCGCTCACTTCGCGCCAGCGGGAAATTCTACGCTTCGTCGCGCAGGGGCTTTCGGCCAAAGAAATCGCCAACCGGCTGAACATCTCTGTGAAGACGGCGCATTTTCACAAGACCAGCATCATGGAGAAGCTGAATCTGCACACCACCGCGGAGCTGACCCGCTACGCACTGGAACACGGCATCGCTTCGTAAAAAACTATTTAGGAGCCATGCGCAAGGACGCGTCGAGACGGATCACTTCGCCGTTCAGGTAGGAGTTTTCCACGCAAGTAAGTACCAGCGCGGCGAACTCCCGCGGATCTCCAAGCCTCTTGGGAAACGGCACCGATGCGCCCAGGCTGGCCTGCACCTCTTCCGGCAGGCCTTTGAGCAGCGGCGTCAAAAAAATCCCTGGCGCGATGGTCATCACGCGAATTCCGAACTGGGCCAGCTCCCGCGCTGCCGGCATGGTCAGCGCGACAATGCCCCCCTTCGATGCTGAATACGCGGCTTGGCCGATCTGGCCCTCGAACGCGGCAATGGATGCGGTGGAAACGATCACCCCGCGCTCGCCGCCGTCGAGCGGAGCGAGCCCGGCCATATCCGTGGCCGCCAGCCGCATCATATTAAATGTCCCGATCAGGTTGGTCTGGATGACGCGGCTGAAATCCTCGAGCGGCATGGGGCCATCCTTCCCGACGATGCGCCGGCCCAAGCCGATTCCCGCGCAATTGACCAGAATGCGCGCCGGCCCGTGTTGCGATCGCGCCTGCGCGACCGCCGCCGCGCCCGATTCGGCATTGCCGACATCGCATTGAATCGCGATCCCGCCGCAGCGCGAGGCGACCTCGCGCGCGCCGTCGATGTTTAAATCGACGATCGCCACCTTCGCGCCCGCCTGGCTCAATCGAATCGCGGTCTGCGCTCCCAGCCCGGAGCCGCCGCCGGTCACAATCGCTGCATGTCCTTGAGGATTCATAAATGGGATTGATCTTTAAATCAGGAGTGTATCATTTTACTTTCAACGTGCCGCTCTCTTATACGACGACCTCAGCCGACGCCGGCCGCCGTCTCGACCACTACCTGCAAACCCGCCTGCCGGGGTTCAGCCGGTCGCGCATTCAAAGCTGGATCAAATCCGGCCGCGTGGTGGTGAACGGCGAACCGTCAAAAGCGTCCGCGACGCTGCGCGGCAACGAACACATCGAGGTCACCCCGGCCGAGCCGCCGCCGCTCCAAGCCTCGCCGGAGAATCTGCCGCTCAAAATCCTGTATGAAGACTCCGCCGTGACCGCGATCGACAAGCCTGCTGGCCTGGTGGTGCATGCGGGCGCCGGGGCGCATTCCGGAACGCTGGTGAACCGGCTGGTGCACCATTTCGGATCGCTGTCGCGCGTGGGAGGCGAACTGCGGCCGGGTATCGTGCATCGGCTGGATCGCGGAACCAGCGGCGTTCTTCTGGTGGCTCGCACCGACGCGGCACATCGGGCGTTGGCCGCGCAGTTTTCCGGCCGTACCGTGGAGAAAACGTATCTAGCCCTGGTCGAGGGCCGCATCGCGAACGAATCCGGCCGCATCACGCTTCCCATTGCCCGCGACCCGGCGCGGCGCACCCGCATGACGGCGCGTCTGGGCCACGGGCGCGAAGCCATCACCGAGTATCGCGTGCTGCGGCGCTACGAAAAGTTCACGTACCTTCAGATCCGCATCGGCACCGGGCGCACCCACCAGATCCGCGCGCATTTCGCCGCGATCCGGCATCCGGTGGCGGGCGATCGTCTGTACGGCGCAAAGGCGGGGCCGCGGATTTTTCTGCACGCCTGGAGAATTGCGTTCACCAGCCCGGCGACCGGCGAGCGCGTGCAGGTGGAAGCTCCGCTGCCCGAGGAGCTGGAACGGTCGCTCGCCGGACTCACTATAATCAAGTAAGCCTGTCATGAGATATGTAGCACTTCTGGCGATGCTCGCCGCGCTCGCTCCGGCGCAGGAGAACAAACAGCCTCCGGCCGAAGGTGAGGACGCCAGCACGCGCCTGAGCGTGGACGTCACGCGCGTGCAGCTCCTTTTCACCGTTTCCGACAAAAAAGGGCGCTTCGTCACCGATCTCACCAAGGACGATTTCGAGGTTTTCGAGAGCAAGCGGTCGCAAAAGATCATGGAATTCACCGCGGAATCCGACCTGCCGCTGCGCCTGGCGATCCTCATCGACACGAGCAACAGTATCCGCGACCGTTTCCGCTTCCAGCAGGAAGCCGCCACCGATTTCATCAACACCGTGATCCGGCCCAAGGAAGACCGCGCCATCGTGGTGAGCTTTGACACGGCGCCGGAACTGGTGGCCGACCTCACCGGCGATGTCGAAAAATTGAACGCGGCGATCCACAGCCTGCGGCCCGGCGGCGGAACGTCGCTCTACGACGCGATTTTCTTTGCCTGCCGCGACAAATTGATGCAGGATCAGCCGCGCTTCAAATTCCGTCGCGCCATGGTCATTCTGAGCGACGGCGAAGACAACCAGAGCCGCTACACGCGCGACCAGGCGCTCGAAATGGCGCATAAAGCCGACGTGGTGATCTATTCGATCTCCACCAACCGCTCCGGCATCGACACGGACGGCGACAAGGTGCTGAAATATTTTTCCGACCAGACCGGGGGCCAGGCGTTTTTCCCCTTCGAGGCGCAGAATCTGGCGCAGTCCTTCGAAAACATCGCCAACGAACTGCGGCACCAGTATAACGTTCTGTATCGCCCGGAGCCGCTCAAGACCGACGGGCTATACCATCCGGTGGAAGTAAAGGTGCGAAGCCGCAAGGACCTGATCGTCCGCGCTCGGCACGGCTATTACGCGCCGCTGGCCCAACCGTAGCCGGTCCCGTCAGCGCGTGATCAAGCCGGGATACGTCACGCGAGCATCCTCCACCTTCGCAAATGGCGTGTAGCGGTGCGGTTTGCGGCTGGTTGTGCTCATAATGTGCTCCACCGCGATCCCGCGGGCGGTGAGCGCGTCGGCAATCAGCGAGCGGTGACAGCGCCACGGCACCGCTTCGGCGCACATGATGGCGGTCCGGCGCGTGCGCGCCAGCGCGATCAGATCTTCCAGACTTTCGTCGAATTGCGGCGTCTGCATGTAATCCGCGTAGCCGCGAAAGCTCGCATTCTGCCACGCCGTGTTGATCGAGTCCTTGCGCGGATGGCGCAGACCGCCGAGTCCCGGCATGTGCAAGTACTCGATTCCGGCGCCGCGCAGCGAGCGCTCAAGCGCATCAATGTTGAACTGCGGGTTGTGCCGCGACTTGGGGATTGTCCGCACGTCCACGAGCTGCTCCACCCCATTGCCCTGAAGCATGGAGATCAGCTCCTCGACGGCGTGATTCGAGTGGCCGATGGTCAGGATCGCCAGATAACGTTAGGCCGGTGTCGGTTCGACCTGGTGCGCCGGTTGGGGAGCTTTCTTGCGCCGCATGACGAAATCCTGCACCCGAGACATGTAGGTGTAGAACACCGGCGTCAGGTACAGCGTGACCAGTTGCGAGAATAGCAGGCCGCCGACCACAACCAAGCCGAGCGACTGTCGCGCTTCGCCGCCCGCGCCCCAACCCACCGCGATCGGCACTGCGCCCAGCAACGCCGCCATGGTGGTCATCATGATCGGCCGGAAGCGGATCAGGCAGCCCTGGTAAATCGCGCGGTCGGGATCCATGCCCTGGTTGCGCTCGGCGTCGAGCGCGAAGTCGATCTGCATGATCGCGTTCTTCTTCACGATACCGATCAACATGATCAGCCCGACGAAGGCGTAGATGTTGAGGTCCATGTGGAAGGCGTACAGCGTCAGCAGCGCGCCGAATCCGGCCGAAGGCAGGCCGGAGAGAATCGTGATGGGGTGAATGTAGCTTTCATACAGAATTCCCAGCACGATGTAGACGACCACGATGGCGATCAGCAGCAGGACCCACAAATTCCCCAGCGAGCTTTCGAATGCCTTGGCAGCGCCTTGAAAACTGGTGCTGATGGTATTGGGCAGCGTGCGCGCCGCGATATCGCGGATCTTGTCCGTCACCTGTCCCAGCGCGACGCCGGGCTGCAGGTCGAAAGAGATGGTCACGGCGGTGAGCTGGCCGTTGTGATTGATCGCCTGCGGTCCCACGGTGGTCTTGAGCGTCGCGAGCGTGTTCAGCGGCACAAGCTGGTTTCCGGTGCCCTTGAAGTACAGCATCGAAAGCAGGTTGGGGTCG
Source organism: Bryobacteraceae bacterium (assembly GCA_035501755.1). Taxonomy (GTDB): domain Bacteria; phylum Acidobacteriota; class Terriglobia; order Bryobacterales; family Bryobacteraceae; genus Palsa-187. Next base: position 49,792 of record DATJVN010000189.1, on the reverse strand, counting down.
GTCTGATACTGCGGCTTGAGCTCCAGCAGGACTTCGTATTCATTGATGGCGGCGTAAATCGTCGATACCCAGTGCGGGCCGTAGGCGTCGTAAAATGCGCTTTCGAGCGTACTCGCGCTCACCTGCACGGCGGCCGCGCGATCGCGGTCGATGTCCACGTCCACCTGCGGGCTGGTGATCGCCAGGTCGCTGGTCACGTCGCGAATTCCGGGGATCTGGGCGATCTCCGCTTCGATCTTCCGCGCGTTGTCGAACAGCTCCGGCTTGTTGGGCGACTGCATGGAAAACTGGTACAGGCTCTTGGTCACCTGCCCGCCGATACGGATGGTGGGCGGATTTTGCAGGTAAACTTTCATGCCGGGGACCTGGTCGAGCTGCGGCTGCAGCTCCTTCATAATCTGGTTGACGTTCTCCTTCCGCTGGGAGCGCGGCTTCAGCCTCACCAGCAACTGCCCGAAATTCGGACCGCCCACCGTGGTGGCCGCGGTTCCGCCGACGGTCGACATCAGCGCTTCCACGTTGGGGTCTTTGCGGATGATGGTGTTCACTTCCTTCTCGTAATCCACCATCTGGTAGTACGAGGTGCCTTGCAGCGCCTCGGTTACCACCGAGATCTGGTCAGTGTCCTGATCGGGAATGAAGCCCTTGGGGATATCCATGAACATCCAGACAGTAGCCGCCAGGACGACGATGAAGGTCGCCATGGTAAACACGCGGTGACGCAGCACCATCTGCAGCGTCTTGTCGTAGGCGTGCAGCATCCCCTCGAAGAATTTTTCGGTGACGCGGTAGAACCAGCTGTGCTGATGATGCTCGGGCGAGCGCAGGAAGCGGCTGCACAGCATGGGCGTGAGCGTGACGCTGACCACGCCCGAAATCAGGATGGCCACGCAGATGGTGACCGAAAATTCGCGGAACAGGCGCCCCAGGATCCCCTGCATGAACAGCACGGGGATGAACACCGCGGCGAGCGACAGCGTCATCGACACGATGGTAAAGCCGATTTCCTTCGATCCCACCAGTGAAGCGATCAGCGGCTTCTTGCCCATCTCCATGTGCCGAAAGATGTTTTCGAGCATCACGATGGCGTCATCCACCACGAAGCCCACGGAGAGGATCAGCGCCATCATGGACAGATTGTCCAGACTGTACTTGAGCAGGTACATCACCGCGAAGGTTCCGATAATGGAGAACGGCAGCGCCAGGCTGGGAATGACCGTGGCGGAAACATTTCTGAGGAACAGAAAGATGACCGCGATCACCAGCCCCAGCGTGAGCAGCATGGTGTACTCGACGTCGGTGTACGATTCGCGAATCGTGTCGGAACGGTCGTACAGCACGTCCATGTGCACCGAGGCGGGCAGCTCCTGCTGAAAGGTGGGCAGCAGCTTCTTGATATTGTCGGTGACCTCGATGGTGTTGGTGCCGGGCTGCCGCTGGACACCCAGCACGATGGCGCGCTCCTCGGTGTCGGGCTCGTGCGTGTCGTACCACGAAGCGGTGTAGCTGTCCTGCACGCCGTCAACGATATCGCCCAGGTCTGAAAGCCGGACCGGCGCGCCGTTGCGATAGGCCACGATCAGCGGCCGGTATTGCGACGCGCTCATCAACTGGCCGCTCGCCTGCAGGGTAAAGGCGCGTTCGGGCCCGGTGATCTGGCCGGTGGGCAGGTTGACGTTCCAGGTTTTCAGCGCGCTTTCGACTTCGTTGATGCCCACCTGGTGCGAGGCGAGCGCGTGCGGGTCCATCTGCACGTGCACCGCATATTTCTGCTGCCCGAGCACCTGCACCTGCGCGACACCGCTCGACATGGAAATCCGCTGCGCCACGCGCGTCTCGGCGTACTCGTCGAGAGTCCACAAAGGAACCATCCTGGATGTGAGCACCAGGTAGATGATAGGCTGGTCGGCGGGGTTGACTTTGGTGAACGTGGGCGGCGTGGGCATGCCGGTCGGCAGGAGGCGGGAAGCCTGCGTAATGGCTGCCTGGACGTCCACCGCGGCGCCGTCCATGCTGCGGTTCAGATCGAATTCGAGCGTAATCTGCGTTGATCCGAGCGAATTGACCGAGGTCATCTGCGTCAGGCCCGCGATCGAGGAGAACTGGTTCTCGAGCGGAGTCGCGACGGCGGAGGACATGGTCTCCGGGCTGGCGCCGGGAAGCTGGGCAGTGATCAGCAGTGTGGGGAAATCGACGTTGGGCAGATCGCTGACCGGAAGCGCGCGATAGGCGACCACGCCGAAAAGCGCGATCGCGGCCATCAAAAGGCTGGTCGCGATCGGGCGGCGAATAAATGTCTCTGAAAAGTTCATTTGTCTCTAACCACTTCCCAATACCCAGTTCCCAGTACCTAGTCCGTAAATCCCAACTCCGCTCCCTCGATCGTCTCCGGATGCCGGTGACGCCACCATTCGAGCAGGTTCGACATATAGGTATAAACCACTGGCGTCAAATACAGCGTCATCATCTGCGAAACCACCAGCCCCCCGCACACCGCCAGTCCCAGGGGACGGCGTGCTTCGCCGCCCGAGCCCCAGCCGATCGCCATCGGCACCGCGCCCAGCAGCGCCGCCCACGTGGTCATCATAATGGGACGGAAGCGGATCAGACAGCCTTCATAAATCGCGTCTTTGGAGTTCTTCCCGTGCTTGCGCTCCTGCTCCAGCGCGAAGTCGATCTGCATGATCGCGTTCTTCTTCACCAGTCCAACCAGCAGCACCAAACCGACAAACGAATAAATATTCAGCTCAACGTGGAACAGAATCAGCGTCAGCAGCGCGCCCACGCCCGCCGACGGCAGACCCGAAAGAATGGTGATCGGGTGGATGTAACTCTCATACAGCACGCCCAGGACGATGTAGACCACGCCGATCGCCACGATCATCAGCAATGTGAGATTTTGGAGCGACTGCTGGAACACCTGCGCGGTCCCGGTGAAGCTCACCTGCATGGTGTCGGGAAGCGTGTCGCGCGCGACCTTCCCCAGCCGGTCCACCGCTTCTCCCAACGACTTGCCGGTTTGCAGGTTGAAGGAAATCGTCACCGAGGGCAGCACCGAGGTGTGATTGATGCTCTGCGGCATCGCGTCTTCTCTGGTGGTGACCACCTCGTTGAGCGGAATCAGCGTGCCATTGGTCGATTTGAAGGCGATCTTGGAAAGATAATCCGCGTATTGCTGATATTTCTGCTGGATCTCGGTGAGCACTTCGTACTGGTTGCTGGGGGCGTAAATCGTGGTGCTCCATTGGGGACCATAGCCGCTGTACAGAGCGCCTTCGATGGTGGTCACATCCAGACCGAGCGAGGCCGCGCGATCGCGGTCAACCACGACATTCACGCGCGGGCTCTTGATCTGGAGATCGGAGTTGACATCCTGGACCAGGTCGCGCTGCGCAGCGACCGCGTTTTGCAGCTTCACCGATTCGCGCGCCAGCGCCTCGGTATCTGGGCTGAGGATGGTCAGCTCATACGCCGCGCGCGAGCCTCGCGTGCCGATGTTGATGGTGGGCGGGATGCGCAGGAACGTCTGGAACCCGGGGAAGCGGCCGATCTGCGGGCGCAGCTTGTCCATGACCTGCTGCATGGTCATGGTGCGCTCGTCGGCCGGCTTCAGGATGATGTTCATGTTGGCGTTGTTGCCGCTCTGCCCGCCGAATCCTCCGCCGACGCTGGACATGAACGTGTCCACATTGGGGTCTCGCTGTATAATCCGCGCAACCTCGTCCTGGTATTGCAGCATCTTGTAAAACGAGGTCCCCTGCGCGGCCAGCATCTGGAGCGAAATCTGGTCGATGTCCTGGTCCGGAATAAAGCCCTTGGGCACCACTTGGAACAGATACCAGGTAAGACCGATGACGGCGAAAAACGCGACCAGCATCGCCGGACGGACCTTCAGCACGCCCTTGAGCGACCATTCATAAAACCGGAACTGCTGATTGAAAACCCACTCCATCATGCGCGCGAAAACATTGTGCTTCTCGCCCGTCTGGTGCGGCCGCAGGAAGCGGCTGCACAGCATGGGCGTCAGCGTGATCGACACCATCCCCGAGATCAGAATCGCCGACACGATGGTGACCGCGAACTCGCGGAACAGGCGGCCCAGAATTCCACTCATGAACAGAATCGGGATGAACACCGCGGCAAGCGAGATGGTCATGGAGACGATGGTGAACCCGATTTCCTTCGACCCGATCAGCGCGGCCTCAAACGGATCGGTGCCCATCTCGATGTGGCGCACGATATTTTCGAGCATCACGATGGCGTCATCCACGATGAACCCGATCGCCAGGATCAGCGCCATCATCGACATATTGTCCAGGCTGAAATTCAGCGCCGCCATCACCGCGAAGGCTCCCAGGATGGTGAAAGGCAGCGCCAGGCTGGGGATGATGGTGGCCGAAACCTTGCGCAGGAAGAAGAAGATCACCATAACCACCAGCACCAGGGTGATCAGCATGGTGATCTGCACGTCATTGAACGCACGCCGGATGCTTTGGGAACGGTCGCCGCGCACCAGCAGATTCAGCGCCGGGGGGATTTGGGCCCTAAAGACCGGCAGCAGGTCGCGGACACGATCCGTCACTTCGATCGTGTTGGTGCCGGGCTGGCGCATCACGGCGAGCGTGACGGCACGCGCCGCTTTCAGCCTCCCGGTCTGCTCGTCGCGCGTGTACAGCCAGGACGCCTGCTTGTCGTCCTGCACGCTGTCAACGACATTCGCGACATCCCTGAGATACACGGGCCGGCCATTTACATACGAGACGATCAGGTTGCGGAATTGAGCCGCGTTCATCAACTGGCCGTTGGCGTAGATGTTGTAAGCGATTTGAGGGCCGTACAAAATGCCCAGCGGCGTGTTGGTGTTCCAGTTGCCCAGTGCGGCGTTGATTTCGTTCAGGCCTATGCGCTTGGCCGACAGCTTGTCCGGATCGATCTGCACCCGCACCGCGTATTTCTGCTGACCCATGACCTGGACTTGGCTGACGCCATCGATCATGGAGATGCGCGGCGCGATCTGCGTCTCGGCGAACTCGTCGATGGTGGACATCGGCAGCGTGTCCGAGGTCAGGCTGAGGAAGATGATGGGCTGCTCGGAGGGGTTCTGTTTGCGGAACGAAGGCGGCGCCGGGAGACCGGCCGGAAGCAGTGGCGTGACCGCCGCGATGGCGCTTTGCACATCCACCGCCGCGCCTTCTATATCCCGGTCCAGGCTGAACTGGAGACTAATATTCGTCGAGCCCGTGGAACTGCGCGAGGTCATCGAATCGAGCCCCGCGATTCCGGTGAACTGGCGTTCCAGCACCGAGGCGACCGAGCTTGACATGGTGGCCGGATCGGCGCCGGGAAGGCTGGCGCTGACGTTGATGGTGGGATAATCCACCATCGGCAGATCGCTCACCGGCATGGATTTGTAAGCGATGACGCCGAACAGCGCGATGCCCGCCATCAGCAGGCTGGTGGCGATCGGACGCCGAATGAAGACTTCCGAAACGTTCACATGGAACTCCGGTGAGCTAACTCGTTTTCCCCGTTCCCTTACCTTGGAAATCGCCGCGGCGCCCGCGACCCCGGCCGCCTTCACGTCCGCCGCCCGGCGGTCCGCCGCCAGGATTGTTGGCGTCGCGAATGGCAACCTCGGCGCCCGGCGACAGGCGCAACTGGCCTTCGGTCACTACCGTCTCGCCTTCTTCAAGGCCCTGATTGATCACCAGGTCCTGGCCCACCCGCGGGCCCAGCGTCACCGGGCGCGCCGCGACTTTGCGGTTGTCATCGACCACGTACACGAAATTGCCGTCCTGCCCGTTCTGCACGGCCTGATTGGGAACCACCAGCGCGTTGGGCCGCATGGTCAGCCGCAGCACGACGTTGACATACTGGCCGGGCCACAGTTTGTGATCCGTATTGGGGAAGGTTCCCTTGAGCTTGATCGTCCCGGTGGTGGTGTCGACGTTGTTGTCGACGAAAGTCAGCACGCCGGTTTCTTTGACCGCCTCACCGTCCTGCGTGGTCGCGTAGACCGGAAGCTTGCCTTCGGCCATGTATTTTTTGATATCCGCCAGGTTGGTTTCCGGAACCGCGAAGGTCACGTAGGCCGGCTCGATCTGCGTGATGGTGATGAGATTGGTCGAGTTGGCGGCCACCACGTTGCCCTGCTTCACCGCTAGATTGCCGGTTTTCCCGTCGATGGGCGACGGGATCGTCGTATAGCTGAGCTGGACTGTGGCGTTCTCGATCATCGCCTGGTCCGAATTGATCTGCGCGCGGTCACTGTCGATGGCGGCTTTATCCGCCAGCACCGACTGTTCCAGCGTATCCGCGTTGGTGCGGTACTGATCGCCCTGTTCCTTGGAAACGATGCCCTGTTCGAACAGTTTTCCGTAGCGCTCGGCCTCCTGGCGGGCGTACTTTTCCGAAGCGACGTCGCGCGCCAAGTTGGCTTCGGCCTGGCCCAGCAGCGCTTTATCGCGTTCCAGGCTGGCCTTGTTCTGCGCCAGCGCCGCCTGGAGCGGACGCGGGTCGATCTGGAACAGTTTCTGCCCCTTCTTGACGAGATCCCCTTCATGGAAAGCCACGTCGGTCAACTGGCCGCCGACCTGCGGGATTACCGTAATGGTGGAAAACGCCTCGACGTTGCCCACCACGGCAACTTCAATCGGCACATCCTTTTGCGATACTTTGGCCACAGTGACGGGGACCGGGCCGCCGCCGTCGAAGCTGCGCCGGCCTCCTCTTCCGCCTTTTCCGGCCTTACTCGGATTCGAATCGGCGACCGTCGTCGAGCCTGCGCACCCGTGCATCACAAAGGACGCCAGGACTAACGATGCGAAAGCGGCCCATGCTCTCGTTCGCGTTGAAAGTTGGAAAAATCGAATCACAAGTTTGGATACCAGTATACTGCCTCGGCTGATCTACACATTTGGGCGTCATCGAGAGTGTTGAGGTTACTGATTTACAGGCGTTTACGCGGGAAATCTGCACAAAATTGTATGCCGTTCGGCACATTGCGGGCATGACCGGCCTGTGGCATGCCATACTGGAAGGTTTAAACATCCAACTGGTGCAGCAAAACCGCTTTGTATCCCAAATCATCATCGCAATCGACGGCCCCGCGGGCGCCGGAAAGAGCACGATTGCCCGATCGCTTGCGCGGCGGTTGGGAGCCATTTATATCGATACGGGCGCGATGTATCGCGCGATCGGGCTGTGGGCGCTGCGCGCGGGCATCCCGCTCGATGATATGCATAAGCTGGAACAACTTGCACGCGCCGCGCACATTCAGTTCGAGGGCGATTCGCTGCTGCTCAACGGGGAAGACGTGACCGCGGCGATCCGCGAGCCGGAGGTAACGGACGCGGCTTCCAAGGTTTCCATGGTCCCCGGCGTGCGCCGCGCGTTGCGCGAGGAGCAGCGCAGAATCGGCGCGGAAAACCCGGTGGTGATGGAAGGGCGCGATATCGGAACCGTAGTCTTTCCGGACGCGCAGGTCAAAATCTATCTGGACGCCGATCCGCACGTGCGCGCGGGGCGGCGGGCGCGGGAGACCGGCGCGGCGATCGATTCGGTGGAGCGCGACATCACGGAGCGCGACCGGCGCGACCGCTCCCGGCGCGAAGCCCCGCTGATGCAGGCGCCGGATGCCGAATACATTGATTCGAGCGGGCTTACGCCGGACCAGGTGGAGGAAGCGATTTTGAAGATCATCCGAAAACGAACTTCGAATTGAAGGTAGTGGGAAATAGGCACTGGTAGTAGGTCGTGGGGGCCGACTCCCTTCCCACTTCCTACTACCCAATTCCCAGGCGAATGAACAATGAACCCTCTCTTAGTGATGAAATTCGGCGGGACCAGCATGGGCTCGGCCGAGCGTATCCGCGTCGCGGCGCGCATCTCGCGCGAGCAGCACGAAAAACGGCCGGTGGTGATCGTCGTTTCGGCGATGTCCAAGATCACCGACCTGCTGCTTGATTCGCTGCGCAAGGCCGAGGCGGGCGACCAGGCGGATCTCGACGAAAATCTCAAAACATTGTATGCGCGCCACTTCGAGTGCTGCCGCGAACTGCTTCCGGCTTCGCGCCAGGAAGCTGCGCTCGCGGGCATCCACGGGCTGATCGGCGAATTTTCGCGCATCGCCAAGGGCTGTCTGATGCTGAACGACCGTCCGCCGCGCTCGATCGATGAAGCCGTGGCCGTCGGCGAGCGGTTGAGCGCGCTGCTGATGGCCGAATATCTCGAATCGGAAGGAATTCGCGCGCAAGCGGTCAACGGAGCGGATGTGATCGCCACCGACGCGGCTTTCGGTAATGCGACGCCGCTGATGGAGCCTACGCGCGAGCGCGCTGCGAGCGTGATCGGTCCGCTGCTCGAGCAAAAAATTCTGCCGGTGATGACCGGGTTCAACGGATCGACGCTGGACGGTCGGCCGACTACGCTGGGCCGCGGAGGGTCGGACTTTTCGGCATCGATTGCGGCGGCGGCGCTGAGTGCATCCGAGCTGTGGATCTGGACCGATGTAGACGGAATCATGACCGGCGATCCGCGGCTGGTTTCCGACGCACGTGTTCTCGAAGCAGTTACCTATAACGAAGCGGCAGAACTGGCGTATAACGGCGCCAAGGTGCTGCATCCGCGTACGCTGGCGCCGCTGGTGGAACGCCAGATCCCGGTGTGGAGCAAGAACAGCTTCGCGCCGGAAAAGCCGGGGACGCGGATTGTTTCCAAGATCGAAAGCGCGCGCGGTCCGCACGCGGTGACTTCGATGGCGGACGTGGCACTGGTGTCGATCGAGCCGGCAAATTCGGCGTTGAGCGGAACCAAAATCATGGCGCGCGCGTTGGGAGCGCTGGCGCGCGCCAACGTCGAGGTGCTGGCGATCACCAGTTCCAGTTATCGCCAGAATTTCTGTTTCCTGGTGCGCCAGTCCGAGCTGGAGCGCGTGACCGAATATCTGGAAGAGAGCCTGTCACTCGAATTCGCGCACGGCTATCTGAAGCCGGTCGGCGTGGATCGAAATGTCGGTCTGATTGCGGTGGTGGGCGAAGGGATGCGAGGAACTCCCGGCCTCGCCGGCCGCATCTTCACGGCGATTTCGCGCGAGAAGATCAACATCATCGCCATCGCGCAGGGCTCGAGCGAGCTGACCATCGCGATCGTGGTGCATCGCGAGGGGCTGAATCAGGCGGTGCAGGCGATTCATCGCGAGTGCGGATTGGGCGTCGGGTAGCAGGAACGGGGACTGGTTCGCACATAACTGGTTGGAAGTTGCTCTCCCCACTTCCTAGATCCCCAATACCCAGTCCCCGAATTTTTTGATATGTTCATTAACGCGCGCGAGGGCGCTATGAACATTACCCTGAAGATCAATGGAAAAAGCTATTCGCATGACGTGGAGCCAAGACTGCTCCTCATCCATTACTTGCGCGAGGTCGTAGGCCTCACGGGACCCCATGTGGGCTGCGAGACGTCGCTGTGCGGCGCATGTACCGTGGAACTCGACGGGAAGGCGGTGAAGAGCTGCACCATGTTCGCGGTGCAGGCGACCGGCGCGAACATTTTGACCATCGAAGGACTGGCCTCGAACGGAAAACTACACGCCATGCAGGAGGCATTCTGGAACGAGCACGGGCTGCAATGCGGCTTTTGCACGCCCGGCATGATCATGGCATCGAAACAGATTATCGACCGCAATCCGAATCCGACCGAAGAAGAGATCCGGCACGGCCTCGAAGGCAATCTGTGCCGGTGCACGGGGTATCAGCACATCGTGAATGCGGTGAAGGCAGCGGCAAAGGCCGCGGGAGCATAACGACCATGGCGACGACCATCACCAAAACCGAACCACTGGTTGGAAAACGCATCCGCCGGCGCGAAGATCCGCGCCTGATCACCGGTACGGCGACCTACGTCGAAGACATCAAGATGCCGGGCATGCACTATGCGACCATCGTGCGCAGCCCGCACGCGGCGGCCAGGATCAAGTCGATCGACACGTCGAAGGCCGCGGCGCAGAAGGGCGTGGTCGCGGTGTTCACCGGCCGCGACACGGCGCATGTGGGACCGGTGCCGTGCGGAGCGTCACTGCCCGGGCTGAGGGTGCCGCATCATCATATTCTCGCGACCCAGCGCGTTTATTTCGTGGGTCATCCGGTCGCGGTGGTGGTCGCGACGGATCGCTATGTCGCCGCCGATGCGGCCGACATGGTCGAAATCGAGTGGGACGTACTGCCCGCGGTCGCCGATCCGGAAAAGGCGCTCGAAAAAGGCGCGCCGGCGGTTCATCCGGAGTGGCCGGACAACAAAGCCTTCGATTTTCACCAGGAGCACGGCGACATCAACAAGGCTTTTGCGGATGCCGACGTGATCGTGAAGCAGCGCATCACCAGCCAGCGTCTGGTGCCGATGTCGATGGAGACGCGCGGAGTGGTCGCGGAATGGCGCGGGGCGGACCGGGCGTTGAACCTGTATTCCTCGACGCAGATTCCGCACCTGATGAAAACGCTGGTGGCGATGATGCTGGGGCTCGACGAGAACCGGCTGCGGGTGGTCGCGCCGGAGGTCGGCGGAGGGTTCGGCAGCAAGCTGAACGTGTACGCGGAAGAAGCTCTCATGGGCTTCGTCGCGATGAAAATCAACAAACCGGTGAAGTGGATCGAATCCCGGCGTGAGAATTTCACGTGCACCATCCACGGGCGCGGGCACGTCGATTTTTACGAGCTTGCGGCCAAGAAAGACGGCACCATCACGGGAATCAAGCTGAAAATTCTTCAGGACTTGGGCGCGTATCACCAACTGCTGACGCCCGCCATTCCGACGCTCAGCGTGCTGATGATGCCGGGGCTGTACCGGACGCAGAATATTTTGGCGGACATTGTCGGCGTGTTCACCAACTGTGTTCCGACTGATGCGTATCGCGGCGCGGGGCGGCCCGAGGCGACGCATGGAATCGAGCGCATGGTGGATATCCTGGCGGCGGAGCTGAAGTTGGATCCAGCCGAGATCCGCTTGCGGAATTTCGTGCAAAAATCGGAGTTCCCCTTCCCCACGGCGACCGGCCTCACCTACGATTCGGGCGATTACAGCGCGCCGCTCAAGAAGGCGCTCGATATGGTCGGATATGACAAGCTGCGCAAAGAGCAGGCCGAAGCGCGCAAGCAGGGCAAGCTGATGGGCATCGGGATGTCGACCTACGGAGAGATCTGCGCGTTCGGACCATCGCCCGCGACTCCCGCCGGCGGATGGGAAAGCGCGACGGTGAAAATCGATCCGACGGGCAAAGTGACGGTGCTGACCGGCGCCTCGCCGCACGGTCAAGGAGAGGAGACGACCTTCGCGCAGATCGTCGCCGACGAGCTGGGCGTGGACATCGACGACGTTCTGGTGCTGCACGGCGACACGTCGCTGGTGCAGTACGGCATCGGGACGTTCGGCAGCCGCGCGACCGCGGTCGGCGGAACGGCGGTGTACTTCGCGCTCCAGGACCTGAAGGCGAAGATCAAGAAATTCGGCGCGATGCTGCTTGAATCCGAAGATGTCACGTACTCGGGCGGGTTGTGCATCGACAACAAAACCGGCGCGTCGAAATCGCTCGCGGAGATCGCCGGAGCATCGTACCGGGCGATGAAGCTGCCGCCCAACACCGAGCCGGGGCTGGTTTCGACGCACTTCTGGGAGCCTCCCAATTTCACCTTCCCCTTCGGCGCGCACATCGTGATCACGGATATCGACAAGGATACCGGCCAGGTTACGATCCGGCGCTACATCGCCGTGGACGATTGCGGAAATCTTCTGAATCCGTTGATCGTGGACGGGCAGGTGCACGGAGGCGTCGCGCAGGGGATCGGGCAGGCGCTGTATGAGCAGGCGGTCTACGACGACAACGGACAACTGATCACGGGCGAGCTGATGGATTACGCGGTTCCCAAGGCTCACATGATGCCGTGGATCGAATCGAGCCACACCATCACGCCGACGCCGGTGAATCCGCTGGGGGTGAAAGGCGTGGGCGAGGCGGGGACCATCGGATGCTCGCCCGCGGTGGTGAATTCGGTGGTGGACGCCCTCGCGCCTTTGGGTGTGAAGCACATCGACATGCCGATGACGCCCGAAAAAATCTGGAAGCTGATGAAAGGAGCCTCGGCATGATTCCCGAGAATTTCGAATACTCGGCTCCGGCGACGCTCGATGAAGCATTGAAGCTGATCCAGGGCGGAGCCAAGCCGCTGGCCGGCGGAATGAGCCTGATTCCGATGATGAAGCTGCGGCTGGCCACGCCGGAGCGGCTGGTGGATATCGGCAGGCTGAAGGACCTGAACTATATTCGCGAAGCCTCCGGCGCGATTCACGTGGGCGCGGCGGCGACGCATTACGACGTCGAGAGCTCGCCCGTCATTCGGGTCAAATGCCCCCTGCTTTCGGAAACCGCGGCGCACATTGGCGACGTGCAGGTACGCAACATGGGGACCATCGGCGGCAGCATCGCTCATGCCGATCCGGCGGCCGATTATCCGGCGGCGCTTCAGGCGCTCGAAGCGAAGATTGTGCTCAAGGGAGCGAAATCGGAGCGCACGGTTTCGGCGGGGGACTTTTTCCTCGACACATTCACGACCGCGCTGGAGCCGGGCGAGCTCGTGCGCGAAGTGATTGTGCCGGTGGAAGGTGGGGGCGTTGGGACCAGCTACCAGAAGATGCTGCAACCGGCCAGCGGATTCGCGATCGTGGGAGTCGCGGCGCGGATCCAGCGCTCCGGCGGCAAGATTACGATGGCGCGCATCGGGGTGACGGGCCTCGCGAACCGGTCCTTCCGCGCGACAGCGGCGGAAAGGGCGCTCGAGGGGAAATCCGGATCGGCGACGGAGATCCAGAACGCGGCGGCTCTGGTTTCCGAGGGAGTCGACGCGAACTCGGATCTCAACGCGTCCGCCGAATATCGCAAGCACCTGGCGACGGTCTACGCCGCGCGCGCGATCACGGCGGCGCTGGCGAGGTCGGCTTGAAAATTTCGGGGTCGCACGCGCTTCCCTTTTCGCCCGAACAGGCGTATGCGGTTTTGCAGGATCCGGCCGCGCTCGCGCGCGCGATTCCGGGATGCCAGTCGCTCGAAAAAACCGGCGACAATGAGTACCACATGAAAATGAAGATGGTGGTCGCCGCGATTTCCGGAAACTTCGAAGGCAGTGTCCGGCTCAGTGAACACATGCCGCCGTCGAGCTTCCGGATGGATGTGGACGGCTCGGGGAAAATCGGCTTCGTCAAAGGCAGCGGCCTGTTGACGATCACGCCCGCGGACGGCGGAAGCGCGGTCGCATACGACGGCGAGATGCAGATCGGCGGAACCATCGCCGCGGTCGGGCAGCGGTTGATCGACACGACGTCGAAGATGATGCTCAAGAAATTTTTCGAGCGGATCGTTTCGGGATAGCGGACGCAAGAAGCACGGCGAGCTCGAGCGCGGCCGCGGCGACCGCGGGTGCAGGTTCGCTCTCGAGATCGAAACGGCCTCCTTCGATGCCGTAGATCAGCAGTTGCGCTGGCATGCGTCCGAGCGCGCGCCCGAGCTTCACCGCTTCGGCGACGCCGAAGGCGTGGGTGCCTCGAAAAGCGTCGCCCTCGACCGGTGCGGTGAGACCGTCCCACGCCGTGATCGTGCCGGGGATGCCGCCGGTGACGACGGTATCGATGAGGATCACGAAGTCGCGGCCGTCCCAGAGCTCGATCAGCGCGGCACCGTCGCCGGGGTGCTCGCGAACTTCGATTCCCAGTTCGGCCAGATGCCGCGCGACCAGGAGTCCTGCCGCATCGTCGCCGCGGCCTGGAGTCCCGCAGGCGACCACCAGCGGTTTCATTCGCGCTCGATTTTAAGGCGCAGAAAATGCGTGGCGCAGGAAATGCACGGGTCGTAATTGCGGATGGCCTGCTCGCATTTGCGCGTGGCTTCGTCGAGCGGCCAGGAGGCGACCTGCGCCGCGAATTCGCGCAGATCGTCTTCGATGCGCTTCTGATTCTGCGAAGTCGGCGGCACGATTTTCGCTTCCGTGACCAGACCGTCCTCGTTCAGGGCATAACGATGGTACAGAATGCCGCGCGGCGCTTCGGTAATCGCGTGGCCCGAGGCTTTTCGCGGCGTCACGGAAGCGCGCGGCTTCGCCGGGGGCTGATATTCGCGCACGATACGCAGCGCTTCCTCGAAACCAAAGACCATTTCCACGGCGCGCACCACGATGCTGCGAAACGGATTCTTTACGGGCGGCGCCAAGTGCGCGTCGACGGCGGCCTGGCGCGCGAGCGGAGTGAGTTTGTCGAAATTGAGGTTGAAGCGCGCGAGTGGCCCGACGAAATACGATCCGCTTCCGCGCAGCATCGAGTGCAATGCGTTCGAGTGTTTCACCTGATGCTCGACGAAAAGATCTTCGTATTGGGCGGCGTCGATCTTCAAGCCGTGATTCGAAATCAGGTGCCCTTCGTTAAACGGGTATTCATCGGGATGCGACAGCGCCACGCAAAGGTAATCCTGCTCAAAATCGGGGAACTCGAAACCCGCAGTCAGCTTCACTGTTTCGACCGAAGCTTCAACCGCCCACTGCAAGTCCGGCTCGAGATCGCGCAGATCGTTTTTCGACGGAGCCTTGTGAAATCCACCGACGGCGGCGGAAATGGGATGAATTTCGCGGCCGCCCAGCAGCGTGATGATGCGATTGCCGATTTTCTTGAGCCGCAGACCGCGCTCGACCAGCGCGCGATGATCGCGAGCCATGGCGATCGAATCTTCATAGCCCAGAAAATCCGGGGCATGCAGCAGGAACACGTGCAGCGCGTGGCTTTCGATCCATTCGCCGCAGTAAAACAGGCGGCGCAGCAGGCGCACGGCGGGATCGATTTCGACTCCGAAAGCGCGCTCGATCGCGTGCACGGCGCTCATCTGGTAGGCGATGGGGCAGATTCCGCAGATGCGCGCGACGATATCGGAGACCTCGGAAAAATGGCGGCCTTTCAAAAACGCTTCGAACAATCGCGGCGGCTCGTAGATGCGCAGCTTCACGTCGCGCACGCGGTCGCCGGTGAGTTTGATTTCGAGCGCGCCTTCGCCCTCCACGCGAGCCAGCGTGTCCACGCGAATGGTCCGGTTGCCGCTCATGCTCGCTCGCTCTCCTCGCTGGCCTTGCGAAATTGCCACGCCCAGGCATTGAAGCCGCGGAAGGCGCGGCAGATCTGCGGGTCGTTTTCGCCCAGGATACGGAACTGCGCGCTCAACGACCGCGTGTTGGAGCTCTCCATCGGCCCGTAGCATCCATAGCAGCCGCGATCGTAGCTCGGGCACAGCGCGCCGCATCCGGCCTGCGTCACCGGCCCCAGGCATGGAGTCCCCTGTGCGACCGCCACGCACACGTTACCTTTGCGCTTGCATTCGATGCACACGCTGTAGGCGGGGATATTCGGCTTGCGGCCCGCGAGCGTCGCGGTGATCAGCTCGATCAACTGGTATTTGTTGATGGGGCAACCGCGCAGCTCGAAGTCGACGGGCACATGCTCGGCGATCGGCGTCGATAGTTTCAGCGTGCTGATGAACTGCGGCGAGGGATAGACCATGCGCACGAAATCGCCCACGTCTTTCCAGTTGCGCAGCGCCTGAATTCCGCCGGAGGTGGCGCAGGCGCCGATGGTGATCAGCGTTTTCGATTTGCGCCGCACGTCCTGAATGCGCTCGGCGTCGTGGTGCGTAGTGATGGAGCCTTCCACCAGCGCGATATCGTAGGGACCGCGGCGCATGGCGCGGCTCGCTTCCGGAAAATACGCGATCTCGACCGCGCCGGCGACGGCCAGCAGTTCGTCTTCGGCATCGAGCAGGCTCAACTGGCATCCATCGCAAGAGGCGAACTTGAATACGCCGATCACTGGTTTTTTCTTAGAGCTCATATCGATCCAGCAGCGGCGCAATCCGGTCGAAGGAGAACACCGGCCCGTCCTTACAGATGAAATGTTGACCCCACTGGCAGCGCCCACACAATCCCACGGCGCACTTCATGTGCCGCTCCATTGAAAGATAAAGGTTTTCGGCGGCGATGCCCTTACCAACCAGCTCGCGCGCGACAAAGCGCATCATGATTTCCGGCCCGCAGACCATCGCGACGGTTTGGGCGGGCTGGAGACGCACGTACTTGAGCAGCGACGTAACCACACCGACGTGTCCGTGCCAGCTCAGGCCTCCGTAATCGACGGTCGAAAGCACTTGCGTGTCTTTCTGCTTGGCCCACGCGGCGAGTTCCTTGCGGAAAAGAATATCGCGCGGGCTGCGCGCGCCGTAGAGAATCACCAGGCGGCGATATTGATCGCGGTTGCGCAGCACGCGGTAAATCACGGGCCGCAACGGCGCGAGCCCGATACCGCCGGCGACCACGACCACGTCGCGCCCCCGTGCAGCCTCCATCGGCCAGCCGACTCCATAAGGACCGCGCACGCCCAGCGACTCGCCCGGCTCGCGGCTGACGAGCGAGTTGGTCGCAGCGCCGACCGAGCGCACGGTGTACACGTGTGCGCCGGCATCCGCGTCGCCGCTGATCGAAATGGGAAGCTCGCCCACGCCAAACACCCACAGCATGCTGAACTGGCCCGGCTCGAATCGCGACGACTGCGCTTCTGGCGGCTCGAGCGTCAGCGTGAAGGTATCGGGCGTTTCTTTAGTGACCGTCCGCACCGGCCAGGGCTGCGGCACGAAAGATACGGTTTCAATGGGCAGCATACACGTCCAGCAATTGAAGACGCGTCGCATCCAGGCGGCGATAGATATTCTGGCTGAAGCGCTTGAGCAGCTCGTATCCCAGATCGTGATTTTGTTCGCACTTGGTGCGCAGGCACTTGGCGTCCAGCGCGATGGCCCGCGTCGCTTCCGCCGCCCGCGCGCAGAAGCGCCAGGTGTAGGGCGGCAGCAGCCAGCTCCACCCCAGAATGTCGCCCTCCCCAAGCGTGTCCACGATGATGGGCTTGCGCTGCGGCGGATTGATCTCGATGGCCACGCGGCCCGCGCGAATCAGGTAGAACTCGTTGGCCTCTTCGCCTTCGCGCAGAATATATTTGCCGGAATCGAAGCGCACGTTGGAGGCGCAGCTCACCAGCAGGCTGATGTAATAACTTTCGAGGTCCGCAAAGAACGGATGCTCGACGATAACTTTTTCAAGCGATTGTTTTTCCATGGCTCACACCCTTGCTGCCGCGAATGGCTTCCACTTCCTCGGTAATATCGATCCCCACCGGGCACCAGGAGATGCATCGCCCGCAGCCCACACATCCCGACGAGCCGAACTGGTCGATCCACGACCCGAGCTTGTGCGTCATCCATTGGCGGTAGCGCGCTTTGCCCGATGTCCGCACGCTGCCGCCGTGAATATAGGAGAAATTCATAGTGAAGCAGGAATCCCACAGCCGCCAGCGCTCGGCGTGCTCACCCTTGACATCGCTGGTGTCCTCGATCGTCGTGCAGAAGCAAGTGGGACACACCATGGTGCAGTTGGCGCAAGCCAGGCACCGCTCGGCGACATTATCCCAGCGCGGATGCTCGAAATTCTGATACAGGAGATCGCGAATACCGGTGTTGTCGATGCGCCGCGTCTGCGCCCGCGCGGCCGATTCCACCGCTTCGCTCGCCGTACGGCGTTCCTCCTCCTTTGACGGCCGATGTTCGAGCTCGGCCAGCACTTCGCGGCCGCGATCGGTTCCCGTTTGCGCCAGAAACCAGTGCTCGGACGAGCTCGCGACTTCGATCAGCGTAAGATCGACGTGGGAGCTCCGCACCTGCGGCCCGGCCGCCATGGATGCGCAGAAACAGGTCGGCGCGGACTGCGCGCATTCCACCGCGACGATGAAAACCTGCTCGCGCCGCGCCTGGTAGATCGCGTCGCGATAAGGACCCTCCAGCATCACCCGGTCCTGAATGCCGATCGCGGCCAGATCGCAGGCGCGCACTCCCACGAACGCGAACCGGCGCCGCTCGTCGGGCGCGGGCAGGATGCGAAAAACGCCGTCCTGCTGCTCGGCATCGAACAATTTCACCTGCGCGGGGTGCAGAAATTTCTTCCAGCTCTGTGGAGAAGACGCGTACCCGAAAAACGCGGCGTCCTGGCGCGGCTTCAGCCGGTAGCGTCCGGCTTCCTGATCGTCGGTGAGCCCGCGCGGGAGTTCCTCGGCGCCGGAAATGCGGTCGTAGACAACCGCTCCATCGCGCACCACCGGTCCGATCACCTCGTACCCGCGCCGCGCGAGCGACCCGATCAGCTTGTCCAGTTGTTCGGGCGCGAGCCGGAATTGTGGAGATTGGTCCAACGAGTTCCCGTCGCTCTAACTACCATTGAAACAAATACAGCGCTTCGCCGGGTTGTGGGAATTTTCCGAGTCTCCACGCCTTTCGGATAAAATCCTTCGAGGGGGGAATCGACCATGCGTATGTTCATCGGATTGTTACTGGCGGCCCTGGCGCTCGCCGACGACGGTGCGGCGGTGTACAAGCAGCGCTGCGCGGCCTGCCACGACAACGGAGTGGGACGCGCGCCGCGGGCCGATGCCCTGAAGCAGATGTCGCCCGAGAACGTCCAGACCGCGCTTACCAGCGGCGTAATGATGGTCCAGGGAATCCTCATGACGAACGAGGAGGTCCGCACGGTTTCCGAGTTCGTGACCGGAAAAAAATTCAGCGCCGAGGAACTGCCCAGGCAGGCTTTTTGCCGCACTTCGGGCGCATGGCCTTCCGATCCGCTCACGGCGCCGCACTGGACCGGCTGGGGCGGCGCGGATAATCGCCGCGAGCAAAGCGCCTCGATGGCGGGTCTCAATGCGGCCGATGTTCCCAAGCTGAAATTGAAATGGGCCTTCGGAATTCCGGGAGTGCTGCGCGCCTACGGCCAGCCGACGGTGGCGGGCGGACGCGTGTTCATCGGGACTGGCTCACGCAAGGTGTTTTCGCTCGACGCGGCCACCGGCTGCATCCACTGGAGCTTCAACGCGGAAAGCGGCGTGCGTACCGCGATCAGCATCGGCCGAATCGCTGACCGATGGGCCGCCTATTTTGGCGATCAGACCGGATTCGCCTACGCCGTCGATGCGCGCAACGGCGAACTGATCTGGAAAACGCGCGTCGAGGATTACCCGGGCGCCCTCATCACCGGCGCGCCCGCGCTGTATGACGGCCGTCTTTACGTTCCTGTGTCGTCCGGCGAGGAGGTGCTGGGCGCGGGCGCAAATTACGAGTGCTGCAAGTTCCGCGGCAGCGTCTCGTCGCTCGATGCCGCGACCGGAAAAGTGATCTGGAAGAGCTATACGATCCCCGAAGAGCCGCACAAAGTGCGCAAAAACAAGAACGGCGTCGATCAATGGGGACCCTCCGGCGCGGGCGTCTGGTCGGCGCCCACCATCGATCCGAAGCGTTACGCGATCTATGTCACCACGGGCGATTCCTATTCCGATCCCGCCGCGCGCACCAGTGACGCATTCCTCGCCTTCGATATGCAGACTGGAAAACTTCTGTGGTCGCGCCAGATGACCGAGGGCGACGCGTTCAACGTCGCCTGCGGAGGACTGGGCGCGAATTGCCCTGACGAAAAGGGACCGGATTTCGATTTCGGCGCATCGCCCATCCTGGTGAATCTGGCGAACGGAAAGCGCGCGCTGATCGCAGGGCAAAAATCGGGCGTGGTCCACGCGGTCGATCCGGATCAGCAGGGCGAAGTGCTGTGGCAGAAGCGCATCGGGCATGGGAGCGCGGCCGGCGGGATCGAGTGGGGTTCGGCCGCCGACGATCAGAACGTGTACGTGGCGTTGTCGGATGTTCGCAATCACCGGCCGGTTTCCGGCGGCAACAAGACCATCTTTGGCGGCGTCGGCGAATACGATCCAGCCTCGGGCGGCGGCATGTTCGCCTTGCGTCTTACCGATGGCGAGCGCGTGTGGCAGACTCCGCCGCCGCCGTGCGGCGATCGCAAAGGATGCAGCCCGGCGCAATCGGCGGCAGTGACCGTGATCCCGGGGATCGCGTTTTCGGGCGACCTCGGCGGACGGCTGCGCGCTTATTCGACTCGAGACGGCTCGATTGTGTGGGAGGTCGAAACCGCGCGCGAATTTGAAACCGTGGACGGCGTAAAAGCCAACGGCGGCGCGATCGACGGTCCCGGCCCGGTGGTAGCCGGAGGGATGCTGTACGTGAATTCAGGATACGGCTTCAACGGCGGCATGCCGGGGAACGTGCTGCTGGCGTTCGGAGTGGAGCGCTAGGCGTCAGTCGGGAACATGCTGGGCGGTCTGCGCGGGTACTGCCTTCGAACCCGATTCGACCGACTTGTACCAGTGATAGTAAACCAGCATCACTTCGCTCAACAGGATGAATCCGGCGAACAGCCAGAACAGGAGTCCGGCAGTCTGCTGGTCGTTTTCACGGGTCAGGCTCCACTGCTGGACCAGCGCATCGGAAATATGCAGCGTATCGGCCGGAGCGGTGTAGCGCGAAAACCATCCCGGCTGCGTGAAAGCGAGGACCAGGCCCAGAAGGGAGCACCAGACCGTCGCCGCAAGCAGGTAGAACAGCGAGGCCGGCATCAGCCGTAGACGGTCGCCTCGGAACGGCGCGTGCAGCGGCCACCAGAACGCGATTCCGCACACCAGCAGAGTCGCGTTCTCCGTAAGCCGCCCTCCGGTTCCGGCCAGCGCGATATTGAGCGCACCCGGGAGAAACCAGATCGCGATCGCGACCATCCCCGCGGCCCAGCACACGCGATAATCCAGACGAAAGCGCGACTCGTCGTTCCGCGGGATCGCCAGAACCAGGAGATATGGCGCCGCCAGGCAGAGGAAGACGCGTTCGAGCGCCTCCGCGGTCAGCAGGTACTGGCGCGCGAGCACGTCGAGCGGCGAGCAGGTGACGGTCGCGATCAGGGCTTCGGCCGTCAGGAAATACGCGAGCGCCCGAGGCTCGCGCCAAACGCGCAACCGGAGATAAGCGATCAGCACAGCCGCGCAGCACACCAGGCCAGCCGCATTCCATTGCCAGGCTTGGGCGAGCACGATGAGCGCGTGCATCTCTCTCCCATCATGCCAGCAACGACGAGCTGAGGCGTTATTCGTTCCGCAGCGTCGCCACCGGGTCCACGCGCACGGCCCGCGCCGCGGGAAACATAAGCGCAAGCATCGCGACCATGGCGAGCGTAAGCGACACAGTCGCCAGCAGGCGAGGATCGGAGCCGCGCACCCCGTAAAGCAGTGCTTGAAAATATCGCGCCAGCGCCGCGGTCGATACCAGCCCGGCCGCAAGACCGGCGAGAACCGGCGCACCCGCCTGACGCCCGATCAGCCACAGGACGTTCGCCGGCCTGGCGCCGATCGCCATGCGAATGCCGATCTCCCGTGTCCGGTTCGCGACGAACTGCGCCACCAATCCGTACAACCCCACGGCAGCCAACAGCAGCGCCAGAACCGCGAAAGCGCCGATTACAATCGCGCGGAATCGCGGGTACTGGAGAAACGATCCCAGCTCCGCTTCCATCGTCATGACCTCGCCGCTGGGAACGTTGGCGTCAATCGCACTCACGATCTCTTCGAGCGGGCGGCCCTCGAGGCTCGAACTGCGCACCAGGAGCGTGGCTCCGGTGGCTGGCGACTGCGCGATCGGGCGATACAGCACCGGCTGCGCATGCCAGCTCATCTCGTGCATCAGCTCAGGACGCTTTTCGTCGCCGACCACCCCGACCACGGTGGCCCACGCATTCTCTTTTTCGTCGAACCCGAAAATGCGCACGTGCGCGCCGATGGGGTCGCGGTCCCCGAAATATTCGCGCGCAAGCGACTGGTTGATCACGCAGACCGGCTCGGTTCCGGCGCGGTCGTGATGGTCGAAGACGCGCCCGCGCCGCACGCCAATCTTCAGGACGCGGAAATACTCCGAAGAAACCATGTTTTCACCCGTGTCCTGGGCGTCGCTGCGGGGCCGGCCTTCCACGTCGAGCCGGGAAAATCCCGTTCCGTACGGCGGCGGATTGGTCGCGACCGCGGCGCCCTCGACGCCGGCAAGCGCGTTCACGCGGCGCCGCAGCTCATCCCAAAATCCGGTCATGCGGTCCGGCGCCGCATAGCGATCCTTGGGGAGCATCACGTTCATGCGCAGCAGGTGCGCGGGATCGAAACCGAGCGGCGCGGCGCCCATGTTGAGCACGCTCTCGATCAGCATGGCTCCGCTCGCCAGCAGCACCACCGATAACGCGATTTCGCAGGCAATCAGCCATCGCGCCGCCGCGCCTGCGCCTTGCGCCGCTCCGCGCCCCGTCGCGCGCAAAGCCAGGTTCACGTCTTTAAGAGAGATGGTTAACGCGGGCGCCAGGGCAAACATCAGCGCGGTCGCGATCGAAAGCAGCGCAGTGAAGCCGAGCACCGGGAGATTGAGCGCGATGTGCGCGCCGATCGGCAGCTCGATCGGATTGGCGTGCTTGAAATATTCGAGCGCGCCGAAACCGGCCCACACACCAAGCGCGCCGCCCGACGCGGCGACCAGCAGCCCTTCGGCGAGCAACTGCCGAACCATGCGCCATCGCCCCGACCCGAGCGCTGCGCGCACCGCCAGCTCCCGTTCGCGGCTAGCCAGGCGACCCAGCATCAGGCTGGCGATGTTCGCGCATGCAATCAACAGAACGGCGCCGACCGCGGCCAGCAGAATCCACAACGTCGGCCGAAGATTGCGTCCGGCGAGAAACAGGAACAAATCTTGCAGCGAGCCCAGTTCAGGCGTCAAGTCGCGTTCGGCGTCGCCAGGATGAATCGCCCGGTGCAGACGCGCCAGCTCGGCCTGGGCCTGCGCGAGGCTGACTCCGCGTTTAAGCCGTCCCACGCCGACGAGCGACTGATGATCGCTTAATCCGGGGTAATCCGGAGTCAGCAGCATCCAGATCTCCGTCTGGCGCGGATAAACTTCGAACGCTTCGGGCATCACGCCGACCACCGTGCACGCGCGATCGCTCAGCGTGAGCGATTGCCCCACCACCCGCGGATCGCCGCCCAGCGTCCCGTGCCAGAATGCGTTGCTAAGCACGACCCAACATCCGCCGCGAAGCTCGTCACCCGAAAACGTTCGGCCCAGCGCGGGTGTTGCGCCCAGCATCGCGAAAAAATCGCCGGTCACCAGGTTGGCGACCACGCCTCTGGCACGCCCGTGCCCTGTCAGGATGGCGCCGCCCTGGGCCCAACTGAGCCCCGCGAAGCGCTCGAAACTGCTCGAGTGCGCAAGATATTCTTTGTAGTCGGCGTGGCTGGCGAAGAGTTTGGTGAGTTGCGGATCGTGCATGCTCCGATCGAGCACCAGCACCAGCCGGTCGGCATCGGCGTAGGGCAGCCGGCGCAGCAGGACGCCGTCAATGATACTGAAAACCGCGGTGTTGGCCCCGATTCCCAGCGCCAGCGTGAGAATCGCGACGATCGCGAATCCGGGCGATTTCATCAGCATCCGGCCGGCATAGTGGAAATCGCTCTTCATCGCGCGTCCAGATCATTTTTTCACAACGCCGCATTGCATTCTCTCCTGTCATTGCATTCTCTCCTTGACAGCTTAGGAAAGCTGGAATACACTCTCCTTAGCGCTTTAGGAGTGCAAAAAAATGCCGGCTCAAGCCCAGCTTCTTCCGGGAACTCTCGACCTGTTGATCCTCAAAGCGGTGTCCCTCGGCCCGTTGCATGGCTACGGCGTTCTGCTGCGCATCGGACAAATCTCGGAACAGGCGCTGCTTATCGAGCAGGGAGCATTGTATCCCGCCCTGTTCCGACTGGTGCGCCAGGGTCTGCTCAAAGCGAGCTGGGGGACCTCGGAGAATAACCGCCGCGCGAAGTATTACGAGCTCACCTCCCTGGGGCGAAAGCGCCTGCGGGAAGAAACCGAGGGATGGAACCGTCTGGCCGCGGCGATGGGTTCCGCCCTGGCGGCCCGGCCGGAGGAAGG
This sequence comes from Bryobacteraceae bacterium, assembly GCA_035501755.1. Lineage (GTDB taxonomy): Bacteria > Acidobacteriota > Terriglobia > Bryobacterales > Bryobacteraceae > Palsa-187. Next base: position 25,845 of record DATJVN010000189.1, on the reverse strand, counting down.
ATGAGCTTATCCGCCTGGTTCCGATCCTTCGCCCGGAAACTCGATGCCTCCCGCACGGAAGCCGAGCTTCAAGAGGAGCTCCGCTCGCATATCACGCTGCGAGCCGACGACTTGCAGCGCACCGGCATCGATCGTCGCGAAGCCGAGCGCCGCGCACGGCTCGAATTCGGCGGCCGCGAAAAATTCGCCGAGGAATCGCGCGAGGAGATGGCCGGCCATTTTTTCGACACGCTCGCGCGCGATGTCCGCTTCAGCCTGCGGGTGCTGCGGAAGTCGCCCGGATTCACGCTGGTCGCGATCGCCACGCTGGCCGTCGCGATCGGGGCGAACGCGGTTGTCTTCGGCGTGCTGAATGGAATCGTCCTTCGCCCGCTCAATGTACCGCACGCTCAGAGTTTGTACGGAATCGAGCACGGCAATGAGCACAACATGTACGAGTCCTACCCCGACTATGTCGATCTGCGCGACCGCAACCGCAGCTTCGACGATCTCGCCGGATTCGGAGTCGACCTGGTGGGCCTCGAAAGCAACGGAAATCCGGTGCGCGCCTGGTCCGACAGCGTCACCGGGAACTACTTCGACGTGATGCGGGTTCAGCCGTATCTCGGCCGCTTTTTCCATGCCTCCGACGAGCACGGCGCCAATAGCGTCCCATATATCGTGCTCAGCTACTCTTATTGGCAGGCGCATTTTCAATCCGATCCCGGCGTGGTCGGCAGAACCGTCCGAGTTAACAGCCATCCGTTCACCATCATCGGTGTGGCGCCGCGCGGATTCATAGGAGCGCTGGTGTTCTTCGCTCCCGATTTCTTCGCGCCGCTGGTCGATCAGGAGATCCTCGAAAGCAAGAACAATATCGACGCGCGCGGGACGCAAAGCGTGTTCATGACGCTCGGCCACTTGAGGTCCGGCGTGACCACGCAGCAGGCCGCCGCCGATCTGAACTCGATCGGGGTGTATCTTGAGAAGACCTATCCCACAAACCACGGCGCGACCACGTTCAAGCTGGTGCGGCCGGGTTTGTACGGAAATCTGCTGGGATCTCCGGTGCGCGCGTTCCTGGGCGCGATGATGCTGCTGGCCGGATTGATTTTGCTCGCGGCGTGCGCGAACCTTGGCAGCCTCTTCGCCGCCCGCGCATCGGATCGTTCGCGCGAAGTGGCGTTGCGCCTGGCTCTGGGCGCGGGGCGCACCCGGATTCTGCGCCAGCTTTTGACCGAAGCCATGCTGATCTCGCTCGCCGGCGGCGGTATCGGACTGTGGGCGAGCGTCGCGCTGCTCAACGCTCTCAGCGCCTGGAATCCGCTTCCACGTTTTCCGATGATCTCGCCCGTCGCGCCCGACGCAAACGTCTACGTGGTCGCACTGATGCTGGCGATCCTCAGTGGAGTGCTGTTCGGAATTATTCCCGCGCGCCAGGTGATGTGCGCCGATCCTTATCAGATCATCAAATCCGGACCCGGCGCGATCAGCCGCAGGCTCAGTCTTCGCGACCTGCTGCTCGCCGTGCAGATCGCGATTTGCGCCGTGCTGGTCACGTCTTCGATGGTCGCGCTGCGCGGCATGGCGCAATCCCTCCGCGCCAGTTTCGGATTCGATCCGCGCAACGCCATGCTGCTTGAAACCGATCTGAACATCGCAGGTTATCGCGGCGAGCGTGTGCCCGAAATGCAGAAGCGCATGATCGACGCCCTGCATGAGGTTCCCGGCGTCGAGGCCGCGGGAGTCGTGAGCCGGGCCCCGCTCAACGGCGGTGGCTTCGCCGAATGGATTTTCACCGAGCAGGCCACCGATTTCCGCCCGGCGAACCGGGCGGCTGTCGCTGAGCGCTTCACCATCTCTCCGGAGTACCTGCGCGCGGCCGGAACGGTCCTGCTCGCCGGCCGTCCGTTCACGTGGCAAGACGATAAGGAAGCGCCGCGCGTAGCGCTGGTGAACCGCTTGCTCGCGCGAACATTATTCGGCTCGGAGGCGAACGCAGTGGGCCGTCACTTCAAGCAGCGCGACGGGTCGCTCGTCGGGATTGCCGGCGTTGTCGAGGACGGGAAATACGAGAACCTCACGGAGGATCCGCAGCCGGCCGTTTTCTTCCCGCTGGCGCAAAGGCCCGTAAGCGAGACCACGCTGGTCGTGCGCTCGGCAGGCGATCCGCTGCCGCTCGCCCGGTCTCTTCAAGCGAAGCTGCGCAGCCTCGACCCCGAGCTTCCCTTTCTCGCTCTCACCTGGATCGAACAGCTCGGAGTCGCGCTGTTCCCCGCCCGGACGGCGGCCGTCGCGCTTGGCCTGCTCGGCATTATGGGCGCGATCCTTTCGATCACCGGCATCTTCGGAATGGCCGCGTACTCGCTCAGCCGGCGGCTGAAGGAGCTGGGCATCCGGATCGCCGTCGGAGCCCGGCCCAAACAAATCCTGCATGCCGCGCTGGGACGCGCATTCAAGCTGCTGGCGATCGGCTCCGCGTCGGGATTGCTGCTCGGAATTCTCGCCAGCCGCGTGCTCGCTTTCATCGTCTATCAGGCCACGCCGCGCGATCCGCTGGTGCTCGGCGGAGTCGTTCTCGCGATGTTGCTCGTGGGCCTGCTGGCGACCTGGATTCCCGCGCAACGCGCGCTGTCGATCGATCCTTTGACCCTTTTGCGCGAGGAGTGAGGACAGACCAACGCGCGGCATGACTGCCGCGCCTCAACACCTCCACGTATACAAAAAACTTACATCAACTCCATCGCCCGGTCGATTTCGCCGAAATCCACATAAAAATGCGGCGATAATCGCACCCATTCGCCGCGCGCGGCAGCCATGACGCGATTCTCTTTCAATCGCGCCACAATCGCGGCAGAGACCTCGGCGGGTTTCTTGACGCTGACGATCCCCGCGCCGGTCGCCGGCGTCCGCTCCGCGGCGACGTCGAACCCTTTGCGACGCGCGGCCGCGTCGATCCGGTCTCCCAGCGCCTGTACCTTCGGCGCGATGTTCTCCACACCGATTTCCAGCAAAAATTCGATCGCGGCGCGCAGCCCGAAACAACCCACGGTGTTCAACGTCCCGCACTCATAGCGGCCCGCGTCGTCGCGCAGCGTCATGTCGCGAGCGCCGTAGTTTTCGAACCCCGCGACGTTGGTCCAGCCGAATTCCGCGGGATAAACCTGCTCCTGCAGCCGGCGCGAAATATACAGAATCGCGCAGCCCTCCGGGCCGCACATCCACTTGTGGCCGTCGGCTGCCAGCGCATCGATGTGCGACGCGCGCACGTCCAGCGGAAACGCGCCCAGCCCCTGGATCGCGTCGACGAAGAAGATCACACCCAGGTCGCGGCAGATCTCCCCGATGCGCGTGAGGTCGGCGCGATATCCGGTCAAATATTGCACGAAGCTGAGCGCCAGAAGCCGCGCGCCCCTGGCAGCGTCGTGAATGCGCTCCAACGGATCGGTCACCGAAAGCCACTCGACGCGCACGCCCTTCGGCTCCAACCGCTGCCACGGGTACTGATTGGAAGGAAATTCTTCTTTGAACGCGACCACCCGATCGCCCGGGCGCCAATCGATACCCTGCGCGACAGTCGAAATGCCCTCGGAAGTGTTCTTCATGAGCGCGATCTCTTCTGGCGTGGCGTTCACCAGCCGTGCGGCAGCCCGGCGCAATCCGTCATAGGCCTCCAGCCACTTTTCGTAGTGCGCCGAGCCGTTCAAAAGCGCATCCTCGGTCAGCCACTGCATCGCCTCGGCGGCCGGGCGCGACAGCGGCGCAACCGCCGCATGATTCAGATAAATCAGGCTTTGTGCAGCCGGAAAAGCGTCGCGGTAACGCTCCAGATTTTCGAAACCCATTCCTCCGAGCATACGTTAAATCAGCATGCGATTCGTTCGCCTCCTACCCTGTCTGGCGAGCTTCGTTCTAATCCCGTCGCTTGCGGCCCAAACTCAAGCCGACGCCAAAAAGGATCCCGACCAGATCGGCTCGCGTGACGTGAGCAAGGGCGTCAACTGGTACTCGATCCCGAAAGAGCTGGCGCTCGGCAAGCAGCTCGCCGCGCAGGTGGCGCGCAATTCGATCCTGATCGACGATCCAGTGATCACGGAATACGTCAATCGGCTTGCGCAGAATCTGGCGCGCAACTCCGACACCAAATTCCCCATCACCACCCAGGTCATCCAGGACGACTCCATCAACGCGCTGTCACTGCCCGGCGGATTTTTCTTCGTCAATACCGGCCTGGTGCTCGCCGCCGCCAACGAATCCGAGCTCGCCGGCGCCATGGCGCACGAAATCGCCCACATCGCCGCGCGTCACGGCACCCGCACCGCCACCCGCGGACAGATCGCGCAACTGTCGACCATCCCTTTGATTTTCATCGGCGGATGGCCCGGCGTCGGCGCGAGTCAGGCGGCTAATGCCGCAATTCCCATAGGTTTGCTGCAATTCTCCAAAGCGTTCGAGTCCGAAGCCGACCTGCTCGGGCTCGAATATCTTTACAAAAGCGGCTACGATCCCGAGGGGATGGTGGATATTTTCGAGAAAATCGAGGCGCTCGAGCAAAAACAACCCGGACGCGTGGCCAAAATCTTCATGGATCACCCCGCCACCGGCGATCGCATCGTGAAGGTTCAACAGGACATTCAGGAACTGCTCAAAGCGCAGCCGCAGTACGTCGTCAACACGTCGGAGTTCGATCGCGTGAAAGCGCGGCTTCAGGCGCTCGAAAACCGCCGCAGGAACCAGCCCGCCAGTCCCAATAAACCGACCCTCCGGCGCCGGCTCGACACGGGGGATCTGGTTGCTCGAAATGGTTTCTTCACCGGAGCGTCGCATTGAATGACGGCGCGTGGGAAGAATCGGTATATAATGTGGACTGAAAGGAGTCCGTCGATGCCTGCTTTACGAGCGCGGCGCCTTCTGGCAATCGCAACGATCGTATCGTTGTCTTCATTCTCGCTGTTCGCTGGCGATGACAAGGAAAAGAACCCCGATGATATCGGGAATCGCGATGTCGGCAAGGGCCTCAACTGGTACTCGATGGACAAAGAGATCGCGCTCGGCAAGCAGCTCGCGCAGCAGGTGGAGCGCAACGCCAAGATCATCGACGATCCGGTGATTGCCGAGTACGTCAATCGCGTGGGCCAGAACCTGGTGCGCAATTCCGACGCCAAGGTTCCCTTCACCATCAAAGTGATCGACACCGAAGACGTGAACGCGTTCGCGCTGCCCGGCGGATTTTTCTTCGTGAACTCCGGCCTGATCCTCAAGGCCGACACTGAAGCGGAGCTGGCCGGCGTGATGGCGCACGAGATCGCGCACGTCGCGGCGCGGCACGGAACGCGTCAGGCGACCCGCGGCCAGGTGATGCAGCTTGCCACCATCCCGCTGATCTTCATGGGCGGCTGGGCCGGGTACGGAGCCTACCAGGCGGCCAGCGTGCTGATCCCGGTCACCTTCCTCCAGTTCTCCAAGGCGTTCGAGTCCGAAGCCGACATGCTGGGCTTGCAGTACATGTACAAGACCGGCTACGACCCGGAAGCCTTCGTGGACTTCTTTGAGAAGATCGAGTCGCTTGAAAAGAAGAAACCGGGCACCATGGCGAAGGTTTTCTCCACGCATCCTCCCACCGACGACCGCATCGTGGCGGCGCAGAAAAATATCCAGGAGTACCTGAAGGCGAAACCGGAATACGTGGTGACCACCTCCGAGTTCAACGACGTCAAGGCGCGCCTGGCGATGCTGCACAATCGCAAGAAAGTGGACCAGAAGGACGACAACCGTCCGCGCCTGCGCCGTGCGCCCGGGTCGGGTACCGACGGCGGATCGGGGTCGGGATCAGGTTCCGGAAGCTCCGATGATGACCGGCCCACGCTCAAGCGCCGTCCGGATTCCGGCAGCGGCAGCAGCGGCGGCGACGGCAACAACAACTAATTCTCCCTTAAGTGCGAAGAAAAGCCCGCGGAAGTGGAATCCGCGGGCTTTTTCAATTTTTGACCGCGCAGGGCGCGCTTCATGCCAGCGTCGAGGTGCACGCGGGGCAGCGGCGCGCCGCCAGCGGGATTTTCGAGCAGCACTCCGGACAGTCCTTGGTGGTGACAGGCGCCGGAACCGGCTTCATCAGGCGGTTCACCTGCTTGACGATGATGAAAATCACGAATGCGACGATCAGAAATTCCACTACCGTGTTGATGAACACCCCGTAGTTGACCGTGGGCGCCTTGTCGGCCTTGGCGGCCGCGAGCGTGGCGTAGCTTTTGCCGTTGAGCGGTATGAACAGGCTGGAGAAGTCGATTTTTCCGGTGAACAGGCTGATCACTGGCATCAAAACATCGTTGACCATGGAAGAGACGATCTTTCCGAACGCGGCTCCGATGATCACGCCGATCGCCAGGTCCAGCACGTTGCCCCGCATGATGAATTTCTTGAATTCCGCAAACACAGTGGCCTCCCTTTCGATTTGCGCGCGTGCGCGCAAACCTTCAGTGCCTGTGTAAAAAGGGGACAGCCTCTACTCTGTCCCCAGACGCAGGCTGTTGAACCGGCGACACACGGACGGAGTGGACAGAGCGGGCTGTCCCCTTTTTCACAGACACTTCAGAAGCAGTGTACCGGAATTTGCTTAGTGGGCTCGGTGCGACTTGGCGCCCGATGGCGTGAGGCGGACCTTCCACGCGCCGCTTCCCAACCGCACGGGGGACCCGTTCAGCGTGAGTACGGTGTTATCGCCGTCACCCACCACGACGGCGGAATCGTTCGTGAACTCGAATTCACGAACATCGCCGCGCCGCAGCAGGCCCTTGAAACCCGCGCGTCCGTCGACAGTGATCGAGATCCACGTCTGATCCTTGGCGCGAATTTGCGCGTGCTGCACCGGGGATGCTGCTGACGTCGCGGGGAGCGCCGCGCTCGGCGCCGGAGCCGGCGATGGCGCAGCCGGTGAGGGTTCGGCCGCCGGCGCGGGAGAGGGCGACGGCGTTACCGATGGTGATTCAGCAGCAGGAGCGGAAGCAGGCGCCGCCGCGGCGGTCAAGTGAGGCCGTGGAGGTGCGGGGCTGGCCTGCATCCACCGCTCGATAACCAGCGCGCCGATGACCGCAAACACCAGTCCCGCGGCCAGCGCGAGCAACAAAGTCCACCGCTCCCTGCGCCGCGCCTGTGGAATCGATTTCTGCATCGTCTCGATCGTGTTGACTGCCGACGCGCGCGCGGCTTCTACGGGATCGACGCGAGTTGGCGTCACATCCACCACCCGCGGATGAGTGGACCCCGCCATCATCGGGGCGGGCGTGGGCGTCGGCGTCGGCTTCGCGACTTCTTCAGCCGGCGGCGGTGCGAGCGTCTGTTGTCCGGCTTTTTCCTCGAGAACTTCTTCCGCGGCCATCACCTGTTGGGGCGCGACGATGGGCGCGGGTGACGGAGGTTCGGCTACAGCCGCGATTGGCGACGGCTCCGCCATCGACGGAGGCGCGGATGCCTCCGATTCGTCCGGTTCCTTCCCCTCCATGATCTTTTCCATGGCGGCCAGTACCACCGCGTCCGAATCAAATTTCTGTCCGTCCGTGATGTGCCGGTGAAAGTCCCCGAGCATCCGCGAAACAACGCCCGCCGCATCGCCGAGCGCGGCATCCTTGGAGATTTCGTGCAGCCTGCGGGCGCCGATCACGTATTTGTTTCCGCGCGTCTCGACATGGCGGATCTCGGCCAAAATCAGGCGGTGATCCACCTCAATGCCGGCAATCTGGTTCTCCTCGATTTGCTCCTCGCTCAAGAACCGCATTCCGGTGGCGGAAATATCGATCAGTCGCGCGATGAACATGCGCGCCGGCTCGCCGGGCACAATCACCCGGACCGGGGAGCTAACCTCGAACCGCGGTTCGCGACGGCGTTCCATTTTCAATCACCTATCGGCGGATTCGGGCAATGCCTGTAGGACGATCTTAGTGTCGCCGGATGAGTATGATAGAAGTAATGGCGAAGCACACCAAGCTCATCGAGACCGCGTGTCCGTGCTGCCACGCCGAGCTGCACATCGATTCGGAAACCGGCGCCGTGATCCGCTTCAAGGAGCACGAGAAACCGCCCTCGGTCGCCGATTTCGAGACCGCCGTCGAGCGCTTGCGCGGTGAAGCCGGGCGCCGTGAGGACGCTTTCAAGAAATCCGTCGAATCACACAAAACGCACCAGGACGTATTAAGCAAGAAATTCGACGAGATGCTGAAGATCGCCCGGGAAAACCCCGACGCCCCGCCGCCCAAGCGCGATATTGATATCGACTGAGCGGATTCACTTCGGCGCGTTGACCCGGCGCAGAAACGCGATGATCTGCCAGCGCTGCGGTTCCGGCAGCTTCGACCAGTCCGGCATGCCCCGCTGCACGACACCATTCGCTATCAGCCAGAAAATTTCGCCGTCGGTCGCCCGGCTTAGCAGCGGGCCCAGGCCAGGCCCTCTTTGGGAGCCGCCGGCCGACTCGCCGTGACATTCCGCACAATGCTCGACGAACAACTTCTTCCCCGCCGCTGGAGCGTCCGCGTCGTCGCGCAGCGGATTGCGCCTGCCGCGCGCCTTTTGCGGAACCCGCGCGAGCACCACCTCCACAGGTTCATCGCGCCGCTGCCGCTCCCTCGGCGCCGAAGACGAATCGAGCGCCAACAAACCCAGGACCGTCACCACCACGAGTTCATTTTTCATACGCGGCCTCACATCCAGCTCCGAAGCATCTCGCCGAAGCCCGAGAATTCACGGGAAAGCCCCCACCGCAGCAACACACCATGGCTGTTGTCGTTCAGCCCGAATCCGGGCGAAATTCGTACGGTCCATCCCGATGGCAAATTCCAGGCGACGGCCGGCGCAAGATAATGCGACGTGTCGTGGAGGCCGAAACTCTGCGTATCGCCAAGACCGCCATACATCTCGACCCCCGCGATGATGTTCTCGGCACACAACACGCAGTGCCGCGGGGAAGCCTTGAGCGCCAGCGGCCGGCTGATTCCCAACGCGTATCCGAACTCCCACGGGTTGTCCGGTAAAAGGTTTTTGGTCGCCAGAGGATTCAGCGCGAAGTTCCAGCCTTTGAAATCCCTGGAAAGGATCAGTTTGAACTCGAGCTCGTGGTCGTGAATGGCGTTCAGCATCGCGTTGGGGTCGGCGTGATCCAACGCGACGTCGTGGCCCTCCACTTCCTTTATCGTCTTGTCGGCTTCGCTGATGTTCTCGTACTCGACGTAGAGCACCGGATTGACAAAGTGCTCGGTGCGCAGAAGTCGCACCCGATTTTCCCAACGCAGCCCCGTGAATACCGTGCTGTCGCGGAAGGTGGTTTGAGAGTCCAGGTAGAACTCGGTGGTCCACCACGCCGTCGCGCCATATTCGAATTCGATCCAGGGAGCCACGAAATCGTTGCCCATGCACTGCGTCCCGAAGGTAGAAAAATACTCGACCTCCAGGTTCCCGGGCTCCTCCAGGTGATGGTCATAGGTGACGATGTAAGGGCTTTCCTGACCGAATGCGTGGGGCGAGAGCAGCGCCAACGTCAGGCCCACCACCAGCCGGGCCGACTTGAGACTGTGGATCGGTCGGATTTCGTCCCGGCTCTTGTTGCAAATCATTTGCATATCGCATCTAGAATCCACTCAAATGCCCTAGCTTGCCAGGATATTTCAGCAAACGGATTGCAAACGGGTTCGTATGGCGAGAATTAGGACCTAAATGGTCCGAGTTTGTTTGGGGAGGCCGCACGGAGTTCGAATCGAACTCCAGATCTCAATCGGTTCGATCAGCCGGCCAATTTGTGAGAGACGAAACTAAAACGGCACGTCGTCGTCCGTCACGCCCCCGCTCGGAGGAGTCGACGGGGCCGCCGTTTGCCTCGGCCGCGGCGCACTGCGCATGCCTTCCTGCGAAAAACCTTCGTCCGGCGGACCACCCTCGCCGCGTCCGCCCAGCAGGATCACGTCCTCGGCGATCACTTCCGTCATCCACTGCTTCTTGCCGTCTTTATCGTCGTAGCTGCGCGTCTGCAAGCGCCCCTCGACGTACACCTGCTTGCCCTTGGTCAGGTACGGCGCCACGTTTTCGTTGCGCCACAGGACCACGTTGGTCCAGTTGGTCTCCTCTTTCCACTCCCCCGTCTGCTGATCTTTCCAGCGCCGATTCGTGGCCACGGAAAATTTGGTCACCGGAACCTGCGACGGCGTGTACGCGGTCTCCGCGTCGCGGCCCAGATGCCCGATCAGAATCACTTTGTTTACGCTTCGGCTTGCCATGATTCTGCACGATAGCATGAGATTGCCCGGAAAGGCTAACGCCGATAGACTGATACTCCATGCAACACGAAGGCTTCAGCCGCACCGCCTACCTGGTCGCGTTGCGCCGGGCGGCGCATCAGTCGCTCGATTCCCCCAAAATCTTCGACGATCCGCTTGCGTGCCGCATTCTCGATCCGATTGACGATCCGCGGCGAAAAAATTTTGCCCGGCGTGCGGACACGCGCCGCCGCGCGTTCATGGCCGTCCGCAGCCGCTACGCCGAAGACCAGCTCGCCCGCGCGACCGCCCGGGGTGTGCGCCAGTACGTCATCCTCGGCGCAGGCCTGGACACGTATGCCTACCGCTCCCAGTCCGGAGTGCGCGTGTTTGAGGTCGACCATCACTCGACGCAATCCTGGAAGCGCCGGCTGCTCCATCAATCCGGCATCGCGATTCCGGATGCCGTCACCTTCGTTCCCGCCGATTTCGAACGCGAGCCGCTCGATCAGACTCTTCTGGCGAACGGATTCCGGCTCGATCAACCTGCCTTCTTCGCCTGGCTCGGCGTAACCATGTACCTCACGCGCGAAAGCGCCGTCGGCACATTTCGCTTCATTGCCTCAATGCCGGCCGGAAGCGGAGTCGCCTTCGACTATGTGCTCGACCCCGCCGAGCTGAGTCCCGGCCTGCGTTTCCGTCAGCACCTGATCGCGCGCGCTGTCGCCGGCCTGGGCGAGCCGTTCCGGCTGTATTTCCGTCCATCCGATCTGGCGCAGCTCTTGAAGGAACTCGGATTCAGCGCAGTCGAGGATCTCGGCCCGGCCGAAATCGATGAGCGCTATTTCGCGGGCCGCAATGACGGGCTGCGAGTGTCTCCCGGTTGGGGCCACCTCTGCTCCGCCTGGGTTATTCTGGACAGATGAACCGCCGGGAGTTGCTCCAGTTCGTCCCCACCGTTGCCGCGCTGATCGCCACCGAAAGCGGATTCGTGCCGCGCGCCGCCGCGCAGGGACGCGGTCCGGAGCCGCCCATGCGCATCACCAAGGACCAGCTTCACGATGCGCTCGAGATTCTCGGCCTGGATTTCACCGAGGAGCAGCGCGACATGATGCTCCCCGGCGTCAATCGCGCGCTCGCCAATTACGAAGCCCTGCGCAAGATCGACATTCCGCTCGACACCGAACCGGCGTTTCATTTCCGCCCCGCGCTGCCTGGTAAGGAACCCAAGCCGCGACTGTCGCGATTCACTCCAACCCGCGCCGGGAAGCTCGCTTCGTTCAAAGATGTCGAAGACCTCGCCTTTTTGCCGGTCACCGAACTCGCGCCGCTGCTGAAGGCTCGCAAGGTTTCCTCCACCGACCTCACCAAGATGTACCTGGCGCGCCTCAAGAAATACAGCCCCAAGCTGCTGTGCGTGATCACGTTGACCGAGGATCTCGCGCTCCAGCAGGCCGAGCAAGCCGACAAAGAAATCCGCACCGGCAAATATCGCGGCCCGCTGCACGGAATCCCGTTCGGCGCCAAGGACCTTTTTAACACCAAAGGAATCTTGACCACCTGGGGCGCGGAGCCGTTCAAAGACCAGGTCCCCACCTACAACGCCACCTGCATCGACCGTCTTTTCAATGCCGGCGCGGTGCTGTTGGCGAAATTGTCGATGGGCGCGCTTGCGCAGGGCGACGTGTGGTTCAACGGAATGACGCGCAACCCCTGGAACCTGGACCAGGGATCGAGCGGATCGTCGGCCGGATCGGCTTCCTCGACAGCCGCCGGCCTGGTCGGATTTTCGATCGGCACCGAAACGCTCGGATCGATCGTCAGTCCCAGCTCGCGCTGCGGCGTCGCGGGCCTGCGCCCGACTTACGGCCGCGTCAGCCGTTACGGCGCAATGGGCCTGAGCTGGACCATGGACAAAATCGGCCCCATCTGCCGGTCGGTGGAGGATTGCGCGCTGGTGCTCAACGCGATGTACGGTCCCGACGGGCACGATGTGACCACCATCGAGGCGCCGTTCGATTGGAATCCCGCTGCGCCCCTGTCAAGCCTCAAAATCGGATATCTGAAAGCCGAGTTCGAGCGCTCGGGTACGGGCCGCGGCGGCCGGGGCGCCAACAATTCGAACTTCGCCCAGCAGGCCGCCGAACGCAAAAAGATCTATGAAGACGCGCTCGATGCTCTGCGCAAAGCCGGCGTGAATCTTCACGAAGCCGAGCTTCCGGAAACCAACGCGCAGCAGATTTCCTTTCTGCTCCAAGCTGAAGCCGCGGCCGCCTTCGACGACATCACCCGCGACGGCCGCGTGACGCAATTGCGCGGCCAGGGCCGCGGCGACTGGCCCAACACTTTTCGCACCTCGCGCGTGATTCCCGCGGTCGAATACATCCGCGCGCAGCGCGCCCGCACCCTGCTCCAGAAGCAGATGGACGATTTCATGCAGAACTGGGACGTGCTGGTGGTCCCGCAGGGCACCGCGACGCTGACCATCACCAATCTCACGGGTCATCCCCAGGTGGCCATTCCATGCGGATTCGTTAATGGCAACTCGCCGCAGAGCATCATCTTCACCGGCCGATTGTACGAAGAAGGCGCTCCGCTCCGAGTGGCGCACGCGTTCGAGCAGGCGACCGAATGGCATAGAATGCATCCAAAAATGGATTGGGCATAGTTGTGGCGCACGCATGCGGTGAAAACAAACGGAGGAGCCGTACGCTCACGCGTGGCCGCTCGCATTTCGTAAAGCGTCAGTCCGAGCCGCCAGCCGTAAGGCTGCGGCCCGCTGGATTCTCGGCACCGTCGCTCGTACAACCACACAGTCCGCGGAGAACTTCATGAACCGGCGAAAATTCGCAGCCGCGCTCGCCGGCATCGCCGCATCGCCGGTATTCGCCCAGCACGAATCGCGCCGCACCCGATATTACGAATTCCAGAAATTCAGGTACAAAAACACCACGCAAGGCCGCAGGATGAATGAATGGCTGAGCCAGGGCTACCTGCCGCGCCTTCAGAAAATCCATCCCGGACCGGCGATTGCACTCGCCGCCAACATCGGCCCGCACGTGCCCGAAATGCTGCTGATCGCTGGCTACGCATCGCTTGAAGAATACGCGAGCGTCCGCGCGAAAGTCGCTGCCGACGCGGAAGCGAGAGCCGCGCTCGAAAAGCTCGAGGCCGGACCCGAAGCGCCCTTCGACACACAGGAAAATTCGATTCTCGAAGCCGCCGAGTTTTCTCCTGAGATCCCGGCGGAAGACAAGCACAATCCTACGCGCTATTTCGAGCTGCGCGTCTATCACGCCCCCGCTTCCGCGCAACTCAAGGCGCTGCACGACCGCTTCGCCGGCGGCGAGATCAATGTTTTTCATCGCGTCGGCATTCATCCGATCCTCTACGCGACCACGCTCGTCGGCCCGAACATGCCCAATCTCACCTACCTGATTCCGTTCGACACGCTGGCCGCGCGCGAAAAAGCCTGGAACGCGTTCGGCGCCGATCCCGACTGGGTCAAAATCAACCGCGACTTCACCGCCAAATGGGGAACCGTGCCCACCACCATCGACATCACCATTTACCGCGCCGCGGGATTCTCGCCCGTTTCATGATCCGTTTCGAATACGCGAGCGATCAGTCGCTGATGGTGTACCTGGGCGACGAAATCAATCTCGAAACCCACCATCGCGTTTTAAAACTCCTGCGCCTCATCGAAGCCCAGCCGATCCCCGGCGTCCGCAATGTGCACCCGGCCTACAACTCGATGCTGCTCGTTTTCGATCCCGTCGACCAGGAACACTCGAACATTGAGCACACGCTCGCAGCGTACATCGGCCAGCTCGATTCCATCCAGCTCCCGCCGCCCCGCGTGGTTGAAATCCCGGTCCATTATGACGGCCCCGACCTCGAAGACGTCGCCGCGCTGCATCACATCACGCCGCGACGCGTCATCGAGCTGCACTCCTCGGCCGAGTACGTCGCCTATTTCATCGGATTCGTCCCCGGCTTCGCGTATCTCGGAGGCCTGCCGGAAGAGCTCGCCACGCCGCGTCTCGAAAAACCGCGCAAACGGGTTCCCAAAGGCAGCGTGGCCATCGGTGGATCGCACACCGGCGTCTATCCGTTCGAAACGCCCGGCGGATGGCGTCTGATCGGACGTACGCCGCTTGAGATTTTTTCGCCCGACCGCGCCGATCTCAGCGTCCTCCGCATCGGCGACTTGGTCCGCTTCCGCCCGCTATGATCGAAATCGTCGCGCCGGGCCTCTTCACCACCGTGCAGGACCTGGGCCGCTACGGCTACGGCGCGCTGGGCGTTTCGCCTTCCGGTGCGGCCGACCCGGTTTCTCTTCGCATCGGCAATCTCCTCATTGGAAATCCGGAGTGGGCGCCCGCGCTCGAAATAACGCTGCTCGGCGGAAAATTTCTGTTCCGCGAAGGCGCGTTGATCGCACTCACCGGCTCCGATTTCGGCGCGACCATCGGCTCGCGCCCGATCGAAAACTGGGCTGCGACCGTCGTCGCACCAGGCGAGCGGCTCGATCTGGGCCCCACCCGCTCCGGCGCGCGCTGCTATTTGTGCGTCCACGGCGGCATCGCCGTCAAGCCGCTGCTCGGAAGCGCGTCGACCCACATTCTCACCGGACTGGGCGGATTCGAAGGACGCCCCCTCAAAAAAGGCGACGTGCTTCCCATCGGCCCCGCGCACGAAGCCACGCCGCTCGCGATCAACGCGGAGGTTCTCGAGCGTCTCAAGCCGCGCAAAATCCTGCGCGCGACCGTCGCTCCGCAGACGCGCTGGTTTTCCTCGAAATCCATCGATCTCTTCTACGGCAGCGTCTATCGCGTCACGGAAGAATCCAATCGTATGGGCCTGCGCCTGGAAGGCCCCGCGCTCGAAACGCCGCAATCCGGCCACATGACTTCTGAAGGCGTTTCGCTCGGCACGATCCAGGTTCCCGCCGGAGGCCAGCCCATCATTCTTTTCGTCGAGCAGCAGACCACCGGCGGCTATCCCAAGATCGCCAACATCATTTCCGCGGATCTCGCCAGCGTCGGCCAGCTTCGCCCGCGCGACGACGTGCGTTTCGACTTCGTCACGCCCGAAGCCGCGCGCGCCCTGATTCGCGAGAAGGAGGAAATCCTCCGCTCCGGGGCATTATTTCGATAATAGTGTTTGTGTGAAAATTCACACAGCCTCCATATGCACATCGATCTCAATTCCGATATGGGCGAAATCCCCGCTGACATTACCAGCGGCTTGCAGGAATCCATCATGCGCTCCATCACTTCCGTCAACATCGCCTGCGGCGGCCACGCCGGCGACGAGCGCACCATGAAAATCACCATCGAGCAGGCCCTGCGCTGGAACTTGGCCATCGGCGCGCATCCCGGATATGCCGACCGTGAAAATTTCGGACGCATGGAACTGGATCTTCCTCTGGCGCAGATCGAAGAGAGCGTGTTCGGCCAGATTCGCGCGTTGGCGGAAATCGCCGCGACCTACGCGACGGCCATCGTGCACGTGAAGCCGCACGGCGCGCTTTACAACCAGGCGGTGAACCGTCCCGAGCTGGCCCGCGCCATCGCCAACGGCGTCGCGCGATTCAGCAAGGATGTCGTTCTGGTGGGCCTCGCCGGATCAAGAATGCTCGACGTTTTTCGCGACGCCGGATTCCGCGTCGCCGCCGAAGCTTTCGCCGACCGGCGCTATGAGCCGGACGGCACGCTCCGCTCGCGCAAGTTCGAAGACGCGCTGATCCGCGATCCCAAGCTCGCCGCCGAGCAGGCCGCCAGGATCGCGCGCAAACAAGGCATCATCGCAATCGACGGATCGACCGTCGCGATCGATGCGCAGACCATCTGCCTCCACAGCGACACCCCCGGCGCCCCGCAGATCGCCGAAGCCGTCGCCGCGGGATTGCAGGAGGCCGGCGTCTCGGTCCGTCCCCTGGCGACGTAACCTGTTCCCGCGCTTATAAACCGAACACGAAAATCGCGTGCCCCGCCGCGATCGCGACCACCTGCTTGCCGTCGATTAGGAAAGAAATCGGATTCGCCGCAATCCCGCCGCCGGTCTGAAAATCCCACAGCGGCTTTCCCGTCACCGCATCGAGCGCGTAGAAATTCCCCTCGTTCGACCCGCCAAACACCAGCCCACCCGCGGTGCCGAGCACGCCCGCCCATGGCGGCGATTGCAGACGGAACTCCCATTTGCGCCGGCCTGTCGAAACATCCAGCGCGCGAATCGCGCCGTAAGCGTCGTCACCGTTCAACGCGCGCTCGCCTCCGCCCGCGAAAAATGTCCCCGGCTTGTACTCCGCTTCGCCCTTGTAGTAATACGACCCCATCTCGCGAACGGCCACGTAAAACTGCTGGCGCACCGGATCGTACGAGGGGCTGAACCAGTTCGTCGCGCCTTGCAGACTCGGCCAGACCAGATTCCCTGCTTCGGTCGGCTCGCTTCCCGCAATCACCACCGGCCGGCCACTGTCGTCGAGCCCTTTCGCCCAAGTCTGCTTGGCGTACGGCACGCCCGACAAAAATTCGCCGGTCGCGCGATCGAGCAGGTAATAAAACCCATTGCGATTCGCCATCGCCACTACCTTGCGCGGCTTCCCGCGTACGACCGTGTCGAGCAGCACGGGGATCTCCGTCGCGTCCCAATCGTGCGTATCGTGCGGAGTGAACTGAAAATGCCAGCGCAGCGCCCCCGTCTGCGCATCAAGCGCCACCAGCGAGCACGTGTACAGATTGTCGCCCGGCCGCGGATCGCCGTTCCAGTCCGGCCCCGGATTTCCCACGCCCCAATAAATCAGCTTCAGGTCGGGATCGTACGACCCCGTGACCCACGTCGACCCTCCGCCCGTCTTCCACGAATCCGCCGCGTGCCACGAGTCGTTACCCGGCTCGCCCGTGCCAGGAATGGTCCAGAATCGCCACAGGCGTTTCCCCGTTTTCGCGTCATAGGCATCGATGAACCCGCGAATTCCCGCTTCGCCTCCGCTGATGCCGACAATGATTTTCCCTTCGACCGCCAGCGGTGCGACGGTGATACAGTGCCCGGTTTTATAATCCGCAACCGGCGCGTCCCATCGCACCGCGCCCGATTTCGCGTCGAGCGCGACCAGGTGCGCGTCGAGCGTCCCCACGTACAGCGTGTCGCCCAACGCCGCCACGCCGCGATTCACCCGTCCGAACCCGATGGTCTGCAAATCCTTGGGCAGCGTCCGCTCCCATCGCCACAGCGGACGCCCCGTGCGCAGGTCGAGCGCCGCGACCGCCGTCGGCGGCTCGGTCACGTACATCACTCCGTCGAAAACCAGAGGCGTGCTTTCCACTCCGCCCTGCTCCCGCACCTGGTGAACCCACAGCGGCCGCAATCGCGCGACATTGGCCGGCGTCAGTTGCGTCAGGTGCGAGAATCGATGCGCTTCATAGTTGCCCGAATAGGTGAGCCAGTTTGCCGGCTCCCCAGAAGCCTTGACGATTCGCTCATAAGGCACCTGGGCGCGCGCCGTGAGCGCGGCGGCCACAAGAAAAATCGCGCGTCTCATGATTCACCTCGCAGCGACGCCAGGTACGCCACCAGGTCGTCCAGTTCCGCTGCGCTGAACGAATCGTACGCCGGCATCAACGATTGATGAAACTCCTTTTCGATTTTCACCGAGTCCTTGCGGAACGAGTGAAACCGGTTGGACGCATCGCGCAACTGAATGCTGAACGAATCCTCGTTCACGCGAATTCCGCGGACAGTCTGGCCCTCCCGCGTCGTCACTTTGACCAGCAAAAATCCGTCGGGAACCGACGCGCCAGGTTTGAGCAGCGCCTCGCGCAGATATTCCGCGCTGCGCCTCGCCCCGACGTCGGTCAGCTCCGGCCCGAAGCTCGATCCCACCCCACGAATAATATGGCAAGACGAGCAATGCCCCCGACTCTCGTAAAGCTCGCGCCCGCGCGCCGGATCGCCCGGAAGCTTCACAATCGGCGTCCGCCCGAGGGACAGCACATACTGCGCAATCTGTCGCGCTTCGCCTTCCGTGAGCTGCCATGCACCCGGCATCTCGGTCCCGGGAATGCCTTGCTGGATCACTTCCGTGAGCCGCTCCAGGTTAGGAGCGCGGGGAAGCGTCGGCCGCGCGAGACTCGGACCTTTCCCGCCTCCGCCGGTCTCGCCGTGGCACAAAGAACAATGACCTTCGTAAAGTTTTTGCCCGCGTCCGGAATCCGTCTGGGCCGCGGCGAATCCCGCGAGCGCAAAAAACACCAACCCGGTTTTCACAATACCTGAGATTATCACGCCCCAATCCCGACTATATTTACGTGCTGCGATACATTCTGGCGATATTCATGAGCGTCTCCGCCTTCGCGCAGACGCCGAAACCGGTAGCGAAGAAGCCGCCCCCCGCGCAAGGAACCACGGCTCAGGAGGACCAGGCCATCGAAGCCACCATCCGGGCCAAACTCGAAAAATCCAAGATCGGCAAGGACGGTTTCAAGGTCCACGTACAGGGCGGCGTCGCCACCTGGGAGGGCAACACCGGCGTGCTCCAACACAAAGGCGCGGCGACGCGCATGGCCAAATCCGCCGGCGCAAAAGCCGTGGTGAACAACATCAAAGTCGGCGACAGCGCCAAGCAGAAAGCCGGCGACAATCTCGATCAAGGTCGCCGCCGCGCCCAGGTCAAGCGCAGCGACCCTCGCACCGAGCACCAATAACGAGTGGCTCAAAAAGGGGGACACGGAACGTGTCCCCTTTTTTGAGCTTCCTTATAAGAGGCTCACTCGCAATAGAGGATCACTCGCACCTCAGCGCGACCACCGGGTCCACGCGCACCGCGCGCCGGGCCGGAAAATAACACGCCGCGAGCGCGATCACGACCAGCGGAATCGCCGTTACGACGAAGGTCACCGGATCGTGCGCGTTCACGCCGAAGAGCAGGTTGCTCATCAGCCGCGTCAATCCCAGCGCTCCCACGACCCCCGCGGCCGCTCCCGCCAGCGCCACTTTCGCCCCTTCGCCGAGCACCAGCCGCATCACATCCCCGCGATCCGCGCCCAGCGCCATCCGCACGCCGATTTCATGCGTACGCTGTCCCACCACGTAAGAAATCACGCCGTAAATCCCAACGCACGCCAACCCCATCGCAAGCGCCGCAAGAACTCCCAGCAGGATCATCGACAGCCGCCGCGCCGCAAGCGACCCCGCGATCACCTCGTCCATCGTCTCGACCGCGTAAATCACGTCGCGCGAATCGAGCTCCACAACCGCACGCCGC
Organism: Bryobacteraceae bacterium; assembly: GCA_035501755.1. Lineage (GTDB taxonomy): Bacteria > Acidobacteriota > Terriglobia > Bryobacterales > Bryobacteraceae > Palsa-187. The sequence goes on along the minus strand of DATJVN010000189.1, from coordinate 6,360 downwards.
ACCGGCCCCATCGCCGCCGCCGGATCTCCCTCCGTCCGCAACACCACCGCGACCCCGCCCGCCGCCAGAGCCATGATCTTTTCCGGAAGCTGCATGAACGGATAGAAAAACTCCGGCTCGATCGCCGACCTTTCATCCGCTCCCGGACCCCACTGCTTGATGTGCCCCACCACGCCGACAATCTCGGCCTCAACGTTGAACTGCGTCAGGTGCACGCGCCTGCCAATCGGATCTTCACTCGGAAAATAAGCGCGCTCGAATGCGTCGTCGATGTCGATTACGATCGGCGCATTTTCATTGTCCCGCGCGTCAACGAACCGGCCGCGCTCGAGCGTAATTCCCATCGCTTGGCGAAATCCCTCCTCCACCAGGTAAAACATCGCCGCCGGCATTTCGTTATCGCTCGCCGGTTTCGGCCGACCTTCGATCCAAAGGGGCAGCGACGAATCATGGATCATCGGGCGCGACCCCAGCGTCACCGAAACTGCCACAACGCCGGGAATCGAGCGCATCTTATCGCCAAACTGGCGCAGCCGCGCGCGTGTCTCAGCCGAAGTCGTAGCCGAAGTCGCCGGCATCGACAGGCTGAACGTGATCGCGTGCTGCGGATTGTAGCCCGGATTCACGCGCCACAGCGCCCCGAGGCTCCGTACCATCAGGCCCGCGCCCACCAGCAGCACCAGCGCCATCGCGATCTCCACCATCACGAATACCCGCTGAAGCCGATTCCGCGCGCCGCTCGATCCCCGCCCGCTTTCCTTCAACACCTCCTGCAAACTCACCCGCGAGCCTCCGAGCGCCGAGCCAGGCCGAAAATCAAAGCCGAACCGATCGCCAGCGCTAGCGTAAACAAAAGCACGCCTCCGTCGAGCGACACCTCATCCGCGCGCGGCAGCGTCCCGGGGAGCGCGTGCAGCGCCGTCTTCAGAGCAAACATCGCCAGCAGCAGTCCCAATGTCGCGCCCAAACCCGCCAGCACCACGCTTTCGGTAGCGAGTTGCCGCACAATGCGCCCGCGTCCCGCGCCCAGCGCCGCCCGAACCGCAAATTCTCGAGAGCGCCGGACCGACCGCGCCAGAAGCAGATTCGCCACATTCGCGCAGGCAATCAGCAGGAGAAATCCCACCGCCGCCAGCAGCACCACCAGGAACGGCTCGATATTCCCGACGATATCCTCTTTCATCGGTACCAGCGCGATCCCGGCGTTCTTGTCGGCGACCGGAAAGTCGGCCGCCAGTTCGCGCGCTACCACGTCCATGTCGGCCTGCGCCTGCTGCATCGTAACTTCCGTCTTCAGCCGTCCGATCACGCGCGCGCTCACCGAAATGCGCCGGTCGCGAAACGACGGGTCGTTCCACTGACCGATGGGCGTGTACACGTCGCGCTCATTGCCGTAAAAACGGAAGCTCGCCGGAATCACCCCGATGATCGTGTACGACGCGCCATTGAGGACCAGAGATTTCCCCACCACGTTCACCGACCCGAACTCGCGGCTCCAGAGCCCGCCGCTTAAAATCACTACGGGTGCCGCACCCACCTGGTCGTCATCCGGCCGGAACGTCCGTCCCAACACCGGTTGCACACCGAGCGTCGGAAAAAAATCCGACGAAATCATGTACCCGCTCAGCCGCTGCGCCTGGACGCCGCCGGTCAGATTGTAATCCTGATTGCGATAAATCGCCATCGATGCGAACGTGCGGGCGTCGCGCTGCCAGTCGAGAAAATTGAGATACACCGAGGGCCCCCGCTCCACGCCCGGCCTCCGGTCGTACACCGAAACGAGTTGCTCAGAGTGCGGATACGGCAGCGGGTTGAGCAGCACGCCGTTGACCACCGAAAACAGCGCCGTGTTCGCGCCAATTCCCAGCGCCAGAGTCAGCACCGCCAGCGCCGCGAATCCCGGCGATTGTGCCAGCATCCGCAGCGCGTAGCGCACGTCCTGCGCGAGGCTCGTCATGGGTGCATTTTATCCCGCGGCCGACCGTTTCCTGCGCCACGCGAACTCGCTCAAATTCAGCGTCCGCACCACCGGATCCGGCGCGTCGTCGAAAACCAGCGTGAATCCCACCTGGTCCCAGCGCTTCCGATACCACTGGAATCCCATCCAAATGACCGCCGCTACCGCGTAAAACACGATCAGCCGAGCCGACTGCCGCACCATCCATGCCTCGAGCGACGCCATCGAGTAAGCATACGTCGTGAACGCCAGCCAATAGAAAATCCACAGGATGGTCACGTTCGCTTTCCCCGGCGGATACGAGCAGGTGAACGGAATTTTCCAAAAATCCAGTAATAATATGTCCACCAAGATCACCGAAATCGTCACGCTGAACACGAAATGCGCAAATGCGATCCACGCGGGCCACAGCACGAAATAAAACGGAGCGAGCGCGGCGAACAATGGCGCCACTCCCATCCACAACATCGCCGTCCGCGCTCCGTCGAGCGCCCGCCTCCGCTCCTCGGATTCCGTCACGCGAAATACCCAGTTCGCCGCCAGTTCGCTCGGCAGCGTGAAAATGTAGCGCATCCCGCTCAGCACGAAAAAACTCAGCACCAGCGGAATCGACAGCCACGCCTCCCGCAGCTTCGTCCCGGCGAGCGCCTGCAGTACGAACGCGCATCCCACCCCAGCGTAGGCTGCCAGAAAAATGCGGTGCCGCGGACTGCGCGCGATGGTTTTTCCAATGAATGCGACGGTAGCCCGCTCCAGCGGATGCGGCGCGATCCGGTCCGCGAGCCAACTCATCCATTCGTCGATCCGCGTCCGGACCCCTTCGGTCCCCTCGATCGATTCGAGCGTGCGTTTCACGTGGCGCCGGTAAGCGACCGCATAGGCGATCGCCGCAACCATCGCCGCGCCCGCCACTCCCCACTCCGCAATCCGCGCCAGCGCCAGGAACACCGCATCGCGCGAGCCCAGCAGCACTTCGTTCAATCCCAAAAACCACGCCGGCGGAAATGCGTACAACACCCACGAATTCGCCGCCTTCAGCCGCGGAATCGATGCCGCGATATTCGGAAACAGAAAAAACAGTGACAGCAGCGCGAAGATCATGGCGCACTGCGCATACACCGACGCCTTCCGGAACCAGCGCACGCTCAATACATTGAGCAGCAGCCCCTCGATCGCCACCAGCGACAGAAACACGAACGCGCTCGCCATGAACACCGAGATCCCCTGCGCCGCAATAGTCCATCCCAGGCCGCTGAAACCCAGAATCGTCGCAAGCCCCACGCTCAACCCGCCCGCGCGATAGCGGTAAGAAATAATCGGAAACAAAACCGTCGAAATCGCGTTTACAGCCGCGGTAAATCCCAGCAAAAACAATCCCAGTGCCCCGATTTTGGCCAGAAACATCGTCCGCGCCCGGATCGGCAGCGGGATCAGCGACACGTAATCGCGCCGGTCCGGAAACAGCGCGTCCCATTCGAGCACCGTCACCGCGCCCATCACCAGAATCGAAAAGGAAAAGAAGAAGCAGCGGTCGAACCATAGCGTCGCCATGCGCGCCTCGGGAGGATACGCATCCAGCGCCAAATACGTCGTGTAGCGGAAAAACGGCAGCAGCATACCCGGCGACGCCAGCAGCGCCAGCGTCTTGGTAACCGTCACCTGCACATCGGCGTTGTGCGCCACGAACTCGTTATCGAAAAATCGACCAAAGAAATGGCGAACCAAAGCCAGAAATTGCGGCATCGCTTTCAATAAGCGCGTCGGTATTTATATACCTGACGTAACCATCACGACCCTTTTGCGCCGACCGCTGCCCCGAGGTGGATTGACCGCACCGGAGCCGAAGACTCGTTTATACCAATAGGCGCTCTTCTTGTGAAACCAGTGTGCAAACTCCGGTTTATCAAACACCGCCAGTTGCCCCATCTCGATCCGGTAGCGATAAAACAACGCCAAAAGATCCCGCAGGGCGCCCTCATCCACCCTCGATTGGAGAACTCGGATAAGCAGCACGTCGCCCCTTCCTTGAAACCCTGAGACGCATGGCAACTTCTCTAGCCAGCCGAAGAAGCTGTCTTCGTCCAGCTGCGAGAAGAAGACAGTTCGTTGGGCTTTAAACTCTATTGTGCGTGCGGTGGTCATGGGCGATGATTTCTCCGTCCTAAGGCCGTGTCAAGTGTGTAAATGCTTTTTTTCACAACCCTCTCAGCCCTTCATGACCTCGACAATCGCGCTCGCCGTGGTCTCGATGTCCTGTTCGAGCACCAGCTCGGAAAAAATATCCTCGAGCGACCCGCGCTGCATCAGGCTGCGCAGATTCTCCACCGTATCGTTCGCCGCCACGCGCCCCTTGCGAAGAATCATCACCTGCGTGCAGATTTTTTCCACCACCTCCAGCACATGCGAGCTGTACAGGATCACCTTTCCTTCTCGCGAAAGCGACTTCACCAGGTTGCGGAACACCAGCGCGCTGGTCACATCCAGCCCCGAAAGGGGCTCGTCGAACACCAGGATGTCGGGATTGTGCAGCAGCGCCGCGGAAATCAGCACCTTCTGCCGCATTCCTTTCGAATACGACGCGATCGGCGAATGCCGCGCCGCGCCCAGCGCGAAAAGTTGCAGCAGGTCGTCGATCTTGCGGTCGAGCGCCCGCCCGCCCAGGCCGCGCAGCCGTCCGGTCAATTGCAGGTATTCGCGACCCGTCAGATGCGGATAAAGATGCGGCTGCTCGGGAACGTATCCCAGCCGCCGCTTGTATTCGATCAACTGGCTCTGAATACTCCGCCCGTCGAAAAGCACCTGGCCCCGCGTCGGCTCCAGCAGCCCGGTGACGATGTTGACCGTAGTACTCTTTCCCGACCCGTTCGGTCCCAGGTACCCCAGCACCTCATACGGCCTGACCGTAAAACTTACGTCGTCGATCGCGGTGACCGTCGGGTAGCGCTTGGTAAGCTCCCTAACCTCGAGCATGGCCAATAGATACCGTCGGTTCTGGATTTGTTCCCGGACCCGGATAAGGGGAATCACCCGGGCCCCTAAGAATGGAATCCGCCCGCTTTAGCCCCCCATCTATGTTCCTGGAGCGAAAAGTTCGGTATAATCGGGGTGTTCGTTACACTATCATGTTTAGCGGGAGATCCCTGTGAAGCGTGCCGGCTCCGACGATTCGCTACGTTGTTCTTTTTGCGCCAAGAGCCAGGACGTTGTAGGGAAACTGATTTCGTCGCCTTCAGACTATCCCCGCGCCTACATTTGCGACGAATGCATCGCCGTCTGCAACTCGATTCTTGAAGACGATCGCCAGGAACAGCAGTACGGAACTCCGCATAAACTTCCCAAACCGCTGGAATTAAAGGAATATCTCGATCAGTACGTGATCGGGCAGGACGCCACCAAAAAGAAGCTCGCCGTAGCCGTTTACAACCACTATAAGCGCATTCAGATGAACAAGCAGCGCGCCGGCGAAGTGGAGCTGTCCAAATCGAATATCCTGCTGATCGGCCCGACCGGCACCGGCAAGACACTGCTGGCGCAGACTTTGGCCCGCATCCTGGACGTCCCCTTCGCCATTGTCGACGCGACCACCCTCACCGAAGCCGGCTACGTCGGCGAGGATGTCGAAAATATCATTCTCCGCCTGCTCCAGAACTCCGATTGGGACGTGCAACGTTGCCAGCAGGGCATCATTTATATCGACGAGATTGACAAGATCGGCCGCAAGGACGAAAACCCCTCCATTACCCGCGATGTTTCAGGCGAAGGCGTCCAGCAGGCTCTTTTGAAGATTCTCGAAGGCACCATCGCCAACGTTCCTCCGCAAGGCGGAAGAAAGCATCCCCACCAGGAATTCACTCCGGTCGACACCACCAACATCCTGTTCATCTGCGGCGGAGCCTTCATCGGCCTCGAAAAGACCATCTCGCGCCGCGTGGGCACCCGCACCATCGGATTTTCGAATCCCGAGGACGCGCAGCCCTCCACGCGCCGGCCGGGCAGTTCTGGACGCCGCGACGTCAGCATGCTCGAGCAGGTGCAGCCCGTCGACCTCATCAAGGGCGGATTCATCCCTGAATTCATCGGCCGCCTCCCGGTGGTCGCCGTGCTCGAAGACCTGAGCAAAGAAGCGCTGGTTCAGATCCTTACCAAGCCCAAGAACGCCATCGTCCGCCAGTATCAGAAGCTCTTCGAGTTTGAGAATGTTAGACTGAAGTTTAGCGACGATGCGCTGGAGGCGATCGCACAGCTCGCCATGGAGCGCAAGGTGGGGGCGCGCGGCCTGCGCATGATTCTCGAAGATCTGATGCTGGATCTGATGTACTACCTCCCGTCCTACAAGAAGGTCCGCGAGTTTCTGGTCACCAAGGAAATGGTGATGACGCAGAAGATCAACATGGCCCTCCTGG
>DATJVN010000188.1:0-48704 GCA_035501755.1 Bryobacteraceae bacterium | reverse complement strand
CGTTGACGACCAGTTACAGAGCCACGGCCGTGAGGGAGTGGTCTTCATGAGGCTTTTCTCCGCAGCCTCGTTGTTGCGTGTATGATGTGCTGCATGTCACGATGCCTGATACTCGCCCTGGTTCTTGCGTTGGCCGCGCGCGCCGCCGATCCGGAAGCCGAGCGCAACGCCCGCAAGGCGATGGACGACTTCATGACCGCCTTCAACTCGCGCGACGTTCACGCGTGGGCGGCCACGCTCAACTATCCGCACGTGCGTTTCGCGAGCAACCAGGTGCGGATCTACAACTCCGCCGAGGAGTTCGCACGTGAAGACGCCGATTACGCGAAGCGCCTCGCGCCGTGGGACCACAGCAAGTGGGAATCGATGCAGGTGATTCAAAGCGGACCCGACAAGGTCCACTTCGCCGTCGAATTCATCCGCTATGACAAATCGGGCAAGGAAATCGGCCGGTTTCCGTCGCTGTATATCGTCACGCTAAAGAACGGACACTGGGGCGTTCAGGCCCGCTCCAGCTTCGCACCGTAAGGTGAAAACCTTAAGCTCACCTATGCTCTAAAGATTCTGTATCGAACCGCCGATCCATTCCCCGTGGAAGAGTCTTTCCTTGAGGCGCGGCTGAATCTGCTGCGCCGTGTTCAGAATCCCGATGGCGGCTGGAGCTATTTTCCGGGCAAACAATCCTGGATCGAGCCGACGGCGTGGGCCGCGCTGGCGCTGTATCCCGATCCCGCGTCGGACCGCGCCTGGTCGCTGTTGAAATCGTGGCAGCGCCGCGACGGCTCGTTTAAGCCCGCCGCTGACGTCCAGGCACCCAACTGGGCGACTGCACTGTGCGTCAATCTGGCCACTGTCCGCGGCGAAGCTTCCGACAAAGCCATCGACTGGCTGCTCGACTCCTGGGGCGTCGAAAACGATTTTCCGCTGCACACCACCGCGAAACTCCGAATTTTCGATCCCGAACGCAATTTCGATCTCAAGGCGTGGCCCTGGAAGCCCGGCGAAAGCTCCTGGGTGGAACCGACCGCGCACTCCATCGTGGCGCTCAAGCGCGCCCGGCCGCACGTGCACTCCCGCGCGCGAATCGGCACCGGCGAGGCGCAACTCATCGACGTACGCTGTCCTGACGGCGGCTGGAATTTCGGCGTGCCCAAGGTTTTAGGCATCGATCAGCCGTCGTATCCGGAAACTACCGGCATCGCGCTGCTGGCGTTGCAAGGGCGGACCGATATCGCCCACTCGCTCGACCTCGCACGGAAATGGGTCGCGGAGACTCCTTCGCCGATGGCCCGCGCATGGCTCACGCTGGCGCTGCGGCTGCACGGAATCGAGCCGCCGGAAAACCAGGCGCCCGTCGGAACCGACATGCTGATTACAGCGATTGAAGCGCTGGGCGCGCCCGGCGGCAACCATGCGCTGTTGAAAACGGGAGCCTCCGCATGAGCATCACACGCCGCGAATTTCTCCCTCTTGCCGGAGCCAGCCTCCTCGCCGGATACGCCGGTTTCGAAGGCGGCAAGCCGGAGCCCCGCCGCGCTTTTGGACCGTCGCCGGTGGCCATCGTCAAAGCGTCCTCTTATTCGGAGGATCTCGCGTCGAAAATTCTCGAAGGCGTACGCGCCTGCGCCCTGGATGTCCGCGGCAAACGAGTTCTGTTAAAACCCAACCTGGTGGAATTCGATCCGCACACCTGCATCAACACCAACGTTGCGGTGATTGCCGCCGCTTACGACGTCTTCAAGACTCTGGGCGCATCCGAAGTCAAGATCGGCGAGGGTCCGGGCCATCGCCGCGACACCTATGCGCTGGCTGAAATGGCGCGCTACATGGACGTCTCGAATTTCGATTCCCTCTTCGTCGATCTGAATCGCGACAACGTGAGCCCCGTCCAGCGCTTCGCCGACCGCGGCGAAATCTATCTGCCGAACACGGCGCTGCGCGCCGATCTGATCGTCTCGCTAGCCAAAATGAAAACGCATCACTGGGCCGGCGCGACGCTTTCCATGAAGAATTTCTTCGGCCTGGTGCCCGGCTCGGTCTACGGCTGGCCCAAAAACGAGCTGCACCAGGTGGGCATCCCGCGCTCCATCGTGGAGCTGAATCGCATCTTCCGCCGCAGCTTCGCCATCGTCGACGGAATCGTCGGAATGGAAGGCAACGGCCCGATCCAGGGCACGCCGAAGGCGGCCGGAGTGCTGGTGATGGGCTCCGATCTTCCCGCGGTCGACTCCACCTGCTGCCGCATCATGGGCATCGATCCGGCAAAAATCGAATATCTGCAAATGGCCACCGGCCAACTCGGCGTGACCGAAACCTCGCGCATCGACCAGCGCGGGGAATCGATCCGCTCGGTGCGCAGCGATTTCCAGCTGTTAAAACAGTACGCCGACCTCCGCCTGGCGTAGATTTGTTTAGACCAAAAATTTAAACTAAAATCGGATTGATGACCGTCAGCGTCCATCAGGCGAAAACTCAGCTCTCCCGGCTGCTCGATCTGATCGAACAAGGCGAAGACGTTCTTATCGAACGCCATGGACGGCCCGTCGCTCGCCTCGTCCGGCCGGAGGTGCGTAAGAAACCTGTGCTCGGAGCCATGCGCGGCGAGTTCTCCTGGACGGAAGGCTGGGAGCGGGCGCTTACTCCGAAAGAGGCCAAACAGTTTTGGGACGGCCGGTGGTAGCTGGCCCGTATCTGCTCGACACCAGCACGTTGATTTGGGCGGTTGGAGATCCCAAGCGCTTGTCCAACACCGCACGCCGGGCGCTCGCCCGAGGTCCCCTGGTGGTGAGCGTGGTGAACTATTGGGGAATCGTGATCAAGTCGCGCAAAGGTCTCCTGCAAATCGCTGATCCGGTCAGTTGGTGGAATCGTGCGGTTGGCTATATTGGCGGCGCCATTCTCTCCGTGCGTCCCGCGCATATCTCCGTGCTTGCCGCGTTGCCGGACATCCACAGAGACCCGTTCGACCGCATGCTCGTTGCGCAGTCTATCGCGGAGGGCCTGGCGATCCTTTCGATCGACGATCAGATCGGCGCGTACGGCGTGAAGGTCGTCTGGTAATTTCAACTGTGCCACACTAAAAAGGATGTCCCCCGCGACATTCTTCGCTGGAATTGTTTTAGCTCTGCTTGCCGGCGCCGCGCTCGCGACGCTGCTGCACTCCCGTCGCCCGAATCCGCACGCCCCGCTCTTTGAGCGCCTGGAATCCCAGCTCCGCGAGCTTGAATCCCAGCGGCTGCGCATGCAGGGGAGCCTCGAATCGCAGCTATCAAATCTTTCGCGCGAAACCGTCGCGCTTTCGCAGGCCCTCCGCGCGCCCAATACGCGCGGCCGCTGGGGCGAGCTCACCCTCCGCCGCGTCGCCGAGCTTGCCGGCATGGTCCAATATTGCGATTTTTTCGAGCAGCAATCGGGCGATGGTATGCGTCCCGATATGATCGTTCGCCTTCCCGGCTCTCGCACCCTCGCTGTGGACGCGAAGGTTCCGCTCGCCGCCTATCTCGACGCGCAGTCGGCGAATGATGACGCCGCGCGCCGCGCCGCCCTGGAGCGTCACGCGCAGCAGCTCCTGCGCCATGCGAGCCAGCTCAGCTCCCGCGAATACTGGCAGAAGCTCCAGCCCGCGCCGGAGATGGTGGTTCTGTTTCTGCCCGGCGACCACTTCCTGAGCGCGGCGCTCGAACACGATCCGGATCTTCTCGAACGCGCGCTGGCGAAAAAAATCCTGGTGGCGACGCCGGTCACCCTCATCAGCGTGCTCAAAGGGATCGCCTACGGCTGGCGCCAGGAGACGCTCGCGCAGAATGCGGCCGAGCTGCGCCGCATCGCCGCGGAATTCTACGACCGCGTTCGCCTGTTCCACGATTCTTACGCGGAAGCCGGCCGCGCGCTGGCCAAAGCCGCCGATTCCTACAACCGCAGCGCGGCGTCCTGGGAATCGCGCCTGCTGCCGTCGCTCCGGCGGATGCGCGAGCTTGGCGTGGGCGCCGAAGGGCCTCCGCAGCCGCCGCGTATCGACGCTCCGGTTCGCGAGCCGCGCGGCTTCGAACGCGAACAACCGCCTACATGATCCTGCGTCATTTTTTTCTCTTCCTCTCTCACAACCGGCCGCTGCGCCATTGGATGGAAACCTCCCCGCTGTCGGAGAAATTCACGCGCCGTTTCGTCGCCGGGGAAACTCTCGATGACGCACTCGGCGTCGTCGAAGCGCTGGAGCGCGAAAAGATCCACACCACGCTCGATCACCTGGGCGAAAACGTCACTTCACTCGAAGAGGCCGCTGCTTCGCGCGACGCGTATCTCGAAGCCCAGTCGCGCATCGCCCGGCTTCCGGCCACCGTTTCCATCAAGCTCACCCAGTTCGGTCTGGATTTTTCCGAAGACGCCTGTCTTCAAAATGTGCGCGCCCTGGCCGGCGAAGCCCGGCGCCATAACAGCCGCGTGGAGATCGACATGGAGTCGAGCGCCTACACCGACCGGACTCTCGCCATCACCGAAAAAATCGCCGCGGAATTCGGCTGTGCCCGCGCCGTCATCCAGGCGTACCTGAAACGCAGCGCCGCCGATATCGATCGCCTCAACAGTCTGAAAATCCCCGTGCGCCTGTGCAAGGGAGCCTACGACGAGCCGCCCGAAGTCGCTTTCGCGGAAAAACGCGTGGTCGATCGCAACTACGTCGTGCTCATGAAAACCCTGCTCGACCACGGCGCCTATCCCGCCATCGCCACGCACGACGAGCTCATCGTCGGCGAAGCGTTCCGCTACGCGCGTGAGCGCAAAATCGCGCCGGACCGCTTCGAATTCCAGATGCTCTACGGCATCCGCCGCGACCTGCAAAAGCGCATCGTCGATCTAGGCTACACTCTGCGCCTCTACGTCCCGTACGGAACCGCATGGTATCCGTACTTCATGCGCCGCCTGGCGGAGCGCCCCGCCAACGTCGTGTTTCTGATGCGCAATCTATTCCGCTGAAAATTACTTCTGAGCGCCCATCATCTTCTGGTTCAATTCAGCCGACCTGTTGCGCGGCACGGTTAGAGACGTCCAGTTCTCATGCGCCAGATGCTTGGCGAGAAAAATAATCTGCCCGCAATGACACGCGTAGTGCGCCATCTGCCGGTTGATCGCCTGCATCACCGAGTGCGCCTCGCCGCGAATCATGACCGTGCGCCCCAGGTCGGCGTCGCTCAACGGATCGAGCGCCGCGAACACTAAGCTCCATCCCTGCTCCCACGCCTTCATCAGATCTTCGCGCGTCGAGGGCGGCACGACGAACTCGCTGTCGCGGTTCCGATCCGCCTTCTCTCCATCGCTGGTCAAAAAATCGGTCCAGCGCGAGCGCATATTCCCCGCCATGTGCTTGACGATGGTCGCGATCGAATTCGATTCTTCATCGAGCGCGGCGGTCAGCGCCTCATCCTTCACCTGCGCCATGGCGGCTTCGGTCATCTTCTTATAGTGCCGAAACAATCCCACAGAATCGTCAACATACGAGGTCGTAAATTTGTGTGGCATGTCTTTAGGTAACCATAGATTCGATAAAATCGAGTTGGACCCGCTATGCTCGAAACTGTCGATTCCTTTCCGGACAACGTTGTCGCCCTCGTCGCGAAAGGACAGGTCACAAGACACGATTATGAACAGGTCTTGATTCCAAAAGTGGAGGCGGCGCTCAAGCGCCACGCCAAGATCCGCCTGTATTACGAGCTGGGGACCCAATTCTCGGGCATCGACCCCGGTGCGGCGTGGGAAGATTTAAAAGTCGGCGTCGAACATCTCACCCGCTGGGAGCGCATGGCGATCGTAACCGATGTCGACTGGATCAGGCACGTGGTCAACGCCTTTCGCTTTATGATGCCCGGCAATCTGCGCGTCTTCCCGACCGCCGAAACCGCCGCCGCCCGCGTCTGGATCGCCGCCGCCTGAACCGGCCTGGTGTGCTGTCTCTGAAATCGCTTGCCTATCCCGATCGGACGCGACGGCGCCTGGGACGGCGGGATTCATCCCGCGCGGAGCTTCAGCTCCGCCAATCGAGCCGAGGCAGCGGGGCTAAAGCCCCGCGCGGACTGAAGGTCCGCCGTCCGCCGTCGCCGGTATTATTCTATGGACTTCAGAAACAGCACACTAGAATGGACGTTCCGGCTCATGCATCTGGTACTCCACCGGAGGCTCTCCGCTCAGCAAGTAACGCACGAAATAATCCCACCTTCGCCGGACCATGTAAGGCTCATTGCCGAACCCGTGATTCCGGTTCGGCAGCAGCAGCAGGTCGAAATCCTTGTTGGCCTTGATCAGCTCATTCACCACCAGCAGCGTGTTATACGGCGGAACGTTATTGTCCATGGTCCCGTGCGCGAGCAGCAGGTGACCCTTCAGGTTTTTCGCCACCAGCTGGTTCGCCTGGCTGTCATAATTGTTCGTGCCGTCGCGATTTATCGTCAATAATCCCTGCCATTTTTCTCCCCAATCGTCTTCATATTCGCGATTATCATGATTCCCGGCTTCCGAAATTCCGACTTTGAAGAAATCCGGATAGCGGAACATCGCATCGGCCGTCGCGTACCCTCCGCCTGAATGCCCGTAAATTCCCGCCCGGTCGATATCGATCCACGCATATCTCTCGGCGAGCTGCTTCATCCCGGCCACCTGGTCCGGCAGCGTGTTGTCGGCCATGTCGCCGAAATACGCTTCGTGAAATTTTTTCGACCGCCACGGCGTACCCATCCCGTCGATCTCCACCACCACGAATCCCAGCTCCGCCAGCGCCTGGCAATCCCCGCGCGTCGCCATGAAACTGCGGCTTCCGACGCTTCCCGTCTGCGGGCCGGGATAAATGTGGTTGATGATCGGATATTTTTTGTTCTGATCCAGGTTGGTCGGCTCGAACATCAGCCCGTACAGGTCCGTCACGCCGTCGCGAGCTTTGGTCACGATCGGAACCGGCGGCTTCCAGCCCGCCTCCAGCAGCTTTCGAATGTCGGTGCGCTCCAGTTCCGCGATCAGCTTTCCGTTGTCGTCGCGCAGCACGGTCACCGGCGGAAAATCCGGCTTCGAATAGCTGTCCACAAAATATTTCCCCGAGGGCGCCAGAGAAATATCGTGATTCGCATCCTCCGGAGTCAGCAATTTCTGCCCGCTTCCGTCGAAATTGATGCGATAAAAATGAATAAAATAAGGATCGCGTCCTTTTTCTTTCCCTACCGCCAGAAAATACAGCACGCGATTGGTCTCATCCACGCGCAGAAGCTGGGTCACGTTGCCCTCGCCGTGCGTGATCTGGTTCTTCAGCTTCCCGTTCCCGTCATAGAGGTAAAGCTGGCCCCAGTTATCGCGCTCGGAAAACCACAGGAACTCGTTCGACGGCGACAGATATCGCCAGTTCACCCTCCCGTTGCCGGATTCGAAAAACGTCGGCGTGGATTCTTCCAGGATATCGTGCACTTCGCCCGTCGCCGCGTCCGCGATGCGAAGCTGCTCTTTTTTGTGATCGCGCGAGGTGGAAACGAACGCGAGTTTTTGCCCGTCGCCGCTCCATTCCACGTCGCTCCACTCGCTGCCGCGGCACGCGATGTTGTCGCACAAAGTCGAGCGGTGCTGGTCCGCGGGCATTTTCAGCCGCACCACGTGCGGATCGGTGACATCGACGACTACGCGCTGGATCGTTGTGACGGTCTGGTCGCCCGGCAGCGGATATTTCCACTCCTTCAATTCCGGGTGCCCGACTTTGGTGCTCACCAGGTACATTTCGCCGACGCCGCGCTGGTCCTGTTGATAAGTTGCGACTTTTTTCGAATCGGGCGACCACAGCACGATGGGCCGGTCGCTCGACTCCCATCCCGCGTTGTCCGTCGCGTAGCCGAAATCCTTCACGCCGTCGAAGGTGAGCTGCGTCTCTTTTTTCGTCGCCGCGTCGCGCGCCCACAGGTTGTTGCCGCGAATGAAGACCGCGCGCTTTCCGTCGGGCGAAACCGATTCGGGACGTCCCCCGCCGCGCCCCCCGCGTCCTCCACGCCCTCCGCGCCCGCCTCCACCCGTCGCATTCCCGATCTCGACGCAATCCGTATCGCACTTCCAGCGTTTTCCGCTCATGTTGAACAACACGCTCGCGCCGGAAAGGTCGATTTCGTTGAACGGAAGATGATGCGGATCGAATTGCGTTCCGACGGTCTTCGAAAGCGCCGCGGCCAGCGTCGCATGGTCGAACGCCGGACGTTTGGCGCCGGTTGCCGGATCGACCAGCACGAATTCGTCGCCCTCGGCCGTGGTCAGCTTGTACCACAGCCGTCCGTCCTCCAGCCAGTTGGGACGCACGGTCCTATACACCAGCGGATTGACGTTGTAAGGCATGAATTTTTCCGCGCGCGCATAATCGGCGGCGGTGAATTTCTGCGCGAACGAGGTCGAAACGATCAGGAGAAGAAGTGAGAGTCGCACCTAGACATCATAGTGCAGCAGGTCATGCTCCGCGAATGCGATTCGGCGGCCGGAAAACGCCTTAAGCTATTTTCATTAAAAATGCGATTTCGACGTAGAGGGGCCTAGCAGGCCCGTGGTGCGACTTTTTGAATTTCCGGCACCCTTGATATCAAAATTATTTTTAAATCGCTTAAATCGCGTCGATTTTTCCGCCTGAACATGTAAAAACTGATTTTGCGAGGCTTATCCGTAAATTTTTTTCGCAGACGAAAATGCGAAAAAACCGGCAAAAATCCGGCGCTATTGCCGCGAATCGGACGGCTCCGGAACCGTGGTCACGATGTTCGGCACGTTCCGCTGGCGCAGGAGATTGTTGAAATCGGCGACCTCCTTGCCCAGCAGGTTGCGAAGCCGCTGGCGATCTGTGGCCGCGCGTTCCTTCAACTCGTCGCTCACCGCGACCTGCTGCGTGGTCGGCTGTTGGTCCGAACTTTCCACCTCGCTTGAAAGGTAACCGATCTTCGACGCCAGGGCCGGGGTCCAGCGAACAGTGTCCTGGCCCTGACCCGTGGCCTTCAGGTTGATGATCTGGCTTTCGACATTCGTCAGCTTCGTATTCAAGGCATCCGCGGCGGTGCGAAGGGCGGCCGTGTTCTGATCCGGGCCGAGCTCGGCTTCGAGCACGGAAAGCTGCGCGCGAATGGATTCAATCTGATTCACTGCGTCGGCCATGTTGTTCATCTCGCCGGCGAGTGAAGTGATGAATCGCGTCTGGATCTGGATGTCGCCTTCCGAGCCGTTCGAATGCGGATCTTTGATGACGGTCAGCTTCTGCGTATAGTCTTTTCCATCGACGGTCATCTTGACCGTGTACACTCCCGGCGGCGCGAGCACGGAGATGCGCGGCGCACCTGGAGCCGGACGCGTGCCGTCGGGACCTTCGGGGAACTCCGGCGCGTACTCGGGAGGAGTTCGCAGTCGCATTTCCTTGGTCGGAGTGAAGCGCAGGTCCCAGTCGACCCGATTCACGCCGGCCCGTTTGGAGCCGTTGAAGGTGCGCACGGTGCGGCCGGAAGCGTCGAGAATCGCGAACTTCACGTCCGACCCCGGCGCCGATTTCAGCCAATAATTGAGATCGGCTCCGTAGGGCGCGTTGACCCCGGCGGTGGCATCGTAAGTCGGCGCTTCGGGCTGAACCTTGGTGCGGAAACGATAGGCGTCGCGCGGCGGGAACAGGTGCGCGGCGGATTCGGTCACCTGTGGCGTCATCTGCTCCAGCGGCGTCAGATCGTCGAGAATCCAGAATCCGCGGCCGTAGGTGGCGATCACCAGATCGTGAAAATGATCCTGCACGGCCAGCCAGTAAACCGGCGCGTGGGGCAGATTCATTTGCAGGGGCTGCCAGTTCTGGCCGTCGTTAAATGAAACATAAGCGCCGTTTTCTGTTCCGGCGTAAAGCAGGCCCTTGCGCACCGTGTCCTCGCGAACGCAGTGGACGTAGCTCAACATGCCGGAAGGAATTCCGTCGATGATTTTGGTCCAGGTCTTGCCGTAATCGTTGGTTTTGAATATAAATGGTTCGCGATTGTTCACCTGGTGCCCGTCGACGCTAATGTAGGCCGTCCCGGCATCGAATCGCGAGGGCTCGATATTCGAAACGGTGCCCCATTCGAGCATTCCCGAAGGCGTGACGTTCGACCAGGTTTTGCCGCTGTCGCGCGTGACCTGCACCAGCCCGTCGTTGGTTCCCGCCCAGATCACTCCCGCATCCTTAGGCGATTCGGCGATGGCAAACACCACATCGATGTACTCGACGCCGATGTTGTCGCCGGTGAGGCCGCCCGAAAATCCCTGCTTGGATTTGTCGTTGCGCGTCAAATCTGGGCTGATCACCTTCCAGCTATTTCCGCCGTCGGTGGTCACGTGGACGTACTGGCTGCCCACGTAAACCTTATTATGATCGTGCGGCGAGATCGCCAGCGGAAATTCCCAGTTGAAGCGGTACTTCACTTCCGCGGCGGTCGCACCGCTGGTTTGATCCGGCCACACTTCGACGTTGCGAGCCTGGCCGCTGCGCTCGTCGAACAGCGTCACGATTCCGCCGACGCTGCCGGAGCCTGACGCGCTCGACCAGATGGTGTTGGGGTCCACCGGATCGGGCGTGGCGAATCCGCTTTCGCCGCCGGTGACCTGATGCCACACGCTGCGCGAAATGGGACTCGGTCCGCCGCGTCCGCCTCCGCCGCCGAATCCGCCCGCGGAAAGACTGTTGCTCGGGCCGCGGTAGGAGGTTCCGTCCTGCTTGTTCCCGTAGACGAAATAAGGAATCTGATTGTCCAGAGTGACGTGATAGATCTGAGCGACCGGAAGCTGGATGCGATTCCATGTGCGGCCGCGGGTCACGGAGATGCTGATGCCGCTGTCGTTGGCTACCATCATGCGATCGCCGTTGGTGGGATCGATCCACATGTCGTGGTTGTCGCCGCCGGGAAGCTGTGGCAGCGGCGTGAGCGTCTTTCCTCCATCGAGCGATCGCGAAAACGCCGAGGTCATGAAGTAGATTTCGTTTTCATTGTCCGGCTCGACCGCGCAGCGCGTGTAATAGGCGGCGCGGCCGGCCAGGTCGCGGTCATCGCTCACCACGTGCCAGTTGTCGCCCGCGTCATCGGACGCCCACAGTTCGCCGCGCGAGGTGGGTTTGCCATCGAACGGCACGCCGTCGCCGGTTTCGATCAGCGCGTAGACTCGGCTCGAATTCTTTTTCGACATCGCCACGCCGATTTTTCCCACCGGCGGATTGGGCAGGCCGTGGCCGGTGATGTGACGCCAGGTGATGCCGCCGTCGGTGGATTTGTACAGGCCGCTGCCCGGTCCGCCGCTGGTGCGATTCCAGGTGTGCAGCTCGATCTGCCACATTCCCGCGAACAGAATGTGCGAATTATTGGGATCCATGACGATGTCGGAGCAGCCGGTGTTCTCATCCACCTTGAGCACCTGCTGCCAGCTTCGGCCGCCGTCGGCGGTGCGGAAAACGCCGCGCTCGGGCTGCGGTCCGTAGGCGTGGCCGAGCGCGCAGGCGAACACGACGTCCGAATTGTGCGGGTCGACAATCACGCGCCCGATGCGTCCGGTCGCTTCGAGGCCCATGCGATGCCAGGAATGCCCGGCGTCGAGCGATTTATAGATTCCGTTGCCGACGGAGATGTGGCTGCGAATGAACGTCTCGCCTGTTCCGGCCCAGATGACGTTGGGATCCGACGGGTCGATCGCCAGCGAGCCGACCGAGGAGACATCTTCATGATCGAATATAGGCTCCCAGTGCACGCCGGCGTCGGTGCTCTTGAAAATCCCGCCCGAAGCGGCGCCAACGTAGTAAATGTTGGGGTCGCCCGGAACGCTGGCGGCGGCGATCACGCGGTTCCCCACCGGGCCGATATAGCGCCAGTGGAGTTGGCTGAGCAGATCGGAGCTGACCTGCGCATTGATGAGCGGCAGGGCGGCGGCAAACAAGGCGAGTCGAATCCATGAGCGCATTCTTTTCTCCTCGATTGGTGGAACTATAGCTTGATTCGCTGCCAATTACAACCGATTTTGGCGGTGTCCAATGTGGACCGCTCCGGTTTCTGCCACGACTATTGCGATCCCGGAACCAGCGGCAGAATATTTACGTTCACCGGCTTGCTTGCGACCCCGTTCACGGTAACGACCAGCGGCTGCGTGCCCATCGGCACGGACGATGGAACCAGGAAATTCACGACTGTGGTTCCCACCAGCGTCGGCGCGAGGCCCACGAATTCGAGAAACACGGGCACGTTTCCGATGGTGACCGACAGAGGCAATACCGGTTTTGGCAACGACGCGGCCGAAACTGTTGCCGGCTCGGAATACGCGGTTTTGAGCGCCGGCGAAATTTCTCCCGCGCCGGTCATGTACAACGTAGCGATGCCGCCTTGAGGAATGCTCGCAGTCGGGACCAGATTCCCCTCTGCATCGGCGAATACTCCTGGAGCCGAGGGCGCCATCGTAAATTGCATTCCGGCAACCTGGCCGTTGTTGTTTACGGTGACCACCGCGGGTCCCGCGCCGGCGGCGTAGGGCACCTGAATATTCAAGAAACCGGGCGACGCATACAGCACCGGCGCGGCCAATCCGTTCACCGTAACGCTCACTCCCGCGGTCGAATAGGGCAAAGGATCGCCGCTGGCTGTAGCGATGGTGTTGGCAAGCTGGGTGCCGAAAATTCCCATCTCCATGCCCGGCGAGCCTCCCGGCTCAAACGACGCGGAGCTGACGATCGCGCTGATGGTGGTGGTCGCGCTCCCTCCGAGCACAAACACCACGGGAATATTCACAAATTGCGGGACGGTGTTGGGCGATTGGATCACGATGGTCGCCCGATAAGCGGCCGGTTCGAAACCCGCGCCGGACGCGGTGACCGTAATCTGCGCCGGTCCGGTTCCGGAAAGTTGCGAGAGCGAGAGCCAGGACGTGGTTCGGTTTGCGGGATATACGGCCGCCGTCCAGGTCTGCGTTTTGTCGGAGAGACCGATCGAAAATGTGGTCTCGGCCGGCTTGGTGGCGTCGGCCGCGGCGAGGCTGAGGCTTGCGGGCGAGGCCGTGAGCGTCGCCGGGCTTTGGGGCGCGGATGCGAAGGAAACGGTCACCTCCTGAGCTATGCCGTCGGAGAGCGCGATCTCGATCTGATCTGTCGCCGGCGGCGTGATCCCGCTAAAGCACAGCGTGCCCTGGAGGCCGTCCCACGCATCCAGACGGTCCGTGCCGAAGACCGCGGAGATATCGCCGCTGCGATCGATCCCTCCTGCGAACAAATTGGTCAGCAGATTGATCCCGAAGCCTCCGTAGTCATCGACGTTCAACTGCACGCTCCACTGGCAGGATGGGTCCGCGGACGTATTCTGGACGATGGTCAAGGGCGTCGCTGACAGCGTGAAAAAATCGTCCGTCTGGACCGTCTGGTACGCCACCGATACCTGCCGCGACCATGCGTTCCCATTCGCGTCGACGCCGTTGAAGACGAAAACCCGCGTCACCGGCACGGAAAGATTCCGGAAAATAAACGTCGCGGTGATGGATCCATTGCCGGGGATGCTCGCGGAGGGGAAATACTGCGACACGGACTGCGCCTGGCCATCGAGCGTGAATCCGGTGAGCATCGCCGGGACTCCCGCGATTTCGTTGAGGGAGATCGCGGTTTGCCAGCTCAGACCCTGCGCATCGGGCGGTTGCGCCCAAACGGTATTGGGGGCCGAGGGCACGATGGCTGCCGCGCCAGCGGGAAGTGTGAGCTGGATTTTGGCGGTGCCTCCGCCGGGACTGAACGTCGCATCGCCGGAATATCCCGCGCCCACGGTGACGGTTCCGGTCAACCCGATGACGTACGCCGGGAAGGTAATGCTGACGGTGCCGTTGCTGAGTGTCCCGCTGCCGAGCGGAACGCCGTCGAAAACGAAATTCACCGTGCCGGTCGGCGTGCCGCTGCCGCTCGCGGGCGCGACGGTTGCGGTCAGCTGAATGCTGTCGTTCACGGTGGCTTTGGGCGTTGCGGTGAGCGTCACGGTCACGCCGCTGGTCGCCATATTCCAGTTGGTGACCAGTTGGTTCGCATCGATGCTCCCCAGTCCGGTCGCCAGGTCGTATCCGGGAGCGGCCCGGTAACCGAACGACCCGGTGGTGCAGTTTGGACTGCCTTGCTCGCAGGGCACGATCGTGTTTCCCAGGACGATATCGTGAAACGCGGATGGCGCGCTTTGCGCGAGCCGGTACAACTGAGCATTGATGTTGCCCAGTCCGGGTTGCTTCTGAACGCCGCTGGTCACCAGATATTGATTGAGCAGCGCGACGATTCCGGCCATGGATGGGGCGGAGGCCGAAGTTCCCCCGACGGCGACGTTGGCGCCTTGATAATAGATGTAGTACGCGTCGTGGATTGAGGCGGACAGCGCGATGTCGGGAACGTCGCGCGCGCCATCGGCCGGCACGCCGGGGCCGCTTTGCCAGGCCGGCTTGGAATACAGGCTGCTCGCTCCGCCACCACCTGCGGCGATTCCCGCCGAACTCGATTCGTTCCACGCCATTTCGGGAATATAGCTGAGCGCGGAAACGAAGGTGGACGAATTGACGGCCGCCCAAAAATCCCCGCTTCCTTCCGCGAATTCCGTGCCCCCCACCGCGGTAACCTCGGGGAGCGATGCCGGAAATTGCGTGGACTGGCCGCGATCCGCGGACGGTCCGCGGTCCTGACAGCCGGCGGGTCCGCTGTCGCCGGCCGCGGAAAGCAGCGTGATGCCCTGTGCGTTCGCCTGTTGCGCCACGGAGCGGTAAAACGGCGCGGAGAAGTTGATTTCGCAGTATCCGTAGCTCGCCGTGATGATCTGCGCCTGGTTCAGTTCGACCGCCACGACGATCGACGTGAATGCGTCTATCCCGTAAACGTAATCGATGGCCGCGTTGGGCGCGATGGCCGAAGCCCATTCCAGATCCAGGTTTCCCTCGATCTGGTCGCCATTGAACCCGGGATCGGTTCCCCACAGAACTAATTTGGGAAGACTCAACGACAGCCCGTATCGGCTGCGGAAGGCTGCCAGGTCCGACAAGAGCACGTCCGAGTCGCCCACCACCGCAATGACAACTCCGTTTCCGTTAATTCCGGCTTGATACAGCGGATTGACGTCGTAAATGGTCGCGAAATCGCCGGGCGAAAGGAAATGCTGGGTCCCGGAATTCAGATCGGGGGAAATAATGGGCGGGGTCGATTTCATGCGGAAATTGTTGAGGCCGAGGAAGCCTCCGACTACTCCCGCCAGCGCTTCGGGAACCGCGGGATCCACAGTATTGGCGAAGTGCATTTCGCCATTCACCTGGAAACGATGAACCGGCGTGTGCAGCGCGGCGGTCACCTGCGCCGCGGTTCCCGCAAACGCGATCCAGTTGTGCGCGCGCGACAGGTGCTTTACTGTGAATCCCGCCGCGTTTAGCCACGCCACAACCTTCGATTCATCGCTCGAGCTCAAACCGAACTGCGAGCCGAACTGCTCCGGCGTGAGCCAGCGATGGAACCGCGGCGAAGCCGGGTTTTGCTGATCGAGCATCAGTTGATCGAGCGCCGTCTGCTGCGGCGCTGACGTTTGGATCATGACGTACAGGTCGTTCATCGGCATGGCGGGGTCTACGGGGCCCTGATCGTACTGGGCCTGCGCCAGCAGATGAACGTTTCCGGGAACGATCCGCGTGCGCCTCGCACCCACCGGTTCGCGAATGCGGTCGGGCGGACCCGCCCATAAAGTCGAAAGTCCCGCCAGGGTAAACGCGATCGCGGCGGTCCCGCGGCCTGAAAATGAGAACAAACCCGGTTTTAAGCGGAAATTTGCGGCTGTCATAATCCCCCCTGGAGTGCTTTTTTGGAAATGCCCGCGAGACGAGTAAAAAGAATACGGAAAGTCGTCTGGAATTGCAAGGGTGAAATGGGTCCACTGAAGGCCGAGAACCGCTCTCATCCGTGTCTGTGTGGAACCCCGGCTCTGCACCCCGCGGTCGCCGGCGGGGCTTGTTCATCCGGTTGATTCTGCAATGCATCGCCAAGCCGCGACGGTTCCCGGCGAGGCAGGCCTGCCACTGCTCTACTTTCCTATTGACCCCCGTTCGATACGGACATAAACTCTAGGAAAGGATATAGGAGGTTGGACCATGGCACGACCCCTCGAAATTTCCGTCAAGCTGGCGCTGGGAGGCTGCCTCGCGCTCGCACCGGCATTCGCCGCTCCGGCTCCCAAGCCGGTCACATTCACCAAGGACATCGCCCCGATCTTGCAGGACAAGTGCGAAGATTGTCACCGCAACGGCGGAATGGCGCCGATGCCGCTGGTCACCTACCAGCAGGTGCGCCCGTGGGCGAAAGCCATCAAATCGCGGGTGCTGGCGCGGACCATGCCGCCCTGGTTCATCGATAAGACTGTCGGGATCCAGCATTTCTCAAACGACGCGTCGCTGAGCGACGACCAGATGGCCATGATCGCGAAATGGGTGGATAGCGGCTCCCCGATGGGCGATGTCAAGGACATGCCCCCGCCCAAGAACTATACCGACGAAGATTCCTGGAAGCTGGCCAAGAAGTTCGGGCCTCCAGACATGGTGCTGAAGTCGGCCGACTACACCATGCCTGCTCACGGACAGGACGTGTGGTTCAAGCCGCTGACCGAAGTGAATATCACGGAACCGAGGTGGGTGCGAGCGGTCGAGATCCGGCCGTCTACCCCCGCGGGCCGGCGCATTTTCCATCATGTGTTGGCGCGGCTGTTGCAGGACGAAACCCCCCAGACGATGGGCAATCTGAAGCTGGCCGGCGGCGCGATCGACGATAACGCCGGCGGCGGAGGCGCGGCCAGCGCCGGATTGCTGATGGAATGGGCGGTTGGCAAGAACTACGACATTTATCGCCCCAACAGCGGCAAGCTGATTCTGCCGGGATCGAAAATCTGGTGGGAGCTGCACATTCACGCGGTCGGCGAACAGATTCGCGATCACGCCGAGCTGGCCGTGTATCTCTATCCCAAGGGCCAGGAACCCAAGTACCGCGTGCGGCTCACCTCGTTCGGATCGTTCCCGCGGGCAACCGGTATCGATATTCCGCCGAACTCCACCACGCAGACGTCGGCTTACCATGTGCTCCCCGCGGCTGCGCGCCTCGAGAATTTCCAGCCGCACATGCATCTGCGCGGGAAGGCGATGGCCATGGAAGCGATCTTGCCGGACGGCACCACCCGGGTGCTGAGCTATGTCAACAATTTCAATTTCAACTGGATGACCAACTACATCTATGCCGATGATGCCGCGCCGGTGTTGCCCAAGGGCACCATCCTGCACATCACGGCATGGTATGACAACACCGCGAACAATCCCAACAATCCGGACCCGAATCAGTGGGTGGGATTCGGAGACCGGACGGTGGATGAAATGGGTCACGCCTGGGTGAACGTCACCTACATGAGCGACGAAGATTACAAGGAATGGGCCGCGCAGCACAAGCCCAAGCCGTCGCGGAGTGCGCCCGGCACGCAACAGTAATCGCCTGAAATCCGGGCGGGAGAGCGCGCTCTCTTGTTCGGGCCGGCGCGCGGGCGGACCCGAATTTCAAGGCACAATATGCCCGATTGCGCCGATATTCCGGCTTAGTCTTTGAAAATGAATGCGCAAATACCAACTCTACGCGATGGACAACGAGATTAGGTTCTGTTAACGTTTCACAAACTAACCTCGGAGGAGCAAGTTGGAAGAAACACTCCGTTCATTGCTGAGCAGCCGCGAAAATCGGGGGAATCGGCCTGCCCTTTTCGGCATTGGCCGAAAGCCGTTGACGCACGCCGAGCTGAATCAGCAGATTGAGCGCAACACTCATAAATTGAACGAGTTTGGCATCGGACGCGGCGACCGGGTCGCGATTGTGCTACCTAACGGAGCCGATGCCGCCATCTGCTGCCTTTCTGTCGCTACGTGCGCGACCGCTGCTCCGCTCAATCCCGGCTCAACAGCGGCCCAGTTTCGAAAGCTGCTCACGGCTCTTCATGCCAAGGCGCTGGTTATCGAAGATGGATCCGGATCGGAGAGCGCCGCCATCGCGGCTGAGATGGGAATTTGTGTGATCCGGCTCATTTCCGAGCGCAGCCATTCCTCTGGTGTTTTTGAATTGAGGGGGGAACGAAAATCCGAGAGCAGGACCGGATTTCCCGAACCGGATGACGTCGCCTTCGTAATGCAAACATCCGGCTCGACGGGGGAGCCGAAATTGGCTCCGTTGACCCATCGGAATTTCTGCGCGGGCGCCAGGAATAACGTGGCGCAGTTCGCATTGACCAGCTCAGATCGATGCCTTGGCCTGACACCGATGTTTTATACGCAGGGAATCCTGGTTTCGGTTTTTTCGTCCCTGATTGCCGGCGGAAGTGTTGTCTGCACACCGGGTTACGACCCGGTCGCGTTCTTCGAATGGCTGAATGAGTTTCATCCGACCTGGTATTCCGCGCCGACCGCGATTCAGAGGTCCATTCTCTCGCGGGCCCCGCTGCATCCGGAGGTTATCGCCCGCTCGCGGCTGCGATTGATCCGCTGCGTGTCCGCTCCCGCCGGCCCCAAACTGCTGTCCGAGATCGAAAACCTCTTTCGAGCCCCGGTGCTCGATTCCTACGGGCTCACTGAGACCAGCTCGACGATTGCGGGCGAGTCGCTGCCGCCGGCAAAACGAAAGCCGGGTTCCGTCGGACGGGCCATCGGGTGCGAGATTGCCGTCGTGGACAACTCGGGCCAAATGCTTCCGGCCGATCAGGTCGGCGAAATCGTCGTGCGCGGACCGAATGTGATCACCGCTTACGAAGCAAATCCCAAGGTGAATGAAGAGTCGTTTCTGAATGGATGGCTTCGCACCGGCGATCTGGGAAGAATTGATCCGGATGGATATGTGTTCTTGAGCGGGCGGATCAAGGAACTGATTAATCGCGGCGGTGAAAAGATTTCTCCACAGGAAATCGATTACGCCCTGAATACTCATCCCGCGGTTGCCGAAGCGGTGGCGTTCGCGATTCCCGATCGGCAACTGGGCGAAGAAATTGGCGCGGCGGTCGTATTGCGGTCCGGGTGGAAGGGTACCCCCCAGCTTGAGACGGAATTGCAGGAGCTCGCCGCTTCGCGGCTCGCCAACAGGAGGATGCCTCGACGGGTGATTTTCGTCGATGAACTTCCCAAAACCGCAACCGGGAAGACGCTGCGAATGGGGCTTGCCGAGAAGCTCGGCTTGATCGACAAAGCGGTGGCAGACGAGCCGGCGGAAGTGGGGCTGCTGGAGGGAGGCAATACCGGTGAGGACCTTCCTCGCGGAATTATCGAGATGCTGCTCCTGCACATCTGGGAGAGCACGCTGGGCCGAAGCCCGCTTCGAACCACGGATGATTTTTTCGAGCTGGGAGGAGATTCCCTATTAGCCGCGCAGATGCTGTTTAAAGTCGCGGACACCTTCGATGAGCAGTTGACGCTGGCGGATCTGTTCCAGGCTCCGAACATTGAAAAAATGGCCATGCGGCTGGCCGAAGGCGGCGACGGAGGGCACGATTTTGGCGCGTCGCGGGTGATAACCGTCAAAGATTCGGGCTTCCTGCCTCCGCTGATGATTCCCGGTCTTCATCCTTTGTTCCATCACCTGATTCGACGTCTGCCGGACGGCCTTCCGGTGTTTGGAATCTCTTTCCCCGATCCCTCCAGCCTGTCCACGCCGTTCCGTCTTGAAGACATTGCGGCGAGCCAGGTCGCAAGCCTGCGGCGCTTCCGTCCGGAAGGTCCCTATGCGCTTGCGGGATGGTGCGCGGACGGTATTCTGGCGTTCGAAATGGCGCAGCAACTGCGTGTGCAGGGTCAGGAAGTTTCGTTCGTAGCGCTGATCGATGCCTTTAATCCGGTCCACCGGCGTTCAGAAAGTCAGTGGGGAGCACGGCTGGACCGTCTGCGATACCACAGCTCGAAGCTGTTGCGGATGGATGTCAGCGCCGCGCCATACCTCCGCGAGCGCCTGAGCACGATCCGACGCAAGATCGGGCAAAAAGCCTGGCGGCTGCTCTATCGAGCGCATCTATTAACTGACCGGCGCATCGGCGACCGCTTGCGGATGCCCGACCAGATTCTCACCGCGTCGGCGAACCGTTACTGCCCCGCGCGATACGACGGGCGAGTGCTTCTGTTTCGCGCGGCAAATCGTCCCAAGGGAAGTTATGCGGATGCGGCGTCGGGCTGGTACTCCATCGCGAAGAAACTCGACGTGGTGGATGTCCCCGGAAATCATCGCGACATGTTTATTCCCCCGAATGTCGAGGTGATGGCCGCGGCGTTTCATCAGGTGATCGGATCCGCGTCACGGCCGGAAACGACCTTTTCCATGGCGGCGCCGCGGTAAGCGGTCCCGCAACACGGCAATCTGAAGAGTTTGGTGGAAACTCCAGCGTTGTACCCGTTTTCCGCGCGGCATTCGGCAGGAGTAGAATCATTCGGCATGCGTATGCAGTACTGCCCGTTCAGATTTCCCGTCGCGCTATTGGCGGGCTTCGCCTCGATGTTAGCGGCGCAGGGTCCGGCGGACAACCAGGATTTTCGCGTTGTGCTGACCGGCGATTCGATCATTGAACGCAGGTTGTCGGTCTATGACGAGCCCGGATACCTGCGCATGATCAATCGCATCCGCGGCGCGGATGCGGCGTTCACGAATTTCGAAATGCTCGTCCATGACTTCGAATATCCGGGAGCGCCGGTCAGCGGAGGAACCTACATGGGCGCGCCGGCGTGGGTGCTGGATGAACTCAAATGGGCGGGATTCCGGCTGTTCGGAGTCGCCAACAACCATTCCTTCGATTTTGGCACCGAAGGTTTGCTGAGTAATCTTCGTCACATGCAGCAGGCCGGAGTGGTTTACGCTGGCGCGGGCGAGAATCTGGCGCGAGCGCGCGCGCCGGGATATCTCGACACCAAGAAAGGACGCGTCGCGCTGATTGCGTGCGCCTCTACGTTTTCGATTCTCAGCCCGGCCGGGCCGCAGCGCGCGGACTTGAAAGGGCGGCCGGGATTGAATCCGCTTCGGTTCCGCACGACATATACGGTGGACCCGGCGACGCTCGCCACGCTCCGGAACCTGGCGGGCGGCGCCGGCGGCACAAATCCGCAGCGCGATTTGCGCTTTCTTGGTGCGACGTTTCGTGCCGGCGAGAAGCCCGGAGTGAAGACCGAGCCCGATCCCAAGGACATGAAAGAGATCGCGGCAGAGGTGCGCGACGCGCGAAGGCAGGCCGACTGGGTGATCGTCTCG
Organism: Bryobacteraceae bacterium; assembly: GCA_035501755.1. Classification (GTDB taxonomy): domain Bacteria; phylum Acidobacteriota; class Terriglobia; order Bryobacterales; family Bryobacteraceae; genus Palsa-187. The sequence continues at coordinate 27,436 of DATJVN010000188.1, read as the reverse complement.
ATCCATTGCCATGAAGGCATTCCGCGCGACCGCGAGATCCCCGCCGAATTCGAGGTCGCCTTCGCGCACTCGATGATTGACGCGGGAGCGGATGTGTTCGTCGGCCATGGTCCGCACGTATTGCGCGGCATCGAGATCTACAAAGGCAAGCCGATCTTTTACAGCGTCGGCAATTTCATTTTCGAAAACGATCTGGTCCCTTTTCAGCCGCAGGAAAGTTATGACCAATACAATTTGCCGGATACCGCGACTCCGGCCGAATTTTTCGATGCACGCTCGGCCAACGACACGCGAAGTTTTGCCGCGGATTGGGAATATTGGGAAAGCGTGGAAGCGGAAGCGACATTTAACGCCAGGCGGGAGTTGCAGGAGATCGATCTGTACCCGATCGGTCTCGGTTTCGGCCGGAGCAGGACTCATCGCGGACGCCCGCAGCCGGCGGATGAAGAGCTGAGCTCAAAAATCCTCAATCGTGTGGCGAAGTTGTCGCAGCCCTTCGGTACAAAAATCGTGATTGAGGGTGGGAGAGGCGTGGTCGCGGCTCAATCGCACTGAGGTCATTACCCCGGCGCGCAATGTTCGCCAGGTTGCGCCTATAGTATTTATTTGCCGGATCATCTGCTCATCACCGGACCGCCGGCTTCAGGCAAGTCCCGCGCGGCGCGGGAGCGTTTTCTCGAAGCGCCTGGCGCGTGGCTGATCGTTCCCACCGCGACCATGGCGGAGCACGTGCGCAACGAACTGGCGCGCGCGGGCGCCCCGGTGCGGCCGAGCCAGGTGATGACGCCGTCGAACTACCTGGATCGCCGCGCGGGTGCGCCTCCCGCTGCTCCGCTCGCGTTGAAGCATCGGCTGATTCGCGACGCGCTCGCGCGCTTGCGGCCGCCGCGGTTCGAGGCGGTCGCGCGATATCGCGGATTTCATCAGGCGATCGCGGACCTGATGGAGGAAGCGCCTCCGGAAGGTTTGGCCGGCGCCGTAGCGGATGATTTGGGCGAGATCCTCGCCGAGGTGGATCGCGAACTGGCGGCGCGCCAGTTCGCATCGCGAAATGGGCGGTTGAAAGCGGCGGCTGAAAATTCGGGCGCGCTGCCGGCGCGCGTGGTGTTCGACGGATTTTTTTCCTTTTCCGTCGCCGAACGGAGGCTGATCGCGGCGATCGCGCAGCGCAGCTCGGTAACGGTCACTTTGCCGGAAGCGGATGCGGAGCTGTTGGGAATGGGGTTCGCCGAGCTGCGATTAAGCGGAACACATCGGAATGCGCGCAGAATCGAGTTTTCCGCGGCGACGATGGACGGCGAAGTGGAGGAGATCGCGCGGCGAATCCTCGAAGAAGCCGCGCGCGGCAGGGCGTTTCGCGAGATGGGCGTGATCCTGCGCGTGCGCGAGCCGTACGGGCCGGCGCTCGAGACGGCGTTCGCGCGATTCGGAATTCCGGCGCGATTTTATTTCGCCGATGCGCTGATCGAAAATCCGGCGATCGCGTACCTGAACCGGATCGTGCGTGCGATGATCGCGGGCTGGGATCACGGAGCGATTTTGGCGGCGTTGCGGATGCCGGTGTCGGGAATCGGTGCGACCGCCGAGGGCGATCGCCTGGATTTTGAGATGCGCGAGCGCCTGCCCGCATCGGGAGCTCCTCTGCCGGAGTCAACGCGGTTCCTGGAGCGGTTCGATGCGTGGCGGCGCGAGCGGCTGAGCGGCGCGGAATGGGCCGGGCGGTTTCGACAACTGCGCTCGATCCTGCCGCCACCGGTCGTTGGGGAACGGCCGGGCCGAATCGAGATCGGGATGTGGAGATCGGCCAAGTGGGGGCTGGATGCGTTCGATGACGCGGTGGTGCAGGCCGCGGCGAACGTGGATGCGAGTGCGCGGCTGTCGCTCGGGGAGATGTGGGAGGAGGTGGAACTGGCGCTCACGCTCGATCCGCGCCGCGCCGACGATCGCAGACGCAACGTAGTTCACGTGATGGACGTTTACGAAGCGCGCCAATGGGAGCTGGCGGTGGTGTTCCTGTGCGGGTTGGTGGAGCGGCATTTTCCGCAGTATCATCGCGAGGACCCGCTGATCGGCGATGCGGCGCGCAGGCGCGCGGGCCTCGAGACGGCGGCGGGGCGGCAGAGCCGTGAGCGCTTTTTATTCGAGCTCGCCACCACGCGCGCGACTGAGGCGACAGTTTTGAGCTATTCGCGTTTCAACGAGAAGGGCGAGGAGATGCTGCGGTCGTTCTTTCTTCCCGAGGCGGCGCCGCAGTCGGAATCGCGCGCGCGGCCGGCGCCGGTTCGCGTAGTGAACGCCCCGCCGCGGCCGGCGATTCAATCCGATGCTTTGCTCGCGGAGTTGGGACGGATGCACGGAACGCTCGCGCCAACGGCGATCGAGAGTTTCCTGCAGTGCCCGTTTCAGTTTTACGCGAAGCGCACGCTGCGGCTGCGTGCGCGGCCGGCGGCTCCGCGCGACCGGCTGGATGTTCTGCTCCAGGGAAGCATTCTGCATCGCGCGCTGGCGGAGGCCGCGCGGATGCCGCTGTTCGGCGCGGCGGTTTTCGACGACGTTTTCGCGGAAGAATGCCGCAGGGTTCGCGTGCCGGAGGGTTACCGGAAAGAAGCGGTGCGGCTGGAGCTTCTGCGAAATTTCGAGGCTTTTCTAAAGGATCGGCAGACCGCGATCGCGTGGCCGAGCGGCGTGGAGCAGGAATTCGAATTCGCGCTCAGCCCGATTTTATCGGTGCGCGGGCGCATCGACCGTCTTGACGAGGGGCCGCGCGGCGAAGCGCTGGTGATCGATTACAAGTACAGCGCTCCCGAAAAAATTCGCGATCGCGTGGACGACGAGGCGGCGGAAAATTTCGTGCAAGGCGGTTTGTACCTGATCGCGGCGGAGAACTTTTTCGCAATGAAGCCGGCGGGGATGTTGTTTTGCGGCCTGCGCAGGCAAGTCACGTGGAAAGGTTGGCACACGCCGGTCGCTGGTCTCGAGCAAGCCGGGGAAATTGTGAGCGAATCACGGCTGCGCGAGCTGATGGCGGCGGCCGCGGAAAAGAGCGCCGATACTTTCGACGCGATTTCGTCGGGAAGAATCGCGCCTCAGCCGGCGGATCGCAAAAAGTGCGATTGGTGCGATTATCGCGACATCTGCCGGTTCGAGATAGCGGGCGCGGCGATCGGGGCGGCGGGATGAGTTCGAGCGATTTGAGCGACGACCAGCGGCGCGCGGTGGAGCGACGCGGACAGGACGTGTGCGTGGTCGCAGGGCCCGGCTCGGGGAAGACGCGAGTTTTAACCGAACGCTTCGCGTGGCTTGTGGAAGCGCAGGGAGTGGACCCCGGCCGGATTCTCGCGGTCACGTTTACTGAAAAAGCGGCCACCGAGATCAAGGAACGGCTGATCGCGCGCTTCGCGGCGCTGCCCGAGCTGCGCGAGCGAATCGAACACGCATGGGTTTCGACGATTCACGGATTCTGCGCGCGGCTGCTGCGCGAGCACGCCATCGCCGCGGGGATGGCGCCGGATTTTTCGGTACTCGATGCGGCCGCCGCGGACCGGCTGGCGCGCGAGGCGGCCGAGGAGGCGATCGAGCAGGTATTTGGTGAGCGTCCGGAGGAGACGCGCGAGCTGCTCGATTCGCTGGATCTTTCGACGCAGGACGATGGTCCGCAGCCGGACCTCGCGCGCAGCCTGCTGGCGGTGTACGAAACCATGCGGATTTCGGGTCATCGCGAATTTGCCGCGTCGGCCGGCGGGGCAAGCGCTGCGGAGGAAGCGTGGGGGCTGGCGCGCGTGATCCTGAACGATGTGACGGTGGGGAGGACAGAAAATCAGCAAGCCGGTCACGCGACGCTGCGCGAATGGGCGCGCAAGTTTTTGGACCATGCGAGCGAGCGGAGGCTGGAACTGGCGCGGCTGCCGGTTCATCTGTCGCACCTGGTGAAAAGCAGCGCGGCTTGCGAGGCGGCGCGGCGGTTGAAAAATGAAGTGCTGGAGCGTGTGGCCGCGGAGTGGATTGGCGAGAAGAATGCGCCGCTGCTCGAGCTGATGAAAGAGATGATCGCGCGGCTGGAGGCGCGTTATCGCGAAAAAAAGCGCGAGATTGCCGGTGCGGATTTCGCGGATCTCGAGGAAGAGACCATCCGGCTGCTCGAATCGGATGAAACGATCCGGCGCGCGACGGTGGGCCGGTTCGATGAAATCCTGATGGACGAGCTTCAGGACACCAACCGGCTGCAATGGCGACTGGTGAATCTGATCCGGCGGCGGATGTTCGCGGTGGGGGACGTAAACCAGTCGATTTTTGGATTCCGGCACGCTGAGCCGGCGGTTTTTCACGAATATCGGTCCACGTTAGCAGCCGCGGTCGGTGAGATCGATGAATTATATGAGAATCATCGAAGTTATTCGGAAATATTGACGGCGGTGTCACGGATGCTGGATGGCGCGCCGGGGATTGAGCCTCGGGCGCTGGCGGCTGAGCGCGGGCCGGGACCCGCGGTCGAGAGGTATGTCGGGCTGGGCGAGCGTGGCGAGGAGGTGGAGGCCGCGCTGGTGGCGACGCGAATCGCGGATCTGCGCGCGTCGGAAAGCAGGGAATTCAGGGATTTCGCTGTGCTCGTGCGGGCACTCAGGGCGGTGGATCCGTTCGAGCGCGCTTTCGACCGGTTTGGAATTCCATTCCTGGTGAGCGGCGGGCGGACGTTTCTGGAGGCGCGCGAGATTCGCGACGTGATGGCTTTGCTGGCGGCGCTGGTGAATCCGCTGGACGAGATCGCGTTGATTGGAGTGCTGCGCAGTCCGCTGGTGGGGATGAGCGACGAAGAGATTTTCAGAATTGGGCGTGAGAAATGGAGGGATAAATTCGCGGAATTGTTCGGGCGCTTGAGAAAAATGGCGGATTTTTTCCCGCCGGACCTGCTGCTCGCGCGGGCACTCGACGAATGCGGCTACACGGCCGGAATTTCGGAGAGGGGGCGCGCGAATCTTGAAAAGTTTTTGGGATGGGTGCGGCGCGAATCCCGGCCTCAGCCGCGGACGCTCGCGGAGTTGCTGGAGGATGCCGACGCGCTGCGCGCCCAGCAGGCGGAAGCCGAGGCGCCGCCGCCAGACGCAGCCAACGTGGTCCGGGTGATGACGATTCACGCGGCCAAGGGGCTGGAGTTTCCGGTGGTGTTCGTGAGCGCGCTGCATCGCCGGCCGGACTCGCGCAAGCCGGTGATCGCATTTTCCGCGGCGTCGGGATTGGGCGCGAAGTGGAGAAATCCGGAGACGGGCACGGGGCAGAGCGACGCGGCGCACATGCGCTACGTCGAAGAGGCGAAGCGCAAGGAGGAAGAAGAGGAGAACCGGCTGCTGTACGTCGCGATGACGCGCGCCGAGGATCGGCTGATTCTGTCGCACGCAGAACGCAAGGGTGCATCGGTGTGGGTGAAGATGGCTGAGGCTGTGCCGGTCACCGTCGCGACCGCAAGGTCGCCGGAACCGGCTTCATCGATCGCGATGAGATTGGATTCGGCCGCGGAAAAGCTGTACGATCGGCCGTCGATTACGGGGCAGTACGATGCGACGGTCGCGGTGACGGCGATCGCGGCGTTTCAGGCGTGCCCGCGGCGGTACTTTTTGTCGACGTTGGCGGAACGGCAGGTTACGGGCGGCGACGGGGGAATCGAGACGGGGCTGGCGGTTCATCGGATTCTGGCGGGCGAGACGATCGACGCGGCCGAGGCGCAGGCGCTCGCGGCACGGTTTGAAGCAAGCGAATTGGGGCTGCGCGCGGCGCGAGCGGATCGCGTGGAACGGGAGTTCGATTTTATGCTGCACGTCGACGACGTAATCCTGCGCGGGCAAATCGATCTGTGGTTCGAGGAATCGGGCGAGCTGGTGCTCGTGGATTACAAGACCGATCGCGACCAATCGCGCACCGGGCAGTACGCGTTGCAGTTGCGGTTGTACGCGCTGGCGCTGGAGCGTTACGCGGGGCGATTGCCGGATCGCGCGGTGTTGTACTATTTGCGAGCCGATCGCGCGGTGGAAGCCGGGTTGAGCGCGAGCGAATTGGCCCAGGCTCGGGCGGCGGTGGAGGCGTTTCGTCAGGCGCAGGATCGGCTGGAATTTCCGATGCGGGTGAGCGAGAAGTGCGGGAGGTGCGAGTTTGTTGGGGGGTTGTGCCCGGCGCGCACCGAAGAGTTTACGGCGACGACGAGCGAATGAAAACGCGGTTGCTCAGGCGGGTTCGCCTTTGCGGGCGGCTATTTTTCGATCGAGAGCTTTCAGCAGCCGGCTCTTGACATCTTCGGGAATCTGCTGCGGCTCGCAACCTTTGTAAATCTGGAGGGTCTTTTTGGTGGTGTCGACGATCACGAAACAATTGGGGCACTCGGTGACATGCGACTGCAGCCGCCGCTTCATTTCCGGATCGCCGTTCGGATCCAGGTAATCGTTCAGTTCCTGAAGGAACTGTTTACAAGTAAGCAAAGACGTCTTCCCCTTTCCGCTTGAATTGCCGCGTGAGCTTCTCCCGCAGCGCCAAGCGGGCCCTTAACAGTCTGCTTTTCACCGCAGGAACCGAAATCCCGAGCGCCTCAGCGGTCTCCTCGGTACTCAATTCTTCGATGTCGCGAAGAATGAAAACGGTGCGAAAATCGGGTTTTAAACCCTCGACCGCCTGGTCGAGAATGTCCTGGATCTCTTCGCGCGAGTAGCGCTGCTCGGGGTTGTCGTCCCAGACGGCGATCTCGCGGGTCACCATTTCTTCGCCCGTGTCGACCGGCTCGTCGAGCGGAACCGTCCGATCGCCCTTGCGCTTGCGCAGCTTCATGAGAGCTTCGTTGACGGCGATGCGGACGATCCAGGTATAGAACTTGGAGTTGCCCTGGAAATTGCCCAGATGCTCGTAGGCTTTGAGGAAAGCTTCCTGGAGGACGTCCTCGGCGTCCTCGTCGTTTTGGGTGATGTGTTTGGCGAGCCGGTAGATCTTACGCTCGTACTGGTTCACCAGGTCCGTGAATGCCTGCGCGTCGCCCGCTTTGGCCCTGGCGACCAGGGCGGATTCGTCAAATCCGGTCGGCGCGGGAGTCGTTGGGGTGAGGGACATCTTTTTTCACTATAGCAGGCGGTTATTCCGATCCAAGCGCGCGGGCCGGGTCGATTTGAGTAGCGCGGCGCGCGGGGATCAGACAGGCCACAAGGGCGACGGCGAGAAGCACGGCGCTCGCCATCAAAAAGGTCGCAGGATCGGAGGGATTGACGTGAAACAGCAACGCCGCGAGCAGTTTTCCGGCGGCGAGCGCGCCGGCGATGCCGAGGATCGCGCCGAGGAGGACGGGGCGAAGGCCGCTCCGCATGACATGGCGGACGACGCGTGCGTGATCGGCGCCGAGCGCCATGCGGATGCCGATTTCCCGGGTGCGCTGCGCGGTGAAGTGGGCGACGACGCCGAAGATGCCGATGGCGGCGAGGAACAGCGCGGCGAGGGCGAAGAAGGCGACGATCACGGTTTCAAATCGCGGCTCGCTGGTGGTGGCTGCAATGCGCTGCTCCATGCTTTCGACGTAGTAGACGGGACGGTCGCGATCGATGGACTGGACCGCGGCGACGGCGGCGTGGGCCATCTGTTCAGGGTCGCCGGTGGTGCGCAGCACGATGGCGATGAACGGCGGCGCTTCCTGCGCGAGCGCGGTGTAGAATTGCGGGACGTGTGGCGCATCAAGCCCGGCGTCCTGTACATCGCCGACGATGCCGACAATCGTCAGCCATGGAAAGACGTCGTGCGGGGCGCCGAGCATGATGTGCTCGCCGAGGGCGCCCTGCGGAAAGAACGTTCGCGCCAGAGTTTCGTTGATCACTGCGACGGGCGGCGAGGAGGCCGTGTCGGCATTGGTGAACACGCGGCCGGCGAGCAGCGGGATGCGCATGGTGCGGAAATAGTCGGGATCGGCGGAGGGGGTGTGGGCGATCTGCGGGACGGCGCTGTTCGGATTCCACGGACGTCCTTCAATGCTGAAGGGACTCCCGCCGCGGCTCTGCGGCGTATTGCCGAGAATCGGGAGAAGACGCACCAGGCCGATGGAGACGACGCCCGGCAGAGCCGATAGGCGGTCGTGAAGATCCGCGAAGAAGGCGATACGCTGGCGCGCGTCGGGATAGCGGGACTGGGGCAGCTCGAGTTGCATGGTCAGCAGGTGATCGGATCGAAAACCCTTGTCCATGTGGCGCAGCGCGGTGAAGCTTTTCAGAAGAAGCGATGCGCTGACCAGGAGCATGGTCGCCAGCGATCAGCGCCGGAGCGGTGCGCTTCTTTCGATGCGTGCGCAGATTCGACGGGCTCAATAGCGGCGTAAGACCGAACAGGAGCGAAACGAGCGCTGCGATGGCGAGGGTCAAGGCGAGAGCGCGGGCATCGACGGAGACTCGCGTGACGGCGGGCAGTCCGGCAGGGCTGAGAGCGACCAGCGCTCGCACGCCCCAGTACGAAGCGATGGCGCCGAGCGATCCGCCAATTATGGCGAGCACGGCGGCTTCCGCGATCCATTGACGTGCGAGACGGGCTTGAGTGGCTCCAATGGCGCGGCGGACGGCGAATTCTTTTTCACGAGAGACGGTGCGGGCGAGCAGGAGGTTCGAGACGTTCACCAGAGCGATCAACAAGAGGGCCGCGACGGCGGCGAGCAGCAGGAGGGTCGCGGGGCGAAATTTCCCCAGCAGGTCTTCATGGAGTGAGATCACTTTTACGCGATAACCAGGGTCCTCGCCGTTGGGGCCGTGGTACAGGTGCTCATCCTGGTCGAGGTGTTTCGCGATGGGATCGAGCGCGGCTTGCGCCTGATTGATCGACACGCCCGGCTTGAGGCGCGCGATCATGCTGAATCGGAAGGTGCCCCAGTCCGGCCTGTCGGCGAGCTGGAGCGGAGTCCAGATGTCGGTCCGCTCATCGATCTGGGTGAATTCGAAGCGCGGCGGCATGACGCCGATGATCGTGTAAGGAGAGCCGTCCAGAGTGATTGCGCGGCGCAGAACATTCGGGTCGCCTCCCAAATGTTCCGTGAAAAATTCATGGCTGAGAATCGCGACGTTTCCATGGCCCGGTTGGTTTTCTGCGTCTGTGAACCCCCGGCCGATCGCGGGTGCGACTCCGAGCATGGGCATTAGGCTGGCGCTGACGGCGTCGGCGATCACGCGCGTGGCTTCGCCGGCTCCGGTCACGGTTGTGTCGTAGGGACGAAATTCGCCCGTTCTTTCGAACACGCCGGATTTGCTGTAGGGGGTGACCGTGTGCAAGTTCGGCGGAAGGCGATCCAGCCGCAATTTGGTCAGCTGATCGTAGACCATCACGAGGCGATCCTGGTGCGGATAGGGCAGCGGCCGCAGCAGGACCGCGTCGGCGACGCTGAAGATCGAGGTGACTGAACCGATCCCGAGCGCCAGGGTCAGGATCGCGGCGAGGGCGAAGCCGGGATTGCGGACGAGACCCCGCACCGCGTAACGCAGGTCATTGTTCAGATCGGCCAGCATGTAGGCTTAGACGCCGGCTGATCGCAATTTGTTAGCGCCCAAGATAAGCTCCCGTGCTCGCGTCGATGAACACGGACCAATCGGCAGCGGAGATCGACTGGCCCCAGAAGACCCGCCAGGCGGGGTCGGCGTAGCGCGGAGTGTACTCGAGGATGAAGTTCACTTGCGGAGGGTTGGGATTCTTGTTGAGAAACTCGGCGCTGTTCTTGATGGCGGTTTCGAGCGCCTGCGGAGTGTCGATTTTCAGCGCCTGAACCAGGAACGGCATGGCTTGTCCGGTGGGGCCGTGCCAGGGTTGTTCCAGCGCTCCGTAAACTCCCTTGTGAAGATTCCCCTCGGATTCGACGGCGGACCAGCTAAAGGTGCGCTGCATGGCGCGGGATTGCGACACATACATAATTTCCCACGCGCCGGCTTTTCCATCAACCGACTTGGGGTCGGGCAGATTGAAGCTGCGAATGCGCAAGGGCTGGCAATCGGTGGCCCAGATGTGCGCCTGCGGGTAGGTCTGCTGGAACGCCTGGCGTCCGGTGAGCGGCTGGGGCGGCGGCGGCGGAGCTTTCTTGGTCTCGGTGGTGTTGTCGGAGCACGCGCAGAGGATCAACGCGGCGACAACCGGCAAACAAAATCTCATATGCATTCAATTTCCATGTTTCGGTGTGATGCTGTCAATCCGCGCGGCGCGCAGCGGGTATAATCTGGGCAGATGAAACCGATGCAGTTCCCGTTACTCGCGATTGCGGCGATGGCGATGTTGCAGGCGCAAGACCCCAGGCCGATGACCGGGGCGGGTGTTGATAATGATACCGGGTTGCCCGTGAATCCGGGCAGGACTACGGGCGCTCCCTGGGACAATTCCAGGCCGGTGGCGCTGATGGGCAAGGTGCAGATCGCGGGTGCTGGATCGCTCGAGGAACCCGTGCGCATCGAGCGGGTGTGCTCCGGCGTCGCGCATTCGGAGGGGTTCACCGATCCGAGAGGAAATTTTTCGATCTCGCTCGGACAGGACCAGACCGCCATGCCGGATGCGAGCGAGCCTCCGACCCAAAGCACCATCACTCCGGGCATGGGGCGCGTTCCCACTTCCGCGCAACTGGCGAACTGCGATCTTCGGGCGGTTCTGCCGGGTTATCGTTCGGACACGATTCCGCTGGGGAACCGGCGCGATCTCGATAATCCCAATGTCGGAACGATTTTTCTTCACCGCGAGTCGAACGTGGAGGGATTGACCATCAGCGCGACCACGGCGCTGGCGCCCAAGAACGCGCGGAAAGCGTACGACAAAGGAATCGAAGCGGCGGGCAAGAAAAAGCTGGACGAGGCGCAGAAAGAGTTGGAAAAATCGGTGGCAATTTATCCGAAATTCGCGGCGGCGTGGTTCGAATTGGGCACAATTTACGAACAGCGCCAGCACCCGGACCAGGCAAGCGACGCCTATAGCCATTCGATCGCGGCCGATCCGAAATATCTGCGCCCCTACGAGCGGCTGTACGTTTTCGCATATCGGGCTGAAAAATGGCAGGAGTGCGCGGACCTGACGGATCGCATATTGCACCTCGATCCGTTCGATTATCCCGAGGCGTATTATCTGAACGCGGTGGCGAATTTACGACTAAATCATCTGGATGCGGCGGAAAAAAGCGCGCGCGAGTCAGTGAAGCTCGATACGGCGCATCGCGATGCGCGGGCGAATTACACGCTGGGGTTCATTCTGGCGCAGAAGGGAAAATACGCCGAAGCGGCCGAGTTCCTGCGCGCGTACCTGACGATGGAACCACAGGGGAAACAGGCCGACGAGGTGCGGAAACAGCTCGGGGAAATCGAACACGCGGCGCAGGCGCACTGAGCGGGGCATGAGGCGAATCGCCGGACTCGCGCTTGCCGCTTTCACGCTCCACGCGCAGAACGCGGGGTATGAGCGCGTCGAGCACAACCTGGACGAGATCGAGGCGCGAAAGGTGCCGCGCGGATCGGTGGTGCGATTCACTTCGGAAGAGATCAACGCGTGGGCGCGGGTGAAAGTGCCGCAAGTGGTGCCGGAAGGGATGCGCGACGAGCGCGTGCAGCTCGGCGAAGGAACCGCGACGGGCTATGCGATCGTCGACTTTCTCAAGATGCGCCAGGCCAAGGGCAAGGAGACCAACTGGCTGATGGCGCGCCTGCTCGAAGGCGAGCGGCCGCTGTCGGTGATGGTACGGCTGGACTCGGCGGGAGGGCGATGTATCGTGCACCTGGTGCAGGTGCAGATTTCCGATGCGGTGGCGAACGGAACGGTGCTGGATTTCCTGATCAAGACGTTTTTTCTGCCGCTGTATCCCGACGCGAAGATCGATGAGCCGTTCGACCTCGACTACGATATCGACAGCATCCAGATTCACCCTTCGGTGGTGACGGTCGCGATCAAGAAATAAATTTCAGGCGTTGACGTCGACCACCACGCGGCCGCGTGTTTTGCCGGCGAGGATCTGCTCGCCGAGCGCGACGACTTTATCGAGCGGCGCGATGACCATGGCCTGATCGAGCAGGTTCAGCGGAAGATCGGTCGCGACTCGCGACCAGATCTGGCGGCGGCGCTGGTTGGACACGCGCACCGAATCGATTCCCAGGAGATTCACGCCGCGGAGGATGAACGGGAACACCGTGGTCGAAAGAGGAGAGCCGCCGGCGAGGCCGCAGGAAGCGACGCTGCCGTGAATATCGATCGCAGTGAGCAGATTCGCGAGCGTTTCACCACCCACGCTGTCGATGGCGGCGGACCAGCGCGGCGTATCGAGCGGACGCTTGGGCGTGCCGGTGAGCGAGGCGCGCTCGACGATTTCCGTGGCGCCGAGAGAGTGCAGGTAATCCGCCAGTTGCGGCCGTCCGGTGGACGCGGCGACTTTGTAGCCGAGTTTTGAAAGAATCGCCACTGCAACGCTGCCCACGCCGCCGGCCGCTCCGGTCACCAGCACCGGTTTTTCGCCGGGCTTGAGTCCGTGATCTTCGAGAGCCATGACGGATTGCATCGCGGTGAAGCCCGCGGTGCCCACGCCCATGGATTGCGCGAGTGTCATGCCGTGCGGAAGCGGGACGATGAACTGCGCGTCCAGCCGCGCGTACTGCGCATAGCCGCCCCAATAGACCTCCGACGTTCCGCAGCCGGTGACGACGACGGGATCGCCAGCATGGAACGCGGGCGAACTGGATTCTTCCACGGTTCCCGCCAGATCGACGCCGGGCACCATTGGGAATTTGCGAATGACGCCGGGCCGCCCCGTGACCGCGAGACCGTCCTTGTAATTAAGGCTCGAATAGGCGACGCGAATGAGAACCTCGCCTGGGGGCAGCGCGGAGCGGTCGATTTCCTGAATGGACGCGGCAAATTTTCCGTCAGTCTGCGTGGCGAGAAGCGCTTTGAAGGTAGGCATTCCCGGACATCATAGCAACTCGTCGAGCGCGCGCCACGCTGCGGGCCAGGTGAAGCGGTCGAGATAGAGAGCGCGCCCGGCATCGCCCAGCTTGCGGCGCAGTGGCGCGTCGTTGAGCAAGCGCACAATTGCGGCGGCGAATTTTTCAGGATCGCCGGCGATGAGCAGATGCTCGTCCGGACGCGCGCCCAGACCCTCCGCGCCGATGGGAGTGGAAACTACGGGACGCGCGGCGGCCCACGCTTCGAGAATCTTGAATCGCGTTCCGCTGCCGGAAAGCAAGGGAACGATGGCGATTTTGGCGCGGGCGAGCTCGGTGACTGCATCGTCGACGGGGCCGACGAGGCGGATGCGATCGTCGCCGGCAACGATCTTCGCCACGGCTTCCGGATTGCGTCCGATCAGGCGCCATTCGGTGACGTCGCGCACGCGCGGCCAGACGTGTTTGCGGAACCAGCGGACGGCCTCGATGTTGGGATGGTATTCGAGATTTCCGCTGAACGCGATTGCGTCTGATTCGGGAACCTGCGGGCGCGCGATTTCGGGAAGCGCGTTAGGGAAAACGTGGACGTCAGGATGATTCACGCGTTTGCGATCGTCGTCGGAGGCGACCAGGACGAGGTCGAATTCGGGAATCCAGCGGCGCTCCAGGCGCTCGTAGGCGCGGGCGAAACGGCGTCCGGCGAGAGCGGTGAGCCCGCGGGTCGCGCTCGCATGCGTGCGCGCGAGCTCGCTTTCGATGTTGTGCAGATCGAGCACCATCCGGTCGCAATGCGGGCGCAGCGCGCGAGCGTAGGAGGCGCACCAGAAGTGTTCGACGATGGCCACGCGATATCGCCGATCGAAAAATTTTTCAAGCTGCGCTTCGAAACCGGAATAGCGGTCGAACAGCGGTGGAACGCCGCGGAGGAATCGCCAGGCGTTGCGAACGACACGCGCGGGAATCGATTTCGAATGATGCGGGAGAGTGAAGGCGGCGAGCTCGACATCGTAGTGCGCGCGCAAGTATTCGAGCAGGCACGCGGAGCGCAGGCCTCCGCCGCCCGCGCCGGCGGCGGGCGCTTCGGGCGAAAGAAATAGCGCGCTATTTGCGGAAGATGCGCCGGGCTTCGGCATACACCTCCCGGGTGCGCTCGGCTGTGCGGCGCCAGGAAAAGGATCGCGCGCGCTCGATCGCGCGGCGGCGAAAATCCTCGAATTTTTCGGGAGCCTCGGCGATCTCGCCGAGCGTTTGCGCGAGCGCACGTGTATCTTCGGCATCGACGTGCAGGGCTGCGTCGCCTGAAACTTCCAGGATCGCGGGATCGCGCGAGGTCACCACCAGCGCGCCGCACTGCATGGCTTCGAGCACGGGCAATCCGAAACCTTCGTATAGTGACGGGTACACGACGGCGAGCGCTGAGGAAAACAGGGTCGGCAGAGACTGATCGGGAACTGCGCCGAGGACGCGCAATCCCGCTTCCGGCGCGATGGGCGGGAAATCGTCGCGAACGCGGCCGGCAAGGCTGAGATCGACATCCCGGCATTTGCGGACTTCGCGCCAGGCTTCGATCAGGCGGGCAACGTTTTTGCGCGGCTCGATGGTTCCGACAAACAAAAAAACATTTTCGCGCCGGACCATCGCCGGCTGAAAATGTTCCGAAGCAGCGAGCGGTATTGCCACGACGCGATCAGCGGCGAAATGAAAGCGGTCGATCGCCGCGCGGCGCACCGCTTCGCTGGGAGTGATCACCATGCTGGCCAATCCGGCGCGCAAAAGCAGAGGAGTTCGCCGGCGCACGCGCTCGGACCGCGTCTGCCATGTAGGATCGAGCCACGGCGAAAGATCGTGTACGGTCATCACGCTGGGGCGAATCGGAAGATAGGGGACAGAAAAATCGGTGCCGTGAAACACTTCCACGTGGCGGCGCATCATTTCGTGTTGCAATCCCCACAGCCACCATTTGCGAGTCGCGGCGGTACGCGGAGGGTCGCCGACGCGCAGGTTTTCGGGCGGATGCTCCGGCGCCGGAAACGGGCGATCGGAAAGCAGCCAGTATTGGTCCTCGGAGAAGCGCTGAGCGAGGGCGCGGGCGAGTTCCTGGGTGTAGCGCCGGATTCCGCCGGTGGCGACAGTTAAGGGTGTGGCGTCAAGCGCGACGGTCATTAGTAATGTATTCGCCCGAAAAAGGGGCAATCCCCTGATTTAATACGGTCATGGGCGTAGTGTAGGATAACAAGGGTGGGCGCCGAGAACCTGAATCCATTGGACGAGTTGAAAAGCCTGGACCAGCAGGTCGAGCGGGTGGACGCTCTGGAAGCGTTGAAACCGATTTACTACCGGCTGGACGAGATCGCCAAAGAATATCCGGGCGACTTCGAGGTGCAACTGGTGGTGGGCGACATCAAGCAGCACCTGGTGAATCGCGGGAACAAGCTGAAGCAGGCCGGGACCGGAGTGACGGTGGCGCAGCCGCCGGCGAGCGCCCCAGCGGCCCCGCCGCCCAGACCAACCGCTCCGCCGCCGATTCCGCGCGCGCCGGTGATTCCGAATCCGAAAGCCGTGCCGGCCACGACAGCGATCGTGACGCCGGCGCCAGGTCCTGGTACGGCGCCGCCTCCTCCGATGTATAGTGCGCCGCCGGGTCCACCGCCGATCCAGCAGCAATATCGGCCCGCCGGACCGCCGCAGCCGCCGGCACAGCCTCCCGCGCGTCCGCCGTCGCAGCCGCCGCGAGGACCGATGAACTGGCGCCGTCCGCTGCTGCTCGGCGCGCTGATAGGAGCGGTGGTCAGCATCGTGCTGATCGCGCTGCTGGTGAACGCCGCGCGGAAACACAACGCCATCGAAAGACAGAAAGAGCTGGCGGCCGCGAACGTGTCTGTCGATGTCGCAACCACGCCTCCCAACGCGTCGGTACGCGTCAACGGCGAACAAAAGTGCACGTCGCCGTGCCAGTTGTCGCTTGCGCCGGGATCGTACCAGGTGACCGCGTTTCTGGACGGCTACGATGCCGCCACCAGTGAACTGAACGTGACGGCGGGGCAGCCCGGCAGCGTGAATCTCGCGCTCAATCCCCAGGCGCAGAGCGTGCGCATTCTCACGGATCTCGAATCGGGAACCGTCGCTATCGACGATCAGCCGCCGGCTGAGCTCCAGGAGGGCCAGTTCGTCCTCGACAACATCGCGCCGGGCGCGCATACCATCAAGCTCCACGCAAAGAGCGGCGAGGCGACCTTCTCCTTCGAGATCACGCCGGCGAAACCTCCCGTGATCAGCGGAGCCGTAACCGCGAAGAACCTGGCCGCGGTCCTGGTGTCGAGCCTGGGAAGCCAGGCGCGCATCGTGACCAACAACGGTCCTTTAAAGCTGGCGCTGAATGGACAGCCGCAAAGCGACGCCGGTCCGGCGGGCGTCGATCTGCAGGGATTTCAGCCCGGCGTGGACGAGATCGTGGTGGGCGAGGGCAGCGATCAAAAAACCATGAAGGAAAGCTTCGGCCCCGCGCCGATGCTCACCGCGTTTCTCAAGTCCGATCTGAATATCGGAACGCTGATCGTTTCGACCGGCGAGGACGACGTTCACGTTTTCGTCAACAACAAGGAGTGGCGTCGGCGAACGCAGAAGGGCCAGGTCCGGATTCAGACCATCGGCAACGTGACCGTGCGCGTGGCAAAGGATGGATTCGAGGCGGCGCCAGAGCAGACCGCGGAAGTGAAGAAAGGCTCCGAGGTTCGCCTGGAATTCAAGATGAAAGCAATCCCGCAGGTGGCCACGCTGCAAATTCAGGGCGCGACGCCGGGGGCTGACGTGCTGGTCGATCAGACCGTGGTGGGAAAGACCGGCGCCGACGGGAATTTCATCTATCAGAATGTGGCGCCCGGCGATCATACCGTCGAGATGCGGCGCGACCAGTTCGTCGCCAAGGTGTTTAAGAAAACGTTCAAAGCCGGAGCCGCGATCAGCATGTCGGGACCGGACATGGTGCTCGCCAGCGCCGCGCCGCGCAACGCGACCATCCACGTGACGCGTTCGCCCGCCGACGCTGCGGTGACCTATCGCAGGTCGGATGAGTCGCAGGTGCATGAGCTCAAGGGCGACCAGGTCGAGCTTCCGCCGGGCAGCTATATCCTGTTCGGAAGGGCGCCGGGCTACTCGGACCGCGTGGACCGCGTTCAGCTCAACGCGGGCGACACGCGCACGCTGCAAATCGCTCTGGCCAAGGCGGCGACCGCGCCGGTGCTCAAAGCGGGCGACATCACCGGCTTCGCCGATCCGGAGGCGTGGAAAAAAGACGGCGACGTGTGGACGCACAAGGGCGGGGGGTTCGTCCCGTACAAACTCGGCCCCAAGGGCGTGTACACGTTCACTGTGGAGCTGGTGCACGGCGGCGGGATTTTTCACGGCGGCCGGATTCGCTGGGCCGTGCAGTACGTCGACTCGAAAAATTACCTGCTGTACGAGATCGATCACAAGACCTTCTGGGCGGAAGTGGTGGAGAAGGGCAAGAAACTGGAGCGCGCCAAGACGCAGCACGGCCTGGAGGATCAGAAAGCCTTCACGATTCAGATCGAGATCACGCCGGAGCATTGCGTGCACCGGATCAAGAACGAGGAAGGGCAGTGGGTGGTGCTCGATTCGTTCGCCGAGCCGGGACGCAACTTCACTGCGGGCCCGTTCGGATTCCTGATTCAGGGCAACGACGAAATTGGAATTTCGAGTTTTTCGTTTCAGCCGAAATGATGGATTAGCCGCGAACGCACGCGAATGAACGCAAATAACGATTCGCGTTCGGCGCTCTCGCGAAGGAAATTTCTCTCCGCCGCGCTGGTCGGGCTCACCGCCAAATCGGAACCGCGCATTGCCGGCGGGTTCGTCAACGACTCGTTCCCCACCGGCCATCGCATTCGTGATCACGCTCAATTCGGCGCACCCTCGCGCATTGAAAAATTTCCGATCGTGATCGTGGGCGGCGGCATGGCTGGACTGAGCGCGGCGTGGCGGCTTCAGAAGCGCGGGTTTCGCGATTTCGTGCTGCTTGAAATGGAGTCGCAGGCAGGAGGCAACTCGCGCTGGGGCGAAAACGAGGTCACCGCGTATCCGTGGGCCGCGCACTACGTGCCTGTGCCTGATGAGGGAGCGACGCTGGTGCGCGAGCTGTTCGAAGAGCTGGGCGTGCTGCGCGATGGCTCCTGGGACGAGCGCAGGTTGTGCTTTTCGCCTCAGGAGCGCTTATACCTGCACGGGGGCTGGCAGGAAGGAATCGAACCGGAAATCGCGGCCACCGCTCTCGACCGCGCCGATTACCGCCGCTTTCACGATCGCATGGCCGAATTCCGCGCCTCCGGCGAGTTCACCATCCCCATGGAGCGCGGCGAGAAGGCATCGGAGCTCGATCGGATTTCGATGCAGGAGTGGCTCGCCGAAAATAAATTCACGTCGCCGTATCTCGACTGGTACATCAACTATTGCTGCCGCGACGATTTCGGCGCACTCGCGCGGGAAACCTCCGCGTGGGCCGGAGTTCACTACTTCGCATCGCGTCCGAACGAGGAAAAAGGTCCGCTGGT
This sequence comes from Bryobacteraceae bacterium, assembly GCA_035501755.1. Lineage (GTDB taxonomy): Bacteria > Acidobacteriota > Terriglobia > Bryobacterales > Bryobacteraceae > Palsa-187. The sequence continues at coordinate 8,979 of DATJVN010000188.1, read as the reverse complement.
GTGGCCGGAGGGCAACGGATGGATTGCGCGGCGGCTGATCGAGGGGCTGCAGCCCTTCCTGCGAGCCAATTCGCCGGTGTATGCGATCACGCGCGACGGGCGCCGGCTGCGCGTCAAGACCGAGCGTGTCGAATATGCCGCGGAACGCGTGATTTTCGCCGCGCCCACGTTTCTTGCTCCCTACATCATCGAAGGCGCGACTCGCGCACAAGATTTCGTCTATTCTCCGTGGCTCACCGCGAACCTGACCATTGAGCGCGTGCCCGAAGACGTCGCCTGGGACAACGTGATCTACGATTCGCCCGCGCTCGGCTATGTCGACGCGACGCACATGAGCCTGAAGACGTTCATCGAGCGTTCGGTGTGGACGTATTATTGGTCCTTCGCCGGGAAGCCGCCGGCCCAGATGCGCGCCATGCTGCTCGAAAACGACTGGCTGTACTGGCGCGAAGCGATTCTGAACGATCTTTCGCGCGCGCATCCGGATATTCGCTCCCGCGTGTCGCGCATCGACGTGATGCGCATCGGACACGCGATGGCGCGGCCGGTTCCCGGCTTTCTCGGCTCGCAAGTCCGGCGCCGGTTCGCAGCGGAAAACGGATCGATCTACTACGCCAACTCCGATCTCAGCGGATTTTCGATTTTCGAAGAGGCGCAATATCGTGGGGTGGTCGCCGCGGAACGAGCGCTCAAGTCGTTATAGCCGCCGAAGTACTCCGCCAGTGGCAAAATGGGAATGATGTCGCGGAAATTTCGACCGTTCCTTCTGCTCCTGTTCGCCGCGGCCTGTGCTTACGCCCAGCGCGCGATGACCGTCGCCCAGGTGGTTACTTTTGTCCAGTCGCAAATTCAGATGAAGGGCGACGATCACCAGACCGCCGAGTTTCTGCTCAAGAGAATCAAACTCAGCGAGCGCCTTGAGGATCGTGTGGTGGAGGATCTGCAAGGCCAGGGCGCGGGTCCCATGACGGTCCGGGCGCTGCGCAAGATGAGCGAAGAGTCGGCGGGTTTGCCGGCTCCTCCGCCGCCCGCAGCGGCGCCCGTGGTGCATCTGCCGCCTCCGCCTGACCCGGCCGAGCAACAGGCCGTGCTCGCCGCCGTTCGCGAGTATGCACTGAACTACACCAAGAGCCTGCCCAACTACGTCTGCGTGCAGACCACGCGGCGCCGGATTTCGCCCACCAGCACCCGATACCTTCCCTACGCCGACGTCATTCGCGAGGAGCTCACGTTTTTCGATCACAAGGAGAGCTACAAGGTGGTGATGGTCAACAATCAGTCGGTGGCCAACATGAAGCACGAGCAGCTCGGCGGCGCCGTTTCCAATGGCGAGTTCGGAACTATGCTGGCGCACATCTTCGACCCCGAAACCGGGACGGAGTTCAACTGGGACCACTGGGCCACGCTGCGCGGCAAGCGCATGTACGTTTTCGGATTCAGCGTTCCGCAGACTGCCGGCTACAGCATGTATCACGGCGAATCCAAGCGCGAGTACACCTCGGCGTACAAGGGCCTGATCTACGCCGATCACGACACCAAGGCTGTGATGCGCATTAAGATGGATTGCGTCGGCATCCCGGCGGATTATCCGATCAAGAGCGTCGGCATCACGCTCGATTACGAGCCGACCAAAGTGGGCGATGAGATGTTCACGCTGCCCTTCCACTTCCAGCTGGACTCGACCGATACCCAGGCGGTGGTCAAGAATGAAGCCGATTTCCGCCTGTATCGCAAGTTCGGCGCGGAAGCGACCATCACCTTCGGCGACGCCGATCCGATCCCGGACGATCAGCTTAAGGAGCAGCCCGACAAGCCAGCGGATGCCAAGCCCGCGGACAGCAAACCAGCGGTGAAGAAACAGAATCAGAATTAGACGTTCAAATGATGCCGCGGCAGCTTTTGGCCCCGCACGCGCAGCGCTTCTTCACGCCCCGGCCGAAGTTGTAATCGACGGTCAGCTCCTCGCCCCTGGCGATCGGCCGCACACTCATGTACAACACGTGACCGCGCAGCACACGGCTGACCAGGTTCGGGTCGCAGCTATGATTGATGATTTCGGCGCCGCTGCCGCCGACCGAGCCGTCGAGCGTCCAATACCGGTCGAGCGCAAACAGATAGGTGTGCTCCCCGCGATCGCGCCTCCGGGTTTCCGCCCGTCCGATGCGATCGCCGGTGTATTCGATCACCTTGCGATTTTTTGGAATCGCCTGGTTCGCGTACACTCCGTAGCGATGAATGCGCGAGCGGCGGATCACCAGCTTGAAACAGGAGTAGCGCGGATCGATTCGGGGAGATCGAATCAGGCCAGCCAAGAGACGATTATAGCGGTTGTGCTAAACCTAGAAGATTGCTGCTTGCTCTCCACCACGATCAACCCGAATCTGAATCCGTCTTCCGCCGCTTCGGGGACGCCTCTGTTCTGGAGCGTTTGAAAGCCCTCGATTCGCGCGTGCGCAGAAAAGGTTTGAAGGCTCTCGATCCCACGCGCGGAGCGCTGATCCCCATCGGCATGGAGATCGACCGGCGGCGCGTGGTGAAGAACGGCTACGGCGTGTTCAACCTCGCCTGGCAGGCCGAGCATCACCCGGAGTGGCCGGAGACGGTCGCGCGCGAAGTCGCCGAAATTCGCGCCGGTATTCACGAAACGCATCGCGTTCCGCTGAAATTCGTGATCTGGGCGGGGATGGGCGGCTCGGCCGAGGACAAGTCGATGTATCAGGCCGCCGGCCTGCTGCGCCGCGGACCGCGGCTGTACGTACTCGATTCCACCGATCCGGCGAAGCTCGCCGCGATTCTCGACGACGTCCGCAAGCGCGGCAAGCTTACGGCGCGCGAAGCGTGGAAGCGGACGCTGGTGGTCGCTATGGCGATGGGCATGACCTCGTACGAGCCGGTGTTGAACCTGGAGAGGATCGCCGTCGCATACGACGCCGCGCGCCTGGATTCGCGCGCCAACATCGCCTACATGACGCTGACCGGATCGCTGCTCGACCGCTTCGCGTCGGCTCGCGGGTATCGGCGCATCGCGCTTCAACTGGACGACGGCAACACTACCGCGGGGCGCCACAGCGGTCCGCTCACGCGCGGCAGCCTGTATCCGCTGGCGCTCGCCGGCGTCGACCTGGAACACTGGATCCGCGGCGCGATGCTTTCCCCCGCCGATGTCGCCGGCGCGTGGCGGCTCGCGTCATTCCTGCACGTGCAAGGAATGGCCGGGCGCAACAAAGTCACGTTGCTTTTGCCGCGCGCCTGGGACGGCGCCGGAATCTGGACCAAGCAGGATTTCGAAGAAAGCCTCGGCAAATCGGGCAAACTCGCGGTGAAGATCGTCATCGGCGAGCGGGTGCGCATGAAAAATTACCGGCCGCCGAAAGATTCCCGCCAGGATCGCGTCTTTTTCGCAGTGCAGTTCAAGGGCGAGCCGTTTGAAAAAGCCGCGGTGATCCGCCGCGCGGGTTATCCCATGGCGACGCTGACGCTGGCGCCGGCCGCCGCGCTTTCGAGTTACATGCAGTTCATCCATTACTGCGTGTTCGGGCTGGCGTGGCTGCGCAATCTGAATTTCGTCACGCAGCCGAATGTCGAGCTGTACAAGTCCATCGCCGGAAAACTGCACGCCGAATCGCAGCGCGCCGGGGGGATCGCGAACACGAAGGAGTGGCGCCGGCAGCAGGATTCATCGCGTTGCGCGATGTGGCGCGGACGCGTTGCGCTGCGCTGGGATTATCTTGAAAACGCCGATTCGCCGCCCGCTCCGGCCATGTATGCGTCGCTGCTGCGCGGATTGATGGAAAGCGGCCGGGTGGAGTACGGTGAGCTCACGTTTTTCGGCGACACGCGTTACGCGCCCCGCGGACGGGCGCTGCGCGCGGTGCTCGACCGCGCGGCGGAGCGCCTGTTTCGCGCCGCCCTGAAAATGCCCGTGGACGTGTACGAAGGGCCGGCCATGAATCACTCCTATCACGAGATGATCATCGGATGCGGAAAATGTTTTTCCACCATTCTCTACGCCCCGCCGGACGAGCCTGCCGATTATCACGCCGCGCAGTTCCTGGCAACGCAGATGGCGCTGGCCGAGCGCGGCCGTAGCGTGGTGTCGATCACGCTGCGCGACCTGGAACCTGCGACGCTCGCCGCGCTAGATGAGTTCTTTCAGCAGGCCGCCACGTGCCTGAAGCGCGAGGGGAATCGGACCGAAACGAGGGCGGGAAGCTGAGATGGCGCGATTCAAGCCTGCCGGAACACGACGCGCCCGCTCCGTGCGCTCCAACAGAGGCCTGATCCCCTGCGCGCTTTTGATCGTCGCGGCGTTTACGCTGCTGTTCTTATTGCTGTATGAAGTGTTGAAATCGTCAAAATAAAAAAATGCGAATCGACGGACGGGAACCCGGTCAAATGCGGCCGGTCGAAGTTACCACGGCTTATCTGCTCACGGCGGAAGGCTCGGCGTTGATCGAAGTCGGCAACACGCGCGTGTTGTGCGCGGCGACAATTGAGGAAAGCGTCCCCGGATTTCTGCGCGGCTCCGGAAAGGGATGGGTCACCGCGGAGTACTCCATGCTCCCGCGCGCGACCGCGACGCGCACTCCGCGCGAGGTCTCCAAGGGCCGCGCCTCGGGACGGACGATGGAGATCCAGCGGCTCATCGGACGGTCGCTGCGCTCGGTGGTCGATCTTCAGTTGCTCGGCGAGCGCAGCGTCATCCTCGATTGCGACGTGCTCCAGGCCGACGGCGGCACGCGCACCGCCGCCATCACCGGAGCCTTCATCGCCATGTCCGCGGCCATTCGCCAGCTGGTGAGCTTCGGCACGCTCAAGAAAACACCCATCCGCGATTTCGTCGCGGCCACCAGTGTGGGCATCGTCGGGGGAACGCCGATGCTCGACTTGTGCTATCAGGAAGACTCCCAGGCCGAGGTGGATATGAACGTGGTCATGACCGGCGCGGGCCGCTTCGTCGAGTTTCAGGCGACCGCGGAAAAGACGCCTTTCGACGATGCGCAGATGTCGTCGCTGATCGCGCTGGCGCGGTGCGGCATCGAGGAGCTGGTCGCCATCCAGAAGCGTCTCGAAACCGCGTGATCCTGCACTGCGGAACCTCCAATCGCGGCAAGCTGCGCGAGTTTCAGCTCGCCGCGCCGGATTTCGAGATTTGTCCCGTGGACGCGCCGCCGCCTGAGGAGCATGGCGCGACGTTCGAAGAAACCGCGCGCGCCAAGACGGAATATTATTCGCGGTTCGCGCGCGGCTGGGTCTTCGCCGACGATTCGGGACTCGAAGTGGACGCGCTCGGCGGCGCGCCCGGAGTGCATTCGGCGCGTTTCGCAGGTCCAGACGCGACCGACGAGCGCAATAACGCGCTGCTGCTCGAGCGCCTGCGCGGCGTCGAAAACCGCTCAGCGCGATTTGTGTGCTCCATCGCGCTCGCCCGCGACGGCCGCATCGAAAAAACCTTTCGCGGCGCGGTCGAGGGCCGCATTCTAGATGCGCCGCGCGGCGAGCACGGCTTCGGTTACGATCCGTTATTTTTCTATCCGCCGTTCGGCTGTACCTTCGGCGAAGCCACCGACGAGCAGAAGATGCACGTCAGCCATCGCGGCATCGCTCTTCAGGCCATGCTCGATTTTCTGCGCGTCAGCTCGCGATAGCGATAGTAGCCGATCATCGTCTTGGCGTCCTTGATCCGGCCCGTGCGGATCCATTCGCCGATCTCGGCTTGGGAGAACCAGCGCGTTTCGATGCGCTCGTCTTCCATAGGCGTGGATTCGCCGGCGGTGAGTCCAGTGGCTACGAAGATGGTCATCTTCTCCGCTAAGAACCCGGGGCTGGGAAAAAATTCCGCGATTTTGCGCCACCGCTTCGCGCGATATCCGGTCTCTTCGACCAGCTCCCGCTTGGCGGCTTTGAGCAGCGTCTCTCCCGGGTCCACGCGCCCGGCCGGCAGTTCCCACAGATACTGCCGCGCAGGCAAACGGTACTGGCGCACCAGCAAAATGCGCCCGCGCGTGTCGACCGGCAGCATCACCGCCGAACCTCCGTGCTGCACTATGGCGCGCTTGATCTCGAATCCGCTCGGATCCACCGCATGGTCGAACGTCACGGTGAAGATCGGAGTCTTGCTGACTTCGGTGGAAGAGATAAGTTTCATTTCGGATGGATCGCTTTTTCGAACTCGGATAGAGAACGCGTGTTGAGCACGTCTCCCGGTTCGAGCCACCCGCGCCGCGCCATGCGGACGCCATAGCTCATGTTCAGGAGATGCTTGGGATGATGCGCGTCGGTGTTGATCACGAACTTGCTCCCTTTGGATTTCGCCGCGCGGATCATTGCCGGACCCAGATCCAGCCGTTCGGGGCTCGCGTTGATTTCCAGGTACACATTGCGCCGCGCGGCTTCGGCCGCCACCAGGTCGAAATCGAAGGGAAACGGCTCGCGCTGCAAAAGCATTCTTCCGGTGGGGTGTCCCAGCGCGCGAACAGAGGGGCATTCGAGCGCGCGCATCAGCCGGTCGGTCATCTCCGCGTACTCGAGGTTCATGTAGCTGTGGACGCTGGCGATCACGAAATCGAGCTCGGCCAGCGCATCGTTGGCCAGATCCATCGAGCCGTCGCGGCGGATGTCGCATTCGAGGCCCGAAAACACCCGGACTCCAAGATGCTTCATCTCCCGCACCTGGTGCGCGAACGCGACCGCGCGTTTCTCGTCCAGGCCGTTGGCCATCGCCAGCGCCTTGGAGTGATCCGTAATTGCGATGTACTCGTAGCCCCGCGCGCGCGCCGCTTCGGCCATCTCTTCGAGCGTCGCGCGGCCGTCGGTCTCGGTGGTGTGCATGTGCAGATCGCCGCGGATGTCGCCGGGCTCGATCAGCTTGGGCAGCCTGCCTTCCGCCGCGGCCTCGATCTCGCCGCAATTTTCGCGCAGCTCCGGCGGAATCCAGGCGAGCCCCAGCGCCCCGTAAATTTCCTCTTCCGTCGCCCCGGCCACGCGCTCATTATTGTCGATGCGGGCCAGCGAATATTCGCTGAGCGTCAGTCCCATGCGCTGCGCGCGCTGGCGCAGGGAAACGTTATGGTCCTTGCTGCCGGTGAAATATTGCAGCGCGGCGCCGTAGCTCTCCTCGGCGAGCGCGCGCAGGTCCACCTGAATGCCCTCGTGCCCATAATGGACGCTCGCCTTATTCGCGCCTCTGCCCAACACTTCCTGAACCTTGGGGTGCGCGACGAATTTTTCGAGCGACTGCGCCGCGCCCGGACCGGTGACCAGCAGGTCCAGGTCGCCCACCGTTTCCCGCCCGCGCCGCAGGCTTCCGGCCGGCGTGATGCGATCGCCGACGCTGCTTAGATAGCCCACCAGCTCGTCGGCCACGCCCTGCGCGAAACTCAACAGGAACCTTCCCGCGCGTTGCCGGTAATTGGCGATCGACCGCAGCACTTTTTCTTCGAGCTTGGCGCCCATGCGGGGAAGCTCGCGCAGTTTCTGGTCGCGGCACAAACGCTCCAGGTCGTCGATGGTCGCGCAGCGATAGGTCTCGAACAGCGTACGGATGCTCTTGGGACCCAGCCCTTGAATTTTGAGCAGGTCCAGCGCTCCCGCCGGATATTTTTCGAGCAGCACGTCGCGCCGTTCGAAACTCCCGCGCTCCTCGATTTCCGCCAACACCGCGGCGATCCCCTTGCCGATTCCCGCGATGTCGGTCACCTTCCGCTGCGGGTCCTTGAGGATCGCGGAAATCTGCTCGGGATGCGATTCGATCACCCCCGCCGCGTTGCGATAGGAGCGGATGCGGAACGAATCTTCCTCCGCGATCTCCATCAGGTCCGCGGTTTCAGACAGCAGCCGTGCAATGGCCCGGTTATCCATTCGATGCTTCGATTGTATTCGAGAAACATCGCTCGCCGGAAAAGCTAAGCCTTGGCCGCTTCCGCTTCCTTGGATTCGTGGTAATCCTGCTCGGTGTTTACCGACCATATGTTGGATTTGTCGGTTCGTCCGGCCGCGATGTTGTCGACAGCGGTCATCGCCGTCAGCATGGAATGATCCTGGTTGTTGTATTTGTGCATGCCGTTGCGGCCCACCAGGAATAAATTGTCGAATGTGTCGAAATATTCGCGAATCTCGCTGAAGCGATCGTAGGCGCCGAAATACGCGGGATACGTCTTGGGCACTCGGATCACCGTCGCGTCCAGCACGTCGGAGCGCGAGATCATTCCGATGCGCTCCATCTCCTCCGCGGCGAGGTCCACCATCGCCGTGTCCGGACGGCGCCAGAGCTCGTCGGTATCGTTGCAGAAATATTCCAGGCCGACCCAGGTAGTTTTCGGATCGGCCACCATGTAGGGACTCCAGTTGTTGAAAATCTGGATGCGGCCAACGAGCACGTCCGGCTCCTGCACGTAAATCCAGTTGTCCTTGAGGCCGCCCTCCTCATTGCCGATGCGCATCTTCTTGAGCAACATCCCGACCGTGATGAAGTCGCGGTAAATCAGGCGGTCGCTCACCTGGCGCACGTTGTCAGGCACGTTCGCGTCCAGGCTGCGCGCCAGCTCCTTAATGGGCATGGTCGAAAAGATGTAGTCCGCGCGAAAGCTGCGCCTGTTTCCGTTTTCGTCCACGGCCTCGACTCCGGTGACGCGCCCGCTGGCGGTCGTCAGCTTGTCCACCGACCAGCCGGTGTAGATCGAGCCTCCCATCTTCGTCACCGATTCGGCGACCGTGTCCCAAAGCTGGCCCGGCCCATACTTCGGATACAGGAATTTTTCGATCAGCGAGGTTTCCGTGTTCTTCTGGCTGATCCCTTTCGGCGAGCCGCGCATTTTTTTGAGCATATGCAGCACGGCTTTGTAAATCGACAATCCTTTGATCCGCTGCGCGCCCCATTCGGCGCTGATTTCGCTGCATGGGACGCCCCACACTTTCTCCGTGTAGGATTTGAAGAATGTCAGATAAAGCTGGCGGCCGAAGCGGTTGATCAGAAAATGT
>DATJVN010000187.1:0-17806 GCA_035501755.1 Bryobacteraceae bacterium | reverse complement strand
GGAGTTAAGGGAACGTACATGATCTCAGACGAGGCGTGGGACTATTTATCGAGAAATCGAAGCTTGATCGCCACGCCCTACAATCCGCGATCTCCGCGGACTTTTCACAGCGAGTACTAGGCTGCTTCTAGTAGCTCGCGTACGCTCCAAACGTGATCAGCAATTCCAGCGGCCATAGCAGGCGTAACGCGCAGTGATTTGTGGACGCGGCAAAAGTTGTAGGACGCGAACCAGCAGGCGACAGCAGCCCAGTGGTTCTTTCACTTCTTGCTAAAGCCGTTCGTTAGGCGTGTAAACCGGCGCGTGCCTATCCGCACGCTGAGGTTCTGGCGTTCCACGATACTTGTGCAAATGCGATCTGGACCAGGTTGACCCATAACGGGGACCACCTCCACGGACTTGACTTCAGCGGGACTGTAGCGCGCTTCGCCGTCGCTCGCCGCCCGATAGACCTTGATGAGTTGTGCGAACCCGCTGAGCCGGTCGTGAAGCGTTGTGGTGACCGCGCTCTTGTACGGGGCGAAGCCGTCCGTGGTGATTTGGAATTGGACGTGCGCCGTCGCGTGGCGGATGCCTTCGACGAACGTGTCTGTGGTGACCTGATCCCGCTTGCCCATCGCGATGTTCAAAACCAGCTTCGAGTGCCGCTCGATCCCGACGAAGACGTAGCAATCGCCGAGGTTCTGATCGTCTTCGGGCCGCACGCGTTTCTGTTTCTTGCCGATGAAACTCCATAGTTCATCGCATTCCACGTCGCGGACCTGGACGTTGACAATCCTCTGCGCCATGACCTGCTCGCACTTTTGACCGGCGAGTACCAGCAGCTTAAGAAATCGTGCCGCGATGGACGCCAGTAACGCGCTCCACGCTCGAAACGCTGTTGCCTTCGAGTAGCGTTAGCGCGCTGATCGGGGCTTTTTCTTTCATAAGCAATTATGCAGCAGATCCGCACCATGGTCAAGCAAAAACGGTTTGTTTCACCATTTGAACCGGTAAACTTGACAGTTAGTAATGTGTATGAGATTATTAAGGTGCGCTAGGGCCGGTCTTGATGGCTGATCGCGGCCATAAAAGCCGGTTGTCTAAGCCTTAAGGAACCGTTGAGATGCCTCTTTCTAAAGAAATGCGCCTGCTTGAGAATCGATGGAAAAGCGGTCAGGGATGGCCTAAGCGACTGGAATGGTTGGAGATCGACGGCGTAAGGGGATGGGTAAAGCAGCGGTTGGAGTTTCCATTCCCTATAACCGCGCTGACTGGCGAAAACGGGATGGGCAAGAGCACTGTTCTCCAGGCCATCGCTGCGTCGTACAAGAGTGAATACTTTGCCTCGGATTTTTTCCCGGATACCCCATGGGAGCAGGTGCGGAACGCCGAGATCAGGGTGACCATTAGAGAAGGCGCGACTTCTGGATCGTTCACCACTAGCGTACGAAAACTGACAGAGCGCTGGCGCGGAAACGACGAGCGTCGCGAGCGCGATGTCCAGTACATTGATCTCCGGCGCATTCAGCCGATTGCGGCAAGGGTCGGCTTCGCAAGAATTGCAAAAAAGGAGAACAAGGAAACCACGTTCGAGGTGTTCGACCCGGACACGATGGAGAGATTTTCCTGCATCATGGGCCGCGACTATGAGCTTGGTAAGTTGTCGATGACGGAATGGGACACGACGCGAAAGGTCCCGGTGCTCATGCGCGATGGAGACGCGTACTCTGGGTTCCACGGCGGCGCTGGCGAAACGGTCCTCGCGGAATTGCTGGCGCGGAAGGTCCCCAGGTACTCGATTCTTCTAATCGATGAAATCGAAACTTCCCTTCATCCTCGAACGCAACGCCGATTGATTCGCGACATTGCGACTCTGTGCCGCCGCCTGGAGTTGCAATGCGTTTTGACCACACACTCGCCGTACGTGCTGGATGAGCTGCCACCCGAGGGGCGCGTTTATTTGATGGAGAGCGACAAACAGAAACGGATCGTCGTGGGCATCAGCCCAGCTTTCGCGATGACAAAGATGGATGAGCAGATTTACCCTGAGGCTGACGTCTACGTCGAAGATGACCAAGCTGCCGTGATGATAAACGAAATCGTAGCGAGATCGAATCAGTGCGATCTGATTCTTTCCTTCGAGCCCGTTGCGTACGGCGCGGCAAACGCGGGACGGATTCTCGGACTCATGGCTAAAGAGAGGCGGTTCCCAAGACCGACAATCGTGTTTCTCGACGGCGACCAGGACGCCGCTGAGGGGTGTGTTCTTCTGCCTGGCGGCGACGCACCAGAACGGGTCGTTTTTGAGGCATTGGCGGTCTACGGTATGGGTGGCTTAGCTGCGCGCCTCGGCAGATCCCCCTCTAACGTAGCGGATGCCTGTGCTGGCGCGATGGTCGTTAGCGATCATCACGAATGGGTGAAACTGGCGGCTGATCGGCTCGCGGTAACCGGGAAAGTGCTCTGGCAGAGCATGTGCGCGGAGTGGTGCTTAACCTGTCTTCCGGAATCAGAAGCCACGAGAATCGGGGAGGCTATCCTAACCACAATCGTAGAGTATGGCGGGTCGCGGCACACAGCAAGGCCGCAATTCCCGGTCCAGTCGCCGCTTTTTCCTGGGTCAAATTGACCGTCCGAGTTAGATGGTGCCACCAATCTAGGGACACAAATTTAGCGGACTACCGCGCAGCGCATTCGGGCTCCGCGCTGGGCTATCCTGATACTGAGGATTCTTCCTCACGGAGGTTAACCATGGCCAAGACCGTTTCTTGGCTCGTGTCTAGCTTCCGGTTCCAGGCGTGCATTTAGCGGCACGGAAGCATACAGCCGACCCGGGCGACGGCCAAGACCGCTATTTGCCGGTGGCACCAGCTGGGCACCGCACTCGCGAGGACGGCCGTCCAAAGCGAGCCAAATGGAAACCTGGGCGTCGGGAAGATGAATAAGGCGGCGGCTATAGACGTTGCCCTCATCGGAGCCCGCCGTCAAGTGGGTGGTTCGGGCAGCACCACGTTGGTTACGGTCGGGCTGGCAGGCCCAGAGCGGGCGTGGCCCGGAAACAACTCCGAATCACCCTGAAACCTTTGATTGAACTGACACCTCTTTAGAACGAAATCTTCCATAGTCGATCACCCGAAGTTGCCTGCCAGAAATCTTTTTGGAAAGCGGTCCATGATGGAACGGCAATACGTCGAGCCCGGTGTGTTCGCGGAAAGACGCTACGGAGTACCACCCACAGTACCACCCCAACGATTAAGGTTTGGGGAATAACCTCTGTGTTTTTAGTGGAGCCACCCTCCGGGCTTGAACCGGAGACCTGCTGATTACGAATCAGCCGCTCTACCAACTGAGCTAGGGTGGCTTCGGACTCCTCTCTTTGGTCAGGATATCACGCGGGCGCTGGCGCCGGCTTCGTTTTTGATCCGAACCAGCGCGCCAGCCAGTCTTCGATCAGCGGACCAGCCTTCGACGGGAAACGATGGCCCCCCGCAAGCATGTGGAACTCGAGATGAGCCGCGTGCCGGCGCAAGCGGTCAGGGAAACCAGCGGCGACTGAGGTGGGGAAAAACTCGTCTTCCGAGCGGGAGATGTGCAGAATCGGTGCGTCCACGCGCGCGTACTTGTCTTCCTCCCAGTCCTTGGGGACGCCCCCACAGATCGCGATCACGCCACCCGCCTGGTCGGGGAAGGTCCCGATGAAGCGGTAATTCAGGCCCACCGGCTGCGAAAATCCCATCAGGATCGTGCGCCGCGCGGGGATCGAAAAGCGCCCGCGCAGCTCCGCGGCGACCGCTCGCAGGATGGCATGATGCAGCCGTATGTTCACATCGCCATGCGGGCGCGTGCCCCAGTTGTAGGCGATCTCGTCCATGCCCGGCTTCCCGGAAACGTAGGCCTGATTCGGACCGCGCAGGCTCGCGATCACGCAGTCCTGGCCCACGGCGGGAAGCGTAAGTCGAAGCATTGCCTCGGGATTCGAGCCGTACCCGTGCAGCGCGAGCACCAGCAGGGTGCGGTCGTGGAGCCGCGCCGGCGTGTGCAGCAGAAAGCCGGCCTCGAACGGCACTGGAACGGAATCCAAACTTCCCATCATAAACTGCCGGGAACTGCCGATACTGAAGGTTAGGCCGGGCGAACGCCCTATGGACGAAACGAGGGAAACCCTGAATCTGGATCGCGAAGTCGCGCTGGCGCGGGTAGGCGGGGACGCCGAGCTGTTGCGCGAGGTCGCCGCTCTGTTCCTGGCGGACTACCCGCGGGTGCTCGAGGACTTGCGCGACGCTATCGCGCGGAGCGATGCGCAGGCGCTGGAGCGCACGGCGCACGGGCTCAAGGGTTCGGTGTCGACGTTCGGAGCGCAGCAGGCGATGGAAGCCGCGCGGACGCTCGAAAGCCTCGGCCGCGCGCACCAGTTCGACGAAGTCCGCCAGGTGCTGACCACCCTCGAGCTGGCCCTCGCGGCGCTGCGCCCGGAGCTCGAAGGGCTGTAGTTCTCCTTTTCGACGACCATCCGAGTATACTCTTCCAAAGGAGAGTGTCTATGATCGACGAAAAAAATGACCAGCGCCAGGACGACGACCTGGGGCGGCGCGATTTTGTGACGTCGGTGGCCGCAGGCGTCGTGGCCGCGGCCGGAACGGCTTCCGGAGCTATTTTGCCTGTGACCGAGAAAGATGTCGAGATCAAAACGCCGGACGGGACATGCGACGCGGCATTCATCTATCCGGAGCGCGGATCTCACGCCGGCGTGATCATCTGGACCGACGTGTTCGGGCTGCGGCCATCCATGCGCGGCATCGGCAAGCGCATCGCGGCGGAGGGTTATGCGGTGCTGGTGCCCAATCCGTATTACCGCGTACGCAAGGCGCCGATGTGGGAAGATGCATCGGGATTCAGCTTTTCCAGTCAGGAAGACCGCGCCAAGCTGACGCCGTTGACGGCGTCGATCAGCCCGGACGGCACGATAGAAAGAGACGCGGTCGCCTACGTCGAGTTCCTGGATGCGCAGAAGCAGGTGAACAAGAACCGCAAGATCGGTACCCAGGGATATTGCATGGGCGGTCCGCTGGTGATGCGCACCTGCGCGGCCGTCCCCGATCGCATTGGAGCGGGAGGGTCGTTCCATGGCGGCAGCCTGGTGACCGACAAGCCCAACAGCCCGCATCTGCTGGTGCCGAAAATCAAGGCGCGCCGGATGTATTTCGCCATCTCGGCCAACGATGATCCCAAGCAGCAAGGCGACAACAAGTGGAAACCGCTGCGCGAAATCGCGGCCGAAAATCGCCTGGTAGCCGAGTTCGAAGTCTACAAAGCGCAGCACGGCTGGTGCGTTCCCGACATGCCCAAGGGGCCGGACGGAAATCCCATCTACAACAAACCGGATGCCGAGCACGCGTGGTCCAAGCTGGTGGCGTTATATAAGGCCGGACTGGCGTAAGGGTTTCCAGGGCTTTGCGCAAAAGAAGCCGCTCGCCCCAGTCGGCAACCGGCTCCGTTTTATTTACTCGACCAACGCGCTTCATTACTGTCGCGCCTCAACCCATCACGAGGGTTGATGAGGCGCGGCAGTGAGGCCGCGGTTTGGCTTGCCTAGACCGGGAAGTTATAAGGTTGCAGCCTGCCACGGAACGAAGCGTTATCCGGCCGATCGTTAACAGTACAAGTTGCAACTGAACTTCAGCCTCGCCGTCTTACCCGCGACCTTCTTGTCGAAAGGAAGTGTTCTTGATGACGGTTCAAGAAGTGGAACAGTATTCTCGCGAGCAGGGACGGGCGCGCGAGACGCACGAACACGCGCGCAACGGACGGCGGCAGGGGCCGCTCACCCAGGCGCTCGGATGGTTCAGCATCGGACTCGGCGCGGCCGAACTCGCCATTCCCGGCACGCTCAGTAAGCTGATCGGCGTGCGCGACCGGCATCGTCCCCTGCTGCGCTCCATGGGACTGCGCGAGATTGCAGCCGGAGTCGGAATTCTGGTGCAGCGGCAGCCCGCCGGCTGGATGTGGGCGCGCGTGGCCGGCGACGCGATCGATCTCAGTCTGCTCGGAGTGGCCCTCAACTCCTCGCACACACGAAAAAGTCGCGCCGAGATTGCCACCGCGGCCATCGCCGGCGTCACGGCCCTCGATATCGTCTGCGGTGCGAGGCGGACCAAGCAATCCTGCCCGATCCGCGTGAAAGAGAGCATCGCGGTGAACAAATCGTCCGAGGAATGCTATCGTTTCTGGCGCGATTTTCAAAATTTTCCCCGCTTCATGCGCCATCTCGAGTCGGTCGAGGCTGGCACCGGCCGTCGCTCGCACTGGCGCGCGAAAGCTCGCGCGGGAATGCGCGTCGAATGGGACGCCGAGATCGTCGAGGATCGTCGCGACGAGTGCATCTCCTGGCGATCCGCTGAAGACGCGGATATCCGCCATGCGGGCCTGGTGCGTTTCGAACGCGCGCCCGGCGGCCGCGGCACCATCCTTCACGTCAATCTTCACTACGGCGCGCCTGGCGGCGAGATCGGGGCGGCCTTCGCCAAATTGTTCGGCGAAGAGCCGTCGCAACAGATTTACGACGATCTGCGCAATTTCAAAAGAATGATCGAGACCGGCGAGATCCTCACCACAGAAGGGCAGCCCTCGGGCCGGATGGCGGAAAGGACGGCGCAATGAAAGCCAACTGCTGGTTCGGCGCCGAGGACGTTCGCGTGGTGGACGTGCCCGATCCCAAAATCCTCAATCACCGCGACGCGATTATTAAAGTCACCTCGACGGCCATTTGCGGCTCCGATATTCATCTTTACGACGGCTACATCCCCACCATGGAGGAAGGCGACATCCTGGGTCACGAATTCATGGGCGAAGTGGTCGAAACTGGCCGCGGTGTGCGCAACCTGAAGGCCGGCGACCGCGTGGTGGTGCCGTTTCCCATCGCCTGCGGAAACTGTTTTTCCTGCCAGAACCAGCTTTATTCGATGTGCGAAAATTCGAACCCCAACGCCTGGATGGCGGAGAAGCTGTGGGGGCATTCGCCCGCCGGATTGTTCGGATACTCGCACATGCTGGGCGGATTCGCCGGCGGCCGGGCGCAATATGTGCGCGTCCCGTTCGCCGATGTCGGCCCCATCAAGATTCCCGAGGGCATTCCGGATGAACAGGTGCTGTTTCTTTCCGACATTCTGCCCACCGGCTACATGGCCGCAGAAAACTGCAACATCCGCCGCGGCGATACCATCGCGGTGTGGGGCTGCGGACCGGTGGGGCAGTTCGCCATCGAGAGCGCCTACCTGCTCGGCGCCGAGCGCGTGGTCGCCATCGACCGTTTCGAATATCGCCTGCGCATGGCTCGCGACAAAGGCCGCGCCGTCACCATCAACTACGAGAGAGAGGACGTCTACGACACGCTCATGGAAATGACCGGCGGCATCGGTCCGGACGCCTGCATCGACGCAGTGGGCATGGAGGCGCACTGGCCGGGGCCGGGCTACGCCTACGATCGCGCCAAGCAGGCCCTGATGCTTGAAACCGATCGCGCCTTCGTCCTTCGGCAGGCGATTCTGGCGTGCCGCAGTGGAGGCATCATCTCGGTTCCGGGCGTGTACGGCGGATTCGTCGACAAAGTGCTCTTCGGCGCTATCGTCAACAAGGCACTCACCATCAAGTCGGGCCAGACGCACGTGCAGAAATATCTGCGCCCGCTGCTTGAGCGCATCGAGCGCGGCGAGATCGACAGCACGTTCGTGATCACCCATCGCCTGCGCCTCCAGGACGCGCCGCAAGCGTATCGCACGTTCCGTGACAAGCAGGACGAATGCGTCAAAGTGGTGCTGAATCCCTGGGTGAACTAGACGTCGGCTTGGTCGGCAACGCGGTCGGATCTCCGCGATAGACGACGATCGCCACCGTTTGAGGCGCGGTCTTCAGGCTGTGCTTTCGTTGAGCGTACGGCCCGCCACCGGCGTGAGGCCGCGGTTTAATCAGCCGCGCTACGCGGCCGGGAACAGGTATTGCTGCTCGGCCCGGTGCGGACCGAATCGCTCCAGCTCCACCGGAAACCGGCGTCTCAGCTCCTGCGGCGCAGGGGCGCGCACGCCGGTCATCATTTGCTGAAATTCGAGCGCGTTGACCACGCTTTTGGCCTGCGCGTCGTTGTTGAAGATCACGAAGGTCGCCTCGGCAAACCGCGAGATGCGCTCCACGCGGGCCGCCCACCCCGCCAGCTCGCTCTCCGAATAAAGGTAATCGTGCTGCTTTCCCCGAGCCGCCTCGCGATCGTAGGCGCCCAGCGAATTTTTCGGATTGCGCCCGTGCAGCCGCACGTACCCGACGTCCGAGGTGAGAAATGCCGTGGGCGGCATCGCGCGCGTGTAGTCCGGCTGATCGATGTTGCAGAACCCGATGCGGTAATCGAGAAACGTGCCCACCGCCTCTTCCGCCATCCAACTGTTGTGCCGCATCTCCGCCGCCAGCGGAAACTCGCCGAAGGCCCGGCGCAGGCGGATCAGGAATTCGCGATTCTCCGCCGTGAATCGGAATGACCAGGGGAACTGCATCAGCAGCGCCCCCAGCTTGCCGGCCTGGTGCAACGGCCGGATTCCGTTCTTGAACTGCGCGATCTCCATGTCTTCGAGAATCCGGGCGTGCGTGAACCTCTGATGCAGCTTCGCCGTGAATCGAAAGCGCGGGTTGCCGTCTACTTTCTTGACCCACAACCTCGCGACCTCCGGCTTGAGCGGCTGATAAAAAGAGCTGTTGATCTCGGCCACGCTAAAAATCCTGCCCAGCGTTTCGAGTGCATGCTGCCCCGCCGGATGAGCACGCGGGAACACGACTCCATTCCAGTGCGGATAAGCCCATCCGGCGGTTCCGATGTAGAGGGAGGTGGACATATGTTTCGCCTTTTGTTCGATTATATGAAGAAAAGGCGAAAACGTCAAGCCCTCACCAGGCGGACATCGCGCCTCAACGCTCTTACTTACGACCTCTTAAGAGGGGATGAACCTGGGAGACAACCCATCGGGCGCGAAATCGCGCAGACCGGGTAGTTCCTGTTTAGGAAGGGTGCATTGCGAGGTACATTTTCTGTTTTCAGAACAGAATCTGCCTAACTTATCGAAAAGATGTGGTAATTTTCTAGTAGAAAAACGGGGAGACATAGAAGAATTTGTTCTGTTTTCAGAACAAAGGGATTTCGGCCCGAATGGCCGGGGGATCCAAAAATCGAACGAAGGACCGCGAACAACTGGTGAACAGCTTTTACAAACAGACGCGCGAGGGATCCCGCAGAAATGGTACGGCGGCACTCTTCCGCACGTTCATGATTGCCGCCGCGCTGTTTCCATGGGTTGCCTCAGCATCGATCTCAAGCTGCCCCACCAGCACCGGAACGTCGGTCGCCACGGTGATTTCCGACAGCGCGTCAGGCGGCAACCACCCCGTCGGGTGCGAGCAGACCGATCTCGAATTCTTTAATCTCTCGGTGACCGGCAGTGAAACCGGCGACGCAACAGGCACGATCAGCAACGACAGCAACGTCGATCTGTTCGGAGTGAACAGCAATGAGTCTTTGACCGGTACGAAGGCGATCGGGGCAGAATTCACGAGGTCCTGGACTGCTTCCGATGAGAACGGAAAATACGCTGGCAGCTACACCATCGAGCTCGAGTTTTCGGTGCAGACAGATCCATCGGTGCATTCGCCCGAGGGTGGCCCATGGCTGCTCACCGGCACGACGTTCAGCTACGGAGGCCTGGCATTCAAAGACGCGAAAATCAGCACGCTCACCGAACAGATCTGTCCAGGAACCACGACGTTCAGCACTACTTGCTCGAATCATCAGACCCTCGCGTTCTCTTCCATCACCGCGGGAAACCAATCCTCGACGGATACCCTCTTTCTGGGATCGGCGGCGCGGGGTGTTTCCGACGTCACGATCCTCGACACGGTGACCGTTACCTTCAAGACGAGCGGAACCGGCAAATCGTTTTCCCTGTCCGATTTGGAAAACCAGTTTGACCAGACCGCCAGTGTTCCCGAGCCTCCGGCGTTCTTGCTGCTGGGAAGCGGTTTACTTGCCCTGGGAATTTTTCGACCATGCAGGCTCAGATACGGCACGCATGGTACACTCCGGTCAGCAACATGCGGACGCTGCTCATCGTCGCGGCGGGCACGATCCTCGCCGCTCAGACGCCGATCTTTCGCGCGTCCACGCGGCTGATTCAGGTGAGCGTGATTGTCACCGACCACCGCGGCGACCCGATCACCGGTCTGAATCAGGACGATTTCACCGTCTTCGACCAGGGCCGCCGTCAGAAAATCGTTTTTTTTAGCGAACAGTCCCCGGGGCAGGAACCCGCGGCAGCGCAGGGCGACAAGCTGGCGTTTGCCAACCGACTCCCGGCGGCTGGCAGCGCTACCGTGGTTCTGTTCGACCGGCTCAACACCAGGCTCAGCGAAGCCGCCTTCGCCCGGGCGCGAGTGGCGAAATTTCTCGACGGCGTCCGGCCCGACGACCGCATCGCCCTCTACGGGCTTTCCACCGACCTCATCGTCCTGCACGATTTCACCGAAGATCCCGCGGAGCTGGTGCGCGCGCTCAACCTGTTCCATCCCGTGCAGAGCCAGGAAAACGCGATCACCACATTTGAAGAGTCGAACACCGGCCATCCCGGAATGGACTGGTTTGAAAACAAGGGCGACCAAAAGGCTTCCGATACGGAGATGATCGGACGCGTCGAGATTACCTCGCGCGCTCTGGTCGCGATCGCGAATCACCTTGCCGGAATGCCCGGACGCAAGAACCTGGTGTGGGTCTCGGGAAGTTTTCCTATCAGCATCGGCTATCTTCAAAAGCGCATCATGGGAGCCAGGCCGGAAAAGGACACCTTCGATGGAGAAGTGCAAATGGCAGCGCGCGCGCTCAGTAACGCAAACGTCGCCATTTATCCCGTCGACGCCCACGTTCTGGGAACGCTCGGCGGAGCTTACGACGCACGCCTCGCTCCCAAGCCGGGCCTGGCCCAGCTGCAGAACACGATTCCGATGCCCGAGATGCAGCCGATCGCTGAGCTGGGCACCATGGACACGCTCGCCGAGGAAACCGGCGGCCGCGTATTCGCGCACACCAACGATATCGAAGGCGCGGTGCGCAAGGCGATCGACGATTCCCGGTTCAGCTACACGCTCGCCTACTACCCGGATCACGATCAGTGGGACGGAAGGTTTCGGGAGATCAAGGTGAAGGTCGGTCGCGCCGGCGTGGAGGTGCGTCACCGCCGCGGCTATCTCGCGGTGGCCGAAACCGCGCCGGCGCCCGCGCCGGTCGCATTGAGCGAGGTGATCCGCCGGCCCATCGAATCGGGTGAGTTGGGAATTACCGTGCAGCTCGACCCGCTCGGCGGGCGCCGCTTCAAGGTGCATTTAACGCTGGATACTTCGGCCATGCGTTTCGAGCAGAAGGACGGCCGCTGGGACGGTCAAGTGGAGGTTTTATTCGTGCAGCTCGGCCGCGACGATAACGACGTGGCAAGCTACGGCCAGACATTGACGTTCCGTCTTTCGCCGCAAACCCACATGAGTGCCACACGCGACGGTCTAAAGATCTCGGCAACGGAAACCATCGAGGAACACGCCACGGAGCTCCGCGTCGCCGCGCGTGATCAGGGCACCGGTGCTGCGGGATCGGTATACATCCCGGTCACGAGGATTCTGAGATAAAAAGCGTGCCTCCGTTGTACTTCGCCGAGTGGATCCGGCACCCCTCCAGCGAAATCCTGATTCGGCCCTCCGGCCTGGCGTTGCGCTCGGGAAACTCCGAAGAGCCGCGCTGATCCACCGACCTCAGGCGCCGAGCTTACTGCAAGTCCAGCACCTCGACGATTTCGAGCGTGTTCGGATCGTAGACCACGCAATAGCCGTCGTAATATCCGATCTCCAGCCCCGCGGGGATCGGTGGCAGTTCGCGGATTACCGCTTCCGGCACCGGACGGATATGCGCATGCCAGCCCGAGGGCAGGCGATTGCCGGCGACCAGATGCTCGCGATGGTTCCAGTCGACGTGACTGCGATTGGGCATGTGCTTTTGAAGCACCGCCTTGTTTTCGGGCTTGAAGTGATACTCATGGCGTTCATTCGCCTGCCGCTGATCGCGCTGGGGCGTGTAAGCGAAGGCCGGAGCCGCAGCGATTGCCATCAACGCGCCGCTCAGAATTAACGTAAGACCTGTCTTCTTCATGCAACAACCCTCCGCGGAGTTGGACTGCCCCGGCGGCGTGATGTTACTCGCCCGAGGCGTGGTTGGGTAGCTAATAAGATGAAGAGGATGAAAACCATCATCGAGCCGTTCCGGATCAAGAGCGTGGAGCCTTTGCGCCGCACCACGCCCGAGGAGCGCGAAAAATTTCTGAAACGCGCCGGATACAACCTGTTTGAGCTGCACGCCACCGAAATCCTGATCGACTTGCTGACCGATTCGGGCACCAGCGCCATGTCCACCAACCAGTGGGCCGCCATGATGCGCGGCGACGAATCCTATGCCGGCAGCGAGAGTTTTTTTCGCTTTAAGAAGGTAGTGGACGAGCTCACCGGCTTCAAGCACGTGATCCCCACGCACCAGGGCCGCGCGGCGGAGCGCATTCTCTTCACCGTGATGTGCAAGCCCGGCGACGTCGTTCCCAACAACACGCACTTCGACACCACGCGCGCCAATATCGAGTTCACCGGCGCGCGTGCCATCGATCTGCCTATACCCGAGGCCGCCGACACGCAAGCGCGGATTCCGTTCAAGGGGAATATGGACGTCACGGCGCTGGAACGCGTGATTGCCACCGAAGGCGCACAAAAAATTCCGCTGGTGATGGTCACGGTGACCAACAATTCGGGCGGCGGCCAGCCCGTCTCGATGGCCAATATCCGCGCGGTGCGCGAGATTACCACGCGCCACAACATTCCGCTGTACCTCGACGCGTGCCGCTTCGCGGAAAACGTCTGGTTCATTCAACAGGGCGAGCCGGGATTCAACCGCCTCACGCCGAAACAGGTCGCCCAGGCAATGTTTTCCTACGCCGACGGCTGCACGTTTTCGGCGAAAAAAGACGCGTTCGCCAACATCGGCGGATTTCTGTGCGCCAATGATGATCGTCTGGCGCAACAGGAGACCGAGCTGTTGATTCTGACCGAAGGCTTTCCCACTTACGGAGGGCTCGCCGGGCGCGATCTGGAAGCCATCGCCGTGGGGCTCGGGGAGGTACTCGATCCGGATTATCTCGAATACCGCATCGCGTCCACCGGCTATCTCGGCCGCCACATCGCCGATCACGGCGTGCCCATCGTCGAGCCGCCAGGCGGACACGCGATCTACATCGACGCGGGCCGCATGCTGCCGCACATCCCGCGCCACGAATTTCCCGGCCAGTCGCTGGCGGTCGAGCTGTACCGGCACGCGGGCGTGCGTAGCGTGGAGATCGGCTCGGTGATGTTCGGCGAGCACGCCCGCCACGAGCTCCTGCGCCTGGCCATCCCGCGCCGCGTGTACACGCAGAGCCACATCGATTACTTAGTCGAGGCGATTCTAGAGGTGAACGCGCGCAAAGACAAACTCCGCGGATTCAAAATCGTGAGCGAGCCCAAAGCGCTGCGCCATTTCACCGCCCGTTTCGAGCCGGTACAATAAACCAACTGATGCACATCGACTGGTTCCCGCTGTGGCTCAGCCTCCGCGTGGCCGTGGTTTCGACCGCCATCGCCATCGCCGCCGGATTGTGGATCGCCTACATCCTGGCCAATCGCGAATTTCGCGGGAAAGAAGCGCTGGACGCCGCGGTTACGCTCCCTCTGGTGCTACCTCCGACCGTGCTCGGATATTATCTGCTCGTTCTGGTCGGCCGCGCGAGTCCCATCGGCCGTCTGTGGGAGGAGATTTTCGGATCGCCGCTGGTGTTCACCTGGAAAGCCGCGGTGCTGGCGGCGCTGCTGCATTCCTTTCCGCTGTTGGTGAAATCCGCGCGCGCGGCGTTTGAAAGCGTCGACCGCAGCTACGAGCGCGCCGCACGCACTCTGGGCGCTTCCGAGTGGCGCCTGTTCTGGCGTGTTACCGCGCCGCTGGTGCGCCGCCAGATCTTCGCCGCCGGAGCGCTCGCCTTCGCGCGCTCGCTGGGCGATTTCGGCGCGACCCTCATGGTCGCCGGCGACATCCCCGGCAGCACGCAGACCATGGCGATCGCCATTTATGACGCCGTCGAATCGAACAATGGAGCAGTCGCACGCGTTCTGGTGCTGGTGATCTCCGCGATCGCCCTGGCGATCCTTACCTTCGCCAACCGGTTGGTCTTGAAATCGCGATGATTCATGTCCGGGTCCGCAAAACATTTCCAGCCAAACCCGATTCGGGTGGTTTCACGCTCGACGTCGAGTTCAAAGCCGAACCCGGCGTGACGGTTCTGTTCGGCCCGAGCGGTTCGGGCAAGACCCTGACTCTCGATTCCATCGCTGGATTCGTGCGGCCCGATGAGGGCCGCGTCCTGCTGGACGATCAGATCCTGTTCGATGCCGCCTCCGGCGTGCATCTTCCTCCGCAGCGCCGCCACTGCGGTTACGTTTTCCAGAATTATGCGCTGTTCCCCCATATGACGCTGCGCCAGAACCTGGAGTTCGCCGTGGAACAGCGGCCGCGCCTGGAGCGGCACCGCCGCGTCAACGAAATGATCGAGCGCTTCCGCCTTCAAGACGCCGCCGGACGCCGCCCGCACGAAGTTTCCGGGGGCCAGCGGCAGCGCTGCTCCATCGCGCGCGCGCTGATCGGATCCCCGCGCGTGCTGCTGCTCGACGAGCCGACGCAAGGCCTCGATGCTCCCCTGCGCGGCGAGTTCTACGAGATCCTGGAGCGCGTCCGCACCGATTTCAAAACGCCCATTCTTCTGGTGACGCACGATCTCGATGAGTGTTTTGAGATCGGCGAGGAGATGCTGGTGATGCGCGCGGGGCGCATCGTGCAAAGCGGCGCGCCCCGAAAAATTCTGGACCAACCGGCGAACCTGGATGTGGCGCGGCTGCTGGGGCGCTTCAATCTGCTTGCGGCCGAGATTCGCGCGCTCGATCCTGGCAGAAATTCGAGCCGCGTGCAGGTCGGCGAATATGAGCTCGACGGCCCGTATTTCCCCGGGCACCTGCGGGGGGACCGCGTGATGCTCTGCGTGCGTCCGGAGCAGCTTCGCGCCTGCGCCCGAAATGGCCGGCCCGCGGCGAATCAGATCCCGGTGGAACTGAAGCGCGTGATCGAGAAGCCCGAGGGCGTGCGCCTGGAATTCGCCGGTGGAATTCATGTGGACGTTTCGAGAGCGGAATATGAAGCCCGCCAGGACCAGCGCGAATGGCTGGTCGAATTCCCGCGCGACCTGCTGCGAATCCTTTAACCGATTGGCCGCGAATAAACGAATGAACGCAAATTCCTGCGGTGGATTCGCGTTAATTTGCGTCCATTCGCGGCGGCTCTTAACGTTTAATCGAAACGCGACGGCCGTCGCCGAATCCATTCGTTATGAAAACGACTCACCTGATCGGGCGCATCCTGTTCGGCGGATTCTTCCTTTACAGCGGCATTCATCACCTGACGAGCAAGCGCGAGATGGCGCAGTACGCCGGGTCCAAAAGCGTTCCCCTGCCGGACCGCGCGGTGGAACTGACCGGGATCATGCTGCTCATCGGCGGATCGAGCGTGCTGCTGGGTCTGAAGCCAAAGGTCGGCCTGGCCGCGATCGCCGCGTTTCTGGTGAGCATTTCGCCGGTGATGCACAACTTCTGGGCGAGTGAAGACCCCGGCGAGAAACAGAACCAGATGATCAATTTCATGAAGAACCTCGCACTGCTGGGAGGCGCGCTCGCGCTCACGGGCGCCGAGGAGCCGTGGCCCGCCAGCGTTCCGTTAAAAGGCCGCCAGCTCGCCCGGATCGGCAAGTCAATCACCAGAGCGCTCGCCGCTTAGTACGTTCGAACGCCAAGCGGGGCATCGGATCGCGGCGCGTCGCGGGCTCACGGGACTGTATCAGGTTCAAACCGAGGGTTGGTCGCCGGATGACGACCCATCGCGTTCGGATCTTGCGGAGATCCTCGGACGCATGGGACTAAAGTTGGTTCGAAAAAAGGCCCCGGTCGATGTTTTCGTGATCGACTACATCGAGCGGCCGTCCGCCAATTAGGCGGCTTTCTGGACTTTTCCGCTCTTGATGCAGTCAGTGCACACGCGCATGCGCCGGGCGGCGCCGTTGACCATCGCGCGGACGCTTTGCAGGTTCACATTCCAGCGCCGTTTGGTCACGTTGTGGGCGTGGCTGATCTTGTTCCCGAATTGCGGACCGCGCCCGCACACTTCGCACACTTTCGCCATACTTTGTTCAGTGTAGCACAGGCAAATCCGGGGTCGAAATCGTGTAGCTGCCGTCTTTGAACGCGATCGCCCGCACCTTGCCGTGCGGCCCGATCGGGCCCAGCGGTTTTCCGTTCAGCTTCACGATCAACCCGCCCGCGTTCCCGGTCCGCAGCGTCGCCGGGCGATCCGTTTCCACCGTGCGCACCTTCCCCGGTTCGATCAATCCCACCGCGAGCTTGTGGCCGTCTTCATCCGTGAACGAAATCCAGGCGGGCTCGCTTGCCCCGATCTCGATGTGCATGGCCGCAGGCCGCGGCGGCTCAACTGGAAGCGATGCCGGAGCCGGCGCGGGCGCAGCCACGGCCGGCGCGGGCGATTTCGCGATCACCGCTTCGGCCGGTCGCGCGGGCCACAATCGCCAGCTCACCGCGATGGCCGCGAGCCCCAACACGCCCGCAAGGACTGCGATGGTCCACCGGGGCATTCGTTTTTTTGCGGAGGGCGGCGCGGGCAGCGCCGCGGGCGAGATGCGCTCGATCTGATGCGCGGCCTGGTCGCAGAAATTTTCTACCGCGCCCAGCAGATTTCGAAAGCTCTGCTCGGTCGCGCCGGCCTGCGAGCGCAGATCGCCGATCATGGCCGAGTGCTGGTCCACCTTGCTTTCGACGCGCGCCAGCCGCTCCGCCAAGTCGCCCTCGCTTTCGCGCGCCGCGCGGCGGAACAGCTGCGAGCCGGAATCGGTCACCGCGCGCAGGTGTGAGCCGCCTTCTTCGGCCGCGCCGATCAAAACCTGCATCTCCTCGGTGATGCGCAGCGCGTCGCGGCGCGAAAGACAGCGCCATTCGTCCGGCTCGGCGCCGCTTGCCTGGAACAGCCCGAAGCCGATCAGTTCGTCTTCCTCGATCGCGTCGGTGATATGCGCGAACTGCGCGATGGTGGCGCGGCGCAGTGAAGTGGTTCCGTCGAACGCCGCGTTAAACGCTACCACCTGCTCGGCCGTCACCGGTCCCACGTACTCCGCGGTGAAGTTCAGCGCTTCGTGATCGAAATCGAAACCCAGCCACTCGCCTTGGGAGGGATCCACTTTCACGTCCTCGGCGAGCATCAGGAAAAACTTGCGTGCTTCTTCCACCACGCTGGCCAGCTTGTGCAGCGGCACGCCGGCGCCGCTGCGGGCGAGCTCAACGCGAACGCGCAAGCGCGCCATTGCGGCCCCTCTGAAGCTCGGCCCGCAAGCGATCCGCCAGGTTCCCGCTCAACCGGTATTGAATCGCGGACTCGTCTTTGATCGCGCTGCGGCTTTCGACTCTCGCGAGGTAAGCCGCCGCCGATTCGTAATCCCTGCGCTCGACCGCTACCACCAGCAATCCCTGCCATCCGATGGTCGCCTCAGCGTTGATCTCCACCAGCTTCCTCGAATAACGCTCCACTCGCTCCAGATCGAATTTTTCGACAGCCAGCGCCACCAGATTCGCCAGC
>DATJVN010000186.1:0-77089 GCA_035501755.1 Bryobacteraceae bacterium | reverse complement strand
AGCGCGCGGCGCCGCGAAATCAGCGCGAGCGCGGTCCACACGAGAATGCGCAGGTCGAGCGCGTCCGAGCGGCGCTGCATGTAAAGCAGCGCGAGGCGGCTTTTCCAGGGACGAATGATCTGGTTGTAGAGAAGATCGGGGTCGGAAGCGCCTTCGAGAATGGCGCCTTCGTCGGCGAAGACGATGGAGGCGAGGTCGGTGACGCCGGGGCGCACATCGAGCATGTGGCGCTCCTCGGGTGTGTACCGTGCGGCGTCGTCAGGGACCTGCGGGCGCGGGCCCACCAGGCTCATTTCGCCGGTGAGCACGTTGACCAATTGGGGAAGTTCGTCCAGTTTGAAGCGGCGCAGAAATTTTCCCAAGCGGGTGATGCGCGCGTCGTTTCCGGCGGTCGAGTTGACGCCGGTCTTCCAGGCGTCCGGGCGCATGCTGCGGAATTTGATCATTTTGAATTCGCGCCCGAAACGGCCGATGCGGCGCCCGGTGTAGAAGGGCGCGTGGAAATCGGAGATCCAGACGAAAATGGCGATCACGAGCAGCATCGCCGCGAGCGCAACGAGCGCAATGAGCGCGAGCGTGAAATCGAGCGCGCGCTTCATGCCGCGGCCTCCCGGCTTCTGCGGCCCATGAGCTTCCGCGCGGCGGTGCAGATGGTTTGGGCGTCGGGGTAATAGACCCGTTCCTCGGCTGGCGCGACGGGCGCGGGCGCGTCGGGGAGGGTCACGCGCTCGATGGGGGCGCGCAGGCGATCAAAAGCTTCGGCGGCAACCGTGGCGGCGATCTCGGCCGAGGCGCCCGCGGTTTTCCAGCCTCCATCGGCGATGATCACTCGACCGGTCTTTCGCGCGCTAGAGACGGCCAGCTCCGCGTCCCAGGGCTTGAGCGAACGCAGGTCGATCAGCTCGGCGCGAATGCCTTCGGCTTCCAGGCGCTCGGCCGCGATCGCCGCTTGCGCCGCCATCCAGGAGATCGCCAGGATGGTCACGTCGGCGCCGGCGCGGCGTACGACTCCCGCTCCGATGGGCACGCGGTACATTGTGTCCGGAACGGGGCCGGTGTGCGCATACAGCCAGCGGTCGTCGATGTACAGCACCGGGTTGGGATCGTCGAGCGCGGCGAGCAGCAGCCCTTTGGCGTCGAAGGGCGTGGACGGCATGACGATTTTGAGCCCCGGGACGTGCATGAACATCGCGTGCAGCGCCTGGGAGTGCTGCGCGCCCTGCTCTCCGCCGCGATTGATGGCCGAGCGGATCACCAGCGGGACGCCGGTCTCGAACAGGTATGACCAGTTGGCGGCCTGGTTGACGATCGGGTCCATCGCGAGCAGCATGAAATCCATACGCGGATGAAAGATGATGGGACGCATTCCCGCGAGCGCGGCGCCGACGGCCAACCCGGTGACAGCGTTTTCCGAGACCGGGCTGTCGAGGACTCGTTCGCGGCCGAATTCCTTGTCGAGATCCTCGAGGCTCGCGCCGGCGTACCAGGGACTCCACAGTCCCTGGCCGATGAGGAAGACGCGGGGGTCGGAGGCGAGCGCTTGGGCATGAGCCTCGCGGATGGCGCTCACGTAGCTCAGCGTGCGCACACGGACTCCTGGTAAACGGAGGAAGTCGCGTCGGCGGGGCGTGGAGGCTGTCGTCGCGCGGAGTCGAGCGCATCGTTGACCTCGCGCTCGATTTCTGTGGCGTGATCGTAAACATCGGTGGTGGTGCCGCGCGCTCGGAGTTCGCGTTCGGCGCGCCGCACGGGGTCGCGCTCGAGCCATTCGACGAGCTCAGGGCGGCGGCGTACGCCGACGTCCATGTCGAAGCTCGCGCCGACGTGGCCTCGCCAGCGGAAGGTGCGGCACTCGATCCAGGAGGGCCCCTGCTCGTCGCGCGCCCGGGCGATGGCACGCGCGGCCGCGCGATAAACCTTGGCTACGTCATTGCCATCGACGCGCTCGCCCGGAACGCCGTGAAAATCGCCGGCGCGGTCGAGGTTATCGAGCACCCGGCGCTCGGACCAGTGCATGTGGCTGGCGTACAGATTGTTTTCGCAGATGAAGACCACCGGAAGGCGATACAGGGCGGCGAGATTGAGCGTTTCCTGCACCAATCCTTCCTCAATGGTTCCGTCGCCCAGGAAGCTGACGGCGACACGGGGCTCCCCGCGCAGCTTGTTGGCCATGGCTGCGCCGGCGGCGAGCGGGACCGTGGCCGCGACAATGGGGACGGTTCCCAAAATTCCGTTCTCTCGCGAGCGGAGGTGCATCGAGCCTCCACGTCCGGAGGAGCAGCCGCCCGCGCGTCCTAGAATCTCGGCGAACATGGCTTCGAGCGAGCCGCCTTTTGCCAGGTAGTGGCCATGCGAACGGTGCCCGCCCCAGATCGTGTCTTCCGCTTCGAGCGCCGCGCAGACGCCCACCGCGACAGCTTCCTGGCCGATATATAGATGACAGGGACAGCGCGCCTCGCCCGATTCGACCATGGCCGCGACGGCTTCCTCGGCGAGCCGGATGCGCAGCATCGCGGCCCATTGTTTTCGGAGCCAGGGGGTGGTCATCGGTAGAACTCGCGAACGCACTCGGCGACGTAGGAGGCGTCGGCGTCGGCGAGCGCCGTATTCATGGGCAGCAGCAGCGAGCGGGTCATTATTTTTTCGGTGAAGGGAAGAGACGCGCGCAAATTGAGGCGCTCCCATTGATGCACCAGCTTGCCGCCCCACGGAATCGCCGTGCCGATGCCGCGGGATTGGAGATGATCGCGCAGCGCGTCGCGGCGCTCGGCTTCGATTTCATAGTTCTGATAAACATCGAAGTGATCCGGGTCGTGGTCTGGGCCGGGCGGCAGGAGCAGCTCGGGGAGATCCTCGAGAGCCTGGCGGAACAGGCGCGCGATGGCGCGCCGGCGGTCGATCGCAGCCGTCAGGCGCGCGAGGCGCCGGTCGAGAATCGCGGCTTGCAGATTGTCCAGGCGCGAATTGAGTCCCCAGCTCACGATCTCGCCCTGGGAGCTGCGGCCGTGATCGCGAAGCTGGCACATTTTTTCGAAAGTGACATCGTTGCCGGCGACCACCGCGCCGCCATCTCCCAGGCAGCCCAGGACTTTCGCGGGAAAAAAGCTGATGGCCGCGGCCGCGCCGAAGGTTCCCGCCGAGCGCCCTTTGAACTTCGATCCGAGGGCCTGGGCAGCATCCTCGATCACGATCAATCCGCGCCGAGCGGCCAGGGATGACAGCGCTTCCATGTCGGCGGTGCGGCCGTTCAACTGAGTCGGAAGGATGGCGCGGGTGCGCGGTGTAATCGCCGCCTCGACCGCGGCGGGGTCGATCAGATGGTCGGCCCGGCAGTCGACCGGGACCGGCACCGCGCCCGCGAAGTGAATCGCGGCGGCGGTGGCGACCATGGTGTGGGAGCAGAAAATGACCTCGTCGCCCGGGCGGATTCCCGCTCCGCGTAGCCCGATCAGCAGTCCGTCAGTCGCGTTTCCGACCCCCAGCACCCGGCGCGCCTCCAAAAACTCGGCCAGGTGCGCTTCGAAACGCGCCAGGTCGCCTTGCAGGATGAACGCGCCTCTTCGTCCTACGTCGCGGAAGATGTCGGTCAGCTCCTCCTCTTCGGGGAGGAAGAGCTGGCGATAATCGAAGAACGCAACGGAGCGCGCTTGCACGGCGATCATCGCGTTGCCTCCATATCCAGCTCCCGGACCGCGCGCGAACGCACCAGGCTCATCGCCGCGATCCGCGCCAGACCCCACAGGCTGCCGGTTCCATAGGAAAAATGCAGGGAGGCGAAGACCACCGGCAAAGTCAGCACGTAGTTCCAGCGTTTTTTTCGCGCAGCGATCCACGCCGAGGCGGAGAGGTTCGCGGCCGCGTAGGCGACCGCGGGCCAGTAAAAGCCCGCCAGCGCGCAAACGCACACCGTCGAGACCATCGCCAGCGGCGCTAGGTGGCGCCAGCGCACCGGCATGCCTCCTCCAGTGAGCGCGAAGGGCAGCACCGACCAGGCGCCGTTGACGAAGTTATGGCGGATGAGGTCGCGCAGCCAGGAGCGGGTGTAGTAATAGGTCACCAGCGCGGGCGAGAGCAGGATTCGGCCTCCGGCGCGGCGCAGGCGTTGATTGAACTCGATATCCTGGCTGCGCGCCAGGCGCTCGTGGAACATGCCGATGCGGCAAAAGATTTCGCGCCGCCAGCAGCCGCCGAACACCGTGTCGACCCACTGCTCGCGGTCGGCCATGGTGCGATAGAGCGCGTTGCCGACGCCGAAGGGTTGCGTCATCGCCTCGACGATCGCGGCGGCGAAAAAACCCGGGTCGCGCGCCACCTCGATACGGATTCCGCCGACGTTATCGGCGCCAGTCCGCTCCAGGGCCGCGACGCAGCCCGAGATGTAGTCCCGCGCGACGCGCGCGTGCGCGTCCATGCGCAGAATGATTTCACCGCGCGCGGCGCCGATCGCCAGATTCAGGCCGGCGGGCGTGATCTTTCGCGGGTTATCGATCATCTGGACTTCCCCGTAACGCGCCACGATTTCCCGCGTTCCGTCGGCGCTCATTCCGTCGGCGACGATCACCTCGAAGCGAGGGTAGTCGCTCGCCAGGATCGAGTCGAGACAGACGGCAATGAACCGCGCCTCATTCCGGCACGGAATGATCACGGATACCAAAGGGGTCACCTGTGTCAACCTCACGGAAATCTAGTGCGCCGAGCGGCGCAAATTTCTCCCACTCCCTGGGTCCGATTCGCCGCTTTCTTTTCCGGCATGCGAAGGCCAGGGGAGTCATGGGGGTGAGAATCCCGTCAACGACGAAGCCTTTATAACCTTCCGGTCCGGTGCGCACCAGCGAGGGCAGGTTGGCCACGAACATCCACGGCACGATGACCGCGAAAACGCGGAACAGCAGCCCGCTGCGCGCGCGGATCCTCTGGTGCGCGTTCAGGCAATACGCCCACACCAGGCCGAGGACGACCGCGCCGATGCCTACGCCGGCGTAGCCGAAATTCAGGTACCATCCGGTGGCGTGATGGATCGAATAGCCCTGGTTCTGAATGGCGCCGACGCTCTCGCTGTAATAGAGATAAATGTCGCGCGGTCGGTCTTTCCATAAGATGCGCGGTACGACGGAGCAGGCCAGGCTGTAAATGCTGTAGGCGAAGCGCGGCTCGGTTGCGGTTTCGAGCACTCCGTACATGGAGAAGTGCGCGCCATAGGCTTCATTGCTGGAGGTGATGAATCCCCCGACGTCGGTGGCTTCGTCGAGGTCGCTCGAGACGACCTCGGCCAGACGGGAGATGGGCACGCCGCGGAAATAGTCGATGGTGTACAGGAACCACATGCCCGCGCCGACCACCAGCGCGACCCTTGCCAACCGCGGCCGCCGCGCCGACGCCATGTAAGTGAGGAATCCCGTCAGAAGCGCGGTGAGGATCTCGTTTTTGTTTCCCAGAATGAAGGTGAAGGTCCCCATCAGGGCGAATAGCGCCAGGTAAGCGGCGAGCGTGTAGCGGCGCGTCACACTCACAAAAAAGCGCGAGTTTGTTCCCGCCGCCAGCGTCGCCAGGCCGATCGAGGGCGGCAGCAGCGCCACGCGGTTCAGCACCTGGTGTAGCGTGAACCAGTCGCCCGTCTCGGTGCGGGTGTAATGGTATGCCGACACGTTCAAGGTCCACGCCGCCCCCAGCTTGCCGGCCATGATATAAATGCTCCCGGCCGCGGCCAGAAAGCCGATGGCCAGAATCGGCTCGTGGCGCAGAGTGAGCGGCGGGATCTCGCGCCGGGGCCGCCGCGACAATCCGGCCATCATGGTGAGCTCGGCCACAATGATGAAGCCGGCATAAAGCACCAGCGCGGTCATGTAGTTGGAATCGAGCGCGATGGGAAAAAGCTTCTGCTCGAGATAATGATAGTTTTTGCCGCTGAATCCTCCGGTTTTGTCGATGACGATGTACCACGCGCCGTAGAGCGTCCAATAGTAGAGAGCGGCGACACCCACCACGATGCCGATCTCGCGCCGCCGCCGGTACAGGACCAGCACGAGCGCCGCGATCACCGCTGTCGAGGCAATCAGGACCGCGAAGTATTCCATGGCTGACTGCGATCGAGCACGGCGTGCCCGTAAATTTCCAGCAGTTTCTTTGCGATCCGGGTGGAACAGAATTCCTGGACTTTCAAGACCCCGTCCGAGCGCCGGGGCTCGCGCACCAGCTCGACGATCGCCCGGCCGAGCGCGGCCGGGTCACGCGCGACCACGCGCGTGTTCGAGACGCCGCTGAGGCGCTCGCGCACATCGCCGACGTCCACGCTCACGATGGGAAGATTGCTGGCCAGCGCTTCCTGCACCACCGTCGGTGAGCCTTCCTGATCGCTGGTGACCAGCAGACAGTCGGCCGCGTTCATCAGTTCGGGAACGCGCTCGGGAGGAGTAGTGCCGTCTAGCATCTGGAGGCGCAGGCGCGGAAGCTCGGCGCGTCCGGCGGCGACGGCGGCGCGCGCCAGGTCAGCGCGTTTGACCCGCGGGTCGGTGCCGGCGTTGAACAGCACCGCGGGATCGGCGGCTGGCCAGCCCAGGCGTTGGCGCGCGGGACTTCTCGGCCGGGGGCGGAACACGCCGGTATCGACGCCGCTGGGCATGACGGTCACGCGGGATTTGCGCCACCATAGCCGCTCGAGCAGCCGGGCGCTGACGCACACGATACACCGCGCCCGCAGCGCCGCAATCTGCGAAAGGATGCGCGCCGTGGCCGCGCGAGGGCCCCCTTCCGGCGGCCGGTTCAGATCGCTTCCACGATAGGTGATCACCAAAGGGGTTATTCCGGCGCCGAGCGCGGCAAACATCGCCGTCGCCGTGCCGAACTGCGCGTGGACGACATCGGGACGGAAGGTGCGCTTCTCCTGAAGGAAGCGGCGCATCTCGCGCGCCATGGCGATCGGCGAGGTGCGCGAGCCAAGATAAAACTCGCAGACCT
Source organism: Bryobacteraceae bacterium (assembly GCA_035501755.1). GTDB lineage: Bacteria > Acidobacteriota > Terriglobia > Bryobacterales > Bryobacteraceae > Palsa-187. The sequence continues at coordinate 70,135 of DATJVN010000186.1, read as the reverse complement.
CCACGCCGATTGCGCGCAGGGTTTGCCCCTGCCGGCGCGCGAAGATCATCGAGCATCCGCGCGCCCCGCCAGGCGTGACAAACATCACTCTCATGCGTTACATCTAGAAGCGACCGCCTGGACCATCGCAACCCACCGAATCGAAATAAGAAATTCACCGGCGCGCTTCATCACGATCGCGCCTCACGGCCGTAGGGAGGCGCGGCATTCATGCAGCGCGTTGGTTGTGCATTTTCGACAGAGCGGCGAGCGGCCAGCTTTTCTAACGTCCGCCCTCCGGACCGGTGCCCTCATCCTGCGCCGAAGGTAAGCGCGCGAGTTGCGGGAACGGCCGCGAACAGAGCGCATCGCGCCATTTTTCCCCAGGCGAGAGCGCTCCATGGATTGCGCGTGAGCGCGCGCCAGTAAGCTTTCCACGCACCCCGGTAATCGCCCGCGAGCAGGAAATGGTCGGCTTGCTTGAGCCTTGCGAGCGAGGGAAACTCGCCGGCAGCCTCGAGCGCGCGCGTGACATCTTCAACCTCCCCACGCCGGCGGGCCCCGGCCAGGATTCGCGCGGCGCGATGCGCGCGGTGCTGCGCGCCTGCACCGAGCGCGCTCACCGACCCGGAGTCGTGGCGATAGTGATACAGCGGCTCGGCGAGGTTCGCGACCGTGCCGGCTTCCGAGAGGCGACAGAAAAAATCGTAATCCTGCGAGCAGGAAAACTCGTCGCGATAGCCGCCCATGCCGAGCGCGGCGCCGCGCCGGAAGATGGCCGATCCGTGAAAGAACGGATTCCCGGTTTCAAGCGCTCGGAGAATCTCCGGGTGGGAACAAGGCATTCGGGCGATCCACAAGGGCGCGCCGTCGCGCCGGTGCCTCCAAGCCGCGGTGCCGCATAAGACCGCACCCGGATGCGCGGCCAGGAAGTCAATCTGGAGGGCGAGACGGCGCGGCTCGCTCCAGTCGTCGGCATCCTGGCGCGCGATGAGCCCGCCGCGGGCAAACCGCAAACCGAGATTGAGGGCGCGCGTCACGCCGATTCCGCCGGTGCGCTCCAGGCGCACTCTCGGGTCCTGCGCCGCCGCGCGAGCCAGACACTCGCGCGTTTCCGGGCGCTCGCTGCCGTCGTCAACCATCAGGAATTCGAAGTCGCGGAACGTCTGCGCGCGGATCGAATCGATGGCCGTCTGTAGCATGGATGCCCGAGTGTCGCGTACCGGCATCAGAACGGTCACCAGCTCGCGCGCCATCTTTTTGCCCAGGCAGCCAGCGCCGCGACAGTCCATAATCTTTGTCCACGCAGCCCACTCTGGCTCTTGCGGTCGAGCCAGGCGCAGGGCAGCAAATCCGCTACGAACTCGCGCCAGGGGCCCTCGAGCCACGCGCCGACCGGCGCCCCGAAGCCCAGCTTGCGACGATCGAGCACCGGGGCGGGCAGCGCGCCGCGGTACGCCGCTCGCAGCGCGATCTTCTTTTTGCCGCCGCGCACCAGCTCGCGCGCATCGGCGCGCTCGGACCACCGCATCACACGATGATCGAGAAACGGGGCGCGGCCTTCTTTCCCTACCGCACCGAGCGCGATGTCCATTTTGTACGTCAGGCGGTTGGCCAGCTCCAGCTCGCGATCGATCGCCATAGCGCGATGGAGCGCGCCGCCGTGATCGTCAGCGCAGAAGCGCGCGAGCGCGTTCCCGCTCCAGTGGCCATTCATCAGACTGCGGCGCTCGACGGCGCGGAAGGCGGCTCGCGAGGCGACGTACACTCCCGCCGCTGGTCCTTCCACGAGGCCCACAGTTGCCGCGGCGCGCTTGGCCGCCTGCTTCAGCGCGATGTGCTCGTAATGCCGGTACCCCGCGAAAGCTTCATCGCCTCCATCGCCGTTGAGCACCACCTTATATTCCGCGCCGATCGAGCGCGCCAGCGCCAGCGCGCCCACCGCAGAGCTGTCGGCGAACGGCTCGTCATAATGCTCGAAAATCGTAGCGGGATCGGGCGCGGCGACGCGCAGGACTTCATGGCGCAGTCCCAATCGAAGCGCGACCATGCGCGCAAATCTGGAGTCGGCGTCGTTGCCGTCGAATTCTGCAGTGAAGGCCGCCGGACTCGCGCCGAGCTCGACGCACTCGGCCGCGATCACCGACGAGTCCACGCCCCCGCTCAACAGCAGCGCGAGCGGCAAATCCGAACGCAGCCGCAGGCGCACCGCATCGCGAACGATCTCACTCAGACTGCGCGGCGCCGGCTCGGGTCGAGGCTTCCATCGGCCGGTGGTCGATTCGCCGTTCCTGAATTTCAGCCAGCACCCGGCGGGCAGCTTGCGGATGCCGTGAAAAATCCCCAGCGGCGCCGGGACATGGCCCAGCGCGAGGTACGCATCGAGCGCCTGGGGATCGATACAGCGGTCGCAGAGCGGAGCGAGCGCCTTCATTTCGCTTGCAAACGCGATCCCCCGCCGGTCTTCAAGATACACCAGCGGTTTTTCACCCATTGCGTCGCGCGCGAGCGTCAGCTCCCGCTCCTTGCGGTCCCATAGAGCGAAGGCGAACATCCCCATCAGCCGCTCCAGTGCCCCCTCGACACCCCATTTGGCGCACGCCTCGACCAGAACCTCGGTATCGGTGACAGTGCGAAACTCGCCGCCGATCTCCCCGCGCAATTCGATATAGTTGAAAATCTCGCCATTAAGCGCGACGACGAATCTTCCGTCGTGCGAGGCCATGGGCTGACGGCCGGCAGCGCTCAGGTCTAGAATCGCCAGCCTGCGATGGCCCAATGCGAAATCGCCTTCGACGAACGTGCCGCTTGCATCCGGCCCGCGATGGCCGAGCGTGTCACTCATCCGCGCGACCGCGTACTCGCCGAAATCGCCGGCGGCGCCCGCAATTCCGCACATGTACTTAAAGCGGCGAAACCCGCTCCCTTGCGTCGAGCGTGGCGGTCTTTCCGGCGCCGCGCCGGCGGATCCACTGGAGGCCCCAGCGTTCGGCGAAGCGCGGCAATCGCCACCCGGTCTGGCGTGCCAGAACGCTCCAGGCCGCACATGCCGCCTCCGCGTGTCCGCCCTCGATTCTCATCCGCACCGTCCAGGCCAGGCGCGCCTTGACGTTGAGTCTCCAGGCGAGGCGCCACAGCGGGTTCAAAATCCCGCGCTCCACCACCTCGAAAATCTCGCGCTGCATGGCTGCGCTGCCCACGCGATTGCTCCAGTTACCGGCGTGGCGCCGGTTGATCACGCCGTGGCGCGCGAGCAGGGCGATTTTAAACTGTTGCGCCGCACGCACAAACCAGTCGGTGTCCGCCAGGGCGTAGCGCGGATCGAACTCGCCGGTCCTCAGCCACACTTCGCGCCGCATCACCAGCGTGGAGGGATGAAACGGCCAGTTGTAATAGCGCATCATGTAGCGCGCGAGGCGTTCTCGATCGATGATGATGGGCTGAGCTGACCGCAGCCTGCGCTCGACCATCTCCACGCGGCCGCCGGCCTCGATCGCGTCGATGAATCCCGAGTGCACCATCCCGATCTCCGCGTGTTTTTCAAGGAACGCGACCGAGGCTTCGAGGTGATACGGCGCGAAGCGGTCATCATCCGAGCACCAGGCGAGGAACTCGCCCGAAGCCGCGCGCATGGCCGAGTTCCAGTTCTCCACGCCGCCCGAATTCGATTCGCGCCGCAGCACGCGAACGCGCGCGTCGCCCAAGGCGAGGAGTCCCTCGACCGTGCGGTCAGTGGAGGCGTCGTCGGCGACCACGATCTCGTCCGGAGCCAGGCTTTGCCGCAGCGCGGCCATCACCGCCTCGCGCACCATCTCCGCGCGATTGTAGGTCGCGATCGCGACCGAGATTTTCGGAATCACCGGTTCGCCGCCACCACCAGCGCCAGGCCCGCGAACCACAAAATTGCCACCGGCCGGAAGTTCCATGCCAGTTTTCGCCGGACGTAGCCGTAGCAAAACACCAGGTTCACGGCGTACGAAACGGCGAACCCCAGCGCGGCCGCCTGCGCCGGGCCGCGCCAGACCGCCAGCGCGAAGCTCAATCCCAGAAACACCGCCTGCGCAAGCGCGTCGGCGGCGAGGAACGCGCGCATATCCGCGGCCGCGATCATGGGAATCGCCAGTACCCAGGAAGTGACCTTCAGATAGTCGCCGATCAGCGTCCAACGCAACAGCTCCGCCGCGCCCGAAAATTTTCCCGAATACAGAAGCGAAATGACCACGGGTTTGAGCAGCCCGATCGCAGCTATCACCGGAGCGCTCACCAGGATTGCCATGCGCATGACCATGGTGACGTGCTCACGCCGCGCGGCAGCGCCGGGTGCGCGCGCCAGCTCGGGAAGATAGTAGGTCTGCATCGAAGCGAGCACCAGTGTTGCCTGGTTCATGCTGATCGCCCAAGCCGCGTCGAAATTTCCGGCCGCTCCCAAACCCGCCTGACGGATGATCCGTGCCCGCACCGCAAGCAGGCCCGCACTGGCGATCGCGCCCGTGAACGCCATTGCGCCGGAAATCGAAACAAATTGCCCCGCCGCTGTCCAGCAAAACCGCCCTGCGCAAACCCACGCGCGGACGTTTCCCCAATAGCCGCCAAGCGACCAAGCCGCTGCGGCCAGGCTGACGGCCGCCGATGCCACGAGCATGGCGACCAGCGCGCCCCGCGTGCCGGCGATCGCCGCCGGCGCTGCCAGCACAGCCGTCGCGGCCGGCCCGGCGAGTTGGAACTTCGCCAGGCGCCCGATCTCTCCGAACGCGTTGACCAGCGCCGTCATCACCCCGGCCGCGCTCGCCAGGACCACCGCGACGCTCAGCCACGCGATGAATTCGCCCGAGCCGGATGCCAGACCCACGCTCGCCGCGATGCGCTCGCGTGCGACAAGTATTCCCACTGCCACGGCGCACGTCGCCGCAGCGATCAGCGCCAGCGCGGTACGCAAAAAATCGCCGCTCTCTCTGCCCTGGCGCGAGGTGACGCCCTGCACCAGCGCGGTCTGGCCGTTCGCCGTGGCCGCGACCAGCGCCGTCTGCCGCGTCTGCGTCAGCGTTCCCAGGAATCCGACCCAGCCCGGCCCCATCCACACGGCGATGATCTTCGTCCCGATGGCCGCCAGCAGCGCGCTGGCGAGCGCCGCCGCCCCGGTTTTCCCCATCGCCGCCCCGATTCTTACCGTCGTGGCGCGGACCTGCGCCGGCGCGGCAGCCGTCATCGCGCCGCCGCCCATCGCGAAATCACCCGCGCCGGATTCCCTCCGGCCACCGCGCCGTCGTCCACATCGGCGCTCACCACCGCGCCCGCGGCGATCACCGCACCTTCGCCGATGCCTACGCGCTTCAATACCGTCGCGCCCATCCCGATCCACGCGCGGTCGCCAATGCGCACGGCTCCTGCGGCGCCGCAGCTCGCGCGATCCGCGGGCGCGACTCCATGAAAATCCGCGTCCAGGATGCGCGTGCCCGCGCCGATCAGGCACTCTTCGCCGATCTCGATCCGTTCAAGCGCGTTCAGCTCGACCCCGTTGGCGATGCGCGTCCGCGCGCCGATCGAGATGAGCGATTCAGCCGCGCGCGGCGCGAAAAAAATTGGCGCCGCAGGCATGCCCGCCTCGCGGTCGCCCAGGACCGCATGCTCGCCGATGCGCAGCGTGCCGCGGCCGCAAAAGATCACGCGCGTGCGCAAACGCGCCGAACGAGCCATCTCCAAGCGCCCGCCGCCGCGCCCCGCCTCGGATCTCAGCCGCCAGGCGAACCAGGCGGACCAAAGAAAGTCGGTTGTCACTCGAGAATTTGGTGGGCCGCAAATGAACGCGAATGCGCCGGAGTCAATCACGCTTCTTCGCGTTCATTCAGGTTCATTCGCGGCTAAAAAAAGGGGTTTTACGACGCGCGCGACACGCGGTAGCGCGGTTGCTCCAGGCCGTAATACTGGCGAAACCATGCAACGAATTCTTCGATGCCCTGCTCGAGCGCGACGCGCGGACGGAAGCCGGTGAACGCGAACAGGTCCTCCACATCGGCACACGTCGAGGCGAAATCGCCGGCCTGCATCGGAACGAAGCGCTTGCGCGCTTTCCCGCCCAGCGCGCGTTCCAGGGCGCGAATGAAATCCAGCAGCGCGACCGGCGAGCCGTTGCCGACGTTGAACACGCGATGGCCTTCGGCGTCACGCGCGGCCACGCGCCAGATGCCCTCGACGATGTCGTCGATGTAGGTAAAATCCCGGCGCATCTTGCCGTAGTTGTACACGTCGATGCGCTCGCCCAGCGCGATGGCGCGCGCAAAACGCAGCGGCGCCATATCCGGCCGGCCCCAGGGGCCGTAGGCAGTGAAAAATCGCAGCCCGGTCGCCGCGCAGCCGAACAGGTGCGCGTAGCTGTGCGCCATCAGCTCGTTGGCGCGCTTGGTGGCGCCGTAAAACGACGCCGGAGTATCCGAGGCGGAGCTCGATGAGGCGTAGATCAGGTGACCCACCGCGTTGCGGCGCACGCCTTCGAGCACGTGAAGAAATCCGACCAGATTCGCGGCGGCATAACTGTGCGGATTCTCGACCGAGTAGCGCACTCCCGGCTGCCCCGCCAGGTGGATCACCAGCTCCGGCTTGCGGCGGTCGAAAAAGGTCTCCATCGCGCGCCGGTCGGTGACGTCGAGGTGCGTGAACTCGAAGTTCACGCAATCGGCGAGCTGGTTGAGGCGCGCCTTCTTGAGCCGCGGATCGTAATAGCCGTTCAGGTTGTCGATACCCGCAACCCGCTCGCCCGCGGCGAGAAACCTGCGGGCCGTGTGATAGCCGATGAAGCCCGCAACGCCGGTAATCAGGATGTTCACGTTTTTTCCACCCACCAGTTGGCGAGCGCCATGCGCTCCAGTCCGCTGCGCAGAAAGACGTCGACCGCGTCGCGCGCCCGGTACACCATCGGCTCGCCATGCAGGTTGAACGAAGTGTTAAGCACGATCGCCTCTCCGGTGCGCGATTCGAGTTCCCGAAGCAGCCGGCAATAATCGGGATTGTGCGCTTCGAACACCTCGTGCGGGCGCGTGGTGAAGTCCCAGGGATGCATGGCCGCGGCGAAGGAGGCGCGCTTTTCCGGGCGCGACTCGAAGGCGAACATCATGTACGGCGAGGTGACCGGTTTCGGCTTAATGTAGTAATCCTCGGCGCGCCCCGCGAGGACCGAGGGAGCGAACGGCATCCAGAAGTCGCGATTCTTGATCATGCGATTGATGGTGCGGACGGAGCCGAGGGAATCGGCGCGCGCCAGAATCGAACGGTTGCCGAGCGCCCGCGCCCCGAATTCGGCTGCACCCTTGCACCGCGCCACGATCCTGCCCGCGGCCAGGTTTTCCGCGGCCACGCTTTCGATATCGGCGCAGTAGCGGATTTTCAAGCCGCGCGCGCCAGCGAGCGCTGCTTCGGCTTCTTCGTCGGTGATGGGATCGCCGAAGTAGATCGCACCCAGCGGCTGGATTTTTTCACCCGCGCGCGCCGCCACGTGACACGCCGCGCCGATGCTGTTCGATTCATCGCCGCAGGAGGGGAACACGTACATCTCCTCGACCTCGGCGAGAGAAAGCAGCGCCAGGTTGGCCTTCACGTTCATGAACACGCCGCCCGAGCAGGCGATCTTGCGGATTCCCGTCTCCCGCACCGCGCGCCGCACCCAATCGGTGAGTATGCGCTCGAGGAATCCTTGCGCGCCCGCCGCGACGGCGTCAAAGCGCTTTCCTTTTAATATTGGCCCCAGAAAGTCAGGCGCGCCATACATCGACGGTACGCCTTTGCGCCGCTTCCACTTGAGGCCCTGAAACTCGAACAGCTCGCGCAGAGAGCGCGCGATGTCCTCGCCGCGTCCGTAGGGCGCCAGGCCCATCACCTTATATTCGTGCTCGAGCGGCGACATTCCCAGGTGACGCGTCACCATCGCGTACAGCCGGCCGATCGAGTCATGCTCGGAGACCTCGGCGATGCGCTGTTCCCCGATGCTGGGGGTGGCCGAGACGCGGTCCCCGGAACCGTCGCAGGTGAACACCAGCGCGCCTTCAAACGGGCAGGTGGAGTAAGCCGCCGAGGCGTGCGCGGTATGATGCTCCACCGCCTCCATCCGCTCAACTCCCAAACGCGCCAGAGCTTTTTCACGCATCGCGGCCTTGCGTTGTTGATAGGCGCGATCGATGAGGGTCCCCTTGAGCGGCTGTTTCCACCGTGCGGAGCGGTCGTAGTCTCTCTCGATCACCTCGCGCAGCCATTGGCCGTAGTTGCAGTACAGTCCGTTTAGCGCGACGCGTCCGGGCCGCTCCCCGATCAGCTTCAAAACCGTCTGCGGAGCATCGCCCTGGTTTTTGACGCGCGTAAGGCGCTCTTCCTGTAGCGCCATCTCAATTTTTCCGCCGCGGATCACCGCCGCAGAAGCGTTGTGCCCGTCGTGGATTCCGAGAGTCGTAGACATTATGTGCAGCCGCATTCGCGGCCAATCTCACTTCGCCTCGGCCCGATAATACGAGCGATAGTAGCCGTAGTAGTAGTAGCTTTCGCTCATCTCTTTATGGACCTCATTCAGCACCACGCCCACGACTCTGGCGCGCAGGCGATTCAGCGTGGCGAGTACCGTCGCGACCGCTTTGCGGCTGGTCTGGCCGGCGCGCGCGACCACCACCACGCCGTCCACTGCTGTCGCCATCTGCAACGGCTCGGCGAACCCCAGCAGCGGAGGCGCGTCGAGCATCACCAGGTCGAAATCGGCCGCGGCTTCCTCCAGCAGTTCCACCATTCCGCGCCCCACCAAATCCGAAGCGCGGCGCGAGGGTGGACCCGCGGGCAGAATCTGCAAGCCCGGGACCGAATCCACCTGAATCAGCGCGTCGCGCCAGCCGATTTCCCGCAGCAGAACGTTAGAAAGCCCCACCACGCTCGGCACATTGAAATTGCGATGCACGCTCGGACGGCGCAGGTCGCCATCGATCAGCAGCGTTCTTTTGCCCTGCTCGGCATGCGCGGCGGCGAGATTGGCCGCGGTGGTGGTCTTCCCTTCCCCGGGCGCCGCGCTGGTCACCAAAAGCGACCGGTAGCGCCGGTCGAAGCTCGCGAGCAGAATGGAGTTGCGCAGCGTGCGGACGGATTCGCCGAAGCCGGACAGGTCGCGCTCGCTGTGCGCGCCTCCCTCCACCAGAGCGGCGGCGCGATTCTTCATCAGCGGAAGCGTTCCGATCACTTCCGCGCGCAGCGTTCGCGCCACCTGCTCCGGATCGCGGATGGTTTTGTCGAGCAGATCGCTCACCACCGCCGCGCCTACCGCGAGCAGCGCCGAAAACAGGAAGGCCAGCATCGCGTTCAGGCTGAGGCTGGGGAAAACCGGCTTCAGCGCCGGCCGCGCCGGATCGGCGATGCGGATGGCGCTGTTCTCGAATCCGGCGTTGATGCCGGCTTCCTTGATTTTCCGGATCAGCTCCTCATATAAATTCTTGTCGGCTTCCGCTTCGCGCTTGAGCGCCTGATATTGATAGGATCGCGCGTTGAGGTGATCGAATTCCGCCTTGGCGTCGGCGAGAGCCTGGCTGACCATGGCTTCGTGCGCTTCGCTTTCCTGAAGCTCGATGGCCATGCGCTGGACGATTTCCTTGCGCGTCGAATCGATGGACGCCTCCACCTGGTTCAAGCGCGCCAATGCGCGCCGATATTCGGGGTGGTTGGCGCCGTAATGCGTCTGGATGTCGGCGAAGTGCTCGCGGGCGTCGTTCAGGTGTTCGCTGAGCTTGCGCAGCGTCTCGCCTTCGGACGCTGCCAGCGCGGCTTCGATGGACCCTCCCCGCACCGAATCGTAGGCCGCCTGTTTCTTCAGATGATCGGCCTGCGCGTTGGTGTACTCGACGTTGAGCTGCACCAGGCGCGAAGAGAGAATGTTGGTCTTCTCCTCGGGATTGATAACATTCAGCTCGCGTTCGAACCCGGCGAGCGCCTGACTGGACCGTTCCATTTTGGCCTTGAGCTCGTCGAGTTGCTTCTCCATGAACGCCGCCAGGCTGGCCGAGCTGCGCAGCCGGATATTGTAAGTGTGCTCGAGGTACGACTGCGCGATCGCGTTGGCCGCGTCGGCGGCAAGCTGCGGATCGGGCGAGCGGTAGCTGATCTGCAGCAGGTAAGTGTTGGGCGGACGCGCGACCTTCAGCTGCTTGAGCGCTACCGGCGCGTCCTCGGCGCGCGGGCCCTCGGTCGATTGATGCTCAAGCTCCCGCAGGTGAAAGCGCTGGTCCACCGGACGCAGCACCGAATCGGATTGCACCAGTTTGATCTGGGTGGCGAGAAACTGGTCGGCATCGTTCATGGCGCCGCGCGTGGCGTCCTGGCCGACCACCCCCTGCGGCGTTTGCCGGTCGATATCGATGGTCGTGGTGGATTCATAGATGGGCGTGAGGCGCGCGGAGATGATCAGCGTCGAGATCACCGCCGCGGCGATGAATCCCAGAATGCGCCAGCGATGGCGCTTGAGAATCCATAAGTACTGCGACAGCGGGATCTTGCTCTCTTCCGGCTCGTCGTCGGCGTAATACGGCGGAGGAAATCGCTCTATCTCGATCAGCCGCGGAGTGGAAAGTGGCGCGTTCATGGATGGCTGAGAATCAGAATTCCGGAGGCCGTCGACGCCGCGAATCCGACCGTTTTTTCGAGCACATTGGTGGTCACGCGCGCTTTGCGGTTATCGGGGATATAAAAGATGTCGCTCGCGGCCAGCAGGATGTCGGGACTCTTGCGGTCCAGGATCCTGCGCAGATCGACGGTTTCTTCCGTCCCATGGCGGTAAATGTAGGCTTGCCGCGTGGCGAACGGCGCCAGGCCCTCCGCCATGGCGAGCGCTTTCAGGACCGTCATTCCGCTCGCGTCCTCGATGCGGAAGGCGCCCGGCTTTTTCACGTTGCCCACCACGAACACCCGCCCGGCCTGGGGCACGCGCACCTCCTCGCCGCCTTCAAGAACCAGATTGAGCTTGGGATCGGCTGCGTCGATGAGCGCCTTCACCGGAATGCGTTCGGTGCTGCCGGAACGCGTAATCAGGATTTCCGACCCCGCGTCTTCGGCGAGCCCTTCGGCGCGCGCCAATGCTTCGAGCAGCGTGGTGTTTCCGTAGGCCTGGAACGTCAGCGGACGACGCACCGCTCCCACCACGCTGATGGGCCGGCTGTGATATTCGGCAACCGTCACGGTCACCGCGGGATCGACTAGAATTTCTTCCGCCACCAGCGCCTGCGCGATGCGCTGTTCGAGCTCGGCCGGCATCAGGCCGCGCGCTTCGATTTTTTCCTTAACCATAGGCAGCCGGATCAGCCCGTCACCGGAAACCCGCACGGTGCGCGTCAGCTCCGGCGCGCCGTAGACTGAGACGGCCAGCAGATCGTCGGCGCCGATCTTCTGCGCCGGAAGATTGGGAGCGTTGATCTCGGCGCTGGGAAGCCGGTCCTGCGCAAAAAGCATCAGAGGAAGAATCACGACCAGCATGGCGTCACCATTTGCGGATCGAGCTCGGCCGCGACCGATCGTTGCAACAGCTCGATGCCGACCACCAGCCGGAAGCGGTCCTTCTCGCGCAACAATGTGCCTTCCAGGCCGCGCAGCGGGCCGCGCTCGACCCGGACACGGTCCCCGGGTTTCAAATAGGGCCACGGCCCGATGGGCAGATTCGACCGCATCATGGTCTCGATCGCGTCGATTTCGGCACAATCGACGGGCGCGGGCGCGCCACCGAATCCCACAATGGAACGGACTCCCGGCGTGGTCAGCACTGCGGTGCGCTGGCGCAGATCGAAGCGGCAAAAAACGTACCCGGCAAACAGCGGCAGCTCGATTTCCTTGAACCGGTCCGACCAGCGGTTGCGAACTTTATAAGTCGGGACAAGCGACGGAAGCATTCTGGAGGCGAGCGCTGCCTGCGTGCTGCGCTCGTGCTGGTGCCTGACAATCAGGGCGAACCACGGCGCGGATTCCAGTGCCGAATCCGGGCATGGCTCACGCCATGTGAGTCCCATAACGTGCTTCCTCTTTTCGCGTACGGCTGTACTGATTTGGTGTATGCAAGGGCAGATAAATCTCAAGCAGATTCTTGCGGATTATGGAACCGCGTCAAAGAGTGCCGCCCGGTGCCAATTTCGTTTTGAGAACGATTTTGTAGGGCAACCGCTCTGCTTCTTGTAAGACACTGAAGGGCAATGATTTACGGCTTCAATTGTGGAAACGCAAACGCTCCCGCCGTGTCAAACAGCTCAGTTAGCCCTGTTCCATTCCAGGCGGAGGGCTGCCGCTGGTGCTGTGGCAGCCCTCCTTTTTTGTGCCGCTTCTGAAACGTATCGCGCGCCGCACCGCTCTTTTCTCTGAAACATGCGAAGAATGAAGGTGCTGGCCGTCGAGGACAACTACGCCGATATTCATTGGCTCAAAATGGTTCTGGACCGCATGGGTGTCGTCTACACGCTGTCGGTGGTGACCGACGGGCAGAAGGCGGTCGATTTCCTGTTGAAGCGCGGCGATTTCGCCGAGGCGCCCGACCCGGACCTGGTGCTGCTCGACCTGAACCTTCCCAAGTTGAGCGGCTTGGAAGTTTTGAAGGCGGTTCCGCATTCCGACAAGCTGCCGGTGTGCATCATTACCGGTTCGCCGGACGAGCGCGAGCAGGTGATGCGCAAGTTCGGCATCCGCCGCATCGCATACGTGGTGAAACCAGTGGATCGCGACCGGCTGCTGAATTGCTTTCGCTGCTACGATCACCTGCGGCCGTACGCGGAAGAACTGGCGCGGTGCTGAAGGCTCACTCGTCAAAGCCCCCAGCCCGACCTAGCCACAGATTCACGCGGATTCAGGCAGACAAAAAAAACGCGGCTTACTCCGAGATCTGGACATCCGCTTTTAAGTCGTGCCAGTCCGGCAACGTGATCGGGCGCGACAATTTTTCGATCGAACTGACCATCTCTCTCGATTCGAACGGTGCCAATCCCGGAGAGCGGAAGGAGAAGCGGCACACCGGCGGCTGCCCCGGCTTCGCATTCGCGGTCTTGACCGTGACGTAAACCGTCATATCCGACAGTTCCGAGGCCGAATGATTCACCACCAGGTAATGGATCTCGGATTTCTTGTTCAGGTCCATGACGAAGCGGAAACCGGTGACTTCGATGTACTCGGACAGGGCGTGCGAGGCCTCGGGCGAGTTGGCCGGCGTTTCGACCGGGGCCACGGCCGTCTTGGCGTTGGCCGCGCTGTGCGACGCCGGCAGCAGGTAGGTAACCGCGAAAATCCCCACGATCAGCAAGGCGAGCATCGCCGCCAGGCTCACCATCCAGCCGGGAAGCGTGATCCTTCTCTTCTGCTGACCCACGGCAGTCAGCACGCGCAGGTTCTTGCGTTGTTGCAGCTCGGGCGGCAACAGTGGACCGGGGAGGGTGATGCGCGGGCCGCAATCCGGCGTCGCGATTTTGGGCAGCGGCACCACCGGATGCATTCCGCGCGTCGCGGCGTCGGTATAGTCCAGCAACGGCGCCAGTCGCAGCCACGATCCCGAGGGGAACTTATCGGCGGTCGTTTCGCGGATCGGCTGAGGCGGCGGCTGGATGAGCGGTGCGGTGTTGTTTTTCGCCGGGGCGCCCGGGGCCGCCGGTTTCGGCAGCGCCGCGGGAAACGGATCGGCCATCCCGGGCGGAGCGGGCTCAGCGACCGGCGGAGCGGGCGGAGCGAGCAGGGCAACCGGCTGCGCAATTGCCTGCGTGGCCGGCAGCGGCGCGAGCCCGGATTTAGCGGAAGCCTCGACGGGCGCGGGTACGGGTACAGGAATCAGATCCGGAGTCGGAAGCTGTTCGGCGCGGACCGCGGCCGCCAGGTCGGGAAGTCCCGCCGTCGCGACCGGGGCCGGCTGCGCGATCTGCGCCGCGCGAATGTGCTCGGCGAGGGCCAGCAGCACGTCGGCTGCGGGGTCCGGCTGCGGACGGTGCTCTCTTGGTGCCGGCGTCCGAGGCGGCGCAGCGGCGGTGACCTCCGGCTGCGGACGGTGCTCTCTTGGTGCCGGCGTCGGAACGGGCGCAGCGGCAGTAACCTCCGGCTGCGGACGATTCTCTCTTGGTGCCGGCGTCGGAGCGGGCACAGCGGCAGTAACCTCCGGCTGCGGACGGTTCTCTCTTAATGCCGGCGGCTTAAGGGGCGCAGCGGCAGTGACGACGGGTAGTTCGGCGATCGCGGACGGCTGCCGCGACGGCTGGGCGTTTTGTTCCGGTTGTGGATCGCAGGCAGGGCACTGTAGAACGGCGGGTGGGATCTCACGGCCGCATTCCGGGCAGATCCAATGGAACATGCCTCCAATGTACCCGCATTCTGTTTTTTTACGGTTCCGGCACACACCCTACCCGACTCACCTAGGAACCTTAAGTGCGATATACATTCCGTCTCAGGCGACCCTTAGTAGTCGCCGGGAAACGCGCCCTCCGCGCTCTGGTTCCGGGCACCCCGGTGCTGTCAAAAAACCGCGTCCGATCCATTGCGAGTATCTCAATCCTCCCGATCACCCACAATTTCAGCATCTTACGCGTTTCGTTCGACCAAGCCTTCTCGTCCGGGAACGAAACGGACCAGGATCGCGTTATGATATTTTGCAGTCCCATATAATGGACTACAAAATATGAAGCAGCCCGATCACGAGTGGAAAAAGGGGAGCGCGGAGCTTCTGGTGCTGTCGTTGCTCGAGGACCGGCCGCGGCACGGGTATGAGATCTTCAAGCTGATCGAGGCGCGCTCAGATGGCGCCATTCGCTTTCACGTGACATCGCTCTATCCCTTGCTGCACCGGCTGGAGGAGCGCGGGATGGTGGCCGGGCGCTGGGTGGAGAAGCCGGAGCAGCGCCGTCGGCGCTATTACAGTCTGACGCCCGCCGGCCGCAGGGTGCTGCAGTCAAGGCGCAAGAGCTGGACGGATTTTGTGGCCGCCATCCAGCGAATCACGGGAATCAAATATGCCTGATTGGACCCATCTCATTCGCGACCGCATCGCTTCGCTGCACCTGACGCCCGCAGCCGAGTGGGATTTGACCGAGGAACTGGCGCAGCACCTGGAGGATCGTTATCGCGAGCTGCTCGCGGGCGGCGCGGCGGGCCTGGCGATGGGAATCGCGGCGTGCGCGCGTTGTGGTCGGCGCTGCGCCGGGAATAGCGCCGGATACGCGCGGTCGGCTACGATCGCAATATGAAACCCAACGGCAGGATGGTCCGGTTCCGATGAGCGCGGGACGGGAGATTCGCTACTACGACTACGTCAATCGTCCGTACCGGCAGGTGCGCGACGCGTTGAGCACGAACGCGTCTGCAGTGTTCCAGGCCGCGACCAAGGCGGCGGCCTCGCGCGCCGAATCGATCGCCTCCGAGCTGCGCGTCGACCTCGGCGGGGTGGGACTCGAAGCCGATATCGTCATCTCGGTCAAGAACATCGAAGAGCAGACGCCGGAGATGGGCGTCCCGGTGACGCGCTTGCAACTGGAATGGCAGGCGGCGAAAATGCCTGGGCTGTTTCCACTGATGAAGGCGCAGTTTTCCATCTATCCATTGACTTCTCACGAGACGCAGTTGGATTTTTCCGGCATTTACGAACCGCCGCTGGGCGCGGTGGGCAAGGCGTTGAACGCGATCGCCGGTCACCGCATCGCGGAATCCACGGTTCACCGCTTTGTAACCGAGGTCGCCGATTACCTGCGCCGCGCGCTTCCCGAAAGCCACGCCGGATAGGCAACGTCGCCCACTCGCGGGCGCCGTGAGAAACAGTCCTAAGGTCGAGTGCGCACCGACATTAACCCGGTGCACACCGGATCGATTTTCGACCGAGTCCCGATCCATCACTTCCCGACTGTATCCTTCCCCTGACACCGAAACGGTACTTACCTGCATCTAAAACGTTGTAGGTCGCGGAGGGGCATTTTGTGGGGTTGTCTCCTGCATCCGATTGGTTAGCCAGGACGTTAGGTCGTGCGGGTCAGACTGCGGAGGTTCCAGCGCGGACCAGGCGGCATCCGGTCGCGGCCGTTGCGATTCTCAGCGTGATCGTACTGGCAGGATTGGAGATAAAAACTTCCTGGGCGCAATCGCATATCCTTGCGGCGGCATCGGCGCGACTGAAATTTACCGTTACCTCCAACGCAAGTTCACGCATCGATTATCCGGCTGCGGGTCCCTACGACCGGCGGCTGGGCTATTCGCTGCTTCCGGAGTTTCTGGAGCGGCTCCACAAAGCGGGTTACACGATCGAGGATCAGGCGCGGATTTCCAAATTGGCGATGTGGATGGGCCGGCTGGGCATCTACCCGATTTATCGGGAGAAGAATCGCGCGGGCATCGAGATCGCCAGCGAGGACGGCGCATCGCTTTACGCATTCCACTATCCGCGAAGGATTTACCCGAATTTCAACGCGATTCCCCCGGTTGTGGTGCGCACGCTGCTGTTCATCGAAAACCGGCATTTGCTCGAAGACGGGGAGCCGTACGAAAACCCCGCGGTCGAATGGGGACGGCTGGCGCACGCGGCCATGGATTTCGGCGTTCACCAGGTGGACCGGCATCGCTCAGTGATCGGCGGGAGCACGCTTGCAACGCAGCTTGAAAAGCTGCGCCACTCGCCCGAGGGCCGGACGCATTCGCCTCTCGAAAAGCTGCGCCAGATCGGCTCGGCGTCGCTGCGGATTTACCAGAATGGTCCGCGCACGGGGGAAGCGCAGCGGCGTGTGATTTGCGACTATATCAACTCGATTCCGCTGTCGGCGGCGGCGGGCCAAGGCGAAGTGACGGGCCTCGGCGACGGGCTGGCGGCCTGGTATGGAGCCGATTTCGACCAGGTCAACCGCCTGCTGACAGATCCCGACGAGGACTCGCCGCGCGAGATGCGCGAGCAGGCGCGCGCCTATCGTGAAGTGCTGTCGCTGTTCCTGGCGCTGCGCGAGCCTTCGCGCTACATGGTTCACGATCCGGCCGCGCTGGCCGCGCAGACCGACCGCTATCTGAACGCGCTCGCCAAGGGCGGAGTGATTTCGCCGCGGCTGCGTGACGCCGCGCTGAAGGAACGGATTTCGCCGCACGCCGCGAGCGCCCCGCCGGTGCGGAATTTCGCGGCTAACAAGGCATCGCAGGCGCTGCGGATGCGGCTGCTCGGGTTGCTGGGGCTGTCGCAGACGTATCTGCTCGACCGGCTGGATCTTGACGTGAAGACCACCGTGAATCGCGGCGTCCAGGACTCGGTATCGCAGTTTTTCGAACAGGTGGCCGATGGAAAAAACGCGCAGGCCGCGGGCCTCGAAGGCTTCCAGTTGCTGCCTCCCGGCGATCCGGGCAACGTGATCTACAGCTTCACGCTCTATGAACGCGGCCCCGGCGTCAACTACCTGCGCGTCGAGACCGACAATCTCAATCAGCCGCTGAATATCAACAGTGGGACCAAGCTGCAACTGGGATCGACGGCGAAGCTGCGGACGCTGATCACGTATTTGCAGATCGTCGAAGCGCTACGCGCCGAGTATGGCGCTTTGACGCCGCAGCAACTGGCCAAGGTCTCGATCGAGCCCGGCGACAAGCTGACCGCGTGGGCCGTTCAGTATCTTTCGACAGCAACGGATCGCAGCGCGGAGGCGATGCTGAACGCGGCGCTCGAGCGCAAATATTCGGGCAATCCCGGCGAGTCGTTTTTCACCGCGGGCGGCCTGCACACCTTCGAGAATTTCGAGCGCAGCGAGAACTTCCAGATTTTCACGGTGCGCCAGGGCTTCGAACAGTCCGTGAACCTGGTGTACATCCGCCTGATGCGCGACATCGAGAACTATTACAAATGGCGCGCGCCCGGCGCGTCGCCGGCTGTGCTTTCCGACCCGGACAACCCCGCCCGCATGAATTATCTGCGCCGTTTCGCCGACGAGGAGGGATCCACATTTCTCAGCCGGTTCTACGCGAAGTATCGCGGCCAGACGCCGGATCAGGCGCTCGCGACACTGATCGCGGGCGTGCACCCGTCGCCGTGGCGCGTCGCGGTGATCTACCGGTCGGTGCGCCCGGGCGGCGATTTCGCGGCGTTTTCCGCGTTCCTGAGGCAGCATGTTCCGCAGCCGTTGCTTGCAAATCAAGACCTGCAAAAGCTGTACACGAACTACGCTCCGGATAAGTTTAACCTCTCGGATCGCGGCTATCTGGCACACGTTCATCCGCTGGAGCTGTGGCTGGTCGCTTATCTCGCGCAGTACCCGGGCGCTCCGCTCTCCGAAGTGGTCGCGCACAGCGCCGCCGAGCGCCAGGAAGTTTACCGCTGGCTGTTCCGGCCCAAAGAACGCCACGGCCAGGACGTGCGCATCGGCATCATGCTGGAGCAGGACGCCTTTCACGAGATCTGGAAGAGCTGGAAGCGGCTCGGCTATCCGTTTAATTATTTGGTGCCCTCATACGCGACGGCGATCGGCGTCTCGGGCGATACGCCCGCCGCGCTGGCCGAGCTCGCCGGGATCATCGCTAATGAGGGCGTTCTGAATCCGGTGGAGGACATCCGCGAAATGCGGTTTGGCGCGGGCACGCCGATGGAAACCGTCCTGGTCCCGAATTCGCCGCCGGGCGAGCGCGTGCTGTCTTCGGAGATCGCGCGCCTGGTTCATGACGCGATGCTCGGCGTAGTGGCGAACGGAACGGGGCGTCGCGCGTTTCACGCCTTCGTACTTCCCGGCGGAAAATTCCTGCCGCTCGCGGGGAAAACCGGAACGGGCGACAATCGCTTCAAAGTTTTCGCGCGCGGCGGCGGGGTGATCGCGGATCGTCCGGTGAACCGCACCGCGACATTCGTCTTCATCGCGGGCGATCGCTTGTTCGGAACGGTAACCGCGTTCGTGCCGAGCCAGACTGCGGGCTCGTATTCCTTCACCAGCGCGCTCGCGGTGCAGATCCTGAAAGACCTCGCTCCCCGGCTGCGTCCGCTGATCGCTGAGCCCGACACAAATATCCACGAACGCGCTCCATCGCCGTCGCGCCTCATCGCCCGGGCGCACTGACGCGCGGCATTGGTGCCGCGCGTTGGTCGTGAATTTCAAACGCCTCAATAACGCTTGCGCGCCGTGCAGATGTAGCCCAGCGTGAAATTCCTTCGCCGGTCGAGCAGCTCGAACGCCGGCAGCACCAGCGCCGGCGGCGCAAAAAAAATCGCCGCGACGAAAATCAGCGGACCCGGAAAGAACTGCAAAGCGTTCCACAATCTTCGCGCCAGCAGGTGAAAAAATCCACCCACCGGCTGAATCGAAATCTCCGTGAATCCCGCGCGTTTCAGAAGCAGCTCCAGCCCATAGCGCGTAAAGCGGAAATAATCGTGCGGCTGCTGATGCTCCTCCCATTCCATGGGCGCGATCAGCAAAATGCGCCCGCCCGGCGCAAGCGTCCGCGCGAGCTCGCAGACCACGCGCGCGGGATCGGTGACGTGCTCCAGCGTGACGACGTTGATGGACGCGTCGAAGATCCCCTCCGCGAACGGTAGCAGCGCCAGATCGCCGATCACGTCCAGCCGCGAATAATCCCACGCCGCATCGCCGACGCCTAAATCGAAGCCCACGTACCGCTGGCGCGAAAAATGCGCTTTGTAATTCCCTTCCCCGGCTCCGGCGTCGAGCACGCGAGCGCCAGCCTCGAGTTCCCCGGCGAAGCGCGCAACGGCGTCCTCGATCGAAGCCTCGAAAAACTGCACGCGCCGCCTGAGCCACCCGGGGCAGGCGTCGCGCAGCCGGTCGTAGATCACGATTTCTTGCGCGCCTCGATCATGATGGTCGAGCCGGCGCGGCATGCCGCTTCGAAGAGCGTAAACGGAACGGAGATCGCCGTCAGCGCCAGGTACAACAGGTCGCGCAGCAGGCGCATCCGCGCCGATTCAGCGACGCCTCTCATCCTGCGCGCCATGGGATCGAGTCCCGGGGCGAAGCTCGTCGCCATTCCCGCGGGATTGTCGCGCAGGGAAAAATGCTTCGAGCGCAGCACCTCGAACCCGCAATGATCGAGCAGCAGCTCCAGATCGGACTGCCGGAAGTCGATCAGGTGCCGCGGCACGTCGATTCCGTTCCAGCGCTCGCCGAACAGCAGAAATTGCCAGCACGCGGCGTTGGGAACCTGCACGATCAGGCGGCCGTCGGGCCGCAGCAGCTCGCGCGCCGATTCGAGGTAGCTTGACGGATCGTACAAATGTTCCAGCACGTGGAACATGGTGATCGCCGCACAGCTTCCCGGCGCGACGGGCGCCCGCGACAGCGTCGCGCAGACTGCGGGAACCCCGGCGCGCGAGGCGACCTTCGCGGCATCGAGCGAAAAATCCAGACCGATTCCCTTCAACTTGCTGTTCCGCGGCCGCCGCTCGGCGAGCATTTGCAGAAACAATCCGCCGCCGCAGCCCACGTCCAGTATGATTCCCTCTTCGCCCGATTCGCGCAGCGCGCGCTCCACGAAGCGCAGATGATCGCGCAGCACGAAGCGGCGATAGGCCTGCTCCAGCGTGTCCGCCGCGCCGCTCTCCGGAACGAACCAATAATCCGGCGGATAATATTGGCGCAATTCCATCGGCGTGGGCTGCGGATGCAGGCGGATCAGCCGGCAGTTGCGGCACTCGACGATTAAAAAATATTTGTCGGTGGTGCGATACAGACGGTCGGTCGCGGAAAACAGCGTGCGCATTTCCGTGGAGCCGCACGCGGGACATTCCGCGTCGCTCACCACGACGTTCACCTCGGTGTCCGGCTCCAGTGTTACGTGGCGCTCTCGGAAATCTCCCGCAGCCCGATCCGATGCCGCAGCAGCAACTGCCGAACCTGTCGCGGGCTCAGGCGCCGTTTCAGCTTGCGTCTCTTGGCGAGCATCCTGGGAATCAGCGGCAGCGCCGACGCCGTTCCCGCAAGCAGCGCCATTGCCGCCGACAACTTCCCCATCATCCCCGAATAACGACGGATTTCTCCCCGGTTGCGCGCCGCCGCCCACATCCCGCCGGCGATTCTCATCGCGTAATACGCGCCGTTTAGCCACAGCAGATTCCATGGAAACAGCTTCACCGCCAGAAGCACGCGATTGCGTTCAATCAGCGTCAGCCGGCGTGCCGAGCCCAAGCCCAGCGTCGAGCCCCGGTGATGACGTACCACCGCGCCGGGCGCGTACAGGCAGTTCCAACCCGCAATTCTGCCTCTCAGCCCCAGCTCCGCGTCGTCGGCGTAGGCGAAGAAATCTTCGTCGAAACCGCCGATCTCATCTAGCATCGCACGCCGGTACATGGCCGCGCATCCGTCCGGCCATAACGTTTCCTCCACCTGCTGGTACTGGCCCCGGTCGATCTCGCCCGATCCGCGACCGCGGTTCTGCCCGTCGGGATAAATGAGGTGCCCAACTTTATCGATCCGCTGGGGATCTTCCCACACCAGGATCTTCGAAGCCGCCATGCCGACGCCCGGGTCGGATTCCATCACGCGCTCGAGCTCGGAAAGCCATTCCGGGGCGGCTTCCGCATCGTTATTCAGCAGCGCGATCAGCGGCGCGCGCGTGGCTTCGATCCCCTGGTTGTTCGCTGCGCAGAATCCGCGATTTTGCTGGTTGCGGATCAGGCGCAGCGGCGCCGGGAACGCCGCCGCCATCGCGCTGACCGCTTCGGCCGACCCGTCCTCGCTTCCGTTATCCACCACAACGACTTCGAAAGCGGGGTGATTCTGCGCCGCCAGCGATTGCAGACAGGCCTGCAAAAGGTTCCGGCGGTTCCAATTCACCACAATCACGCTAATTTTAAGGAGATTATCCGAAAAACCGGCCGGCAAGCCCCTAGTCCCCCTGCGCCACCCAAGCGGCTGGTGTATTATAGTACGTCCGGCCGTAAGGTTCCGGAACTTTTGTCGGTTTTATCTTATGAAGTCTGTCGGTATCCTTCTCAAAACAGAGCGGGAGCGCCAGGGGCGCGACGCCGCTGAAATCGCGCAGGAGCTGTGCATCACGCAACGCTATCTTCGCGCCATCGAACAGGACGATATTCAAAGCCTCCCGGGAACTTTCTTCTACAAAAGTTTCGTGCGGCAGTACGCCGCGATTCTGGGTGTGGATGAGATGCTCCTGCGTCCCGGCGTGGACGCGCTCACGGCGGACCTCGAGCCGCCCGGGCTTCCCCACGCCGATGCGCGGTTCGAGCGCGCGCACTCGAACGGCAACCATTTCTCCACCAGCGATCATCCACCGGTGCGCGATCTTGATCCGATCGTTCGCGACGGAAATCGGCGTTACCTTCCTCAAACGCGCATCGGTGTGCCGCTCGCCGCCCTAGCCGCGGTTTTGCTGGCCTGTTCCGGTTTTTACGCGTGGTGGAACCGCGCGCCGCAGAGCGTTGCGAGCGCGCACTCCGCTCCGCCCCCGGTCGCTGATTCTGCCGCCGTCACCAAGCCGGCCGCCGTCAGTGAGCCGGCACCGGTCCGTGTCGAAGCGCCTCCCGTTGTGAAGACCGCCGCTCAACCCGCTGCGCCAACCGCCGCCCCCAATCATGTCGTGCTCAATATCTCCGCGACGGAGAAAACCTGGCTGTCGGTGGTCAGCGACGGGAAGCAGATTTTTTCGGGCGTGCTGGAACCCAGTCAGACCAAGACGCTCACCGGCATCGAGATGGCGAAAGTCCGGATCGGCAATGCTGGCGGCCTCGAAATCCAGTGGAACGGCAAGACCATCGGTCCGGTCGGTCCACGCGGCCAGGTGCGGGTGGTCCTTTTCACGCCTGAAAATTTCCAGATCCTCTCGCCCAGCTCGTCGTTATAACACCCACAATCATCGGCAGCTGCCCTACGCGGCGGCCGGGCGCCCTTTTTCTGCCGTATCCGGGTGTTCAAATTCCCGCTCAACATCGTTAGAATTGTTTTAAGCACTCGGCCCAAACAGCCGATATATCGAGGGGAAGACGAGTGTTCGACCCGCACCGGTATCGCTCGAAATGATGCGCATTCTCATCGCCGACGACAGCATCGTCTCGCGCCATCTGCTCGAGGCGACCCTGCGCAAGTGGGGTTACGAAGTGACCGTCGCCTGCGATGGCGTAGAAGCCTGGAACGTGTTGCACGCGGCCGAGGGCCCTATGATCGCGATTCTCGATTGGGTGATGCCCGGGCTCACCGGTCCCGAAGTGTGCCGCCGCGTTCGCGAGCGCGAAAAGGAAACCGAGACCTACACGTATCTGCTCCTGCTCACCTCGAAGAGCCTGAGAGAGGATCTGATCGAGGGCATGGAATCCGGCGCCGACGACTACATCACCAAGCCCTTCGACCAGCACGAGCTGAAAGTCCGCCTGCGCGCCGGAACGCGCATCATCCATCTCCAGCGCGAACTGATGGCCGCCAAGGAAGCGCTGCGCGAGCAGGCCACCAAGGATTTCCTCACGCGCATCTGGAACCGCTCCTCTATTTTGGACATCCTGCAGCGCGAGCTCGCGCGCGGCGTGCGCGAAAAGCGTCCCGTGGGGGTGGTGCTCGCCGATCTGGATCATTTCAAGTCGGTCAACGATACCTACGGCCACTTCGCCGGCGACGCCGTGCTGCGCGAGTATACCCGCCGCATGCAAAGCTCCATGCGCGCCTACGACGCCATCGGACGCTACGGCGGCGAAGAGTTCCTCATCGTTCTTCCCGGCTGCGACGAATCCTGCACGCAATCCCAGGCCGAGCGCATGCGCGCCGCTCTCGACATGGCAGCCATGCAGATCAACGACGAGGATCGCCTGGTGACGTGCAGCTACGGCGCCACCACCTGGAAGCCCGGCATGGAACCGGATTCCGAGGCCCTGATCCGAGTCGCCGACGGCGCACTGTACATCGCCAAGCACAAAGGCAGAAATCTCGTCGTGTATCAGGCCGGAGAGCGTCCCGTCGAGCATCCGGTCGAGACCCCGCGCTAGGTCGTCGAGTCAAAACCCCCCGCCCTCACGGGCGCGGTTCAAACCCTGGCCGTGTAAGGCCGGGGTTAAGCGCACCGCCGACGCCAGCGCGTCACGATTTCTGAAGCATCCGCCGGATAGTCAGATCGTATGCAGCCGCGCCGACCACTCCGCCCACCAGCGGACCCACAATCGGCACCCAGAACACCATGGTCCCGTCGGTCAGCCCGTTGTTCTTGAATCCCGCCACCACCGTGAACAGCCGCGGACCGAAATCGCGCGCCGGATTGATCGCGTAGCCGTGCATTCCTCCGAAGGCCATGCCAATCACCACCACCACCAGCCCCACCATCAGCGGCGTCAGATTCGATCCCGGCGGCGTGTTGCGCTCATCGGTGATGGCGAAAATCATCAGCACCAAGAGGCCGGTGCCGATCATCTGGTCGAGCAGTCCCGCGGATAATTGCAGCGGGAACGCCGGAAACGTGGTGAACACGCCCGCGGTCTTTTCAAGCGTCGGGTCCACCCTCAGAAATTGCAGCCGGTAATTCCAATACACGATCGCCGCCGCAACAAAAGCCCCGGCCACCTGGGCGATCGAGTATGGCAGCACCTTGCGCCAGGGGAATCCGCGAAACACCGCCAGTGCGAGCGTCACCGCCGGATTGAGATGCGCTCCCGTGATCTTGCCCGCAATATAAATTCCCATGGTCACGGCCAGCCCCCACGCCAGCGTGATATTGGTGTAGCCGCCCTTGTCGAACAACACCACCATCGCAACCACGCCGTCGCCGAACAGAATCAGGACCAGCGTTCCCAAAAACTCGGCGAACAGCTCGGAGGAAAGACGCGGAGACATGAGCTACAGCATACCGAATCCCCAGTCCCCGCTTCAGTGCGTCATCGCGTAGACGATGTAATTCACGCCGATGCGGATCCCCAACGCCGAGAATTTTTCGTCGTAGCGCGGATCGTCGGCCCACTCCCAGGAATCGCCGATGTCGGAGTTGGGCGTCATGGCCACCAGCAGCCGTCCGCGATCGTCGTAGATTCCGCGCCATTCCGCCGGACATCCTTCGCACTTTTCGGTGACTCCGGTGGACAGATACCGCGCCCCCGGCACCTGGTAGCGATTGTCCAAATCATAGATGACGTGGAAAATCGGATCGCGGCTGTCCAGGTCCACCACTTCGCGGTCGGGGAACACGCGGCGCATGCTGTGCATGAACACGTCCCAATCCTGCGGGCCCCAGAAATCGTCGCACATGAAGAATCCGCCGCGCAGCAGGTATTCGCGCAATTTGGCCGCCTGCGCGTCGGTCAGGTCCCAGCGCCCGGTCTGCACCGCGTACAGCCACGGCCAGTTGAACACGTCGTCGCCATCGTCGAGATTCACCGGCTGCTCGACGCTGCGAATGTCGATGCGCGTCAGACGGCGCACGGCCTGCGAAAAATGCCGGTCCGCGCGCGGGTAATCCTGCGTCCAGATGGAATATCCCTGGCGCCAATCGCCGTTGCCCCACGCGCCGAAGCCGCGGAAGCGGCCGCGGACCTGCGGATACATCAGGCGCGCGAAGGCGAACTCGGCTTTCTGGCTCCAGTCCGGCGGCAGCGGAAAATCGTCGTACTCGACGCCGGGATATTGCCGGAACGGCCGCTGAAACGCGAGCAGCGTCCCGGTTAACGCGGCGATCAGAATCAGGCCACGCCCGCGCATCTGAAGTCGAGGATATCACTCCCCGGCTTCGTTCGCGCCCCCCGTCATCAGCCGGTTCATCCGCACGCTCCTCCGAAGTGGACGCGCCCGTCTGGCTGGTAGCGCCGGGTTGGGCGATCGCTTTGTCGGTATCTGGCCGAAAGCGCACCTGGTCGCGCCGGGCGAGGTGGCTGTAACGTTCCGGCTGCTAGAGCGTCTCATAGCTTGTGCGGCGTGGGTCCTGCCGCGGCAGTTCCAACATGAGACTCTTCATTCTTGCAGTCGCTTTTTCGGGCATAGCGTGCGCGCAGCCGGTCAGCGCGGGATTAATCGTCGGCGGGCCGCTCACGGATGCGTCCTCGCTGGTTTCCGGCGCGGGAGGTTCAGTTTCGAACGGCCACTGGATCATCGGCCCTTACATAGATATTCATCTGCCCGCGAAATTCGCGCTCGACGTCGATGCGCTGTATAGCGATTTCAGCTACAACGCTACCGGTTCATTGAACCCCGTTTGCATAGTGTGTTCGATAGAGTCTGGGAGCAACGGAAACTGGCAATTTCCGGTGCTCTTGAAATATAAGCTTCTGCCCGGTCCGGTCAAGCCGTTCATCGAAGGCGGACTCCTGTTCAGCCACCTCACCGGATCGGATCTCGACGTGGCGCACAGCTCGAACTACGGCGTCACTCTCGGCGCGGGTCTCGAAATTCATGCGCTGATTCTGCGCTTGACTCCGGAAATCCGCTACAACGGTTTCGCCTACCACGATTTCGTTCAGAACAGCCTCGTGCAATCGAATCGTAACCAGGTGATGGTGCTGGTCGGGATTGGGTTCTGATCAGGAGCTGCCGCGCATTAGGCGCATCGCCTCGGCGACAGCGCTCGCTTCCCGCTGCTCGCGGCTGGCGCCGTCCTCTTCTATCTTGTCGCCCTCGCCCGGCGCCAGGAACATGTTCGCTTCGACACCGTGCTGGCGCGTGTACAGATCCCAATAACGCCCGCCGAGCGCGTACAGCGTTTCGTGCGTTCCCCGCTCGAGGATCCTTCCGCCTTCGACCACCAGAATCTGATCGGCGCGGCGAATGGTCGAAAGCCGGTGCGCGATGACGAAAGTGGTGCGGCCCTTCATCAGGTATTTCAGGCCCTCCTGAATCAGCGCTTCGGATTCGGAGTCCAAACTCGAGGTCGCCTCATCCAGAATCAGAATGCGCGGATCGGCGAGAATCGCGCGCGCGATGGAAACGCGCTGACGCTGTCCGCCGGAGAGCTTCACGCCTCGCTCGCCGACAATCGTGTCGTACTTCTTCTCGAATTTTTCGGCGAATTCGTCCACCCGCGCGATGCGGCACGCCTCGAGAATCTGCTCCGGCGTGGCGCCGGGTCGGGCGAAGGCGATGTTTTCCGTGATGCTGCCGTCGAACAGGAACGTATCTTGCAGCACCACGCCCAACTGCGTGCGGTAGGAATCGAGACGAATCGTTGAAAGGTCGACGCCATCGACGGTGATGCGCCCGCTCGTAGGCGTGTGGAATGCCGCGATCAGGCTGATGATGGTCGATTTACCCGAACCCGAGGGTCCCACCAGGGCAGTCACTTTGCCCGGCATCGATTCGAAGCTCACATCGAACAACACCGGCTTGCCGGGGTCGTAGGCGAAGGAGACGTCTTCAAAAGCGAGATCGCCGCGAATCGGACCGATGGCAACCGTTCGCTTGCCGTCCTGATTCTCGCGCAGTTCGAGCAGCACTTCGTGAGTCCGGTCGAGGCCGGCGAAGGCTTCGGTCACCTGCGTTCCGATGCTCACCACCTGGATCACCGGCGCGATGAGAAACGCGAGGTACGCGATGAACTGCATCAGCTCGCCGGTAGTGAGCGCGCCCGATACGATCTGGTTCACGCCGATGAACCATACGAGCGCTCCGACAATTCCCATCAGCACGGTCGCCGAGAGACTCATCAGCGAGGTCGCGGTCAGCGATTTCAGGACGTTTTGCAGCAGGCGTTCCACGCCGCCCGAAAAAACTTCGGCCTCGCGCTCCTCGGCATGATAGCCCTTCACCACCCGAACGCCGCCGAGCGATTCGGTCAACCGGCCGGTCACTTCCGCATTGATTTTTCCGCGCTCCCGGAAAATGGGGCGGATGCGCGTGAACGCCTGTTTCATCACCAGCGCGAAGGCGACCAGAAAAACCACCGTCATTCCGGTCATCAACGGGCTGATCCGCACCAGCAGCACCACCATGATCAGGGCGGTCATCAATCCGCCGCAAAAATCGATCAGGCCGGTGCCGATCAGGTTGCGCACGCCCTCGACGTCGCTCATGATGCGCGCAACCAGGATGCCGCTCTTGTTCGCGTCGTAATACGCGACCGGAAGCAGGCCGACGTGGCGCTGAACTTTCCTGCGCAGTTCGGCAATCAGGCGCTGGCCGGTTTTTGATAGAAGCTGCGTAAGCGAAAACGAAGTTACGCCCTGGACGATGGTCGCCGCCACGATCGCCAGCACCAGTGGCCCCAGCAGATTCAACTGGCGCTTGCTGATCACGTTGTCGATCATGAAGCGTGTCGAGGTGGGCAACACCAGGCCGCTCAAGCGATTGATCAACATCAGCACGAAGCTGAACACCAGCAGGCGGCGGCGCGGCAGGATCATCTCGCGCAGGTCCGGCCAGATCGCGCGCAACGTTTCAGACTGGCTCTTTTTCGGCTTGTCGACTTTCCCCGCCACTTCCCTCCAGTGTACAGGGCGGGACGACCCGCGTTGTTCTCCCCGTTCGAAAGGCGCCGGACCTACACGCACTTCACCAGTTTAGCGATTGCCGGCCAGGCCGCGCGGGATCACGCGACCGGCCCGATGAGTCCGAAGCGAGCGATGCGCCGGACTGGGATGCAAGCTGCGTTGCCTGGCATCGGCGTTCGCCGGCGACCTCACTGCGGTTGCGGCGGCGCCCTGGACGGCGATCGTCGCCTGAGAGGTATAAGTTTCGACGAAGCTGCCGGAAGAGTCCAGGCCCTGGAGTTCCAGGATCATGTTCTCGCCGATCAGCGGATCGCCAAAGCCGTCCCCTGAGGGCATGACGAAGTTGACCTGGTACAAGCCGGCGTAAGGCGGCGCTAGGCCGGAAAAGACCACCGGACAGCCATCACCCCACACGCCGTTGGCCGAAATCTCCGTCTCGGCGGTACACGGCGTCGTGGTCGTGTCAGCCGCGCCATAGATGTATCCGTAGGTCGGGTCAAGCAGGTCCGCCAGGATTTGGAAATTGGTGGAGGATTGGACGGTATCGGGCACGCCGTCGCCGACGGCGGGGCTGGTCGTACCCAAGCCGTTCACATACGCCACCAGTGTCTCACCCGCGACGGCGGGATTCGCAGAAGTGACCGGCGAGAACGCACCGTTTGAAAGAATGTGATAAACAGCCGCGGTTCCGACGCCGGTTTCATTCGTTGTCCAGATCCCCGGCTGGGTGTCGTTCTGAAATAGCGTGATCACTTTCGAAGAGCCCGAAGACGTAACCACCTGGATCCCGACGATGGGCGGACCGGTATTATTGGCGACTTCGAAGGGGACCTGGGCCGCGATCAGCGTAGGCGTCACGTAGAGCAGCGGCGCGGCGATACCATCGATCATCACCTGCGTTCCACCGAGATTGGTTTTCAGCGTCGCTCCGGCGGGTGACGACGCATTCCCGGAGGAAAATCCGCTTCCGTTGATCAGGATCACCGCGCCGGGCGCGATCCCGGCGGTGAACAGAGCGGAATTGCCGCCATTCTGGATCCCGGTCGGATTGATATACACGCCCGATCCACTGAAGGGGGGCACCTGAACGGCGACCTCGATCCCGAGAAACGGCGATTGTCCCCAACCGACGCGATAGGTTCCATTCGTGCTAACCGCGTAAATCTGCAAGTTGTAGGGATCTTCCGTGGCGCCCCCGGAGAGCGACGTGAGCGGATCATCCGCGGTGTAATCGTAGGGCCCGTTGAAAGCGTTGGCCAGGCGCTGATGGTACAGGTAGCTGGCGTTCCCGGCAACGAGCGAGCCGTAGTAGGAATCCGGCGTCGAATAGCCGTACGACGAGAGGGCGGCGACGTCGTTATCGAGCCCAGCCTCGTAGTACAGGCCGCTGAAGTTTTGCGACCCTCCCGAGGTTCTCACGCCGACGAACATATCCCAGCCGTTTGGCGACCCTCCGAAAATGAAATTCCCGTCCGGCGACATGTACATGAAATGGCCTCCGGCGATCAGGTTTCCGCCATTCAGGCTGCCGCCGAACTGAAGCTGAAAAGCGCCGTTGCTCGCGGAATAGGTGATCTGGCCGATCGACTGGCTGGTCTGCGCTCCGCCATTTCCCGCAATGAAGCCGGAGGCAGCATTCACCGCTGTGATCTTTCCGCTTCCGTTCGCCGTAAACGTGAACTCGTAGTCCAGTCCGTAAATGTTGCCGCTCTGGCCGATCTCCGGATTGTCAATTCCGAAAATCGTATACGTGCCGTTCAGGCTGCTGAGAGTCGGCGCGGGCGAGGCGAGCGGTGTGGCGATGAACAGATCATCATACGCGTCCCCGGTTTCCGTACTGCTGCCGATGAAGACGCCGTTTGAAACCAATCCATAGATCGAGTCGCCGCTAACGTATTCGCTATCCATGAAGCCGTAGCCGCTAGCCGAGATGCTATAGCTGCCGGAGCCGGTGAAGTTCTGGGGCGTTGTTGCCGAGCTGTTCGTGTCTATGGCTTGGGCGGGCATGATCTGGTACGTCCCGGCGGAGCTGTTGAACGTGATGGTCCCGTAGACCGACACGCCCTCGCCGAGATCCCCATAGTCATCTCCGAGGAACCAGAAGACGTGGCGGAAATAGTAGGTCCCGTTCAGCATTCCGTTGCCGCTGGTGTCCCAGTTGGGCGCCGTCTGCCCGGCAGCCGTCATCCCCAGCGCGGCCGCGAGAACCGGAATTACGAGAGAAAGTCGTTTATGCATCGTTACTATGGACGTATCGGAGCGAGCAATGTTGACGGAAATTTTCGCCCCGCTAAGCTCTTTTCAGACTAGCAACTTTCGACCTAACCGCGGGTTAGAGAAAGAGCGCACTTCTCCGCGCGATGAGGGCGAGTTTGCCCTACGCGCTCCGCAGGCTTTAGGCTGTGGAGAGTGAAGCCGCGCGTTTCGATCTTCGTTACCTGCCTGGTGGACCAGCTCTTTCCACGCGCGGGCATGGCTATGGCCGACGTGCTCGAACACGCTGGATGCGAAATCGAGTTCCGCGAAGGCCAGACCTGCTGCGGCCAGCCCGCCTTTAACAGCGGATTCGCCCGCGAAGCCCGCGAGGTGGAGCAATATTTCCTGAAAGTGTTCGAAGGCGCCGAGTATATCGTGGTGCCGTCGGGATCGTGCGCGGCGATGATCGCGCACCATTATTCGGAGCCCGATCCGCGGATCTGGGAATTTTCGCAATTCCTGGTGAATTTTCTGAAGATCGAAGACGTGGGCGCGCGCTTCGAAGGCGTGGTCACCTACCACGACTCCTGCCATGCCTTGCGCGAGCTGCGCATCAAGGACGCGCCACGCCGTCTGCTGCGCCATGTCCGCGGGTTGAAGCTGGTCGAAATGGAGCCCGCCGAGGAATGCTGCGGATTCGGAGGGACCTTTTCCGTGAAATTTCCGGACATTTCGGGCGCCATGGCGCGCACCAAGATCGACGCGATCTTACGTACCGGCGCGCAGACGGTGGTATCCATCGATTCGAGCTGCCTGATGCAGATTCAGGGCGCCCTCAGCCGCGCGGGCGCGGCAACGGGAACCATGCATTTGGCGGAAGTGCTCGCGTCGCGCTAGGGGTGATGCTTTGAACGCTCGCGAAAATATCAGCGTCACGCTGGCCGACAAGCAGCTTCAGACGGCGATCTACTCGGCCACGGCTCGCCTGGCGAACGGCCGGAAAGCCGCGGTCGCGGCGGAAGTGCTCCCCGCCTACCAGGAGCTGCGGCAGCACGCGCACGACCTCAAGAAGCACGTCGTCGATCATCTCGATTTTTACCTGGAGCAACTTGAGAAGAATGTCGAAGCGCGCGGCGGCAAGGTGATCTGGGCGGAGACCGGAGCCGAAGCGTGCGACTTTATCCAGAATCTCGCCCAGGAGCGCGGCGCTAAGCTCGTCGTGAAGTCCAAGTCGATGGTAAGCGAGGAGATCCATCTCAACCAGCGGCTGAAACACGCGGGAGTCGAGGCGGTGGAAACCGACCTGGGCGAGTACATCATCCAGCTTGCGGGCGAAACGCCGTACCACATCATCGCGCCCGCGCTCCACAAGACGCGCGAGCAGGTCGCCGCGGTTTTTGGCGAGAACAGCGACGCTACCGCTGAGCAGCTTACCGCGGTCGCGCGGGCGCGGTTGCGGGAAAAATTC
This sequence comes from Bryobacteraceae bacterium, assembly GCA_035501755.1. Classification (GTDB taxonomy): domain Bacteria; phylum Acidobacteriota; class Terriglobia; order Bryobacterales; family Bryobacteraceae; genus Palsa-187. The sequence goes on along the minus strand of DATJVN010000186.1, from coordinate 38,174 downwards.
CTGGCCGCGGGCATCGGAATCACCGGTGCGAATTTTCTGGTGGCCGATTCAGGCGCGATCGTCATCGTCGAGAACGAGGGCAATGCGCGACTGTCCAGCTCCGCGCCGCCGGTTCACGTTGCTGTCGCGGGAATCGAGAAGATCATTCCGCGGGCACAGGACTTGGCGGTTTTTCTGAAGCTGCTGGTCAGAAGCGCGACTGGACAGTCGCTGAGCGTGTACACGTCTTTGCTCGCCGGACCGCGGCGCGAGGGTGAACCGGATGGTCCGGAGAAATTTTACCTGGTGCTGCTCGACAACGGCCGGACCAGGATCCTGGCGGAGGAGAGCAAGCGCCAGACGCTGTACTGTATCCGTTGCGGCGCGTGCCTGAACGCCTGCCCCGTGTACCGCAAGATCGGTGGATATTCATACCCGGGAGTGTATTCGGGGCCGATCGGGAAGATTTTGACGCCGCAGTTGCTGGGTCAGGATCGCGATCCCTGGTTGCCGTTCGCCTCGAGTTTATGCGGGGCCTGCGGCGAAGTATGCCCGGTGAAGATCGAGATCCCGCGCATTCTGCTGGAATTGCGGCGCGAGATCGCGGAGGCGCAACCCAAACCCGGCGAATCGGCGGCCTTCCGGATTTTTTCCTGGGTCATGCGCCATCCGCGCGTGTACGAGCAGTTCCGCTGGGTGCGGCGGATGAAAAAAATCCCCGCGGCGGGTCCGTTGAAGGCTTGGCTCTCGCAGCGCGATCTGCCCCCGTTGCCCGGCCGCAGCTTCCGGGAGCAATGGCGCGAAAGGAACCGGCATGAGAAATGAAATGCTGGCGCGAATCCGCGGCGCTTTGGGACGCCGCGAGGGCGATCCGGTCGCGCCCGCGCCCGCGGTGCGCTTGGAATCATCGCCGGGCGGCGATCTTACTGCGCGGTTCAGGTCAGCTCTGACGGCGTTGGGAGGATCGGTGATCGAAGCCGCAGGCGTGACCGAGGCCAAGGCGTGTCTCGAAACGCTGCTGGAAGGTAAGACATTCGTGAGCTCGGGTGCGGGACTGCTCCGAAGCTTGGGGATCGGGCGGCGGTTTTCGCGGGGAGAATGCACCCGCGCGGAGTTCGGCGTAACCTCGGCCGAGTATGCGCTGGCTGATACGGGAACGCTTGTGCTGGGAAGCGAACGCGGCGAATCGCGCCTGGTTTCGCTGCTCCCGCCGCGTCACATCGCGGTGGTGGAACGCGCTAAAATACTCACAAGTCTCGACGAGTGGTTGAGTATCGTTCCGCATCCGGCGGACCGGGCGAGCGCGACAGTGCTGGTCACCGGTCCCAGCAGAACCGCGGATATCGAGATGCGCCTGGTGAGAGGGGTTCACGGACCGGGCGAGATCAGCGTAATTGTTGTCGGGTAACAGTTCAATCTGAAACTGTAGCGTTACCGAATGCGTCAGGAGGATTATGAACAAGCTTGCGGCAGTGCTGGCGCTCAGCTTCGCGGGAGCAGCCTGGGGACAGACAGGAGAGCTGTGGTTCAACTTCGGGTGGTCGATCATGGGCAACAACGGGATCGGATCTCCTCTAGCCTTCGGCGGATCGCCGAGCGATGTGAAATTGGATGACGGCTACCGCTTCAGCTTCCGTTTCGGCTTCAACCAGGGAGATCACTTCGGACACGAGATTCAGTACGCCTTCAATCACACGCAGTTCGACGAATCTGCGAACGCGTGCGGCGCCACGATCGGCGCCGGGACTGGCATTGGAACGCCCACGGGCGGCGTGAACCCTTGCAAGATGGCGATGCATTTCCACCAGGGCGGATACAATTTCCTTTACTACTTCACTACCGACCGGACGCGAATCCGGCCATTCGCGACCGCCGGCGTGGGATTCAACGATTTCATTCCGCCCGGCGGTGCCGTGAACTACGGCAGCCAGGACGAATTCGGCTTCAACGCCGGGGCCGGCGTGAAGTTCCACATTCACGGGATGTGGGCCGGTCGCGTGGATGTTCGCGAATATACCATGCCCAAGCCGAATTTCGGCTATCTTTACGGCGCGACCGGCTGGCTGCTGCAAACCGAGGCGTCGGCCGGCGTCGGAATCGGATTCTAGGACCGGAGCAGTTTAGAGGCTGCTGAAGAACTCCGTTTTCCTGACTCGAAGACCACAGGCTAAAGCCTGTGCCACCTAAGATCAACAGCTTGGGATGCCAGGGTGGCACAGGCTTTAGCCTGTGAAGAAGTTTTTAGCGGCCTCTTAGACCGCTCTCGCGGAAATAGAGCCGTGAGCGCCAATCTATCAGGACTGCGCACGCTTGCGCGACGCGCGGCAGTAACGTCAAGGAAACGCGAGCACGGCGCGGATTATCTTGATAACTGTGAAGACAGGATCGATTCGGCTCGGCGCGGTCGCGGCCGCCATGGCGATCGCGGCGTCGCCTCCACCTTCGACCATCCAGCCTGCGGACATCATCAGTCATCTGGAGCAGACCATTGCCTGGTACCGGCACGTGGACAGCGTGGAGGAGACGGCCAGCGATGTGCTGCTGCGCGAGGACACGGATCAGTCCGCGCTCAAAGCGCTCCAACTCGGGTTCACCTTCGCCCAGGCTGAGGCGGCGCTGCTCGAAACCAAAACGCCGGCAGGCGCGCCGAAGCCGGAAGCGGGAAATTTGCAACAGGCGTCGGCGCGCGCTGCGGATCGGGTCAGCTCGATTCAGTCCCGCATCACCGAGCTGGATGCGCGGATCCGAACAGCCCCGGCGCGGGAACGCGCCACGCTCGAAGCGGAGCGCGGGGAGCTCGCTTCCGAGCTCGATCTGGCCAGGCAGATTCAGTCCGCCGTCCAAACACTGGTCAGCTTCAGCGGTAACGCCGCGGTGAATGGCGCCGGCCTGACCGCGCAGATTCAAGCGCTGGAGCGATCCGTCCCGCAGGCGCAACCGGCAGCCAAGGCGTCCGCACCGACAACCACGACTGCCGCAACGAAAGCAGCGGCGCCCGAGACGTTCTCTCCGGAGTCGCGCGGGATCATCGGCCTAATCGAGGATCTGTTCACGATTAGCGACCGGCGCAAACTGTTTTCCAATGCAGAGAAGGAAACCGACGCGCTGCTCGGCAACATCGATCGTCTGCGGACGCCGCTGTTGAATGAAACCCGCACGGCGATCGAGCAGGCGGACGCGATCGGCAACGCGGCCGCTCCGCAGAGCGCGGCTGCGGCCAAAGCGGCGCAGGATCAGCTTACGGCGCTTTCGGCGCGCTTCAAGCAGCTTTCCGCGGCGATGCTGCCGCTTTCCGAACAGGGCATCGCTGCATCCAGCGTGCGCACGAATTTGCAGGAGTCGGTCACCGATCTGGATCAAACCTTCGAACAGGATGGCCGCTACCTGCTGATTCGCGGCATCATGCTGGGGGGTGCGATTTTCATCATTCTGGTGATTTCCGAGATCTGGCGCCGCGCGACCTTCCGCTACGTCACCGATGCGCGCCGGCGCCGGCAGTTTCTCTCGGTGCGCCGGATCGTGGTCTCTTGCGCGGTGCTGTTTGCGATCGTGGCCGGGTTCCTCACCGAGTTCGGGTCGCTGGCAACCTACGCCGGATTCGTGACCGCCGGAATCGCGGTCGCCTTGCAAAGTCCCATCCTGTCGGTGGTCGCGTATTTTTTCCTGATCGGCCGCTACGGAGTCCGCGTAGGCGATCGCGTGACCATTTCGGGCGTCACCGGAGAGGTGGTCGAAATCGGGCTGGTTCGAATTTACCTGATGGAGCTGGGACCCGACGGACATTCGACGGGTCGCATCGTGGTGTTTTCCAACTCCGTGATCTTTCAGCCGTCGGCGCTGTACAAACAGATGCCGGGCATCGATTACGCATGGCATACCGTCACGCTCACGCTTTCCAAGGAAAGTGATTTCCAGCTCGCCGACAAGAAGCTCCGCGAGGCGGTGGATTCGGTTTACCAGCAATACCGTGACGCGCTCGACAGCCAGTATCGGGCCTTGCAGCAATCCACCGAGCTGAGCATGTCGGCGCCGAAGCCCGACTGCCGCCTGCGCTACACCGACGCGGGCGTGGAGTTCACCGTGCGCTATCCGGTGGTGCTGCGCGACGCCGCGATAACCGACGAGCGTTTCATGAAGGCGCTGCACGAGGCGATCGAGCGCGAGCCGAAGCTGGAATTTGCCCCTTCGGGCTTTCCGAAAGCGGCGTAGCGGAGCGTGGCGCGCTCACGGCGCAGGCAACTGGCAAAATCGCCGAAAGGGTTCCTCCCAGCGATCGGCATCGCGAGGCTCGAAGCGCTCCGTCGGGAACGATCGCGCGATGATCGCCCGGGCTTCCTCGAGCGAGGACGCAGCCCCGGTCCCGAGCATCTGCATCGCGACGTTTCCCAAAGCCGTGGCTTCCACCGGACCGGCGATGACCGCGCGCCCGGTCGCGTCGGCGGTGAACTGGTTCAGTAAGCGATTCCGCGAACCACCTCCCACCACCCGGATCTGGGTGAAGCGCCGGCCGCTGATCTGCTCCAGCCCTTCCAGGATCAAACGATACTTCAGCGCCAGGCTTTCGAGAATCGCGCGTGTGAACGCAGCGGGCGATTGCGGCGCAGGCTGGCCGGTTCTCGCGCAATATCGCACGATCGCCTGAGGCATGTTCTCGGGATTGAGGAACGCGGAGTCGTCGGGTTCGATCAGCGAGCGGAACGGCGCCTCGCGCGTCGCGGCGCCGAGCAGATCGTCGTAGGACGAAATTTCCGGCCAGCATCGCCGGCAGGACTGGAGTAGCCACATCCCGGCTACGTTTTTGAGCAGGCGAATGGTGCCGCACACGCCGCCCTCATTGGTGAAATTGAGATCGCGGGCGCGCGGCGTGATCATCGGCTCGCGAACTTCGGCGCCGATCAGCGACCATGTTCCGGAGCTCAGAAACGCCGTGCCGGCGGACATCGCGATCGCGGCGACCGCGGACGCCGTGTCGTGGCAGGCAGGCGCGATGACGGGCGCGCCGCCGAATCGTCCGATTTCCGTGCCCGGCCGCACAATCGGCTGAAACAGGCGCCGCGGGAACGCGAGCGCCGCGATCATCTCCTCCGACCAGTCGCGGGCGGCAGCCTCCAGAAGTTGAGTGGTGCTGGCGATGCTGTATTCGCTGTAAAAGTTTCCGGTCAGCCAGTAGTTCAGCAGGTCCGGAATCATGAGAAGGCGCTCGGCGGATTCGACGCGCGCAGGATCGCAACAAAACAGCTGATAGAGCGTATTGATCGGCAGAAATTGAATCCCCGTAATCGAATAAATCCGCTCACGCGAAAGTTTTTCGAATACCCGCGGCATCGCGCCGTGCGTCCGGCGATCGCGGTAATGATACGGATTTTCGAGCAACGCGCCATCCGCGCCGACGAGCGCGAAATCGACACCCCACGTATCGACGCCGATCCCGCGCAGTCCTTCGGGCGCGAGTGCCAGCGCGTGGCGCATTTCGTCCCACAGCGCGCGAATGTTCCAGCGCAGCGATCCGTGTTCCTCGATCGGCTGGTTGGGGAAGCGGTGCAGCTCAGCCAGCCGCAACTCCCCGCCTTCGAGCGTGGCGAGCATCGCGCGCCCACTCTCGGCCCCCAGATCGAACGCGAGAAATTGCGCGGCCATCGCCTATCAGCGTACACGGTTGTAGAATGTAGTTCGGCCACGTGCACAACGCGACGCAGTCCGCTCCGATTTTCGACGCCCTGGACCGCTTTCGCATCGAGCTTCCCTCCTGGGGCTTCGCGGACACGGGAACCCGCTTCGGAAAATACCTCCAGCCCGCCGCGGCGGCGACCATCGAGGAAAAAATCAGCGACGCGGCGCAGGTTCACGCGCTCACCGGCGTCTGTCCGGCCATCGCGCTGCACGTGCAGTGGGATTTTCCGAACGGATTGGCGAGCGCGGCGGGGATCGCCGAAACGGCGCGCAGGCACAGTCTGCGGCCGGGATCGATCAATCCGAATTTTTTTCAAAACCAGGAATACAAGTTTGGCTCCTTCGGCAATCCGGACGCGAAAATTCGGGCCATGGCGCTCGATCACGCGCGGGAAAGCATCGCGATCGCCCGGGAGCTTTCGAGCCGCGATGTGACGTTGTGGTTCGCCGACGGGTCGAATTATCCTGGCACCGCCAATATCCGGCAGCGCAAAAAATGTTTCGAAGAGCTGCTCGCCGCCGCGCATCGCGATCTTTCCGCGGATCAGCGCATGCTCATCGAGTACAAGCCCTTCGAGCCGGCGTTTTATCACACCGACATCGCCGATTGGGGCATGGCCGCGCTGCTTGCGCGAGCCGCCGGGCCGCGGGCGCGCGTTCTGGTGGACACCGGGCATCACTACGCTTCGCAGAACATCGAGCAGATCGTCGCGTGGCTGCTTTCGGAAAATATGCTGGGCGGATTTCATTTCAACGACCGGCGTTACGCCGACGACGATCTTACGCTGGGCTCCATCGATCCGTACCAGGTGTTCCGCATCTTCCACGAAATCCGCTTTTACGAATGGGAAACCGGCGCGGCGGCAGACGTCGCCTACATGATCGATCAGAGCCACAATCTGAAAGGAAAAATCGAAGCCATGATTCAGACGGTCGCGGTGGCGCAGGAATTGTGGGCCAAGGCCGCGCTGGTGGATCACGAAAAACTGGCCGCGGCGCAATCCTCAGCCGACTTGATGCGCGCCGAATTGTGCTTGCAGGACGCTTTTTCCACCGACGTGCGCCCCGCGATCCGCGACTGGCGCGCCTCGAAGCGGCTTCCGCCCGACCCCATGCAGGCTTTTCGCGAGAGCGGGTATCTCAAGCGCATCACCGCGCAGCGCGCGGGGCGCAAGGCTACGAACGCGTCCACCTACGCATGATCCCCAATCCGGCGCTGGGTGTATTTTTTCACTGGCTGGGCGGACTCGCTTCCGCGAGCTTCTATGTTCCCTACCGCGCGGTGAAGCATTGGTCGTGGGAAACGTATTGGCTTGCCGGGGGCGTGTTCAGTTGGATCATCGCGCCGTGGGTGATCGCCTATTTCTGGACGCATGACTTGCTGGCCGTGCTGCGCGCCGCTTCCCTGCACGATCTGTTCTGGCCCTTCTTTTTCGGATTGCTGTGGGGCGTCGGCGGGCTGACCTTCGGGCTTACGATGCGTTACCTGGGATTGTCGCTGGGCATGGCGATCGTGCTGGGTTTGGCCGCGGCTTTCGGCACGCTGATGCCGCCGCTGTTCGCGGGCGAATTTGCAAGCAAGGTGCTGGGCACTGCTTCGGGGCTCATCATTCTGGCGGGCGTCGCCGTGTGCCTGCTCGGAATCGCGGTGGCGGGGATGGCGGGGGTCGCGAAGGAACGCGTCATGACGCCGGAAGAGCAGCGCGCGGTGATCCTCGAGTTCGAGTTAAGAAAGGGCATCGCCGTCGCGACGCTTTCCGGAGTGATGAGCGCGTGCTTCGCTTACGGGCTCGCCGCCGGCGATCCGATTCGCGCCCTCACGCTCGCGCGCGGCACCGCGCCACTGTGGCAGGGATTGCCGGTGCTGGTGGTGGTGCTGGTGGGAGGCTTCGCGACCAACTTCGTATGGTCAGTGTTTCTCAATATCCGCAATGGGAGCGCGCACGAATACGTCGCGCAGACGGCGGGAAAATTTCGCGTTCCGCTGCGGAATAACTATCTGTTGTGCACGCTCGCCGGATGCACCTGGTACTTTCAGTTTTTCTTTTACACCATGGGCGAGACGCAGATGGGACAGTATAAATTTTCGAGCTGGACGCTGCACATGGCGAGCATCATCATCTTCAGCAGCCTGTGGGGGCTGGCGCTCAAAGAATGGCGCGGAGCGGGCGCCACGGCGATGCGGCTTCTGTTCGCCGCGCTCGTGCTGCTGGTTTTATCGACCGTGATCGTCGGCTACGGCAACTATTTCGCCGAACGAGGATAAGGCCGCCGGCCGATTCAGACCAGCAAGGTCATCGTGCTGGCGCGTTTCCCGCGCGCAGCGATTATCCAGCGTCTCCGCTCGGGGAAGTCGAACTGGCGACGCGCTGCGGGCGCAGAATCTCGTCGATCAGAAACAGGTCCGTCAGCATGGCGCGCAAGTGAATCAGGCCGTTCAGATTGTCGATCACCTGGGAACTGATCGAAGGCAGCGACAACACCATCTCGAAAGCGGCAAGCGAGTCTTTGCTGTCGCGGTCGAGCAGCGCGATAAACGCGTCATATTTCGAGGCGTCCCGGCCGTCGTGGTGAACGGCGTCCGAGTATGCGCCGGCGATGCCCGTCAGAGCGGTGACCGCGAGAGAAAGATGATGCCGGAGCTGGCCGCCCAGTCCGCTCTCGGCGGCTACACCTTTGGCGGCGTAGCCGAGCATGAATTCGTAGCACTCTTCAATCGCGTTACAGCGATCGCGGACGGTGAGCATGAATCAGTCGGCGGCGCTCGCTCCCGTCGACGATTCTCCCTGCGCAACCGCCCAGCGCTCCGGGTCGTGATGCTGAAGGTAGTAATCCTTGGGCATCGATCCGAAAACCATGGATTTGGTGATCACGAACTTTTCGGGCCGCATGGCGAAATAAATGTGCACCATCACCAGCGCGATCAAGCCCACGCCCGCCAGGCCGTGAAGCACGTACATCAGGCCCCAGGTCATATCGCCGAACAGGTAGGGATTGCGCGGAAGGATTCCCGTGCGCACACGGAACATCATGAACACGCCGGTCAGGATTGCGGCCAGACCGGTAAGCACGATAACGCCGTGATACATCTTGTTTTCGAGCGGGTACTTGGCGAAGCGCCGCGGCGCGGGCGACCGTTTCCCGAGGAAGCGGTTGAGCCGGCGCTGCGCGTCTTCCATATCGGCTTTGTCCGGCCAGATCGACCAGAAATCCAGCCAGAACGACGCGTGAATGATGTGATAGATGATCGATACGGTCAGCACCGCTCCGGCGATCCAGTGCCAGGTCACCCATGCGAACGGAACGCCCACTTTGGGCAGAAACGCGGTGACCAGAAGCGTGAGCATCGCGGCGGCCATGATCCAGTGGAACATGCGCGCGGCGAGCGAATGTCGCGGCACGCGGTCCGGCACCCGCGCGGCCACGGCAGGAACCGGGCTGCCCTCAAATTCCTCCGCGCCCGCGAAGTAGCGGACGTAAATCGCATGCACGATGAGGAACAGAAGCCCTCCCACCGCGCACACATAGATCAGTGCCCAGGCAATGTGAATCGGGACATGTTGTCCCCACGGGCTGTAGGCCCATTGCAAAATGCTCACGTTGTCACCTCCACGCCGGCGATGGCGCGTTTCACCAGATTTCTCATCAGCGGAATTTTATACGCGTTGAACTGCAGCGGGACCGCCCCCTGGACCGCGAGTTTCCCGGCTTCGACACCGGTCGCGGCGTTGCGCGGCTTGCCCTGCGCGTACTGCTCCACGGCTTGGAGGCGCAGCGGACGAGCCGCGGCGCCATTCACCGCGATGCGCATCTTGTCGATGTTGCCGCCCGAGACGGTCATCGCGCATGCCACGTTGAGCAGCGCGAAATCCCACACGTTGCGGTCGCGGATTTTCTCGAAATAGAACTGCGCGCCCGCGAACGTCGCCGGAATGCGGATGGCGGTGAGCAGATCGCCGGGTTTAAGAATGTTGAGATGCGTGATGTCGATGTCGGGACCGATGTAATAATCCTCAGCGTCAACCACTCGCTGACCCTTGGGCGACTGGATCACGAACTTGGCGTCGAGCGCGATCAGCGCTGGCGCGGAGTCCGACGGGTTCACCGCGACGCAGCGGTCGGCATGCAGGATCGCGTGCTCGCGGTTGCGGCCCGTGGGCGTGTCGGCGTAGCAGATGTTGCCGCCCGCGCGATAGCATGGCCAGCCCGCGCGATAGTAGTGGCAGCGCGCGTCCTGGCTCACGTTGCCGCCGATGGTCCCCTGGTTGCGGATCTGCGGCGAGGCGGCCAGTTCCGCGCCCTGCGAGAGCAGCGCGAAATGCTGGCGGATGAAGGGATGCTTCACCACTTCCGTTAGCGTGGTCATCGCGCCGATCTCGACGCCGCCGTCGGAAGCCGGGCGAACGCCCTTCAGTTCCTCGACGCCGCTCAGATCCACCAGCACGCGCGGTTTTTTGATGCGATCCTTGAGCCAGTCGAAGCTGTCCAGCCCTCCGGCCATCACCCAGGCGTCGCTTCCGTTCTGTTCGAGAAGTTTTTGGGCTTCAGCGGTAGAGCTCGGCTGAAGCAGGTCAAAAGCGGGCATGATATCGCGAATCACAGCCATGACTTTTCTCCTTTATACGTGCGCCGTCAGGGCATGATCCATCGGATGCCCGGTTTCGAGCGCCATCAGGATCGCGTCCGCATACACCGGCGCGCGGCGGAAAACGTCGTCTCCCACCGCATCGGCGATGGCATTCAAAATCGCGGCGCAGCCTCCACCCACGGGAGGTTCGCCGATACCGCGCGAGCCGACCGGCGTTTCCGGATCCGGAATATCGAGCGCGGCCCACTCCATTTTGGCGGGAACGTCGAGGATCGTCGGGGGTTTGCTTTGATGGAACCGCCGCGACACCATGGCACCGTAATTGGGATCCATCACCCATTTCTGCCCGATCGCGTGCGCGATCCCCAGCGTCGAGCGGCCCATGATCTGGCCGCCGAGCGCTTTGGGATGCAGCACCGTTCCGACATCCGCGTAGGCCAGGAAATCGGTCAGATAATATTTGCCGGTTTCCAGGTCTACTTCCACTTCCGCGAACGTCGCGACATAAGAATGCGTCTGGCCGTCATGCGGATATTTGTCGCGCGCCGAGGCGATGAATCCCTGCCCCGCGAGCGCGGCCGCCGCCGCCTTGGTAAAGCGATTCACGTCGGGATTGGCTTCGTGGCCGTCGTAAATCCCGCCCAGCTTGATCGCCTTCTCGGCAGCCTGCGCGAGGGTCATGCCCCCGCCGCCGCCCTTGCGGAAGACGCGTTGATTGGCGACTTCGTAATTTTCAGGCGACCCGCCCATGCTCTTGGCCGCGACCTCCTTCAGCCGCTGGACCGCTTCGGTCCCGACCGCGTGCGCCGCGCGCGTCATGGCGTGAGTTGTCTGGCTTCCGCCGGAAACGCACGTCCACGGCAGGTTCTTTGCGTTCGTGCCCCAGCATACATCGCACTTTTCCCACGGCACGCCGAGAATCTCCGCGGCGACGCGATGCACGTCGATCACCGATTCGGTTCCCAGGTTTCCGATACCGGATTGGAAGCAGACCCGTCCGTCGGGCTTGATCAGAAGCAGCCCGTCGAAGCCGGTCGAACCTCCCACGTAGCAGCTTGAAGAAACGCCGATGCCGCGCACTCTCGAGCCGACGCGCTTGTTGCCCGCCGCGACGCGTTCCTTCCAGTTGAACTGCTCGGCGCCCTTGGCGAGCGCATCTTTAAGAAACGCGCTGGTCGCGTAGGCGCGCCTGCCGCGCTGCTCCGGTCCGAATTTGGCCTTCCCTTCCGGAGCATTGATGCGCCGGATCTCCACCTGATCGACATTCAGCTTACGCGCCGCCCTGGCGAGAATCGGCTCCATGACCACGATTCCCTGCAATCCTCCGGGCGAGCTTTGCGCGCTGCGCGGAGGCGTATTGGTCATCACCGTGAGGGCCCGGAAGCGCATGGTTTCCGGCTGATACAGCAGGGAAACGATGCGGCCCGAGCTGGGTGCGTCGCCGGCGGCATCGTACGGACCGGTGTTGCACAGCATGAACATATCGAGCGCGGTGATTTTTCCTTCCTTCGAAAAACCAACCTTCATGCGGCCCAAAATGCTCGGCCGCGCACGCCCGATGAATGTCTCTTCCTCGCGCGAAATGCGCATCATCACCGGGGCGTTGCATTTTTTCGAAAGCAGCGCGGGGATGATCAGCGAAATCGCTCCCGTGATTTTGCTGCCGAATCCGCCGCCGGTGTATTCGCTGATCAAAACCACCTGCTCAGGTTTCAGACCCAGCCAGCGCGCGATCGCCGGGACGGTCTGAATCGTGCTTTGCGTGCCAGTGTGGACGTAAACCTTGCCGTTCTGCCAGTACGCCATCGCCGTGCGCGTTTCCAGGCAATGATGGCTGGTATCCGGAGTGGTGAACGACTCGTCGAGCACCAGCGCGGCATTCTTAAACGCCGTATCGACGTCGCCGTAGGACCAGGTTGCGCCCGGTTCATCCGGGATCTTGCCCATGGGCAGCTTGCCGTCTTTGGCTTCTTCGAAATCCGCGGCCGTCCACTTCCAATCCTTCACTTCAAGCGGCCCGAAACCGCCGCGGCCGCGTCCACGGCCTTCCGGAGCTTCGCCCGGCTTGGGCGGCGGCGCCGGCGGACGGAACCAGATATTGCCTTCGACGCGCGGATTCGGCCCGCCGGGACGCAGCGTGTCGAGCGGATCGATCACGAACGGCAGCGGCTCCATGTCGAGCTCGATTTTCTCGATGGCTTCAGCGGCGGTCAGCTCATCGACGGCGGCGACGGCCAGAATCGGCTCGCCCTGGTACAGAGGCTCATTGGTCAAGCCGCGCTCGCCGCGCGTGTTGGCGTGAATCACGGTACCGTTGTCGGTGAGGCTGTCGGCCGGCGCGGGAAGATCGTCGACGGTGAGAATTCCCTTGACGCCGGGCATGGCCAACGCCGCGCTCGCGTCGATTTTGCGCACACGGCCGTGCGGCATGGGGCTCAGCAGGAGTTTGCAGAACAGCATGCCTTCCGCGCGATAGTCTTCGGCGTACTTAGCCTGGCCGGTGACCTTCGCGTGAAGGTCCATGGTCGTATAATCCTTGCCGATCAGCTTGTGGCTGCCGCCGTACTCGGTTTTGTTAGGCATGGGATGCTTCTCCTCTCATGATCTCGGCCCCGCGCATGAGCGCGGTCAAGATCTTGTCGTAATCCTGGCAACGGCACAGGTTGCCGGAAATGCCATGCGCCAGCTCGGCGCGCGTGGGATTGGGGTTCGCTTGCAAGTAGGCAACCGAGGCCATCACGAATCCCGACATGCAGAAGGCGCACTGGAAGCCCTGCTCTTCGAGAATCCCCTGCTGCACCGGGTGGAGCTTTCCGTCCTCGCTCGCCAACCCTTCGATGGTCAGCACCTTAGCGTTCCGGACCGTGTGGGTTAGCGTCGAGCAGGAGTAGCGCGGCACGCCGTCGATCAAAACGGTGCATGCGCCGCACTCGGCGCGGTCGCAGCCGATCTTGGTCCCGGTAAGCCCGAGCTTGTAGCGCAACGTCATGGCCAGGGTTTCCTGTTTCATGACGTCGACGCGGCGGTCGCGGCCATTCACGTTAATGGTGATCAGGCGCTCGCCCGCGCTCGCGGCCGAGCTTGACGTGGACGCGCGAAACAGATACGCCGCGGTGGACACGCCGGCGCCGCCGGCGATCACGGTTTGAATGAATTTCCGTCTGGAGAAGCCCTTCAGAACTTCCTTTGTATTCATGTCGTCTGCCATGTTGAGGATGACCTCCTGTCACGTGCTTCGATAACGGCAAGTGGGGTTTTGAGACGTAGCGTTCGCCCGTGGTACACGCGGGTGAGGCACCTGTACCGATCCATATTCCGGTCCACATTATATACCCGCGCGCGCCGGATGGAAAGGGCGCGGGCGAACTTGAACAAAATTTACGCACCCTGACAATCAGTTCTTCCTCGCCAGCAACTCTTCTACGCTCACCGACCAGTCCACCCCGCTGGATTCAATCAGCAGGTACGAATAGTGCGGATCGACGCTCACGTAGGCGATATCGTGGCCCACGCCGCGATGGTCCACGGCGACCGCCAGCTCGCGCCCGCTCACCGAGCTATTCACCGTTACCCGAAGCCTGCCCTGGCCCGAAGCCGTCTCGTTGCGCGCCTCCCAGCGGATGCGGCACGGTTCGTAGCCGATATCGAAGGAATCGGTCTGGGCGTTGCCCCGGCCCGACCAGGAACCCACCACTTGCCATGTTGCCGGCTTTCCTTTCGCCTCCCGCGCCAAATCCGAATGGCACCCGCCCAGCAAGACCAATAAAGCGACGATCATCCAGCGCCTCATCTGCCGTATTTCTTGAGAATTTCGCGAACGCGATCGACGGGAAGCGCTTCGACGGTGTGCCCGTTGCCGGTGACCGTCGTCGCCTGGAGCAGCGAATTGTAGACGGCTTCTTCCGTGGTTTCGAGCGCGGCTTCAAACAGCGGCGACATGCCGTCGCTCGGCAGCGTTTGAGAGCTCGCCGCCGCAGTCGCGCCGAAACGCACCCGCGAGGACGGCGCGGTCGAAAACGCGATGGCGAAATCGCCACTGCCGTTCGAGTACGATGACCCGGTACGCGCCAGCCCGTACACCGCCCGCGCCGCCAATCGCTGGCACTCATGTCCGGAAAGCGGCGCGTCGGTTGCGACGACGATCATGCACGAACCGTCGTCGTCGGCGGGAGCGTAGGCGTATTTCTTCAATTCCATCCCCACCGGCACGCCGCCCATGCTGAGCACGCCTCCGAAATTGGTTTGTACCAGTACGCCCAACCGGTATCCGCCAAACCGCTCCGGCAACGCGCGCGACGATGTTCCGATCCCGCCTTTCCACCCAAAGCAGACCGTGCCGGTGCCCGCGCCAACGGCGCCTTCCTCGACCGGACCGTCCTTGGCGGTGTTGATCGCGGCGGTCACGTTTTCGCGCCGCACATGCATGCCGCGGATATCGTTCAGAAATCCGTCATTGGTTTCACCCACCAGCGCGTTCACGGACTGAACCTTTTCGTTGCCCGCCTGCGCGAGCGTCCAGGCGACCACCGCTTCCACCGCCGTACCGACATTCAATGTATTGGTCAGCACGATGGGCGTCTCAATCGTCCCCAGTTCCTGCACCTGCGTGGACCCTGCAAGTTTTCCGAAAGCGTTTCCGACAAACACTCCGCCCGGGACTTTTTCCTGAAAAAGATTCCCGCCGTGCGCGAGGATCGCGGTCGCGCCGGTGCGGATGTTATTGCCCGCAATCAGCGTCACCTGCCCGACGCGAACGCCGGCAACATCGGTGATGCAATCGAGCGGTCCGGGAGGAAAAACGCCGGGCGCGAGTCCCAAGTCCCGCGCGCGCGGGCGCAGGGAACCGGCGCCCGGCAATTTTACGGCACTCATCGCGGCGATGCTCGCAAGAAATCCACGGCGGGTCATTTCGCTTCAGGACGCGGAATCTTCGCGTCCATCATCGCGGCGTTATACGCGAACCACGCCATGGCCGTCGCGGCCTGCCGGATCTCGTTCACGTCGACGCGATCCACCGTATCCATGTTGGTGTGATGCGTGCGCACGTCGTAATTCACGTAATCCTGAATGGGATTGAACCCCGGGACGCCGGCATCGGTGAAGCTAATGTGATCGGTCGAGCCGACCGGCTCGATGATGTTGCGTTTCGCCCCGAAGCGTTTGAGCGGCTCCAGCCATGCGTCGAAAAGCGCCTGGACCGATTGCATATTCTGCAAGTACCATCCGAAAATCGGCCCGGTGCCGTTATCGATGTTGAAGTACACATCGAATTTTTCTTTCTCCGCGCCGGTCAGATGCTGCTTGACCCATGCGCGCGAGCCGAGCAACCCCTGCTCTTCCCCGCTCCACAAGGCCACGCGGATGGTCCGTCGCGGCCGCGCGCCGATCGCTTTCAGGATGCGCATCGCTTCGATCACCGTGGTCGCGCCATCGGCGTTGTCGGTCGCGCCCACGCCCGTGTGCCAGGAATCCAGGTGCCCGCCGATCATGACCACTTCATCGGCGATCGCCGGATCGGAGCCGGCGAGCTCCGCCAGCACGTTATACGAGTTGCCGTTGTCAGAGTCGTAGAATTTAGTCTGAACGTCGAGGCGCAGCTTCACCGCAACGTGCTGCTCGAGCATGCGGGCGATCATGTTGTAGTGCTCGGCCGAGAGCGTAATGGTCGGAACCGCGCCCGGACCGTTGTCGCGGCCCTGCACGAAAACCGTCCCGTGCTCGCCGCGGCTGGGCTTGAGGATCACTCCCGCTCCGGCTTCGCGCAGCGACTGTGCGATTTTCTGCGCCGGAGTCGGACCGCGCCCGCGCCCGCCGCGCCCCCGTCCCACGCTGGTGGCGTAGGCTGCCGACATCGGAACGTAGTTGGGATCGTCGGGCTGCGGCCGGTCCTTGCGGACGAAATTGGTCATGACCGGATCGGTCATGACGATCGCGCCTTTGAGCGATGCAGCCATCTCCGCGACCTGCTCCGGCGACTTCCCGCCGATCCACACCGGCGCCGCGACGATCTCGCCGCTGGTCGAGGGCGACCACCCGTCGGCATAGCCGATCAGCGGAAGGTAGCGCGGTTCGATCATCTCCACCGTCAGTTTCTCGAGCGTCCAGCCGCGGCCGAAATGCCACGGCTCCAGCCGCGCGTTGCTCAGCCCGTATGCCGCCAGCCAGTCGCGCGCGTATTCGGCGGCGCGTTTCTGCGCGGGCGACCCGGTGAGCCGCGGGCCGATCGCGACGGTGAACATGTCGAACACCGGCTCGACCTGCGAATGCTCCATCGCCTCCGTGTGGATTCTGCCGAGCATCGCGGCATCGGGCGTCTGCGCGAACCCCAGCGCCGCGCAAAGAACGAAAACAGTCAGGCCTCGGTTCATTCCGAGCTATCGTATCACCGACTGCGAACGGTTTCCCAACGGAAGCCGCAGCTTGAGGACCCGCTCGCGCTGCCGCTCCTCATGCACGCTGCGAACGCGCGCCGCCAGCAGATCGCGCAGCGAGATCATACCCGCAAGCTGGCCTTCCCGATCCACCACCGGCATCCGCGTGTATCCGCTCTCCGCCATGCGGATCACCACCATGCGCAGCGACTCGTCGGGATACGCCACCACCGGCGCTTTCAGCAGGTCGCCCAGAGCCGCGCTCTTCGCATCCGATGCGGCCAGATCGCGAAGCTGCTTGCGCGTGATCACGCCTTTGACGTGCCGTTCGGGATCGACCACCGGGAACAGATGTTGGCCGCGCTCCATCGGCTCGCGAATCATGGTGTTGCGGATGTCATCCATGCTCGCTCCGGCGGGCAGCGCGACGATCTTGGTGCGCATCACTTCGCGCACAAAAATGATCTCCAGCGGATCGATGGAGTACTCACGCGTCAGGTGGAAGCCGCGCCGCGCGACCTTTTCGGTCAGAATCGAGCGCTTCAGCAGCAGCACCGTGGTGGCGTGCGCGAGCATCGCCGCCACCAGCAGCGGCAGCAGCACGGTGATATCGTGCGTCAGTTCCAGCGCGAACAGAACCGCGGTGAACGGCGCCCGCATGGTGCCGCCCAGAATCGCGCCCATGCTGACCAGCGGCCAGAATCCCGCGCCTTCGGCCGGCAAAAAAATCGCCTCCACACCGCCCAGCGCCGCGCCCATCATCAGCAATGGAGCCAGCACGCCGCCCGAGGTGCCCGACCCCAGCGAGATCACCCAAATCGCCGATTTCACCAGCAGAACGCCGCTGATCACGGCGAGCGGCACGTCGCCCTGAAGCAGCGCGCGAATGGTGTCGTAACCCACGCCCAGCGCCTGCGGGAAAATCATGCCGCCCAACCCCACCGCCACGCCTCCGATCGCCGGCCACCACATCCAGTGAATCGGCAGCTTCATGAAGGAATCCTCCGCCGCGTAGACGCCCAGCGTCAGCAGCGCCGAAAGTCCTCCCGCCAGAAGCCCCGCGACAACGCAGCCGGCCAGTCCGATCGGTCCGATGAAGATGGCGTGATGCGGAACCGGAAACAGCGGACCGAGCCCCAGAATATAGCGGCGCGCCGCCCCCGCCGTCGCGCTGGCGAGGGCCACGGGAATCGCGCTGCGCGGCTTCAGCTCGAATAACAAAAGTTCCACCGCGAGCAGCGTCGCCGCGACCGGCGTCGCGAACGTCGCGGACATTCCCGCGGCCGCGCCGGCTACCAGCAGCGTCTTGCGCTCGGCTGCGGTCAGATGAAACAACTGCGAGATGATCGAGCCGAAAGCGCCCCCGGTCATGATGATGGGACCCTCGGCCCCGAACGGTCCGCCCGACCCGATGGAGATCGCCGCGGACAGCGGTTTCAGAATCGCCAGCCGTGGTTCGACCTTGCTTCCATTAATAAGGATGGATTCGAGCGCCTCCGGAATTCCGTGCCCGCGAATCCGTTCCGACCCGTACCGCGCCATCAGCCCGATCACGATCCCGCCCAACACCGGCACGAGCACCGCGAACCAGCCGAGGTGATTGCCCGCTGGCGAAACGAGCGCGGTTCCGGTGTGCCCGTAATAAAAAAGGTTGGTGAAAAATCCGATCAGGCGCAGCAGCGCCCACGCGATGTAGGTGCTCACCAGCCCGATGGCGATCGCCATGAGCGAAATCGGAATCACCCTTGCGGTAGTGGTGAAATCGCCCAGCCCTTCGGAATGATGTTTTTTGTTGTTCACGAAGCCCTCCGATCGCGATGCCGCAGCGTCGACTGAAGCGCTCGAGCCAGTTCCGGTCCGGACCGCTCCACCTCGGTGCGGTGCGCCAGGGCCAGCTTCCGCAGCGTCGCGCGGCCGGACGGAGTAAGGCGGAGCAGCACTTCCCTCTTGTCCTCGGTTCCGGCACACCGGGCGATCGCGCCCTTGGCCTCGAGTCGATTCACCAGCTCGACCGCGCTGTGATGTTCGATGAACAGACGCGACGCAATCTCGCGGATCGTCGGCCGGACCTCTTGCGGAAGTCCCTGCACGGCGAGCAGGAGCTGATGTTGCTGAGGTTCGATGCCGTGCTGCTTGGCCGTGGTCTCGCTGAAATGAAGAAACTGCCGGATCTGCCGGCGAAATTCGGCCAGGTCGCGATACTGGCCAACGGAAAGATCGTGTCCCGTCACATTTATATCGTACCACGATATAAATGGCGGTAACGCACCGCGGTGCAGTGCCTGGAATCTGCGCTGCATTCCCACTTTTCGGGCCTCGACCGATTCACCTCCCTTAGGGCCAGGGCTTGGCGAAAATTGGGCAAGCCCCGTCGGTCACGGCAGGGTCGGCTTAAAGGATTGTTTCCGAAATTGCTGCTGGAGGAGGGGGCGAACCCTCATGCCCAGGGACCTCTTACCTCCCAAATGCGCTCCCGATCTCTTTCGGCTACAAGGATGTGGGTGTTTGCAAAAGCTTACAAGGATTCGGGGTCTGGTTCCGCTCACCACAGACGACCGGAAAGTCGAATTCTTTGAACATTTGAGTGCATATTTCACGACCGTTTGCTGAAATTACGCCCTGAGCGCGAACTCGCGGCGATCGCCTCGCGGCGCGCTTCGTTTTCACCTCGGCGGAGACAACAAGCCGCGTTTTCGAGCGCACTCAAAATAGCGATTCAGGGCGTTCTGGTTCTTAAAGTGCGGTCGATAATCAAGAAAGTATGGCCATGCTCAAGGGACTCACATCGGATGCCGCACGCGCCCGCTTAGAGCAGGACGGCCCCAATGAACCGGCGCCGGCGCGACACGGGGTGGCCATTGTAAGCCTGCTGGGGCGTCTGCTGAATCCGCTGGTACTTATCCTGCTTATCGCGGCCGGCGTCGCGGCGTTCATGGGCGAGCACATTGACGCATCCATTATCGTGATCGTCGTTGCGATCGGTATCACGATCGATTTTTGGCAGACTTATCGATCGCAGCGTGCCGCGGACCGGCTTCGCGAACAGGTCACGATAACGGCGACGGTTTTACGTGACGGTGAATGGAATGAAATTCCGCGGCGTGAAGTAGTCGTGGGAGACCTCGTTCGCCTGAGCGCGGGCGACCTGGTTCCCACTGACGCTTTGCTGATCGAATGCAATGAGCTGCACGTGCAGGAAGCCGCATTGACAGGCGAATCATTGCCGGTTGAGAAAAACGTTGGCGATCGCGTTTTTCTCGGAACCTCCGTCATCAGCGGCACGGGAACGGCCGAAGTGAGCGCCACCGGTCCGCGAACGCAATTCGGGACGATTGCGGCGGCTCTTTCCGCCCGTCCACAGCCGACCGCCTTTGAGCGGGGTATTCACGACTTTGGCCTGCTGATTCTCCGCGTCGTTTTCTTCCTGGTGCTGTTTATTCTGATGGCCGGCCTGATGATGCATCGTCAGCCGCTGGAGACTTTGCTGTTCGCAGTCGCGCTGGCAGTCGGCCTGACGCCGGAATTTTTGCCCATGATCACCTCCGTCACGCTCGCGCAGGGCGCCGTTCGGATGGCACGGCATCATGTGATCGTGAAGCACCTTGCGTCGATCCAAAATTTCGGCAGCATCGATATTTTGTGCAGCGACAAAACAGGCACGTTAACGAGTGGTGAAATGAGCGTGGCAGGTGTAGCCGATGCTCTCGGACAACCGGCGGAACGGCCGTTGGATCTGGCACGCATCAACAGCGCGCTTCAAATGGGCATTCGCAGTCCACTGGATGCGGCGATTCTCAAGAAATTTCCGGACGCGGTCACCGGTTACGAGAAGCGCGACGAAATCCCCTTCGATTTCGAACGGCGCCGGCTTTCGATCGTGGTTGAACAAAAGGGCCAGCGAGTCCTGATCACGAAGGGCGCACCGGAAAGTGTTGTTGCGGTGTGTGATTCTTACGAAGCGGCGGATGGTGCAATCCGCCGGTTTGAGGATGCCCGCCAGCTGAGCCGGGAGGCATTTGAGGCGATGAGCCGCGCCGGTTTGCGCGTCCTAGCGGTTGCGTATAAAGTAGTCCATCCCCAGGCAGCGTATTCATCGGCCGACGAGCGGGCGATGATTCTTTCGGGATACGTCAGTTTCGCGGATCCGCCCCTGCCGGGGATACAGGAGACGCTAGCTGCACTCAAACGCGACGGCGTTGAAGTGAAACTGCTCACTGGCGATAATGAATCCGTCGCCGGGCATGTCTGCTCTGAGGTGGGGCTAAAAAGCTGCGGGACTGTGACTGGAGAAGAGATCGAGCGGTTGAGCGATGCCGCGCTCGATCATATCGCCCAGGAATCGACGATTTTTGCGCGCGTGTCGCCCTCCCAGAAGACGCGGATTCTGCTCGCGCTGAGGCGGCGCGGCCACGTGGTCGGGTTTCTCGGTGATGGCATCAACGACGCGCCTTCGCTGCGTGCAGCCGATGTGGGAATCTCGGTTGCGTCCGCGGTGGATGTGGCGCGCGAGGCGGCCGACATCATCCTGCTCGAACGCGGTTTGCGCATTCTGCATCGCGGAGTGCTGGAGGGCCGCAGAGCGTTTGGGAACGTCATGAAGTACCTGCTGATGGGCACCAGCTCGAACTTCGGAAACATGCTCAGCATGGCGGCTGCCGCATTTGTGCTGCCGTTCCTGCCCATGCTGCCGACGCAGATCCTATTGAACAATCTGCTTTACGATCTCGCTCAGCTCACCATCCCCTCGGATCGCGTGGATGAAGGTTTTCTACGCAAGCCGCAGAAATGGAATATCACGCTAGTGCGAAATTTCATGCTGATTATCGGGCCGATCAGTTCGATCTATGACTTTCTAACGTTTTGGGTGCTGCTTTCCTTCTTCCATGCTGGCGATGTGTTTTTTCACACGGGATGGTTCGTCGAATCGCTCGTGACGCAGACGTTGGTGCTGTTCGTGATTCGAACGATGCGGAATCCCTTGACGAGCCGCGCCAGTCGCCCGCTAACGATCACCACGCTCACGGTCGCCGCAGCCGCGGCGCTGATCCCCTACACGCCAGTGGCGGAGTTACTTGCATTCACGCCGCTGCCTGCGTCTTTTCTTGCCTTCGTCTTAGGCGCTACGCTCACTTACTTGCTACTGGTGGAGATCGTCAAACGCGCTGTCTTCCGCCCGCATCAAGTTAAAATGCTGACATCTTAAACCTGAGTGCGATTGTCAACACCTTCGCTTATCATCGCCCTCATTGCCCCGCTTCTCGTTGTGAACCTGTGATGGAAGGACGCAGGCCGCTGCGCGAGATTGGGCCATTTCACCCGAGCGAATCGCCTTTTATACACGTCATTTCTCCGTTTCGCGTGTGTCGCGAAACGGCATCTTGAACTTGTGGGCGATTTCAGGCCAGAACTCGCGCAGAATATCGAGCCCGAAGCCCTGTGCGATCAAGTAGCCAGAGGAGCGGGCCATTGCGCCGGGGCCGTGATCGCCCGACGTGTGATACGTACTACCTAGAGCCACAGCGCTCGCCGCTGCGAGCCACTCGGAATAGTTAAACATCGCATCGCCGCTGTCCCTGTGCCCGATGAACGTGTGTCCTATAGCATGCAACAATCGGGCCCGTTTGGTCCCGTGGCCCAGCCGATAATAACGCGGATCTTCCGCAAAGAGGGCCGGATACGCGAACTCGCCGAAGAATCTCATCGAGGTTTGGTCGGCCAGGTTCGCTCCAAAACGGCGACCATAGCCTTCGGCGCCCTGGCCGAACTTCCGGTCGTTGTTTTGTGCCTGGTCGATGGCCGCGTTGAAACCGGCGCCCAGAAACGAAATCGGCTGATAGCTGTCCTGTACAAAAAGAAGGAATTTGTCCTTTAGCTCCAGCGAACACAAAACCGTACCAGACTTATAGTGCGGCGGCCGCACAGATTCGCGCTCCAGGGTCTGGCCCAATGCGCCCACCAGCTTTTGGAACGGGCCATTGTAATCCTGCCATCGCACCATCGGTGGAGGCTCGATGCACGGCTTCGCAGGAACCGAATTTTGCGGTTGAATCGCCTGCGGCCGGCATAGCGTACAGAAGAGTGCGGCGAGCAAGAACACACGGGTGTACCGGCCTGGGCGAAATCCCACGCGAGGGATTGAGCAAGTGGGGGGCCTCGGACTGGCAAACCGCATGCACAATGAACACTGGCATGGGATCCATCGCTGAAGAGGCGCTGCGGCTTCACGCTCTGTACCGCGGCAAGATGCAAGTCGCGCTGAAGTGCCCGATTCACGATGCGAGCGACTTCTCTTACTGGTACACGCCGGGAGTGGCGGCGCCCTGCCGCGCAATCTCGGCCGATCCTCGAAAAGTCTGGGAATATACAAATAAATCCAACCTCATCGCGGTGGTTTCGGACGGATCGCGCGTGCTGGGACTCGGCAACATTGGGCCGCTCGCGGGTCTTCCGGTCATGGAAGGCAAGGCTCTGCTATTCAAATATCTCGGCGGGGTGGACGCGGTTGCGCTGTGCCTGGGGACGCAGAATCAACAGGAATTCGTTCGCACAGTGCAGCTTCTGGAACCCTCCTTCGGCGCGATCAACCTGGAGGATATCGCACAGCCGCGCTGCTTCCGCGTGCTCGATGAGCTGCGGAGAACCATGACGATCCCCGTATGGCACGACGACCAGCAGGGTTCGGCCACCGCCCTTCTCGCCGGGCTGATCAATGCGGTGAAGATCGTTGGAAAATCCATTGGCTCGCTCAGGATCGCCATGATCGGCATGGGAGCGGCCAACTTCGCTACCTACCGTTTGCTCAAATCCTACGGTGTGAATCCCGCGCAGATCGTGGCCTGCGATTCGCGCGGAGTTCTTCATCCCGGCCGGCGCGACATTGCGGATCGCCGTGACGGGTTCGCCGAGAAGTGGTCGGTCTGTGTTGAGAGCAATGCGGACGGGGTGCGCGACGGAATCGAACAGGCGCTTCAGGGAGCCGATGTGTGCATCGCTTTCGCGCGCTCGGAGCCCGGAGTGATTCAGCCGCAATGGATTCGAGCCATGGCGCCCGACCCGATCGTTTTCGCGTGCGCGAACCCTGAACCCGAGATCTGGCCCCAGGACGCGATCGCAGGCGGGGCACGCATCGTGGCGACAGGCCGCGGCGATTTTCCGAATCAACTCAACAACTCGCTGGTTTTTCCAGGTGTGATGCGCGGCACGCTCGATTCGCGCGCGAAAACCATCAGTGACGAAATGGCCGTCGCCGCCGCCGTCGAACTGGCTCGCTGCGCCGAGGAGGCTGGACTACGCGAAAACGCGATTCTGCCGCCAATGAACGACTGGCGCATCGTGCCCCGAATCGCCGCCGCAATCGCTGTCAAGGCTCAGGAGCAGGGGTTGGCCGGCATCGTTCGCTCACGCGACGAATGGATTCGCGAGGCAACCGAGTACATTCGCAAGGTTCGCGAGATTCCGGCAGCTCCGCTGGCCGAAACCGCGTAGGGACCGCCGTGAAGCCTGCGGCAGCAACGTGAGACGAGCACGTTCCTCCCTGGTGCGCACTTAATGGACCTGCGGGTCGCCGTTCGTAATAGCTCCTTGGAGCGACGAGTCAGAAAAAATCAATTTGTTCTTTACGTAAAATGCGATTTCTGATTGAAATCACGTCAGTTATACCGCGAGCTCCGGAGCGGACGCGGTTCCCCATTTCCGTCGTTTTCGTGGCCCGGGATCTCGCCGCCCGCACGAATCCGAGGCTCTGTCCACTTCAGCCTCCTTGAACGGGGTCTTCATTCGATCTCTTAGTACACCATGGTTCGACCTGCCAGGAGATCCGCTTCCAAGGCCTGAAAATGATGCAGTTCGTCCAGCACGATCGTCCGCGCGGCTTCGATCAGGTCCTTTGAATCTTCAGCCCCAGGCTTTAGACGAACATTAACAATTTGGGGATCCTCGATTGGCTGGCCGATCTGGCTCACTAGCAGACAGGAGGCGTCCTGTGGGGACGATGCTGCGGCTGCCTCGCGTCGCCTTGAATCGCCTCAAGCGGAAATTCGCTTCCCTTTCGCGTTCGCCGATGTACTCGATTATGGTTCTGATATCTGCTCGCAGTCCCGGCAGGACCCTTTCCTCCAGCACCCTGGTGGTGCGGGTCACACGTGAGATCTCCAGGCCAAGCATCTTGATCTTGCTCTCGAATGCGGCGATTTCGAGCATTGTGCCCAGGATGGATTCGAAAAGGTGGATCGACTCCTCAAGGTGCGGGGAGGTGAGGGTGTAGCCATAGTTGCGCTCCGCGAGGGAACGCACGAACGGCCCGTAAATGGTGAGATCCCGATAACGAACTCCAAGAGCGTTGCGCTCTTCCACCGTGACGCCGACCTCGCGCGCAGCCGTCGCATCAAGCGCCTCGATCTCCGCCATGCCCTCGTGACCCTCGCTGAGATGGAGTTCGGCGAGCGCCTGGCCATAGTCCAACCGGATCGCGTCCCGCGACCGTGCGAAAGGTCGCACCGAGTCGAGGAAGCTCCGGATCAGGGCGTGGCGTCTCGCCTTGAGGATCGCCACGCTGTTAACCATCGAAGAAGCCTTCTGCTTCAGCTGCAATAAATCGGTGCGGGTTGGATGGATCATGACGTAAGCAGTCCGAATCTCTCGAGCAGCCCGCGGCTCGCGTCGAGCGTTTCGCCGATCGAGCGCCGGACGGTCCCCTGATGCACAATCTCGTGTTCGAACCCATCCGCGAAGTCGAGCATCTTCCTGTCGGCATCGCTCATGCCCTCGCGGCCGACGATCGCCTCGAGCCGGCGGAGATCCCGGCCCGTCGCGTAGTTCATATAAAGAGCATTCGCGATGGCGCGGTGATCTTCGCGGGTGCGGCCCGCACCGATGCCTCGCTGCATAAGCCTGGACAGACTCGGCAGAACGTCCACCGGCGGGAAGATGCCACGCTGGTGCAACTCGCGGCTCAGGACGATCTGCCCCTCAGTGATGTAACCGGTCAGGTCAGGGATGGGATGGGTGATATCGTCCTCCGGCATGGTCACGATCGGTAGCAGAGTGACCGATCCGGGTGCGCCCTTGATTCGGCCGGCGCGTTCGTAGAGCGATGCCAGATCGGAATACATGTAGCCGGGGTAGCCGCGCCTTCCGGGCAACTCCTCCCGGGCTGCGGACACCTCCCGCAAAGCATCGCAATAGTTGGTCATGTCGGTGACAAGCACCAGCACGTCGCGCCCGTGCTCGAAGGCCAGGTATTCGGCGACCGTGAGGCCGAAGCGCGGCGCAAGCAGCCGCTCGACGACCGGATCGCTGGCGAGATTGATGAAGGCCACGGAGTCTCCGCGCATCCGTTCGAGAACCTGCCGATAGAACGCGTGCTCGTGGTAGGTGAGTCCGACCGCCACGAATACGACGACGGAGCCAGGCCCAGAGGAATCGGTGATACCGGCACGAGCATGCTCGAGTATGCCGGCGGCGATTTCGCGCGAAGGAAGTCCGGCGCAAGAAAAAATCGGCAGCTTCTGTCCTTTGACAAGCGTATTCAGGCCGTCGATGGCCGAGACCCCGGTCTCGATCAGATCCTGAGGACGGAGCCGGGCCACAGGATTGAGCGGCAATCCTGAAACCGGAGCCCATCCATCGGGTATGAACATCGGACGTCCGTCGATCGGACGGAAGGAGCCGTCGAATACCCGGTTGAGCGTGGAAAGGGACAGGGGAGCCTGCTTGATCGCATCCGTGAACGTGACCCGCGTATGGTCGGCATCGAGGCCGCGGCTCTCGCCGATCACCTGGACCAGGACAACGTCGCCCTCGATTTTAAGCACCTCACCTTCGGCTTCGTGGCCGTCGGGAAAAATGATTCGAACTACCTCGCTCATGCGTGCTTCGATCACCCGATCCAGGAACAGCAGCGGCCCTTGGATGCTCAGGATGGTCGAATAACTATGTTGGCCGAGCCGCATGGGTCAGGCGCTCTCCTTCAGGATCGTGTCGAGGAGTTCACCCTTCTCCAGTCGCCCACTCGCAGCAGCGTGGCGCGTGAGAATCCGCCGAATTCGCTCAAGCGTCTGCTGCGGCGAGGAGAACGCGTCGTCCGTGTAGGCACTCTGCATCAGGAAATTCCGGCGGATCTCCTCGGTTGTTTTCATCAACAGGCGATCCGCGTCCTGCAAGCCCTCGGTGCCGACGATCTCCACGACCTCCCGCAAACTCGCCTCTCTCTGGAGCAATGTGCGGGTCTGCTGGCGCAGCGCGCTCCACTCCTTCGAGACGCGCTCTTCGAAATGGGCGCTCACGTCCCGCTCGTAGAGCGAGAAGCTTTGAAACCAGTTGATTGCCGGAAAGTGCCGCCGGTGCGCGAGATCGGTGTCCAGCATAAAGAAGGATCCCGTGGTCCTCAGGCAGGCTTGCGTAACCGGTTCGGTGAAGTCCCCGCCCGGAGGCGAGATCGACAGGATCATGGTAAGCGAGCCCGTCCTTCCATCGAGCGTCTCGACGGTGCCCGCGCGCGCGAAAAAGCTCGCGATTCGCGATGAAAGATAAGTCGGATAACCTTCCTCACCCGGCATCTCCTCGAGAGCCGAGGAGATCTCTCGCAGCGCCTCGGCCCAGCGCGACAGACTATCCGCGAGTAGCAGCACGTTGTATCCGAGGTCACGGTAGTACTCGGCCATCGTAACGGCGGTGTAGATCGACGCCTCGCGCGCGGCCACCGGCATGTTGGACGTGTTCACAGCCACGATGGTGCGGCTCATCAAGGGCCGCTTGGTCCACGGGTCTTCAAGGTGCGTGAAGTCATCGAGCATCTCCGCCATCTCGTTCCCGCGCTCTCCGCAACCGACGTAGACGACGATGTCCGCTTGCGCAAACTTGGCGATGGTCTGCTCCAGGATCGTTTTGCCGGTGCCAAATCCCCCGGGAAAAATCGCACTCCCCCCGCGCGCGAGCGGAAACAGAAAATCGACCGAGCGCTGCCCGGTCACCAGCGGTTCGAAATGGGTCAACTTCCGGCGATAGGGCCGAGGCAGACGCACGGGCCAGTCGTGAAACGCGAGGATCGGACGGCCGTCGCTCAGCGAAGCGACCGGCGACTGCGCGTCGAGCTCGCCTTCCCGGATCCCAGCGATGACTCCCGCCTGGTCCGCGAGCACATGGTGTTGAATCGTCCCCTCCTCGACGTAGCCCACCGCCTCGCCGATCCTGACGCTATCGCCCGGCTTCTTTGCGGGGATGAAATGCAGCGGTCGTGCGTTCCACGAACGCGAGCTTTCCCGGCCAGCCTGGATGAACGGTCCATGCTCGGTGTAAAGCGATTCGAGCGGTCGTTGCAGGCCGTCAAACATCTGGCCGAGGAGGCCGGGGCCGAGCCTCACCGTGAGCTGGGTGCCCGTGGCGACCGCGGGCTCGCCTATGCTCAGACCGCGCGTGCTCTCGTAGATCTGCACGATGGCGCGACTTTTTTCGACCCTGACGACTTCGCCCATCATGCAGGCGCGCCCCACCGTGACGCGCTCGTAGAGCTTCAGTCCGGGCAGCTCCACGCTGACCGTGGGACCTGAGATGCCCGTGATGCGTCCATTAATGATGTGCCCATTCACGGCGTCAACCTCACTTGGTAGCCAATGGCTCGGCGGATCAGGTTCAGCACATAGTCTTCCGTGGGCCCTTGCGGCTTGCCCGGCGCCGGCAGCACCACCACGACTCCCGGCCAGCGTCGTTCCATATCGTCGATTCTTCGTTGTGCGGATTCGCCGACGAGTCGTTCATCGATGATGATGACGCCGGACGCGGGATCGCCGGTGAGCTCGACCAACGTGGCGTCCAGCTCCTGGGCTGAGCGGACTAGTTGCTTGACGCCGGCAAGCGCGAAACCGTGGGCGGCATCGGCTGGCGTAATGGTGACGATCTTCTTCACGCGATGAGCTCCCGCTCGAGAGTAACCTCGCCCAGATCGGAGGCGTGGCAAAGTACGGCAAGGTTTCGGGCGTTCACGTAGATCCGCCAGATGTAGTCAAGGGTCAATCCCACGGCATGCTCGTCGCGTCCGATTTGATGCAGCCGCTGGGTGAGGCTCGTGAGCAATACGGTCTCGAGTGCACCTTCGCTTGCAGCCGTGGGTACAACCTTGAGAGCCGTCGCCTCCTTCGCCAGCTCCTCCCAGCAGTTGGGTTCCTTAGTTGCGAGCAATTGCCGGAGACGAGACAACTCCAATGTGCCACCTTCAATGAAGGCGCCGGCATCCTCAACTCCCCAGCGAAGCTGCTTGTACAGAATCATGACGTTGCGCAGGTCGATGAACGCACACAGGAACTGCCGGATGACCGGATGCAGTTGGCTCGCAACCGTGTGCGCGAGGTAGCCTCGCATGAGGCTGTCCTCGAAGCCGCGGAGGCCATGATGGGCGTATGCGGTAGCGGCTTCGCCAAGACCGGGCAATGCGCCTGCCGTGGTCTCAATGAGAGCAGTGATGCTCGAGCGGACGTCCGCCCGGCCGCGCAGCTCCTGACGCACGGAATCTGCGAGCGAGGTGTGCGCTAGCAACGTGTCAATCTCGGATACACGGCCCGCCTCCTTGTTCCGCAGGCACAGCACGATGGTCTTCAATTCCAGCAGCACGAACACGGACGCAAAGCGCTCCCGCAGCCCGCGGCTCATCTGGCCATACAGCCATTCGAGCTCATTGAGAAGCCCCTCCCAGATACGCTCATCCGAGGTGCCAGGAGGGAGACCGTGTGCCCGCGCCGCGTTCCAGCTCGCAATGAGCACGGCCCGCCGTGCCTTGATCCGCGTGATCAGGTAATCGTTCGGGAAGCCGGGCGAGTCAATGTCCCGCAGGAGTTTGAGCATTGTACGTCTCCGGAACAATCGCAGCCATCAGGCCCGAAAGCATCTCGGGCCAAGCCGTCTCGAGGCGCGTCTCGAGAGTATTGTTTACGCGAATGCGGCCGCCCTCCGTCTCCATCTCCATGCCACCGCTGATTCGCGTGTCGCATTCAACGCGCGCCTGAGGAAAGCGCTGCCGTGCGAGGGCGTCGTCGGCAGGATTGACCCTCATTTTCTGCCACTCCACAGCGGGGAGTTCGGCCGCGAGCGCGCTGAACAGCTTCTCCGGATCCTGTGCCCGCAGATTGGGAAGCTCCGCGAGCGCGAGGCTATGAAGTCGCTCTGCAAGCGCGATTCGAGCGCTCATGCGAGTGTCCCGCGCCTCGCGCTCTGCCGCTGCGGTTGCCGCTTGCTCAACTCCCCGTATCGTCGCGGCCACCTGCTGCGCAATGGCCAGCCGCTCGGCATCGATCTCGCGGGCCGACTCCAGCCGCAGTTTATCCGCCTCGGCCCTCACGTCCTTCCAGAGAGCGGCCGTCTCCTCTGCGGCGCCTTGCTGTAGCGCCTGGATCAATCCTGCCCGGCTCACAAGCTACTTCCCGAGAAGGATCATTGCCGCGATCACAAAACCAAGGATTACGATGGTTTCCGGAATCGCCAGCATGATGAGGATGGTTGCGGTCAATTCAGGTTTCTCGGCGAGTGCGCCGGCGCCGGAGGCGCCGATTCGCGACTGAACCCAGGCGGTGGCGATCGCGCTGAGCCCAAGGCTCAACGCCGCGGCGAAAGCCAGCAGGACTTTGTCAAGATTCATGACCGTCGACACGGTATTTTCTCCTTCATTTGGTCTTTAGGGGTTTGAGGTTTGTCTTTAGCGGTTGGAAGTCTTTTCCACCGGTCTCCATGAACTTGCTGAAGAACTCGACATAGTGGAGTCGTAGGGCGTGGACGGTCGGGGCGAATACGCCCAGCAACAGGTTGAACGCATGCAAAACGATCGCGACGGCGACGCCCATCCAGACACTGCCCGCAGCACCCGCCAGGCGGTTGGCGATGGAAGCGAGCAGCACCGATGCGAGGCCGACAGCCATGAGACGCACGTAGGAGATGATGTTGCCGAAATCCCGGAGCAGCTCGAACGGCGCCAGAAATCCGCCGATGAATATCAGGACCGGGATGGTGATAAGGACCGCAGTGATCAGCGGCCCGCGCACCAGAGCGGCGACCGGTGCGAAATAGGAGGCGAGGACGCCGGCGACGCAGATCACGACCATAATGCTCAACGATCTGACCACAGCTTCCCTGGTCTGTCTGCCCCTGAGCGCCGACACAACTCCGAGGACGAGTCCCACGACCACGTGCACGCTACCCACGGCCAGCGAGAAATACACCATCGGCACGAGTGACGTTTGCCGGTCGAAAATCGGTCTAAGGCCGAAGAGCCGCGTGCCCAGTTCGCCGAAACACTCGCCGTAGAGCGCTCCGAAGACGATCGTGTAGATCGAGGAGACGAGCAGGATCTCCCCGACCTGCCGAATGATCCTTCGCTTGGCAAACAGGATCGCACCCACGGCGACCAGCAGCAGGATAAATCCATAGCCCATGTCCCCGAGAATCATCCCGAAGAAGAGGGGGAAAAAGATGGCGATGAACGGCGTGGGATCGATCGAGGTATAGCGGGGCAGCGGCAACAGCCGCACCAGGAGCTCGAAGGGTTGAAGGTAGGCCGGATTTCGCAATACGACAGGCACAGTGTCCAGGTCTTGCTTGAGGATCTCTCGTTCCTCCAGAACGATGGCGTCCCCGTGATGCTTCGCCAGCGCATGCCTCAGGCCTGCAACCGCACCCGAAGGCACCCATCCGAAAAGCACGAAGCAGCGGCCGGTCTCGTAAAGCGATGCGCTGGTCCTCAAGAGCGAGAGGCGCTGATCGAGCCAGCGCTGCACGGGCTGATAGATCGCGCGCCATTTCCTCGACATCTCGATCAGTTCATTGTCGATCGACGCTACCTGGGCGGACAGTTCATCTTGTCGCGCCTGGGCGGCTTTGACCTTTTCCGGCAGCGGGAGCCGGTCGAGGTACGAAGGCAGGTTGATCTCGGGTATCTGGCTCCCGCGCAGATCCTCACGGAGCTTATTTGCGAGGCGCTTCTCTGTCGTGAGCAGCCCGATGTACGAACCGTCTTCCATCTTCGCGGAACTGACCACCGAACCCGGCGAGGTCCGGTCGGCGACCTTCGCGAGTTGATCGAGAGCCGCGGGATCTTTGGCCTGGATGCCAATGAGCTCTCGATCGGCTGCCTCCGCACCCTTGGGTGCCAGCAATTCCATTGCGCCCAAAAACACCAAATAGCGCTGCAATTGGCCGAGTTCCGATTGCAGGGCTTCCTTGTGCTGCGATCGCTCGTAGCAGGTGTCGAGGTGCTTACCGACCAGGGCAGCAATGGAATCGACCGCCAGAGATGGCCTCACACTCGACTCCTTCGTTTCCACCTTCGGGAGGAGCGTGAGCAGCCGCCCGATCTTGTTGCCGAGATCTTCGAGGACCAGCCGTTCCGCGAGCACTTGCGTGTCGAGCGCGATGGGCTTCAAGTTCTGCACCGCGCCCTGGCCGATGCGCTCCTTGATGTCGGGCGCGATCTCCAGAACCTCCTCGCGCTGAATGGTCTCGAGCACCGGGAGAAGCATTTCCCGTGGGCCGGCGACTTCGACCTTGGACATCGTCACGATCATCCGGCACGACCTCCCGCAATGAGAAGCACATGCTGCCGGACGATGGGTATCAGACGCGCGTCCTCGAGACCACGGATCCGTTCCGCTTCAGCGCCTGCCTGTTGCAGGATCGCGGCGGCCTTGTCGTGCCCAGCCCTCTTTGCCGCTTCCTCCTCGCTCGCCGCTGATGCCCTGAGAGCCGCGAGTGCGGATAGTTTTGCCTGTTCGATCTCGCCCCGCGTACGCTCGAGCCATTGCTGCGCAGCCTGCCGCTCCGCGTCCAGTTTGATGCCGATTTCGCGCTCGACCGCCAGGATTTCTGAAAGAACGTCCTCGCTTACGGCAGGTACGGGCCGCCCCCCGAATGGCGGATTTTCGATATTCGCCGCTGGACCGCGTGCGGCAAGTTCTTTTCTCAACACATGGTTAAGCGCGGGCTATCGCTCTTGCACCCCTTCCTGCAAACTCACACACTGCACGCGCTGCCCCAATTCACCACGCCCGATTTCCGTCGCCCGGGTTTAGTTTGTGCCGCCTATCTCTCTGAAACAAAGCGATGAAGTGGCCTTCGTCGCGCCGAATTTCAAAGCCCGAAAGCGGGATTGCCCGGGCACTCGCTGCGCTTGAGCGAATTGCACCACTTTCTTTCGCCGAAAGGCGCAGATTGAGAAGTTGGGCTTCGCCCGTTCGACCGTTGCCGACCAAGTGTATGTCCCGTTGCCTGCGGCTGTTTCGCGCGCAGTTTGTGATCGCCACTACGCGTCTGGTCAGAAGTTCGATATCGAACCGCAGGCACGCGTTGTATTCGTCTTCCCGCTCCTCATCGGCGGTGGGCAGATCCACCAGCAACGTTGGCGATTCGAATGCTGTTTCAAAATAGAGTGGATCGTGAACAGAAACATCGTTTGGCCTTTACGGCTATCAACATCCTGCTGGTGGTGTCTGCGGTTTATCTTGCTAACCGCATGGTTCCCAGCGCGGGGCCCAAAGAAGTTTCCTATGACGAATTCCTGGCCGAGCTTCGGGCGGACCATCTGAGCGAGGTTCAAATAACCGAGCGCCAGTTGATCGGCGTTCTTAAGCCCGATCCGGCCCACCCGAAATCCACAGCCGAACGAACCATCAAAACGTCTCGCCTGCCGGGGGTCGACGAAGCCGAGCTTCTTAAAGAACTCGAAGCGCACCCGGTGAAGTTCACGGGTCACATCGACACCTCCTCCGGATTTTGGAGCCTGCTCGTCTGGATGCTTCCGCTTTTGTTCATCGTTTTCATCTACACGGTCGGCCTACGGCGCATGATGCAAGGCCGCGGCGCAATGACGTTCGGCAGAAACCAGGCGAAGATTTACGATCAGTCCAGCAAGACGAAGGTCACGTTCGAGGATGTTGCGGGTGTAGACGAGGCGAAGATTGAACTGGAGGAAATCGTCGATTTCCTCCGGCAGCCCGGTAAGTATCAGCGGCTGGGCGGGCGGATTCCGAAAGGCGTGCTCCTCGTCGGCCCGCCGGGAACGGGCAAAACCCTGCTGGCGAAGGCCGTCGCCGGTCAGGCGGCCGTATCGTTCTTTTCGATTTCCGGATCGGAATTCGTGGAGATGTTCGTCGGCGTGGGCGCGGCGCGCGTTCGTGACCTTTTCGAACAGGCGAAGCTAAAAGCTCCGTGCATTGTTTTTATTGACGAGCTGGATGCGATCGGTAAATCGCGTACTTCGGGCCGTGGGATCGGATTTAGCAACGAAGAACGCGAGCAGACGTTGAATCAGCTTCTGGCGGAGATGGACGGCTTCGACAGCTCCGAAGGCGTGATCATCATGGCGGCGACCAACACTCCCGAGGTGCTCGATGCCGCGCTTCTGCGGGCAGGCCGCTTCGATCGCCAGGTGCTGGTGGACCGGCCGGACCTGAAGGATCGCGTCGCGATCCTCAAAGTGCACGCGCGCAAAATCCGGATGAGCAAGGACGTCAGCCTGGAAACCATTGCGGCGCGCACTCCGGGCATGGTCGGTGCGGATCTGGCCAACATCGTGAATGAGGCGGCGCTGCTCGCCGTTCGCCGCGGTGCCGACCAGGTGGAGTTGCGCGATCTCGAAGAAGCCGCCGACAGGGTCATGCTCGGCCTGGAAAAGAAAAGCCGCGTGATGACGCCGGAGGAGAAGAAAAGAGTCGCCGTGCACGAAGCCGGTCACGCGCTGGTCGCGCTTTCGGTGACGCATGCCGATCCGCTGCATCGCGTGTCGATCATCCCGCGGTCGATCGGTGCTCTGGGATACACGCTGCAATTGCCGACGCAGGAGCGTTACTTGATGACTCAGCAGGAATTGGAGGATCAGATCGCGGTGCTGCTCGGCGGACGCGCGGCGGAGGAGATCGAATATCAGGGCGTGGTTTCGACTGGCGCCGCGGACGATCTTGAACGCGCTTCCGCGCTGGTCCGCCAGATGGTGACGCGATTCGGCATGAGCGAGGAGCTCGGCAAGCTCACCTATGGCAGGCCGCTGGCGGGTCCCTTCCTGAAATCGCCGTTTGAAATGGAAGAAAAGAACTATAGCGATCACACGGCGGACGAGATCGACAAGGAGTCGCGCAGGATGCTGGACGAGATTTACCGGAGGGTGAAGGACATTCTGCTCCGGCGCTCGACCGAGATGCGGCGAATCTCCCAGGCGCTCGTCGAGAAGGAAACTCTGGAGCGCGCGGAACTGGACAGCCTGATCGAAAAGGTTCCTGCGCCCGCTTGAGATCCCCAGCTACCCCTTAATACAAACCATGGGTTCGAGCCGTGCGACCCGTCGCGAGAGCCCGGCCCGTTCCGCGGCGTCGACGACCGTGGTTACGTCTTTGTACGCTCCTGGAGCTTCTTCCGCAACCCCGCGAGACGATGGCGACCGAATCAGGATTCCGCGCCCTGCAAGCTCGTCGATCAGTTGGCGTCCGCGCCAGTGCTTCGTCGCTTGATGACGGCTCATCTGGCGCCCGGCGCCGTGGCAGGATGAACTAAACGAACGCTTCTCGCTTTCCGCGGTCCCGGCCAGGATGTATGACGCAGTGCCCATGGTGCCGCCGATCAACACAGGTTGGCCGATCGACCGCAGTGCTTCCGGAATCGCCGGATTCCCGGGTCCGAAGGCGCGCGTCGCACCTTTGCGATGAATGAACAGGCGCTTCGAACTCCCATTCACTTGGTGCTCTTCCACTTTGCACGTGTTATGGGACACGTCATACAGCACTCTCAGTTCCGCCGTTGGAATCACTTCCGCGAAAGCCTGGCGGACCAGGTGCGTGATGATTTGGCGGTTCGCCAGAGCGCAGTTGATCGCCGCTCGCATCGCCCCCAAATACTTTTCGCCGAGCGATGAATCGATGGGCGCGCATGCCAGTTCGCGGTCCGGCAGCTCGATGCCATACTGGGCCGCCTGCGCGACCATTTCGCTCAGGAATTCTGTGCCGATCTGATGGCCAAGGCCGCGTGATCCGCAATGAATGCTTACGACAATGTCGTCAGGGTGCAGATCAAATGCTTCGGCCGATGCTTCATCGAAGACGGTCACAACGCGTTGCACCTCGAGATAGTGGTTGCCCGATCCGAGTGTTCCCATTTCACGGCGCTGCCGGTTCTTTGCGAAATCTGAAACCGCTTCCGGCTGCGCACCCTGCATGCGGCCGCGTTCTTCTGTCCGCTCCAGGTCGGCGTCGGCGCCATAGCCGATTCGCAAAGCCCACTGCGCACCGCCTTCCAGCATCTCGTCGAGTTGGGCGCCGCTGAGATTCAATCGTCCATGACTGCCCACTCCTGCGGGAATGTGGCGATATAACGCGTCCGCAAGTGACGCCTTGATCGGCGTCACGTCGCCCGCTTTCAAGCCGGTCAACAGCGTTCGAACGCCGCAGGAAATGTCGAACCCGACGCCTCCCGCGGATACGACACCGCCTTGTTTCGGGTCAAATGCAGCGACGCCTCCGATCGGAAAACCGTACCCCCAATGCGCATCGGGCATGGCGTAGGCGGCTTTCTCGATGCCGGGCAAAGTCGCGACATTCGAGATCTGCTCATAGACTTTGGTGTCCATGTCGCGGATCAGCTCTTCATTCGCATACAGCACGGCAGGGACGCGCATCTTGCCATGTGGTTCGATCTGCCATTCAAATTCCGAGATCCGGCGCAACACTGTCTCTTCCATAGGCCCTCAGACATCCACCACGCACTGCGCAACCCATTCGCCCTCGGCGTTCTGGCCGACAAACAGGCTCGTGTAGGTGGCTCCTTTCGCCTCGACGGCCGGTTCATGGCGCGCGATATCGACCTCCTCACCCCAGGCTCGTCCGCGCAAGCGGTTCCCGTCGATGTGTACTTCGAATCGCCGAAAGAGCATTCCTCGAACTGCCATCTCGTAGACGAGCGCGTTCATCCAATGCACGAACAAGGCCTCATGGTCTGCGGCTTCGCAGCGAATCGGAATTTCTATCCGGGCCCCAACGCGCGCTGGGTCGGTAATCACCGCGGTGAGCGCAGTTGCCGCCTGCTCGAAAGCCTCGCTTTCCGTCGTCCCAATTCCACGAACACCGATATCGGCGCCATGGGCGAAATGCTCCCATCGCCTGGTGCATTTTTGTGTCAATGCGCGCACCTACCTTCGGACGCTGACCAAGCAGCATTCGAGCCGCCAAACCAGCGGAACGCATAGGTTCGGCTTATCGATTGCAGTAACTCAAATCCCGGAGCACTCCATGGAATTGATGAATGTTCTCGAAAACAGGCGAGCGGTGCGTGAATACGCCGACGAGCGGGTGGAGAAGCCCGTGATTGAGCAATTGATTCACGCCGCTACCCTCGCGCCCAGCGCAATGAATTTACAACCGTGGGCTTTTGCGGTACTTGTCGGCCGCGAACGCATCGACAGGCTCTCCGAGCGCATCAAGACGTGGCTGCTCGCGAGTTTTTCCGAAACTCTCTATGGTCCGTCAATCCGAGGAATGATCGAGAAGCCCGAGTATTCTTTGCTTCATCATGCTCCCGCTTTGGTGATGGTTCTTGCGAAGTCTTCCGAGAGGCAGGCGTCCGAAGATTGCTGTCTTTCGGCGCAGAATCTGATGCTCGCTGCCCGCGACCAGGGGATTGGAACTTGTTGGGTGGGCTTCGCCCGACCATGGCTCAACCAGCCGGAGATCAAGCGTGAAATGGGCCTGCCCGAGAACTACCACGTCGTGGCCCCCATCGTTTTCGGGTATCCCAAATCATGGCCGAAATCGCACGGGCGAAGCGCTCCAGAAATTCAATGGATCGGATAGTCCCATGATGTTACCGCCACGCATCACAATTCGCAACATCGAACCGGTTCCGTTCGCCGTCAAAGAAATCGCCGTCCTGGAACGAGCCATCTGAGATCACGCGGAGTAGCCGCGAAGTGATCGCTAGTGCGTACGGCAACGCGCCATTCGGCGCAAAGCCGAATCTGAAAGCTGCGCTACAGCACGCGGGCATCTGGCTCAACCAGCTATACAGTAACGACCGAACATGGACTGTGACAGATGATTCCGTAGGTGCGGCTGCCCAGGCGTCCAATCATGTTTGTTGCATGGCTGCGACCGATCACCAATACGTCGGCGCTCCGTTCTTTCGCCGCCAATCCGAGTGCAGTTGGTGGATCGCCTGTAATAACGAGAACTTCCGCGGGAACGCGCGCTTCAAGCAAAAGGCAGCGAAGACGCTCGTCGGCTCCCATTTGAGCTTCAGCGTGCCAGGTAAACGCGTATCTCTCCGGCAGTTCCAATGGAGTCGCCAAGATCGCGTGTACGAGAGTGAGATGGGCGCCATATTCCGCAGCAAAACCCGCGGCCCACTGGACGATCTGCTTGTCGTTACAACGAAAATTTACGGCACACATCACATTGCGCACTTGCGCCGGATCGCGCGGTGATTCGCTCGACGGCCGAGTGGTCCATATCACGCGATCCGAATCGTGCAGCACTTTGGCAGTGATCGAGCCGAGAAGAAGGCGCCTGGTCGGCCCGCAACCATGGGTCGGCATGACGATCAAATCCACATTC
>DATJVN010000185.1:0-5137 GCA_035501755.1 Bryobacteraceae bacterium | reverse complement strand
AGCGCGCTGCCGGAAGCGGTATTCGAGAGCATCAAGGAACTGACGCAGGAATCGTCGGTCATCTTCACCGGAAAAATCCGGGCGGATGCGCGCGCGCCGGGCGGTTACGAGATGGACGTGGAGAACGTCTGTGTGGTGCAGCGCGTTCCGGAATCCGATCCGTATCCCATCACGCCGAAAGAGCACGGCGTGGATTTCCTGATGGACCACCGGCATTTATGGCTGCGCAGCCAGCGGCAGCACGCTATTCTGCGTGTGCGGCATGAGGTGATTCGCGCGGTTCGCGATTATTTTGATTCGCACGGCTTCACGCTGGTGGATACACCCATTTTCACGCCCGCGGCCTGCGAGGGAACCACCACGCTGTTCGAGGTGAATTACTTCGAAGATGAGAAGGCGTATTTGACGCAGTCGGGCCAGCTCTATAACGAAGCGACGGCCATGGCGTTCGGCAAAGTCTATTGCTTCGGGCCGACATTTCGCGCGGAAAAATCGAAGACGCGGCGCCACCTGACGGAATTCTGGATGGTGGAGCCGGAGATGGCGTATGCCACGCTCGAAGATGTCAAGTCCGTCGCCGAAGGGCTGATCGTGTCGGTGGTCCAGCGCGTGCTCGAGAACCGGAGAGCGGAATTAAAGGCGCTGGAACGAGACGTGAGCAAGCTCGAAAAAATCCGAGCCCCGTTTCCGCGCATGAGTTATGACGAAGCCGTGCGGATTCTGCAAACGAAGGGAAGCGAAATTCAATGGGGCGGCGATTTCGGCGGCACGGATGAAACGCTGCTGACCCAGGATTCCGATCGTCCGATTATGGTGGACGGCTATCCCTCGGCGGTCAAAGCGTTCTACATGCAACCGGATCCCGCGCGTCCCGAAGTGGCGTTGGGTGTGGACGTGCTCGCGCCCGAAGGATACGGCGAGATCATCGGCGGCGGGCAGCGCATCCACGATCCTGAGTTGCTGCTGAAGCGCATTGCCGAGCAGCATCTTCCCCCCGAGGCGTTCGACTGGTACATCGACCTGCGCAAGTACGGCACCGTTCCCCACGGGGGTTTCGGCATGGGGATCGAACGCGCGGTGGCGTGGATTTGCGGGCTCGAACACATTCGCGAGACCATCGCGTTTCCCCGCATGCTATACCGGTTACGTCCGTAGTTCTCATGCATCGCAGTCAGATCGCTATTATCGGGGCGCCGCTGGATCTCGGCTCGGACCGCCGCGGCGTGGATATGGGTCCTTCCGCCATGCGCGTGGCCAATATCAACAAACGCGTGGCCTCGCTGGGCTATGACGTGGAGGATCTGGGCAATGTTCCGGTCGACCAGCCGGAGAGCTTGCCGGAGGGACCGCGGCACGCGAAATACCTGCCGCAGATCGCGGCCACGTGCCAGCGGCTGGCCACCATGGTCGAACAGGTGGCCGATGAAGACAAAGCGCCGCTGGTGCTGGGCGGCGACCATTCGATCGCTATCGGCACGGTAGCCGGAATGTCGCGGCATTTTCGAAAGAAGAAAAAGCGCATGGGCCTGCTGTGGATCGACGCGCATGCCGACATGAACACGCCGCAGACTTCGCCAAGCGGCAATGTGCACGGCATGCCGCTCGCTTGCTGTATCGGCAAAGGCCCGGACGATCTGACCAAGCTGCTGGGGTTCGCGCCCAAGGTGCATCCGCGCAACGTCGGGTTGGTGGGCTTGCGCGACGTCGATATCCTCGAGCGCCCTCACGTTCGCGGGAGCGGGGTGCGGGCTTTCACCATGCGCGATATCGACGAACGGGGATTGCGCGCGGTGATGGAGGAAGCGATTTCCATCGCCATGGAGGGCACGGCCGGATTTCACCTTTCGCTCGACATGGATTACGTCGACCCGCAGTATGCGCCGGGGGTGGGGACTCCGGTGCGCGGCGGCGCAACGTACCGCGAGGCGCATCTGGCAATGGAAATGATCTGCGATTCAGGACACCTCGTGTCGATGGAGGTGGTCGAGGTAAATCCGGTTATCGACGAGGTGAATCGGACGGCGGACCTGGCCGTGGAACTGGTGATGTCGGCGTTGGGGAAAAAGATTCTGTGAAACTCCGGGTGGCGGTTATTTTCGGCGGGCGGAGCGGTGAGCACGAGATCTCGCTGCGTTCCGCCGAGTCCATCATGAAGGCCATGGATCTTTCGCGGTATCAGATCCTGGAGTATTTCATCAGCAAAGAAGGCAAGTGGCGGCCGAAGCCCATCTTGCCCGAGCCGGGGGCACAGCCGGAGATTGATGTAGCGTTTCCCGTGCTGCATGGAACCTTCGGCGAAGACGGAACGGTGCAGGGCCTGCTCGAGCTGGCCGATCTGCCGTATGTCGGCGCGGGAGTGCTGGCTTCTTCACTTTCCATGGATAAGGAAGTGATGAAGCGGGTGTGCAGCGAGCGCGGCCTGCCGGTCGTGGAATACGTGACACTGCTGCGTGGCTGCATGGACACGGCGGAAATTGAGTCGCGGCTGGGGTTTCCCGTGTTCGTCAAGCCGGCCAATCTGGGCTCCTCGGTGGGGATCTCGAAAGCGCATGACCGCCCGGAGCTGGAAAAAGCACTTACACTCGCCGCCGAGTACGACCGCAAAATTATTGTGGAGCGGGCGGTCGAAGGCCGCGAGTTCGAATGCTCGGTGCTGGGGAACCAGCAGCCAGAAGCCTCGCAGCCCTGCGAAGTTCTGCCATCGCGCGAGTTTTACGATTACGAAGACAAGTACATCCTGGACCAGGCAAAGTTCGAGTTGCCCGCGAATCTCGCTCCGGAGAAGACCGCGGAGCTGCGGCAGTTGGCCGTCGCGTGCTACCGTGCGGTGGAATGCGAAGGCATGGCGCGCGTCGATTTCCTTCTCGATCGATCCAACGGTCAGCTTTACATCAACGAGATCAATACCATTCCCGGTTTTACTTCGATCAGCATGTATCCCAAGATGTGGGAGCACAGCGGCCTGCCTTATCCGCAGTTGATCGACCGCCTCATCGAGCTGGCGCTGGAGCGCCACGCGTCAAAGAAAGCCACCAAGTTCACGCGCTAAAATAGAAAAATCGAATGGGAACCACGACCCGAACAGTCACCTACGAACAGCGGCTCGCCATGCCGGAGGCGCAGACCGTCGAGGCGCCGCTGCTGGATCAGAGAAAACTCAGAACCAGCCGTGTGGTTGCGCAGGGAAGTCTCTCACCGAAGTGTTTCCGTGGAGTTGCCGTCGTAGTCTCTTCCATCTGGCCGGACTGATGTACCGTTTCTTATCCGCAGTTCTCTTGCTGGCATGTGCGGCATCGGCCGGCGACGATCTGGACACCCAAGTCAAAAGCGTTACGCAAGCGTTCGCGCTCATCGAGAAAAATGCGGCGGATCCGGTTTCCTCGGAACAGGTGTTTTACCAGGGTGTGATCCCGGGCATGCTGCGGCGCCTGGATCCCCACTCGGTGTTTTTCGATCCGCAGCAGTTCGAGCAGCTCCGGCAGCTCGAGACCTCCACGCAAAAAGGTTTCGGGAGCGTGGTTTCCGTGCTTCCAGGCCGCGTGATCGTGCTCCAGACCATGCCGGGCACACCGTCGGCCAAGTCCGGCATGAGCCCCGGAGACGAGATCCTGGCGATTAACAATGTGAGGCTGGACCGGCTCGATCTCGACCAATTGATCGAGTTGCTGAAAGAGTCGCGGCAGCAGCCCGCTCACCTGAACATCCGGCGTCCCGGAAACGCGCGGCTGCTCGAGTTCACGCTGGTCCCCGAGGAAATGCAGCAGCCTAGCGTGGAACGGGCGTTCTTTGTGAAGCCCGGGATCGGATACCTGCGCGTCGCCAGCTTCGATGAGAAAACCGGCGCGCAGATCAAGGAAGCCATCGAGCACCTGGGTGGAAGACAGCTCAAAGGTCTGATTCTGGATCTGCGCAATAATCCAGGAGGATTGCTCACCTCGGCGTTAGAGACGGTATCGCTGTTCTTGAAGCCGGGCTCGCCGATTCTCACCGTTCGCGGCCGTGCCGTCCCCGAGAAAATGGAAAAAGTGCCGGCGGACGCGAATCCCTACGAATTCCCGCTGGCGGCTTTGATCAATGGCAAGAGCGCCAGCGCGTCTGAAATCGTCGCCGGCGCGCTCCAGGATCACGATCGTGCGGTGATCATCGGCGAACCCAGCTTCGGCAAGGGCCTGGTGCAGAGCGTGTTTCCGCTGGCGGATTCCACCGGCCTGGCGCTGACGACGGCTCTGTATTACACGCCCAGCGGACGCTCGATCCAGAAGCCTTTCGATGCCTCGCAGTTCGCGCTGGGCGCGACCGCCGCCCACCCCAACGCCCAAACCGAGTTTCACACCGACCGGGGGCGCATGGTGCTCGGCGGCGGCGGAATCACTCCGGACCAGATCGTGTACCCGCCCGAAGTCTCGCAGTTCCGGGCCGCAATGGAAGGGACCGGATCTTTCACCTCATTCGCCACGGAATACACGCAGAAGCACAAGGTGGAGGAAAGCTTTGAAGTAAGCCCGGCGTTGCTCGACGATTTCCGCGTGTACCTGGCCGAGCGTAGAATCGAACCGAGTCTTGCCGAGTGGTCCAACGAGCGCGATTTCATCACCAACCGCCTGAAGACCGAAATCTTCAACCTATCGCTGGGAGTCGAAAAGGGCGACGAGGTGGAAGCACAGCGCGATCCGCTGATTCAGCGCGCCGTCCAGGTAATCTCCGGCGGCTGAGCACGCTTAGAATTGATATTCGGCCGGCGTAATCCCTTTCGCGCGTAAATACATCTCAGCCGAGGCGCGATGGTGCGTCGTGTGATCGAGCAGGCCCAACAGCAAATCCAGACCGGTCATGGTTCCCTCCTCGCTCTTGTACGTTTTGGAAATCTGTTCGGGTGTAAGTTTCGAAACCCTGTCGATGGCTCCATCAAAAGATTTGCTGACAAAAGCGATGACGTCGGCTTTGCGCATAGAGGCCGGCTTGCCGGGACTCGGTTTCTGACCGAAAATCGGGGATAGAAAATACTCGAATCCCTGGGAAAGATGGACCATCTGGTCGGCAAAACTCATCTGTGCCGGAGTGAGCTTGAAATCGTAGTTTGACTCGGGCATCTGATCCGCTACCTTCAGCGTAAGGTCCCGCGAGGTCTTCAAATGGC
>DATJVN010000184.1:0-25123 GCA_035501755.1 Bryobacteraceae bacterium | reverse complement strand
CGGAAACGCTGCTCAGTCACGACCTGATTGAAGGCGCGCACGCGGGCGTGGGCCTGGCGAGCGATATCGAGCTGTTCGAAAATCTTCCGCACACCTACAGCAGCTTCAGCCGGCGCGA
Organism: Bryobacteraceae bacterium; assembly: GCA_035501755.1. Classification (GTDB taxonomy): domain Bacteria; phylum Acidobacteriota; class Terriglobia; order Bryobacterales; family Bryobacteraceae; genus Palsa-187. The sequence goes on along the minus strand of DATJVN010000184.1, from coordinate 25,005 downwards.
GCATCGCTGGATTCGAGGCGACTGGCAGATCGCGCCGTGGATCTTTTCGCGCGTTTCCACCGCGAGCGGGCGCGAAAGAAATCCGCTGAGCGCTTTGAACCGCTGGCGCATCGCCGAGAATCTGCGGCGAAGCCTGGTCCCGATCGTATCGATGCTGCTGCTGATCGCCGGCTGGCTGTTTTCCGCCGCGCCCGTGCTGTGGACTCTGGTGATTGCGCTGGCGGCGACCATCCCTACGCTCGCGCCCCTGCTGGACCGGTCGCTGGGGCGCGTCAGCGGAACCGCGAGCGGATGGGACGGAGCCGCGGCCGAACTGGGCCGCGCCATCGTGAACCTCGCCTTCCTGCCGCATCAGGCCTGGCTGGCGGCAGACGCGATCGTGCGCGCCATCTACCGTTCCGCCGTCAGCCGCCGCAAGCTGCTCGAATGGGAAACCGCCGAGGCGGCCATGACGCTCGCGAGGCATCACCTGAGCGCCACGTTGCGGCAGATGATCCTGGTCGCCGCCGCGGCTGTTGCGCTGACTCCGATTGTGTACCTGCGCGGCGCCTTCGACGCGGCGTTCGCTTTTCTAATTTTGTGGAGCGCCTCGCCGGGACTGCTGTTGTGGCTGAACCAGTCGGGGACGCCTGGCCGCCGCCTCGCCGCGCGCGACCTTTTCTATCTGCGCAAACAGGCGCGCCGTACCTGGCGCTACTTCGACGATCTGGTGAACGAGGCGAGCCACTGGCTGCCTCCCGACAATTCGCAGTTGGCACTGAACGTCGAGGTCGCGCAGCGGACCTCTCCCACCAACATCGGCTTGTGGCTCACCTCCGCGCTTGCGGCTCGCGACCTTGGCTATCTCACCGCTGATGAATTGTTAGAGCGGACGTCGAAGACCCTCGCGACGCTCGATCGGCTGGAGCGCTGCGAAGGTCATTTCCTGAACTGGTATGACACGCGCACGCTCGCGCCGCTCGAGCCGCGCTATGTTTCGACGGTGGACAGCGGCAATCTTCTGGCGAGCCTGTGGGTCTTCGAGCAAGGCGTGCGGGATACGCTCGAGGCTCCCCTCGTCGTCGCGGTCGCGATGCATGGTTTGCGCGACACGCTCGCTTCGGCCGGCGATCTGGCCGGTGATCCGCGCTTCTCCGCTCCGGCGCACGAACTGCGCCATCTTTTTCGCGGACCTGCGGAAGGTCATGAAGTGCTGGCGCGCCTGCGTCTGGCCGCGTCAACCTGCGCGTTCCTGCCTGCTTCCGTCCGCGATGCCGAACGGGGTTACTGGCTCCAGCGGCTGTCGCATGAAATCGAAGCGTGGAACGCGACTGTAGAACGATATCTCGCGTGGATGGACACTCTGGCGCACGCGCCGGATTCGCTCGCGGACCTGGGCGAAGCGCCGGCCCGGCTGCGCCGGCGCGCGCTCGCCTCCGCGCCTTCGCTCGCCGCGCTTTCCCGTGGCCTGACGGATATCGACGCGTTGCTTGAAGTGCGCGGCCACGCGGACTTGTCCGCCGAACTTTCCGCGTGGCTGAACCGGCTGGCCGATGAGTATCAGCGCGCCAAGGCTTGCGCGGCGCGGATGGTCGCGGCGTTCGAAAGCGCGGCAGCGCGAGCGGGCGAAATCGCCGGCCGGATCGATATGCGCTTTTTGTACGATCCGGCGCGAAAGCTGTTCGGCGTCGGCTACGCCGTCGGTGGCCCGAAGGAATTCAGGAGCCATTACGATCTGCTGGCGAGCGAATGCCGCCTCACCAGCCTGGTGGCCATCGCCAAAGGCGACGTGCCGGTGGAGCACTGGGCCGCGTTGGGACGCACGCGCTCCCCCTCGCCCGGCGGCGCGGTTCTGCTCTCGTGGTCCGGGACCATGTTCGAATACCTGATGCCGAAGCTGTTCCTGCCGGAGTTTTCGGATTCGCTGCTGGCGTTCGCCTCGCGCCAGGCGGTGGAAAAGCAGATCCAGTACGGACGCCAGGAGCGAATTCCCTGGGGCTTATCGGAATCGGCATACAGCGCGCTCGACATGCACCGCACCTACCAATACCGCGCGTTCGGCGTGCCGGATCTCGCGCTAAAACGCGAATTCGAGCCGGACCTGGTGGTGGCTCCCTATGCGACCATGCTGGCGCTGATGGTCGATCCCGCCGCGGCGATCGCAAATCTGAAGCGGCTTGAAGAACTGGGCCTTGGCGGACCCATGGGATTCTACGAATCGGTCGACTTTTCACGCGCCCGGGATCGTGCGGGCGATCGCGGCGTGATCGTTTACGCCTACATGGCGCATCACCAGGGCATGAGCTTCGCCGCGCTCGACAACGTGCTGAATCGCGGCGCGATCGAACGGCGTCTGCATCGCGTGCTGCGGGTCCGCGCGTTCGAGTCGCTTCTTTACGAGCGCCTGCCGATCGCAAGGCAGCGCGAAGACGTCTCGGAACGCACGATGCCAGTCCGGCCCGCGCGCAAGTTCGCGCACGATCTTGCCCCCGAGCCGGGGCTCGCGCCGAATCCTCTTTATCCTTTTGCTCACCTCAACGGTAACGGCCACTACACACTGCTGCTCACGCGCTCCGGAGCGGGCTTCAGCCGCTGGAACGGCCTGGACGTGACGCGCTGGCGATCGGATACGTCGCTCGACGATTCCGGAGTGTATCTGTATATTCGCGACCTGCGCGATTCGCACGCGTGGTGCGCGAACCGCTTCCCGGACCGCTCGCATTTCGCCGCGGATCGTGCCGAGCTCGTGCGGCGCGTGGCGGATATCGAGACGGTGGCGGAAACCACCGTTGCGGCGGAAGACGATGTCGAGCTGCGCCGTATTACGGTCAGCAACAACTCCTTGCGGACGCGCCAGCTCGAGTTCACCACGTATCTTGAACTCGCTCTCGCGCCGCATCGCGCCGACACGGCGCATCCGGCGTTTTCAAAGCTGTTCATCGAGACCGAGTATTTGCCGGAAGGGGTACTCATCGCCCATCGCCGGCCGCGCTCCGACGACGATGCGCCCGTGTGGGCCGCGCACCTGATAGCCGGGCCTCGCGGCGCGACCCAGTTTGAGACCGATCGAGCGCGATTCTTGGGACGCGGCAACACGCCCGAACGTCCCGCCGCGCTGTTCCGCGGCCTCTCCGGGTCGACCGGCGCCGTGCTCGATCCCGTCTTCAGCCTGCGCTTTCGCGCCGCGATCGAACCGCGAGCGCGGATCGACTTCACGCTGCTCACGATCGTAGCGTCGTCGCGCGAAGCGCTGCTCCAATTGGTCGAAAAGTATCGCGCGCGCGAATCGGCCGACCGCGCATTCGAAATGGCGTGGATCCGGGCGCAACTGGAGATGCGCTTTCTGCGCATCCAGCCGGGTGCGGTGCAGAGATTTCAGGAACTCGCCGGACGGTTGTTGTACCCCCTTCCGGCGTTGCGCGCCGCGCCGCAGCGGCTGGCGCGAACCCGGTTGGGCCAGTCCTCGTTGTGGGCCTACGGGATCTCGGGCGATCTTCCCATGCTTGCAGTGATGGTCTCGGAATCGCGCGACCTCGCGCTGCTGCGCGAGCTCCTGCTGGCGCACTCCTGGTGGCGGACGGCTGGCCTGCGCGCTGATCTCGTCATTCTCAATCAGGAGCCGCCCAGCTATGACCGGCCTCTGCGTCATCAGATCGATCAACACATGCGGGCGCACTGCGGCGCCTCGATCGATTGCGCCGGCGGCGTTTTCCTGCGCGACTGGGACTCCATCCCGCCGGATCATCGCGACCTGATCCTTTCCGCCGCGAGCGTGGTGTTGTCGGGCAGCCGCGGGGGCCTCGACCAGCAACTGATTGCGCCTGTCGAGCCGGCTCGGGTCGCGCGCCCGATTCCCGCTGCCACGCCCGAGCAGGAATTCTCGCCTCCACTGGCATTTCTGGAACTCTCGTGGTTCAACGGGACCGGCGGATTTTCGAAGGAAACGCACGAATACGCGATCTATCTTGACGCCGGCGCCACGACACCGGCGCCGTGGGTGAACGTGATCGCAAACGCGAACTTCGGTACGGTCATTGGTGAAAGCGGCCTCGGCTGGACGTGGTCCCGCAACAGCCAGGCCAACCGGCTTACGCCCTGGCACAACGATCCGGTGAGCGACCCGCAATCGGAAGCGATTTATATTCGCGATAACGGGAGCAGCGCGGCGTGGAGTCCCACGGCTTCCCCGCTTCGTGACTCGGGTCCGTACCGCGCGCGCCACGGCCGCGGCTATAGCGTGTTCGAGCACAATCGCCACGGCATTTCGCACCAGCTCACGGTTTTTGTGCCGGCCAACCTGCCGGTCAAAGTTCATTTCCTTGATCTGCGCAACGACTCGGACAAGCGCCGCTCGCTCGACATCTATCATTTCGCCGAATGGACCCTCGGGTCGGTGCGGGAGGATCAGCAACTGCACGTGCGGACCGCATTCGATCCCTCCTCGGGCGCGCTTACCGCGACCGAGACGTGGAACGCCGCCGCGGCGGGACGCGTCGCGTTTACCAGCATGAGCCCGCGCGCCGAGTCCTGGTCGGGCGACCGCTCGACATTCTTCGGCAACGGGTCGCGCTCGAATCCGGGGGCCCTCGAAAATAAGACGCTCGATAAACGCACTGGCGCGGGCCTCGATCCCGCCGCGGCATTGCAAACGTCGGTCGCGCTCGAACCGGGCGAGCAGAAGCGAGTGGTGATCTTCCTCGGTGAGTGCGAAACGGCTGACGCGGCGCGCGCCCTGCTCCGCGACTTCGACCCGGCTCGGGCATTCGACGAAACCCGCAGCTTCTGGGACGCGCTGCTCGGCGCGATTCAGGTACGCACGCCTTCTCCTTCCGCCGATCTGCTGCTCAACGGCTGGCTGTTGTACCAGACGCTGAGCTGCCGCTTCTGGGGACGATCCGCGCTGTATCAGTCCGGCGGAGCGTTCGGATTTCGCGATCAGTTACAGGACGCGATGGCGCTGGTCTATGCCGCGCCGCGGCTCGTTCGCGAGCACATCCTGCGGGCCTCGTCGCGCCAGTTCCTCGAAGGCGACGTCCAGCACTGGTGGCATCCCGACACCGGATTGGGCGTGCGCTCGCGCTGCTCCGACGATCTGGTCTGGCTGCCTTACGTGGTCGCGCAATATATAAAGGTTACGGGCGACCGCGCGATTCTCGAGGAGCCGGCCGGATTCCTCGAAGGCCCGCCCCTCGCCGCGAACGAGCAGGAGCGCATGTTCGTCCCCTCCATTTCAGAAAAAACCGCGCCGCTTGTGGAACATTGCAAACTCGCGCTCAAGCGCGCCTGGAAGCTCGGCCCGCACCAGCTTCCCTTGATCGGCAGCGGCGACTGGAACGACGGAATGAATCGCGTCGGCGTGGGAGGACGTGGCGAAAGCGTGTGGCTGGCGTGGTTCCTTTGCACAACCCTGCGCGAGTTTGCCGAAATCGCCGGCTCACCGGCTCTGGCGGCTTTATGGCTGGAGCGCGCGGCCGCTCTCGCCGCGTCGATCGACGACCACGCTTGGGACGGCGAATGGTATCTGCGCGGATTTTTCGACACCGGCGAACTGCTGGGCTCGCGGGTAAGCGCAGAAGCGCGCATCGATTCCATCGCGCAATCCTGGGCGGTGCTCTCCGGCATGGCGGATCCCAATCGCGCGCGCGTCGCCATGGATTCTGCCGAGCGCCTGCTGGTGAGCGATCGCGATCGCCTGATTCGCCTGTTCACTCCGCCTTTCGATCATTCGCGTCCGCATCCCGGCTACATCATGGGATATCCGCCCGGCGTGCGTGAAAACGGAGGCCAGTACACGCACGCGGCTGTGTGGCTCGCCATGGCGCGCGCCCGCATGGGCGATGGCGACGACGCCGTCCGCCTGCTCACCATGCTCAATCCCATCGAGCATGCAACCGATCCGGACAGCACGGCTCGTTACGCCGGCGAGCCTTACGCCATGGCGGGCGATGTCTCGACGTCGCCCGGCAGGTGCGGACGCGCCGGCTGGACCTGGTACACCGGTTCGTCCGCGTGGATGTATCGAGTCTGGATCGAAGAGGTTCTCGGTTTCAAGCTGCGCGGCGATACGCTGCGCATCGAGCCGGCGATTCCCGGCGACTGGCCCGGATTTTCGCTCCGCTACCGGTACGGCTCGACGATGTACGAAATCGACGTGCGCCGCGACGGCGAAGGCGGCAACCTGATCCATTTGGTGGATGACGGCGGCACGCACCGGGTCAGCGTGAAGGTTCCCAGCCGCGTTGAAGCGGCTCGCGCCGAGCCCGTTGCGGTTGTCCCGGTGAACGGCAATGGCTCCGAGGCTTGCCGGGAAGCCGCCGCTGAGGAAAAAGTCTGAAATGCCGCGCGAACGAACTCCTTTCAGTGAGCGCATCACAGCGCTGAAGAATCTTCCGCAAGTCGTCCGGCTGGTGTGGCACGCCGCGCCGTGGATCGTCAGCGCTTCGCTCGCTCTGCGCCTGATCGTCGCACTGACGCCGCTGGGAGTTCTCGCGGTATCGAAACGCATCATCGACGCGATTGTCACCAACGTGAAAACGCCGGGAAGCGTGCATCCCGGACAGATCTGGGTGCTGCTGTTGCTGGAATTTCTGTTCGCCGCCGGCGGACTCACGCTGGGACGCGCCATCGATTATTGCGACGCGCGCCTGGCGGACGAATTCGGCCGCGACGTGAGCCTGCGCCTGATGCGCCACTCGGCCAATCTCGACCTGATGATGTTCGAAGATCCCGCCTTCTACGACAAGCTGGAGCGCGCGCGTCTTCAGGCCACGGACCGCGTGAACCTTCTCAACGCCATGGGATCTCTGTTCCAGCAGCTCATCGGGCTGACATCGCTCGCGGTGAGTATCCTGTATTACGACCCGTGGCTGTTTGTTCTGCTGCTGGTGTGCGTGTTGCCGGCTTTCGCGGGCGAATCGCACTTCGCGTTTCTGGGTTATTCGCTGGCGCATCGCATGACGCCGGTACGCCGTGAGCTCGATTATCTGCGGATTCTCGGCACCAGCCGGGAAAGCGCGAAAGAAGTGAAGATGTTCGGCCTGGCCGACTATCTCCACGGCCGCTACGAAGCGCTCTCCAAGCATCTGATCCGCAACAACTGCAAGCTGACGCGCCGGCGATTGCGCTGGGGAGCGCTGCTCGCCGCGATCGGCTCGCTCGGCTATTACGGCGGCTACGCGTACCTGGTATGGCAGGCGCTCGAATTGAAGATCAGCGTGGGGAAGCTCACGTTCCTGGCCGGCGCGATCGCCGGATCGAACGCCAATCTCCAGGCGCTGTTCTCGCTGTTTTCGAGCATCTCCGAGCAGGCGCTCTTTCTCACCGACCTGATTGCGTTTTTCGCCGTGCGCCCGCGCATCCGCTCCAAGCCCAACGCGATTCCCGCGCCGCGGCCGATCGCACGCGGCGTCGAGTTTCGCGGCGTGAGCTTTCATTATCCCGGCTCGGACAAGCTGGTGCTGCGCGAGCTGGATTTTCGCATCGAGCCGGGCCAGAAAGTCGCGCTGGTAGGGGAAAACGGAGAAGGCAAGACCACGTTCGTCAAACTCGTCGCGCGTCTCTACGACCCCACCGAGGGCCAGATCCTGCTCGACGGAACCGATCTGCGCGATTTTCGTGTGGAGGATTTGCGCAAGGAGATCGGCGTCATTTTCCAGGATTTCTTCCGCTACGATTTCGCCGTGCGCGACAACATCGGCACGGGCCGCGTGGAGCTGGTGAACGACGATTCGGCGCTGTGGGAAGCGGCCAAGAAAAGCGGCGTCGACCAACTGGTCGCGAATCTGCCGAAAGGTCTGGAGCAGATGCTGGGGCGCAGGTTCGAAGGCGGCGTCGATCTTTCCGGCGGGCAATGGCAGCGCATGGCGCTCGCGCGCGCCTATCTGCGCGACGCCCAGGTGCTGATTCTCGACGAGCCGACAGCGGCGCTGGACGCGGTGGCCGAGGCCGAAGTCTTCGCCAATTTCGCGCAGTTGACGCGCGAGCGCATGGCGATTTTGATTTCCCACCGCTTCTCGACCGTCCGGCTGGCGGACCGGATCGTGGTGCTGAGCGGAGGCCGCATCACCGAAGATGGCCGCCACGACCAACTGATCGCCTCGCGCGGCCAATACGCGCGTCTGTTCGAAATCCAGGCGGCGAATTATCGGTAGTGGGATTAGGGAGTAGGGAGTAGGAACTCGGTTCGGGGCTCTCCTAGTGCGGGAAAATCGCGTCGCAAATCACCGGCTCCCGCGCGATCGCGGTGGGCCAGGAGGGATTGTGCGAAAGCGCGTCAGCATCCTTGTACTCGATCACCAGCAGCCCGCGCCAGTGCTTGCCGCCGGGGTAGCGATTTACGAAAATCTGATAACTCGCCGCGAAACCATCGCGGATCAGGGCGTTGGCCTTCGGCACCAGCGCCGTGTTGGCGTACTCGCGGAAATCGCCGGTGGTCGGATTGTCGAACGCCATCGTAAAGTAAACCGACCGCGCGTGGTCCACCGGCCCATCCGACGCGCCCTGCCACACCAGGTCGGCCGGGACCGTGTTCGAAGGCAGCGCCATTTCGAGAACGTCGCGCGAAAGGCCGCCCGGGTTGGCGTGCTCGATCTGATTCCAGCGCGTCACGCGATCGTAGCTGGGAAAGGTGAGCACCGCCATCGCTTCCCACGAATCCACGTCTGTGTACCAGTTGAACAGCAGGCGGTAATCGCGCAGCGTGCCCTCCTGTTTCCAGTTTTCGAAACGCCGCGCGCCGTTATCGATCAGGAACTGCCGAAATGCCGCGCGACGCTGCGGCGGGCAGCGATACGTGATGATCAGTTCGAGCGGGCCGGACGGCTCGGGCACCTGCCCATACAGCAGCCCGGCGGCGACAAGAACCGCGCAGATCCTCATTGCGCCGGCGACGTTGCCGCGGCCGAAGAACTCTTCTTCAGATATTTGTCGTACCAGGCAAGATACCGTTCATAGCGGTCGCGCACATAGCTGGGGCGCTGGATGCCGTGAAATTCATTGGGATAAATGATCAGCTCCGTGTCGATCCCCAGGCTGCGTAGCGCCTCGTACATCTGCTGCCCGCCTTGCACCGGAACGTTGAAGTCGCGCTCGCCGCCGAAGAAAATGGTCGGCGTCTTGATGCGGTCGGCGTGCAGGAAAGGATACGAAATTTTCACGTAGGTCTCCCACGCTTTCGCATTCCATGGCGGACCGATCTCATTGTCGTATTGAATAATGTACTGGTCGGTGCCGTAGAACGAGACGGTGAAAGCGGTCCCGGCGCCGGCCGTCGCGGCCTTGAAACGCGTGTCGGACGCGATCATGTAATCGGTGAGGATTCCGCCGTAACTCCAGCCGCCCACGCCCAGCCGGTCGGGATCGGCCACGCCCATTTTGATTACCCCGTTCACGCCCGCTTCGAGATCCACGACTTCAAGGTGTCCCCAATCCGCCGCGATGGCCTTCTGATATTTCGATCCGCGCCCGTCGCTGCCGCGATAATTCATGCGCAGCACCGCGTAGCCATTGGCCGCGAACCATTGCGCTTCGAAACTGAGCGTGTGCGCATCCTGCCCCTTCGGTCCGCCGTGAATCCGCAGCAGCAGCGGAACCTTCGTTCCTGCCTGATACCCGACCGGATAAGTCAGCAGACCGTGAACTTCATTGCCGTCCTTGGCCTTGAAGCTCACTTCTTCCGTTTTGCCCCACTCGATTTCATTCATCAGCGCGTCGTTTTTGTGCGTGAGCTGATGGAGCGCCCCGTTTTCCACCCGGTAAATCTCGTTATGCTTCTCATCTCCGCCGGCGAGCACGACGGAGCAGGTCCCGCGCTGCGACGGGCTGCTCACCACGATCGGCTTCGCCATCAACGCCTCGCTCGAGCCTCCGCTGATGGGGATACGAACCGGATAAACCGATCGGTCGTCGGTCACCATGACAACGATCGACTGGCCATCGGAGGACCAGCGCGGATTGCTCACACCACGATCGAGAGCCATCGCAGCCGTCACCAGGGAAGGCTGGGCCGAGCCGTCCGCGGGCACGATCGCCAGGTGTTCCTGGCTGTAGGCGTTCCATTTCTTGTCCTCGCCTTCGAGAAACGCGAGCCATTTCCCGTCCGGGCTCCATTCCGCATGCCCGCCGCGTCCGCCGCCGGCAGCGTGCGCGTCAATTTGCGTCAGCATCTTTTCCGTCGCCCCGGCCTTCGCCTCGGCGACGTAAATCTGCCCTCCCGGATCGCGGTCCGGATCGGCCACGTGGTTGCTGCCGAACGCGATCCACTTCCCATCCGGGGACCAGGAGGGTCCGCCTTCATCCCACTTGGTCTGCGTGGTGAGCCGCTCGGTCTTCTTCGTCGCCAGATCGAACAAATAAATGTAGCCGTGGCGATGGCCGGTGATGTAGCCCTGGCCGTCCTGCTTGAAGTGGTAGCGATCGATCACGATCGGTTTCGGCGCAGGCCCGCCTGCTCCGCCGCGACCGCGTCCTCCTGCGTTGTTGGCCGGCGCGGCCTGCGGATTGTCCGGATTGGGCGCGTCCGGATCGGGATCGCCGATCACCAAGGCCAGGCGCTTCGAATCCGGCGACCATTCGAAGCTCGACAGCCGCGCCTTAGTATCGGTGAGCTGGAAAGCCTCGCCGCCGTCCAGCGGCAGCAGCCACACCTGGTTCCCGCGAGCCGCGCCCGGCCGCGACGACGTGAACGCCAGATATTTTCCATCCGGACTCCAGCGCGGCGAGTTTTCGCTCTGCTCGCTGTTGGTGATCTGCCGTTCCGTCTTGCCGTCCAGGCTGATCTCCCAGATGTGCGCGTTGCCGTTGCGGTCCTGTTTGAGGTCGATCTGCGAAACCACGTAAGCGACGCGCGTCCCGTCCGTGGAACATTGCGGATCGCGCACATCCTGGAATCGACCCAGATCGTCGAGCTTGAACGGCCGCTTGGTTTGAGCGCACAGGATCGCGCCGGGCACAGCCAGCAAAAGGCAGATTCGATGGAGCATGGGACCAGTGTACATCCGGCACGCCCGGTCCAGGAGAAGCGTTTACTTGAGCGGAATCGTCACCGTGCCCAGCCCGTGCAGGCCCCCGTCGTACACCATCACCCGCACCCGGTCCATTCCGGTCACCGGCGGCAGATCCTCGCTGATGAGGTACCCGTCTTTCTGCGCCTGCGCGAACTGATCTTTGGTGAGATTCAGATCGGTCGACTCGGGCTGGGTGATCCCTTTGAACGTTCCGCCCGAATAAACCGCGAACGCCAGGCCTAAGTGCCCCTGGTAATGATCGCCCTTCTCAAGGAGCAGAATGTCGGAGGGATTGACGTGGATCTTCAAATGCTCCCCCTGCGCATCCATTGTGTAATTGACGCGCACGGCGATCTCGGATGCGTCGAACGGGCTATGGCTTTCGGCGTTCAGCGAAGCTTTTTCCATCATATTGGGATCGGGTTCGGGAGTGTCTCCGAAATAGCCTTCGCGTGTCACGAAACGCACGTCTTTGCGCGAGCTTTCGATGCGAATCTTGTGCTCCTTTTTGTCGTTCGCCTTGTAATCGGCGAAGTAGGCGACGCGGTACTTGGCGCGCGCGTCCTTAAGCGACTGGTCGAGCGCCTGGGGCGTATCGCCGCTTTGATACCATCGCCCGCCGGTGAGTCCGGTGAACATCTGCAGCGTCTGCCGTGACTCCCCGATCAGGTCGGCTCCCGCCCCTCGCGCGGATTCGTCCACCGCGGAAATCGCGATTTTCGCCTCCACCGCTAAAGTCGAGGTGCGGCGCACCGCCGGCGAGAAATCGAAGCTCTGGCCCTCGATGAAAAGATTCAAGGGAATACCGCGCGTGACCCACAGCAGATTCTTCTGTCCCGCGATCGCCGACATCTCGTTGCCGAGCTGGGACAGCGCTTTGAAGGTCGTATCCGCGCGGATCCCGGGATCGAAGACGTCCATATCGCGGAACCCGCTGAGCTTCTTCACCGCGTCGTCAAACCAGGTGCGAAGCTGCGCCGGCGACACGGGAGGCGCGCCGCGCAGGTCCGAATCGGGCGGCGGCAGCGGATGCACCGGGTACACGTCACCCTTGGGAGTCAGGAAGTAAATATAGATGCGCTCCACCGATTCCTGGTTCTGAAGCGCCTTGCCGATGTCGCCCCACGCCTCGGCCGCGAGCATGATTCTTTCATTCCAGCGGTCGAACAGGATGAGGGTCGGCGGAAGGCCGGGGCGATTAATGTACTCGCCGGAGCCTGCCGGCGCCACCTCGCGCTTGGAGCCGGCGAAGCGGAAGAAAGCGACCGGACGCAGCTTGCCGTCGTCTTTAATGCGGATATCGGACTCTTGCAAATCCGTAACCGGCTCGCCTTTCTGTGTGGTGGCGATAACGTTGAGCAGCACCAGGCGCTGCGGGGTTTCCTGCGCCGCCCATACCGGCGCGTAAGCCAGAACGATCACCAGGGTGATGGAAAATCGCATGCCCTTACAATACACCCCCTGAAGGGCCGCAATTACCCGACTTCACCCAGCAGCGATTTCAATTTTGCGTGTCCCGACCGGCTCACCGGGAGCTGTGAGCCGTCGGTCAGCACCGCCACGCGGCTGTCTTTGGTGTACGGCTCGATGCGCGCGATCCGCTCCAGATTCACGATGTACGAGCGATGAATGCGGACGAATTTCTTGGTGTCGAGCTGCGCTTCGATGCTCGAAATGGTCTGCTGCTTGAGGTAATTTTTCTTTTCGCTGTGCAGTGCGATGTAATCGTCCTGCGCCTCGACGTAATCCAGCCTGTCAATCGGAATGATGTGAACTTTCGTGCCGTCCTTCACCACGATGCGTTCGAGTTTCTGCTCCGGCGGACGCGCCGCGGCGGAAAGCTCTGCCGCGGCAATCTTGGGAACCGCCGGTGTGGGGCTTCCCAACCGCTGCCGCACGCGTTCGAGCGCCTTCTTGAAGCGATCCGCGCTGAAGGGCTTCAGCAGGTAATCGACCGCGTTGGCGTCGAACGCCCGCATCGCGTACTGATCGTACGCCGTCACGAAAATCACGGAAACGCCGGGATCGATCAGCTCCAGCACCTCGAAGCCGTCGAGCTTGGGCATCTGGACATCCAGAAACACCAGATCCGGCTTGCGCTCCGCGACGGCTTTGACCGCCTCGAATCCGTTGGCGCATTCGGCCACCACCTCCACGCCGCCCGCCTGAGAGAGATACTCGCGCAGAAGGTGCCGCGCCAGCTCTTCGTCATCGACGATTACCGCCCGAATCGCGCCCGCGCCGCGCCGGTCGTCGGCCGAGCGCGTCAGATTTTCGAGATCGATCTGGAGATCGCGCGCGGAGGGATAGCGCCGCTCGCGGTCCTTGTCCAGGCACTTGCGAATGATGGCGTCGAAGCTTTCGGGCAGGTTCGCGTTCAAACGCGCCACGGTGTCGTAGCGGCCCTCCAGCACACGCGCCAGGGTTTCCTGCGGACTCGCGGCGGCGAACGGCAGCCGTCCCGTCGCCATCCGGTACAGCACCACGCCCAGGCTGAAGATATCGGTGCGGTGATCCACGGGCCGGCCCAGCGCCTGCTCCGGCGACATGTACGCGACGGTTCCCAGAATCAAGCCGCCGCTGGTCATGAACTCGGTCGCAAGCTGGCTCGAATCCGAGGTCGCATCTGAAGATTCCGGCAGAAATTTCGCCAGTCCGAAATCGAGCACCGTAACATGGCCGCGCGCGCCGATCATCAGGTTGGCCGGCTTGATGTCGCGATGCACGATACCGCGCGCGTGCGCCGCCTCGAGCGCGGAAGCCACCTGCGCGCCCACCGAAACGATCTCGGCAAGCGGCAGCGGATCGCCCGTGAGCCGCGACTCGAGCGTTTCGCCTTCCACATACTCCATCGCCAGAAACTGCGACCCGTCCGCCTCGCCGATTTCGTAGATATGCGCCGCGTTGGGATGGCTGAGCGCCGACGCCGCGCGGGCTTCCTGAAGAAAGCGCGCCAGCCGGTCGGTGTCGCTCGCCAACTCGGGCAGCAGAACCTTCAGCGCGACTTTGCGCCGCAGCCGCGAATCCTCGGCGAGAAACACCTCGCCCATTCCGCCCGCGCCGAGCTTGGAAAGGATGCGGTAATGCGAGAAGGTTGCGCCCGGTTGAATCACTGCGATCGCCTCGCATTCGCGTTCATTCGATGCGGCTGAAAAAGGGGACAGACTACTCTGTCCCCAGACGCAAAGTGTTGATCCGGTGAGGCTCGGTCGCAGTGGACAGAGCGGTCTGTCCCCTTTTTCAGCAACCTCATCAACTCTCTCTCCGGCATGGGACCACCATCTCCGCTCGAAAATAATTCTTGGTCGCCTGCGCCGTCAGCCGCGCCTCGGCCCCGAAGCGTGTCTCCAGCCGGCTGCGCACGTTGCGCAATCCCAATCCGTGCCGGCGCGGCGAAGGCGAATCCGGATCGAAACTGTTTTCGACGCTGATTTCCATCCGCCCGGCTTTCACCCGGCCGTGCACCTTGATTGTGCCTCCATCCACCAGCGTGGCGATGCCGTGCTTCACCGCGTTCTCGATCAGCGGCTGCAACACCAGCGGAGGCACCTGACAATCCGAGCACGCATCGTCGACGTTCATCTCCACGTGCAGGCGCGGGCCGAAGCGCACCTGCTCGACATCCAGGTACGTGCGCGCCAGCGCCAGCTCCTCGCGCCAGGGAATGCTCTCGCGTTCGCCCAGTCCCAGCGTGCTGCGCAGGAAATCGGAAAGCCGGATGCACATCTCCCGCGCGCGTGCCGGGTCCACGGTCGTGAGCGCAGTGATCGAGTTCAGACTGTTGAACAGAAAATGCGGATTGATCTGCGCCTTGAGCGCGCGCAGTTGCGCGTCGCGCGCCTGCACCTCGGCTTCGCGCGATTGCTCCACCGCGAACAGCGCGTAGTGCCCCGCGATCGAAACGAAATACAGCAGCAGCCCGATGATCACCAGGTGCGGCAGCTCCGGCCGCAGCCGCGGCGTGAGCCCGCCCAGGTATCCGATCAGGCGCGCCAGCTCGATCCAGATGGCCGTAGCGAGAATCGCGGTTCCCAGATGGTTCATCGCGGGTTTGAACCAGTTGGTCCGCGTCGGCAACTGGCGGCACATGTACCACGGCGTCAGGCACACGAACGCGTAAACCACGCACAGCGGCTCGGAAATGATGAGCGCTTCGCGCCAGCCCAGCGTCTCGGTGCGCAGAAGACCCGCGAGCATGAGGCCGAAGATAATCCAGATCACCAGGTACGCCGCGAACCATCGCCGGTCGAAAATCGGGTGCATGGGGTCAGGTTTTCACGACCACGCCGCCAAACAAGGCGAATCCGCCGACGATCAGGCGCGGCTTCTTTTCATCGGAAGCGGTGGTCGTGCGCCAGGTCTTATCTTCGTACGCCCCGAAAATCCCGGCGCCGCGCACCACCACCTGCCAGGTTTCGGGAACGCGAATATCGATCCCGCCGAACAGCGCGTTGGCTTCCAGGCGCACTTCGTCTTTCTGAATGCCCGCCTTGGTCAGATCGATGTTCACTCCTCCGAACATCGCCAGCAACTCGCCGCCCTCAAAATTCTGCGATTCCACGCGCCGCCGCACTCCGCCGAACACGGCCCATTCGGAAAGAGCGTCGGCGCTGACGGCGCTGCTCGAGCTGAACGGCGCGGGCGGCGACCAGGAAAACATGCCGCCGCGATCGATGCCGCGCGCCAGCATTCCCAGACCGATGGCGATCAAAATCACCGGCCAGAAGAATTCCCAGGGATCGCCGTGAAGGTAGCCGAGATTGTGCGCCAGGAAGACTCCGCCGGCAAACAGAATCACCGCTCCCCACACTCGTCCGCCCCAGCCGTACGCCGTGACAACCCGTACGGCGCCGAGCGCGATCAGGATCGCGGGCCACCACTGCCATATGTCGTCAATCAGGGGCACTCCCAGGTTCTGAAGCAGGAGCAGCACGCCGATCCCGGCAAGAATCGTGCCCACCAGCACGCCGCCAAACGGGGAGCGCCTGTGGCGCTCCAACCGGTCCATTCGCCGCTCCATTTTGGCCTGATACCGGCCCATTTTGGCGCGATGCCGATCCAGGATATCTTCGTGGATCTGGTCGCGGAAGCGCTCGCCGAAGGTGCGCTCATCGTCGCGTCGCCGATTGGGATCGTCTGGCATCGAAACCTTTCGTCAAGTTGATATTAGCAAGGGATGGGCGGCGCGCCCGCGAAAATTCGGCGAATGGCGCGTTTCACCCGGCGAGTTGCGCCGAAAAAGCGATTTCGACGTGGAGGGGCCTGGGAAGCGCCAGGTTGCGTCGTTTCAATTTCCGGCACCTACCCCCTTAGGGCGCAATTTTAAATTCGTTAAAACGCGCCGGTTTACGGAGCAAACATGCAACTGCTGATTCCGTGCTGTTTATTGGAAATACACTTTTCAAGGTGGTAAACAGGCTTTTTGGGGTGTCTGCGCGCTATTTGCGAGGCTTTTTCTTGGCCGGCGCGGTCGGATCGGCGGCAGCATCGGCTGTAGAGGCCGACACCTCCGTTGCTCCCGCGGCGCCCGAAAGAACCGCGTTGTACAGCTCTTTCTGGCGGGCCAGTTCCTTCTTGCTGGGAGGCGCCTGCTCTTTTCGATAATCGTGATCGCTGTAGCAGGTGCGGCAGCGAACTTTTGCGGCCGACCCCTCCACCAGCGACACAATCGAGTGATTGGTCAGGCGGCGGCACTTCACGCAGAAATCATCGATCACATCGCCCAGTCGTAAATCCATAGGCAACCGTGAGTATATAACAATAGTCCAGTGGGCATGCGGATCAACGTCGTGCTGATTTGTAGTAGGCCATTTGTTCCGCTCTCGGCCGGCCGCGGCGGCGTGGACATCCGGCGCGTTCCCGAAAGGTAAAATGATCGCTTCATGATGCGTGGAAGCAACGGTTTCAACGCGAAGGAACGCAAGGTTTTCCGCTCGCTCACGACGCCCGTTAAGATCCAGCGCTTCCTGGACGCCGAAATCGGCTACAACACCCGGCCGACGTGCTATTCGCCGCGCGCGGTGCTGCGCGAAGAGGTGGCGCATTGCATGGAAGGCGCGATGCTCGCCGCCGCCGCGCTGCGGGAAATCGGATTTCCGCCACTGCTGGTGGACCTCGAAGCGGTTCGCGATACTGATCACGTGCTGGCGGTCTATCGCGTGAACGGCTGTTGGGGCGCCGTCGCGAAATCCGATTATAGCGGGCTGCGCTCGCGCGAGCCGGTGTATCGCACCCTGCGCGAGCTGGTGATGAGCTACTTCGAACACTATTTCAATCCCGCCGGTGAAAAAACGCTGCGCACCTACTCGCGTCCCATCAATCTGCGACGCTTCGATCCTATCGGCTGGACCACGAGCGAGGACGAAGTGTGGGAGATCCCCAACCATCTGTGCGAGGTCCCGCACACTCCCGTGATCGATCGCACCATGGTGCGCCGTCTGGGGCTCATGGACGACCGGCTTTACAAGGCGGGCCGGCTGGGCGGAGCGGTTTAGTGGGTAGCGGGAGTGGGTAGTGGGTCGTGGGTAGTAGGCACTGGAAAGCGGTTTCGTTCCGACTTCCCACTTCCCACTCCCCGCCATTATCCTCTTGTATATGCCTGAAATCCTTACCGAAGTTCGCGATCGCGTAGCGACTCTCACCTTCAACCGGCCGGAAAAGATGAACGCGCTGAGCCCGGAGCTGATCGCGCAATCGATCGCCGCGTTGAAGCAATGGTTGCGAGACGCGGAGGTCGGCGCGATCGTGGTGACCGGCTCGGGGCGCGCGTTCTGCGCCGGCGGCGACGTCTCGGCGATGGCGCGCGGCGCGGACGATCGCAGTCTGGAACAGCGCGTCGACCAGTTGCGCGAAGCGCAGGAGCTTTCCTGGCTCCTCTACAACATGCCCAAAGTAACCATCGCCGCGGTAAACGGCGCTGCCGTGGGCGCGGGGTTGGGAATCGCGCTCGCTTGCGATCTGCGCATCGCCGCGGCCGGTGCGAAATTCGGCACAGCTTACGCGCGGGTGGGCTTCGGCGGCGATTTCGGAACCACGTGGCTGCTGGCGCGCTACGCCGGCGCGCCGAAGGCCAAGGAACTGTTCTTCCTCGCAGACAATATCGACGCCGCGGAAGCGGAACGCGTCGGAATCGTGAATCGCGTGGTGGAAGGCGAAAGGCTCATGGGTGAAGTTTCCTCCATCGCCGCGCGCATCGCGCACGGACCGCTCACCAGTTACCGTTACATGAAAGCCAATGTGAACCTGGCGGCGTCAGTCGACTTCCGCACGATGCTCGATCGCGAGGCGGAGACGCATCTGCGCTGCGGCGAGACCGGCGACCATCGCGAGGGCGTGCGCGCGTTCCTCGAAAAACGCGCCGCAAGCTTCACCGGAAGGTAGGCGCTCCCGAATTTGAATAGCAAGCGCAGCCTTATGACCGGCGGCTCGCTCACGCCGCGTCCAGCGTGAACCTGGTGGAGGCGATTCTGTAGAGCCGGCGCCACAGCAGACGATTCACCGTCACCACCGTCGCGCTGATCACGATGGTGGCTCCCACCAGGACCGGAAAATTTCCCGCGTCGGTTGCCCGGCTGATCACGGCGCCGAGGCCGGTGAGCGAAAATGTCTGGCCGCGGAATTTGAAGTACTCGGCGATGATGCTGGCGTTCCACGCGCCCCCCGAAGCGGTGACGAATCCGGTGATCAGATAAGGAAAGATCGCGGGAAGCAGCAGCTTGCGCCAGCGCTGCGCGCTGCTCAGTTGAAACACGCCGCACACTTCCTTCAAGTCAGAGGGAATCGCCGTGGCGCCGGCGATCACGTTGAACAGGATGTACCATTGCGTGCCGAGCAGCAGCAGGATGATCGACGCGATGCCCAGCCCGCCGCCGATGCGGATCAGCAGCAGAAGCACCACCGGAAACAATGCGGGCGCGGGCACCGACGCGGCGATCTGCGCGAGTGGCTGAGCGAACGACGCGAGTTTCGGATTCAATCCGATGTACACGCCGGCGGGGATGGTCCACAAGGCGGCGAGCAGAAGAGTGAGCTCCACGCGCAGAAAGGTCGCGCCGGCGCCGACGAAGATTCCGTGCAGCTCCGGCGCCGTGATCTTGGTCAGCAGCGCCGTCATTCTTGCTGTGGCATAGACGATCGCGGCGAGCGCGGCGAACATCGCGATGCGCGGCAGCCACGCGTCGCGCTTGCGCGGCTCGCGTTTCCGCGCCGCCGATCGCGCAAAGTGAAGAGTCAGCGCTTCCCGCGCCGGAATAACCGTCGCCCGCGCTGCGCGAGCCAGCAGCTTCGAGCGGCGGAGGAAATCGAGCACGAAGGATCCGGCGGCATCAGAGGACTCCACCTGCTCGAACTTGAATTTTTCGCTCCACGCGATTGCCGGACGCCAGACAAGCTGGTCGATCAGCACGATCACCATAATCATGGCGGCGATCCCCCAGAGGATCGGGCCCATCGCGCCGGCATTGGCCGCCGTTTGCAGATACGATCCCAGGCCCGGAAGGCGCAGATCGCGATCGCCCAGCGTGAACATCTCGCAGACCATCAGCGAAAACCATCCGCCCGCGACGGACATCATCGAATTCCAGATCAGGCCGATCGCGGAAAACGGCAGATCCAGTTGCAGGAAGCGCTGCCAGGGCGAGAGCCGGTACAGGTCGGCCGCTTCGCTCATCTCGCGAGGGATGCTCTTAAGAGACGTGTAAAAACTGAACGCCATATTCCACACCTGGCCGGTGAAGATCAGCAGAATGGAGCCGATCTCCAGTCCGAACTGGGTAAACGGGAACAGCGCGACCATAGAGAGCATCACACCCGGCAGAAAGCACAGCACGGGGATGGATTGAAGCGTGTCGAGCAGCGGGATCATCAGCCGCTCGGCCCGCGCGTGGCGGGCTGCAATGTAGCCATAGGCGATGGCGAAAATCAGGCTCGCGAGATACGCGACGGCGATGCGCGCGACGGAGAACAACGCATAACCAGGCAGCGCGGAGGGGCTGAGATCGATCTCGGTCTGCGCGTGCACCGGAGCAGTCCAATAATGCGCGAGCGCGATGAAGGCGTAGAAAATCGCCAGGCCGGCGAGCGCGATCGGCAGGTCGGTTACCAGGGAGCCGCGCGATGGAAAGCGAACGGTCATGTGTCTTTATCCGCCGGCATTTCCACGTGCAGGGTATCGGATTCCGAGTCGTAGCCGAACATATCGGCATAGCGCCCCCAGTTGATCGCCGTTTCGAGCTGGCGCTCGGCCTCCTGGTCGGAAAAATGTTTCTCGAGAGCGTCGCGGAAAAATTCGAGCGGCATGGCGTGATCGGACTTGGCGTCGAGCGCGCGCGCGATCTGTTGCAGCAGCGTCACGTGCGCGAGCGCCGCCCGCCTGAACAGCGCCTTGCGCGTGACGATATCGGCCAGCGCGAATTCCTCTCCCGCCGGCGTATTTTCCACGTCGCCGCGCTCGGATTTGACGAAATCGAGCAGCGCCGCCGCTTCCACCACCGGCAGCAGATCGTCGACCTCCATACGCAGATCATCGGCGATGCGGTACAGGTCTTCTTTCCCTCCGCGATCGTGAATCAGTTCCACCAGTCCAGCGACGGAGCCGGGTCGCGCATGCGGCAGAGCGCGCTGCGGCTGTTTTTCGACGCCCGGAACCCGCGCGGTTTTTAAATCGAGCGTCGGCTGGGTCATGAGCTTGTAGATGTAATCCACGTACAACAGGAACTCGGGCGCGCTGCGTTCGCGCGGATGCACCAGGGGGACGCGAAAATCGGCGCGGATGGAGGCGGGACTGTGGCCCAGAACCAGGATGCGATCCGCCAGCAGCACCGCCTCCTCGATATTGTGGGTCACCAGAAAAATGCTCTTGGTGGGAATTTTTTTGCCGAGCCACAGCTCCATCAGTTCGCCGCGAAGATTTTCGGCGGTGAGCACGTCGAGCGCGGAAAACGGCTCGTCCATGAACAGTACCTCGGGCTCGACCGCGAGTGCGCGCGCGAATCCCACGCGCTGCCGCATTCCGCCGGAGAGTTCCTTGGGATACGCTGTTTCAAAGCCTTTGAGGCCGACCGAATCGAGCATTTTCATGGCGCGCCGATGCCGCTCCGCGTGAGCGATTCCACGCGCCACCAGCGGCACCTCGACGTTTTCGATCACGGTGAGCCAGGGAAACAGGGCGAAGCTCTGGAACACGATCGCCGCGCCGGGGCTGGGTCCGCTGAGCGGCTTGCCGTGCCACAGGACCTCGCCCGCGGAGGGTTGCGCGAGCCCGGTAAGGATGCGCAGCAGCGTCGATTTTCCGGAACCGGATGGCCCCAGCACGGCGATGATCATTCCCGGCTCGATCGACAGCGTGGTCGGCGCGATCACCTGGATGGGGTTTGCGCCGGGACGATCGAAACGTTTTTCGACGCGGCGCGCTTCGATGATCGCTTCGCGCGGGGAGGGTTCTACGGGACGCGCCCGGGCCGGCGCCGCGGCGCCTTCGCGGCCGAGCTCGTTGGTGAGCTGCTGCCAGGCTTCCTGCGGAAGCTCATCCAGGAAATTGGCGAGCTCGGCCGGATTCATGAGACCGATCACCGCGGTCATGTTCGCGAGCGGCAGTGTGTGCAGAAGCACGAACGCGTGGAAGTACGGAAACGCGGGCACCAGCTTTGCCGCGAACTCGGCCGGCAGGCGCGCAAACAGAACCTGCTGATCCTCCCACGGCAGCCCCAGGAAGGCATCCGCGGCCACTTCGGGATCGAGGCGCTTGAAAATCGCGGCGGCGCGCTCGCTCCCACCGTGCGTGACGATCATGTGAAGCTCATCAGTGCGCGGCGGCTTCATCTATAGAACCCTAGCACGGCGCGGTCGCCGTAAATATAACCACTCCAACGTGGTGTTATTCTGAAACCGATGCCGCTCGTTCCTCCGTACATCGAGACGCTGCGACCGTACGAGCCGGGGCGCAGCATCGAGGAGGTCAAGCGGCTTTACGGGCTCGACCGCGTCGCGAAGCTGGCATCGAACGAGAATCCGCTGGGTCCTTCGCCGCTCGCGCTCGAAGCCATCCACGCCCACGCGCCCGAGGTCCATTGTTATCCCAACGGCGGTCTCGACCTGCGCGAACGTCTCGCAGCGGAGTTCGACCTGAAGGTAGCCAACGTGATCGCGGGTAGCGGATCCGACGGCATCATGTCGAACATCATTCGCGCGTTTCTGTGCGATGAGGACGAAGTGCTCACCACCGAAGCCGCGTTCATCGGATTTCAGGTGCTGGCGCGATCGCGCGGCGTGAAATATCGCACGGTTCCCTATCGCGACTGGCATTACGACCTGGAAGCGCTGGCCGCGTCGATCAATGAAAAAACGAAAATCGTCTACCTGGCGAATCCTAACAATCCCACCGGCACGATTTTCACGCGGCACGAATTCGACGCGTTCTACAAGCACGTTCCCGAGCGCGTGCTGATCATTCTCGACGAAGCCTATTTCGAATACGCGCAAGACAATCCGCGCTATCCCGATTCGATGCACTATCGCTACGACAACGTGATCACGCTGCGCACGTTTTCGAAAGTTTACGGCCTGGCCGGTGTGCGCATCGGTTACGGCTTCGCGCACGAGGAGCTGATCGCAAATTTGCTCAAAGTGAAGCTGCCGTTCGAGCCCAGCTCGCTCGCGCAGGCGGCGGGGATCGCCGCGCTCGACGATCGCGAGTTCGTGCACCGCTCGCTCGAGCTGAACGCGCGCGGGCGGCGCCTGATCGCCGAGAGCTTGCGTAAGATGGGATTCGAAGTGATCCCTTCGGAAGCCAATTTCGTGATGGTCCCGCTCGATTCGGCCGGGACGGCTGCGTGGCTCACCGAAGAGCTGCTGAGCCGCGGCGTGATCGTGCGTCCGCTGGCCGCGTTCGGATTGCCGCAGTGCCTGCGCATTTCCACCGGGACCGACGAAAACAATCGCATGCTGCTCGACGCGCTCGAATCGCTGCACATGAAGGAGGTCTTATGCCGCAGTTAGCCGAACATCCGGCTGCCGCCGCGACGGATTTTCTCCCGCTGAACGGCACCGATTATGTCGAATTCTGGGTGGGCAACGCGCGCCAGGCGTCGCATTATTACCGCTCCGCGTTCGGAATGAAGCTGACGGCATACAGCGGTCCGGAAACCGGCGTGCGCGATCGCTCGAGCTACGTGCTGGAGCAGGAAAAGATCCGCTTCGTGCTGACCACCCCGCTGTCACCCGACCACCCCATCTCCGATCATCTCAAGCTGCACGGCGACGGCGTGCACGACATCGCGCTCAACGTGGACGACGCGGCGTCGGCTTATCGCGAGACCGCCAGTCGCGGGGCGCGAGGCGTGCGCGAGCCGTTCACTCTCAAAGACGAATCGGGAGAAGTGCGCATGGCGTCGATTGCCACCTACGGCGACACGATCCACACCTTCGTCGAGCGGCGCAATTACACGGGCACGTTTCTGCCCGGCTTCGCCGCCGTGCCCGGTCCCGACAAGGTTTCGCGACCGACGGGCCTCAAGTACATCGACCACATGGTAGGCAACGTCGGCTGGAACCAGATGAACGCCTGGGTGCGCTTCTACGAAGACGTGATGGGCTTCCGGCTGTATCAGACCTTCGACGACAAAGACATTTCCACCGAATATTCCGCGTTGATGTCCAAAGTGATGGCGAACGGCAACGGCCGCATCAAATTTCCGATCAATGAGCCCGCCGAGGGCCGCAAGAAATCGCAGATCGAGGAGTACATCGAGTTTTACAAAGGTCCCGGCGTGCAGCACATTGCCATGGGAACGGGCGATATCATTCGTACCGTGTCGCAGCTCCGCGACCAGGGCCTCGATTTCCTGCGCGTTCCCAGCGCGTACTACCGCGAACTGACCGGCCGCGTCGGCAAAATCGACGAGCCCATCGATCAGCTCGAGGAGCTGGGAATTTTAGTAGATCGCGACGATGAAGGCTACATGCTGCAAATCTTCTCGAAGCCGGTGGAAGATCGTCCCACGCTGTTTTACGAAGTGATCCAGCGCAAAGGCAGCCGCAGTTTCGGCAAGGGGAATTTCAAGGCGCTGTTTGAAGCCATCGAGCGCGAGCAGGCCCTCCGCGGAAATTTGTAGCACTGGAACCGTGAACCCACAGGCTGAAGCCTGTGCCACGCGGATTCAGTTACTGGCACAGGCTTCAGCCTGTGAGCCATTTCCACAACATGCCTGGGCCTCACCGCGTCCCCAGCACGATCTGATTCCCCTCCGAATCCTTCATCTTCAGAAACGATCCCCACGGCTGCTTCTCGGGCGGCCCGTCGAACTCCACTCCTTTTTCCGACAGCTCACGATAGGTTTTGTCGATATTGTCAACCTCCCACGACGTGTTGACGAAGGTTCCGACGCGGTCCTCGTGACCCTGCGGAGTGAATAGCGTGATCCCGGTTTCGGCGCCGGGGATCGACAGCTCGATCCAGCGCTGGCTATCGGAAAAATGCTGGTCCGTCAGCACGCGGAAGCCGAGCTTTTCGGTGTAGAAGCGCAGCGCGCGATCCTGGTCGCGGACGGGGATGCCTAGAAACTTGATTCGCTTGATCATCCTGCCTAGAATGCCAGCGAAGCCGCGAAAAATCAATGCGGGGCGGCGCGAATGGCTGCGACTCTTGCTATAGCTATAATTGCTACGGCAATGAAAACGGACCTTTATATTGTGGACAGCCTGATGCGGGACCTGGTGGCGCACAGCCGCTCCGCCGCGGCGTTCCTCGTGTACCTGCAACTTTACCGGCACACGCTGGGAGCCGGCCGCGAATCGGCGGCGATGAGCCACGCGGTGCTCGCCGACCTCACCGGAATTTCCAAGCGCTCCGTGCAGACCGCCGTCGCGCATCTCGCATCCCGACGCCTGATCCGCCGCCGCATGACCCGGCCGACCGCCGTGCCGATCTACACGGTTCTGACGCCGTGGATCCGGAAGCCGGCTTAAGTCGTCGGACTATCGACCCCCGCCGTGACCGGCGGAGTTCTCCTCGGCCGGATCCAACCCT
>DATJVN010000183.1:0-10787 GCA_035501755.1 Bryobacteraceae bacterium | reverse complement strand
CCATTTTTCCATCCCATGCGTCACCGCGAATACCGCAACGCCCATCACCGTGGACGCCACCAGCACTTTCGCGATCCCGCGAGCCAACTCGCGCCCGTGCACTCCGCCGATGCGCGCCCTCAGAATCCAGAATAAAACCGTGAATCCGAACAGCGCCACTACCGAGGTCGACAGCGCCAGCCCCGCCTGACCGAATTTTTCCACGCGAACCATGGTGTACGCCGCCGCGTAGTTGATGCCGATCGAAATCAGGCTCACCACCATCGGCGTGCGCGCATCGCCCAGCGCGTAAAACGCGGGCGTGAGGACTTTCAAGGCGGCATACCCGGCCAACCCGATCGCGTAGCAGGACAGCGCCAGCGCGGTCTGCTCCGTGTCGTAAACGTGAAACTTGCCGCCCTGGTAAATCGCGCCGATGATCGACTTTCCCAGCACCACCAGCCCCACCGACGATGGCAGCGTCAGCAGAAAAACCATCCCCAGCGATTTCGAAAGCGTGCGCCGGAACTCCGCGATATTTCCCGACGCGGCGCTGCGTGAAATCGACGGCAGCGTCGCCGAACCCATCGCCACGCCGAACAGTCCCAGAGGAAGCTGCATGAAGCGGAACGCGTAGCTCAGCCAGCTCACCGGTCCGTTGTAGCCGCTCACCGGATCGTAAATGCTCGACGCGAAGTTGGTATTGACCACCACGTTGATCTGCACCGCGGCGTTGCCCAGAATCGCGGGGACCATCAGCGCCATGATGCGCGCCAGGCCCGGGTCGCGCCAATCGATCATGGGACGAAAGCGGAACCCCAGCCCCCGCAGGCTGGGGACCTGCCACAGCAGTTGCAGCGCGCCGCCGAGCACCACTCCGATCGCCATGCCTTCGATATGCGTGAGCCGCAGCGACGGCCCCAACGCATACCCGATCACAATTCCAAATCCGACCGAGCCCAGGTTGAAGAACGTCGAGGCCAGCGCGGGGACCGCGAAGCGATTGCACGCGTTCAGCACGCCCATCGCCTGCGCCGCCAGCGCGACCAATAAAAGGAACGGGAACATGATGCGCGTCATGCGCACCGCCAGCTCGAATTTTCCCGGCACCTCCGTGTAGCCCGGCGCGAGCAGGTGCACCAGCGCCGGCGCGAACACCGTCCCCAGCGCGCACACCGCGCTCACCACGATGATGATCGCGCTCCCCACCAGGTTCGCCAGGCGCGCCGCTTCTTCCTTGCTGCGCGTCGAAAGATAGTCGGTGAAAATGGGGACGAACGCGCTTGACAGCGCTCCTTCGGCGAACAGGTCGCGCGTCAGGTTGGGAATGCGGAAGCCCAGCATGAACGCGTCGTAGATCATGCCCGCGCCGAACAGCCGCGCCATCACCGATTCGCGCAGCAGCCCGGTCACCCGGCTCATCGCCACCGCGATCGACACCACGCCGGCCGAGCGCACCACGTGCTCGTGCCGCTCGCCGCCGGCCTCCTGCGAGCTACTGGCCGTGTTGTTCGCCGTATTGTTCAAAGAAATGGGCAATGGTCATGATCCCGGCGTAATAGTTCGACAATTTGTATTTTTCGTTGGGCGAATGCAGCCCGTCGTCCGGCAGTCCGAATCCCATCAGGATGGTCGGAATTTTCAGGTGCGTGGCGAAATCGCCGACAATCGGAATCGACCCTCCGCTGCGGATGAACACGGTCTCCCGGCCGAGAATATCGCGGAACGCGCGCGCAGCGACGGCGATCGCCGGATGATCCGGATTCACGCTGATCGCCGGCCCGGAGCTCAAGATGCGCACCTCAGTCTGGACCCCGGCGGGCGTGTTCTCCTTCACGAATTTCCGGTACGCCGCGATGATTTTCTCCGGATCCTGGCGCGGAACCAGGCGCATGCTGACCTTCGCGGTCGCCTTGGCGGGGATGACAGTCTTGGCGCCCGCAGCCGTGAACCCTCCCGCGATGCCGTGCACCTCGAGCGTCGGCCGCGCCCACACGCGTTCGAGCACCGAAAATTCCTTTTCGCCGGTCAGCGCCGTCGCGCCGACCTCGCGTTTCAAAAAATCCTGCTCATTGAACGGCAGCGACCGCCAGCTCTGTTTTTCCGCGTCAGCCGGAGCCTGCACGTCGTCGTACATTCCCGGAACCTGGATTTTTCCGCTGGCGTCTTTGAGCTTCGAAAGCAGTTCCACCAGCGCGAACACCGCGTTGGGCGCCGCGCCGCCGTACAATCCCGAATGCAGATCCTTGGCCGCGCCGCGCGCCTCGATTTCCGTGTACACCAGGCCGCGCAGCCCGATGCACAGCGTGGGAATGCCTTCGGCGTAAAGCGAAGTGTCCGAAACCAGCGCGACATCCGCCTTGAGCTTCGCCGCATTTTCGGCGACATACTTCGCCACCGATTCTCCGCCCACTTCTTCCTCGCCTTCGATCAGAAATTTCACGTTCACCGGCAGCTTGCCGTTCACCGCGCGCAGCGCCTCCACGGCTTTGACGTGCATGTACATCTGCCCCTTGTCATCCGACGATCCGCGCGCGTACACATACCCGTCGCCGATGGCCGGCTCAAACGGCGGATTCTTCCACTCGTCGAGCGGATCGGGAGGCTGAACGTCGTAATGCCCGTAGCACAACACGGTCGGCTTTCCGGGCGCATGTAACCAGTCGGCGTAAACCAGCGGATGCTTCGCCGTGGGAACGATCTCAACGTGCTCGAGTCCCGCTTTGCGCAAGCTCTCGGCGACGAACTCCGCGGCGCGCCGGATATCGGACGTGTGCTCGGGAAGAGTGCTGATGCTGGGAATGCGCAGGAAGGTTTTCAGCTCTTCGAGAAAGCGATCCTTGTTCGTTTCTACAAACGCGTTGGTGGCTTGGGACACATCTAATTATAAAGTGTGGAGGCCGATCGCAAGGGCTGGTCGAGCGATGTTTTCGATCGGTTACGTAATCAGCCGGAAGGCGGGGTTCAGTCCGCGCTTTTTCGGGCCCGCCTCAGCGCGCGATATACTCCTCTCTTGAAGATTCCTCTTGCGTCCATCGCGCTTTCCCTCGCCGCGTTGGCCGCCTGTCACAAAGCTCCGCCCCCCAAAGTGATCACCCCCGACGTCTTCCGCGTCAAGTTCGAAACCACCCAGGGCGATTTCACGGTCGAAGCCGTCAAGGCCTGGGCGCCCCACGGCGTCGACCGCTTTTACGAGCTGTTGCGGATGCACTACTTCGATCAGAGCCGCTTTTTCCGCGTCCTGCCCGGATTCATCGCACAGTTCGGCGTGCATCGCGATTTCAAAGTCCAGGACGTGTGGAGGACCCTGTTCATCGTTGACGATCCGCGCGTCCAAAGCAACACGCGCGGCACTCTGGCTTTCGCCAAATCCGGCCCCGACACGCGCGCTACCGAAATCTTCATCAATCTCGCCGATAACCAATCGCTCGACGACGACAATTTCGTCCCCTTCGCCAGAATCGTCGACGGCATCGGCGTGATCGACAAGTTCTACTCGGGCTACGGCGACGTCCGCCCCAAGGGAGCCAACATCGATCCCGGACGCGTCGAGGAAGAAGCCAACGAATACCTGGTCCCGCGCTTCCCCAAGCTCGATTACATCAAGCGCACGACCATCCTGCCTTAAGACGTTGCTGCAAAAAAGGGGACAGACTACCGTGAGCGCGGCCATCGATCAGGTCAGGAAATGAACGTTGTATTCTGGGATTGATGTCCTACGCGACGATTCCGGAGGCCCTCGACGAATTCCGCGCGGGCAAAATGCTCATCGTGGTGGACGACGAGGATCGCGAAAATGAAGGCGATCTCACCATGGCCGCGCAATCGATCACGCCGGAAGCGATCAACTTCATGGCCACGCACGGCCGCGGCCTGATCTGCCTGGCGCTCGCGCCGGAGCGCTGCGACGCGCTGCACCTGCCGCTGATCTCGCCCATGAACACTTCGCGCTTCGGCACCGCGTTCTGCGAATCGATCGATGCCACAGAGGGCGTTTCCACCGGAATCTCCGCGGCCGACCGGGCCCGCACCATCCTCACCGCAATGGACCCCAAATCAAGCCCCCGCGACCTGGCGCGCCCCGGCCACATCTTCCCGCTGCGCGCGCGCGAAGGCGGCGTGCTGGTTCGCGCCGGCCAGACCGAAGCCGCGGTCGATCTCGCGCGCATGTGCGGACTTGAACCCGGCGGCGTGATCTGCGAAATCATGAACCCCGACGGCTCCATGGCGCGTGTCCCGCAGCTTTTGGAATTCTGCGCGCGGCACGGCATGAAGATGATCTCGGTCGAGGAGCTGATTCGCTATCGCCTGGCTCATGAGCAGTTCCTGAAGCGCTCCGCGGAAGGTTGTTTGCAAACCGAATTTGCGTCCTTCAAGACGGTTTCCTATACCAGCACGTTCAACGGCGAAGGCCACGTGGCGCTGGTGCTGGGCGATGTGGCCGGCCGCAAGAACGTGCTGGTGCGCATGCACGCGCGCTGCCTCTACGGCGACGTTTTCGGCTCGACCGCGTGCAACTGCCGTACGTCGATCCAGACCGCGCTCGAGCGCATCGCCGGGGAAGGCTGCGGCGTGCTGGTGTATCTGCACCAGACCGGAGCGGGTGCGCGCATGCATTATCCCGCGGGCCAGCAGGAAGCGCGGCCGCAACATGAGACCGGCATCGGAGCGCAGATTCTGGCCGACCTCGGCCTGAGCAGCATCCGCCTGCTCACCAACCACCCGCGCAAGGTGGTCGGCCTGGACGCCTTCGGCATCCAGATCGTCGAACAGGTCCCGCTGAACATCTAAGGGACAATCGCTTGCTGTCAAAACCCCGGCCCTGACGAGGCTGTGCTGTCCACAGACGCAAAAGACGATAAATGTTACGGCAACTCGTGCACCGGCGTGGGCGCGCGCGACCGCTTTCCGCGCTCGGCGAACTCGAAAATCGCGAATCCGGCGGCGTTTCCGGCGATCACCACTCCGCTGATCTTCGCTGTGAACCAGAACCGGCTGCCCACGTCGATGATGGGGAAAATCGAGAGCGCGATGTACAGCAGCGTCATCAGCAATCCCGAAAAGGACGCGATCCTCACCAATAGCGACGCTTCGCGCGAGGCCAACGGGATCGCGAACAGCGCCACATAGGCGAGCGCGTAAAAGATTCCTGACGCGTTGTTAAAAAGCTGCATGGCTTCCTGGCTGCCGACGCCGAGCATTCCCGAAAAGCTGAACACCAGCGTCATCGCCGCAACGAACAGGATCGAATGCGCGGGAGTGCGGTACTTGCGATGCAGGCGCGTGAACCAGGAGGGCATCAGGTGGTCCCAGCCCGCGACCATGGGGAGCCGCGCGGTAGCCGAAAAATTGACGCTCATCTGCGCGATGCGCATTCCCAGCACCAGCAGGATCACGGCGGCGGCGATGCGCGCCGCGGCTCCCAGCGGCCCCAGCGCGGCGGCCAGCGCCTGCGATACCGGCGAGATCAGATCGATGTTCTGATCCCCCACAAACCACAGCACCGATCCGGTGCCTAAGATAAACAGCGCCGCGATGATCGGCGCGGCGATCATCACGCTGCGTCCGATGGTTTTGGCAGGGTCGCGGCATTCGCCGGCGAAGATCGCGACATATTCGAATCCGCCCAGCGCGCCGAATCCGAGCTTCCCCAGAATATTCAGGTTGAGCAGCGTGAGCGTGGGAAGCGTGAAAGCGAACGGCGCGACCAGCGGCTTTCCGCCGCGCATCCAGCTCCACACGGGCAGCGCGACCAACGCGCCCAGCACGATGATCATGACCACTCCCGCGCCGCCGTGCAGCCATTTTCCCGCGGCCAGCCCGACCGTCGAAAGCAGCGCGATCGCGGCGACCAGGATCACGCTCGACGTGCCGATGAACCACTTGCTTTCCGCGAGCCAGCGCGGGCCGGTCGCATAGGCGATGTTGGTTGCGGCCTGGAGGCCGATTTCCGACATCAGGATCATCGCGTACACCCACAGGTTCCAGGCCACCAGGAATCCGATGCGCTCGCTGAATCCGATTTTGGCCCACTGATACACGCCGCCTTCAAGCGGCATTCGGCGGCTGAGATGCACCACCACGATCGCCGAAGGAATGTAGAAGAGCAGGACAGCGAGCAGCCAGAAGATCACGTGCGAGGCCCCCAGTTTCGCAGCCGCGCCGAACCAGGTGAGGCCCATCACGAACAGGATCTGCGTGAAGACCAGGTTCGCCAGGCCCAGCTCGCGCTTCAACTCCTGCATTGGGCCAGTCTACAATGAAGTAATCATGGCATCCCAACCGCGGCGACGTTCTGTAGCCGTGAACATTGGCGGCGTGACCGTCGGCGGATCGAATCCGGTCGTGGTGCAGTCGATGACCAACACGGACACGGCCGACGTGCAGTCGACCGTGAACCAGGTGATGGCGCTGGCCGCGGCCGGCTCCGAGCTGGTGCGCGTGACGGTGAACACCGAGGACGCGGCGAAAGGCGTGCCGAAGATCGTCGAGACGCTGGATAAATTCGGCGTGCGCGTGCCCATCATCGGCGATTTTCATTACAACGGTCACATTCTGCTCAAGAAATATCCGGAAATGGCGCGAGCGCTGGCCAAATATCGCATCAATCCGGGAAACGTGAACATCGGCAAGAAGCACGATGACAATTTCCGCACCATGATCGAGGCCGCGATCGAATATGGCCGCCCGGTGCGCATCGGAGTGAACTGGGGCTCGCTCGACCAGGCGCTGCTCACGCGCATGATGGATGAGAACAACCGCCTGCCCGAGCCGCTCGACGCGAAGACCGTCACGATGAAAGCGATTGTGGCGAGCGCTGTCAACTCAGCCGCGGCCGCGGAGCATTACGGCCTTGCGCGCGACCGCATTATTTTGAGCGCGAAGGTCAGCGGAGTGCAGGATCTCATCATCGTTTACCGCATGCTCGCGGCCGAGTGCGATCACGCGCTGCATCTGGGCCTGACCGAAGCGGGGCTGGGATCAAAGGGCATCGTCGCGACCACGGCGGCGATCGGCGTGCTCCTTCAGGAAGGCATCGGCGACACGATCCGCGCGTCGCTGACGCCGCTGCCCAACGGCGATCGGACCGAGGAAGTGATCGTGTGCCAGCAGATTTTGCAGGCGCTCGAGCTGCGCAGCTTCACTCCGCAGGTGACGGCGTGCCCGGGATGCGGGCGCACCACCAGCACCTTCTTTCAGGACATGGCCGACCAGATTCAGACCTATCTGCGCGAGCAAATGCCGGTCTGGAAAGAAAAGTACTCGGGCGTCGAGGAGATGAAGGTCGCGGTGATGGGCTGCGTGGTGAACGGGCCGGGCGAATCGAAGCATTCGCACATCGGGATCTCGCTGCCGGGGACGTTCGAAGAGCCGGTGGCGCCGGTGTATGTGGACGGCAAGCTCAAATGCACCCTGCGCGGCGACGCGATCGTAGCGGAGTTCATCGCGATTCTCAACGACTACGTCGCGCGGCGCTACGCCGCGAAAAACCTCGAAACTGTCGTCGCTTGAAGTAATCTTAACGCGTGACGCCCGATCTCGCGACCATCGTCTTCATCGCGACCTACGCTGCCTTGGCGCTGGGGCACATTCCCGGGCTGCGCGTGGACCGCGCGGGCGCCGCGCTCATCGGCGCGAGCCTGATGGTCGCCGCCAACGTGCTCACGCTCGCGCAGGCTTACGCCGCGATCAATCTCGACACCATCGTTCTGCTGCTGGGCATGATGATCGTGGTCGCGAATCTGCGCATCTCCGGATTTTTCGCGCTGGTGAGCGAATGGGTGGTGGAGCACGCGCATCATCCGCTGACGATGCTCGGCGCGATCGCCGTAGTTTCGGGCGCGCTCTCCGCGTTTTTCGTGAACGATACGGTGTGCCTCGTGCTCGCGCCTCTGGTGCTGGAAGTGACCGTCGCGATGAAGCGCAATCCGGTGCCGTATCTGCTGGCGGTCGCCATGGCGTCGAACGCGGGGAGCCTGGCGACGCTCACCGGCAATCCGCAGAACATGCTGATCGGCAGTTTTTCGGGGATCCCGTATCGCGCGTTCGCCAGGTCGCTCGCGCCAGTCGCTGTTGTCAGCGTGGCGGTCGCGGTTGCGGTGATCGCGCTGCTCTACCGGCGCGAGTTCCGGAGTGCAGAGCGAGTTGAAGTGGAGAAGCGCGGGGTACCCTTGGATCGCGCGCTGCTATGGAAATCGCTGGCGATTTCCGCGCTGATGATGATCGCGTTTTTCGTGGGCGCGCCGGTGGCCAAGGCCGCCATCGTCGGTGGAGCGATCCTGCTGCTGATTTCTCGCAGCGTGCATCCCGAAGAGGTCTACAACCTGATCGACTGGCCGCTGCTGGTGATGTTCGCGGGCCTGTTCATCGTGGTCGCGGGGGTGGAAAAGAGCGCGCTCCAGCGCGGCCTCGACGCGGCTGCGGCACACGCGCATCTGAACAACGGCGCGGTGCTGACGGCGATTACCGCGGCGCTGTCGAACATCGTGAGCAACGTTCCGGCGGTGCTGGTGTTCAAGCCGTTCGTGGCGCACCTGGCCGATCCGCGCCTCGGATGGCTGCGACTGGCGATGGCCTCGACGCTTTCCGGAAATTTGACCATCCTGGGTTCGGTGGCGAACCTGATCGTGGTGGAGCAGGCGCGCAGCCGCGTGCGCATCGGATTCTGGGAATACGCGGCGGCGGGGATCCCGGTGACGATCGCGACGCTTGCGATCGGGGTGTGGATGCTGGGCTAGAGCCTTTTCAGACGATTCTGTAAGTCCGACCAACGCGCTCCATTATTGTCGCGCCTCAATCGATCACGGGTTTGATGAGGCGCGGCAGTGATGCCGCGCATTGGTGCTGGCCTACAGAAATTCTGAAAGGGTCACAAGGGCGCGTAAAATGGACGTTGACATTAGCCTTAACCTTAAATAAGCTTGCGGATAATCAGGAAATTACCATGCGACGCTTCCTTGCGATTCTTGTTGCCGCCCTTCCTGTGGCTGCCGATCAGCTTCCGTATCAAAAGCCGCCTCAGGAAATCCTCAACGTTCTGAACGCGCCGGCGCTGCCCGCGCTCAGCGTGAATCCGACCCATACCTACGCGATTCTGTCGCGATCGGAGCGCTATCCGGGGATCGCGGAAGTCTCGGCGCCGATGCTGCGGCTGGCCGGGATCCGCATCGATCCGCGGACCAACGGCCTGCACCTTGCGCCATCGAGCACCGCGATCACGCTGGTGAAGCTGCCGGAGGGGACCAAGCTGGCGGTGTCGCTGCCGCCGCATGCGCGCGCGGGGGCGCTGCGCTGGTCGCCGGACGGAAAAATGTTCGCGTTCACCAATACCACGGCGAACGGAATCGAGTTGTGGATCGGGAATCCGGAGACGGGCAAGACGCATCAGATCGCGGGGCTGAAGGTGAACGCGGTGCTGGGCGATCCCATCGAATGGCTGCCCGACAGCCGCACGCTGCTGGTGAAGACGGTTCGCGCCAATCGCGGACCCGCTCCGGCTGAGCCGCGCATTCCCATCGGCCCGGCGGTGCAGGAAAGCGACGGGCGGGCGGCGGGCGTGGCGACCTTCGAGGATATGCTCAAGGACCCGCACGATGAGGACCTGTTCGAATACTACGCGACCGCGCAGCTTGTGAAGGTGAACGCCGCGGCCGGCAGCGCGCAGCCGATCGGCAAGCCGGGCATTCTGGATCAGGTGTCGCCGTCGCCGGATGGAAAAGACATTCTGATCACGCGCGAGCATCGGCCGTTCAGCTATCTGCATCCCTATCGCGAGTTCCCCCGGGACGTGGAGGTGTGGACGCCAGCCGGGACGGTGGCCTATCACGTGGCGAGCCTTCCGCTGCCGGCTTACGTGCCGATCGGCGGCGTGCAGACCGGTCCGCGCGCGATCCGCTGGGTAGCGAATCAGCCGGCCACGCTGCTGTGGGTGGAAGCGCTGGATGGCGGCAATCCGCGGGAAAAAGTTCCGCATCGCGACAAGCTGGTCGCCATCCAGGCTCCGTTCAAGGGAGAGCCGGGCGAGATCTTTCAAACCGAGGAACGCTTCACCGGCATTCAGTTCGGCAAGGATTTCGCCCTGGTCTCCGATCAGGGCCGCGTGACGCACCTGCTGCGCACCTTCAAGATCGATCACGGCAAGCCGAATGCGGAAGCGAAGCTGATCTGGAGCCGGAATTCGCAGGACCGGTATAAAGATCCGGGACGGCCGGTGGAGGTTCGCGCGGGAGGGGGACGCGGCGGCGGATTCGGCGGACGAGGCGGCGGGGACTCGCTGCTGATGCAGAGCGGCGCGGACATTTTGCTCGAAGGCGAGGGCGCGTCGGACAAGGGCGATCATCCGTTCCTCGATCGCTTCAATCTGGAGACCAGGCAGAGCGAGCGAATCTTTGAGTGCGCGGCGGATAAATATGAAACCGTCGAGGCGGTGCTCGACGATCAGGGGAAGAGCTTCATCACACGCCGCGAGAGTCCCACCGAGCCACCCAACTACATCCTGCACGTGAACGGGAAAGAGAAGGCGCTGACCGATTTCAAAGATCCCGCGCCCGAGGTGCGCAGGATCACCAAACAGCTTGTGACGTACAAGCGTCCCGATGGCGTGGAGCTTTCAATGGAGCTGTATCTTCCGCCGGATTACAAACCGGGCACGCGGCTTCCGGCGGTGATGTGGGCGTATCCGCGCGAGTACGACGATCCCGCGATGGCCGGCGAGGTGAGCGGGTCGCCGAACCGGTTCACGACAATCACCGGCTATTCGGAATTGTTCTTCCTGCTCGACGGCTACGCGGTGCTGGATAACGCGGCGA
>DATJVN010000182.1:0-18225 GCA_035501755.1 Bryobacteraceae bacterium | reverse complement strand
TCCGACCGCATGCCCTCGTTCCACCGGCATTACCGCTCGGCCGACGTGCTGCTGATCGACGATATCCAGGTGGTCGCCGGCAAAGAGCGCACGCAGGAGGAATTCTTCCACACGTTCAACGAGCTCTACGATCATCAGAAGCAGATCGTAATTTCGAGCGACTGCGCGCCGAAAAGCACTCCCAATCTGACCGAGCGACTGCGCTCGCGCTTCGAATGGGGCTTGATGGTGGATATCGCACCCCCCGATCTTGAAACCAAGATGGCGATTCTCGAAAAGAAAGCGGAGCTGGAGGGCATCGTGCTGCCGGAAGATGTGCGCAACTACATCGCTACCAAAACCAAGTCTAACGTGCGCGAACTCGAAGGTGCGCTGGTGAAACTTATCGCCTACTCGTCAGTG
Source organism: Bryobacteraceae bacterium (assembly GCA_035501755.1). Taxonomy (GTDB): domain Bacteria; phylum Acidobacteriota; class Terriglobia; order Bryobacterales; family Bryobacteraceae; genus Palsa-187. The sequence continues at coordinate 17,823 of DATJVN010000182.1, read as the reverse complement.
ACATCTTCGCCGATCACGCTGGCCATGGCGCAGCAGGTTTTGAAGTACCTGATCCCCAACCAGGAGCGCCGCATCACCATGGACACCGTACTGCGCGCGGTCGCCGAAAAGTTCCAGCTTCAACCGGCGCAACTCAAGCACAAGACCAACGCCCGCTCCATCTCTTTTCCGCGCCAGGTCGCGATGTACCTCATCAAAGAGCTGACGGGAGCGTCATTGCCGGAAATTGGTCGCATGTTCGGTGGTAAGCATCACACCACGGTCCTGCACTCGGTGCAGAAGATTGAGAAGCAGCGCCAGACCGATGCCGATTTAAACAGGTTAATACACAGCATAACTGATTCGATTCATTGAGCTTTTGGGAGTTTTCCACGATGCCGGGTTGCGTGCCCTGTGAGTGCCTGTGGAGGAATTCGCGAAGCATCGAAACGTCCAGAGAAAAGCACCCCTGGACTCACAACTTGCGATGGCATTAACTCCTCCGGTTTGCTATAATTTACAAAGAAATCAACTTTTCAACAGTCCCTATGAATCTTCTTCTTTTCCTGAGTTCTATTTAGAGCAAAGAGGAAAGAAGAATCGCCTGGAAGCAGCCTGAGGATCGTCAATGGAATTTACCGTTAGCAGGGCAGACTTGGTTCGTGAACTGAACCTTTCGCAAGGCGTGGTGGAGCGTAAAACCACCATCCCGATTCTGTCGAACGTGCTGGTGGAAGCGGATGGCGATCGCATTCACCTGACGGCCACTGATCTCGAATTGGGCATCCGCTGCTCGTGTCCGGCGCGCGTGAAGAAATCCGGCGGCGGAACGGTGCCGGCGCGGCGGCTGCTCGATTATGTGCGCCTGCTGCCCGACGGCGACGTGCAGGTAAAAATTCAGGAGAACAACTGGGCCAGCCTGGTGAGCGGGCGATCGAGAACGCGCATCGCGGGAATGTCGCGCGAAAGTTTTCCCGAGCTTCCCCAGATGCCCGCGCTGCTCGCCGAGATTCCCATCGGCGTGCTGGCGTCGATGATCGCCAAAACAATTTTTTCGATTTCCGCCGAGGAATCGCGATTCACATTGAACGGCGCCCTTCTGGTGCTGCGAAAAGGCGGCCTCGTCATGGTCGCCACCGACAGCCATCGCCTGGCGATGATCGAGAGCTCCGAAGAAATTCCCGGAATCGGCGCGGCATATCGCGCATTGCTACCAAGAAAAGCGATGCAGGAGTTGCAGAAGCTGGCAAGCGAAGCCGACCCGGCCGCCATCGTGCGATTTTCGGGTGACGACAATCATCTGTTCTTCCAGCTCGGCGATCGCCTGCTGTTGAGCCGCAAACTCACCGGCAATTTTCCCGATTACGAGCGCGTGCTGCCCAAGGAACATCCGCATTCGGTGACGCTCGAGCGCGAAGAGCTGCGCGGCGCCATCCAGCGCGTCGCGCAGTTCTCCGACGAGCGCTCGCGCGCCATTCGCGTGCGCATCGCTCCCGAGGAGTTGAAGATTTATTCGTCGGTATCGGACACCGGCGAAAGCGAAGAGAGTCTTCCCTGCGCCTTTAACGGTCCGGCCACCGAGATCGGATTCAACGCGCAGTACATGCTCGATTTTCTGGGCGCGGTCTCCGAGTCGCAGGTGATGTTCCTGTTCAAAGATCCGCACAGCGCCGGCGAGCTCCGTCCGGCCGGCGACAAAGCCGACCATTACCGCTACGTGATCATGCCCATGCGCATCTGACGGTAAGCGTGGTTTTCCTGAAGTGAGTTAACGAGTAACAATGTCCACCAAAGATACCACCGGCCTGGTGCCGGAAGATCCGAAAAAACCGCCCGTGTACGATTCCACGAGCATTAAAGTGCTCGAAGGCCTGGAAGCCGTGCGCCTGCGTCCGGCCATGTACATCGGCTCGACCGGCGAAACCGGGTTGCACCACCTGGTCTACGAAGTGGTGGATAATTCCGTCGACGAGGCGCTCGCCGGATATTGCACCGAAGTCAACGTTACCATCCACGAAGACGATTCGATTACGGTCATCGACAACGGCCGCGGCATCCCGGTCGACATTCACGAGGAAGAAGGCGTCTCCGCCGCGCAGGTGGTGATGACCAAATTGCACGCCGGCGGAAAATTCGATTCCAATTCGTACAAAGTTTCGGGCGGCCTGCACGGCGTCGGCGTGAGCTGCGTCAACGCGCTTTCCGAATGGCTGGAGCTCGAAATCTGGCGCCCGCGCAAAGGCGAGACCAACTCAGTCACCTGGGAGCAGGAGTACGCGCGCGGAATTCCCAAAGCGCCGCTCGCCCCCACCGGAAAAGCCGGCCGGAAAACCGGAACGAAAGTCACCTTCAAGCCCGACGCGTCCATCATGGATGCGACCAAGTTCAACTTCGACACGCTCGCGCAGCGCCTGCGCGAGCTCGCCTTCCTGAACAAAGGTCTGCGCATCACCCTCACCGACGAGCGCGAGGAGCCGCAGCGCGAAGCCGAGTTCCAGTTCAACGGCGGCATCGCCGAATTTATAAAACACCTCAATCGCGGCAAATCCGTCCTGCACGACAAGCCCATCGCCTTTGAAGGCGATCGCGAATTGCCCAACGGCGGCACGCTCACCATGGACGTCGCGCTGCAATACAACGACACCTACGGCGAGCTGGTGTTCAGCTTCGCCAACAACATCAACACCGTCGACGGCGGCACGCATCTCACCGCGTTCCGCAGCGCGCTCACCCGCACCATCAACGCCGCGGGCCAGGCCGCGGGAATGTTCACCAAGGAGCTGAGCAGCCTTTCCGGCGATGACGTTCGCGAAGGACTCACCGCCGTGATCAGCGTGAAGCTCCCGCAGCCGCAGTTCGAAGGCCAGACCAAAGGCAAGCTCAATTCCGATATCGGCGGTTACGTGGTCCAGTTCATCAACGACAAGCTGGGCGAATATTTCGACAAGAACCTGGGCGTGATGAAAAAAATCGTGAGCAAGGCGATCGACGCCGCGCGCGCCCGTGAAGCCGCTCGCAAGGCCCGCGATTTAACCCGCCGCAAAGGCGCGCTCGATTCCGGAGGTTTGCCTGGAAAGCTTGCCGATTGCCAGGAAAAAGATCCCGAACGCTGCGAGCTATTCCTGGTGGAGGGCGAATCCGCCGGCGGCACCGCCAAGGGCGGACGCGATCGCCGCTATCAGGCCATTCTTCCGCTGCGCGGAAAAATTCTCAACGTCGAAAAAGCGCGCGTCGAAAAAATGCTGGGTCACGAAGAGATCCGCGCGATGATCACCGCCATCGGCACGGGAATCAAGCCCGAATTCGATCTCTCCCGCCTGCGCTACGGAAAGATCATCATCATGACCGACGCCGACGTCGACGGCAGCCACATCCGCACGCTGCTGCTCACCTTCTTCTTCCGCCAGATGAAGGAGCTGATCGACCACGGCAAGGTTTTCGTCGCGCAGCCGCCGTTGTATCGCATCAAGAAAGGCAAGAACGAGCGCTACATCAAAGACGACAAGGAGTTCACGCGAGAAATCCTGCGCCGCGCCACGGAAAATCTCAAGGTCGAGCTGCCCGATAAAACCATTCTTGAAGGCGCCGAGCTGCGCAATTTCCTGATGCAGCTTGAAGAGCTGCAAATCACCTGGCGCAAGCTGGAGCGGCGCCTGCGCGAGCCGCGCGTGATCGACGTTCTCTCTCGCGCCGATCTGGCCATCGACACCAAAGCCGATTTCAACGACGAAAAGAATCTCAAACCCGTTCACGAAGCGTTCAAGGCGCTCAAAATCGAGACCGAACTCAAGCACGACGAGGAGCATTCCGCCTGGATGGTCACCTACAAAGACCACACCAATGCGGAGCGCGCCATCAACCTGGAGCTCGCCGCCGCACCCGAGTATCGCCGCCTGCGCTCTATCGCGCGCCAGACGCTCAAGTTCAACCAGCCGCCCTTCACCGTCCTCAAAGATTCGACGCGCGAAGCGCAGCCCAACTGGCGCGATCTGCTGGCTTTCGTCAAAAACGAAGGCACGCGAGAGGTGAACGTGCAGCGCTACAAAGGCCTCGGCGAGATGAACGCCGAGCAGCTCTGGGAAACCACCATGAACATCGAGACCCGCACGCTGCTCAAAATCTCGCTCGAAGACCTGGCCCAAACCGAACAGATTTTTACCACGCTGATGGGCGAAGACGTGGAAAGCCGCCGCAAATTCATCGAAGAGAACGCCCTGGACGTTCGCAATCTGGACGTTTAGATCGCTCGGAGCGGCTCAACTGCTCGCGTCTCCGCGAGAACCCCCGGCCTCACGCCAGGGCCAAGCCCGATTTTGCCATTATAGGAATAAGGGTGCACCCGGATCAGCGCAAACAGATTCGCGCTTATCCGCGTTCATCCGCGGCTGCTGCAACACCCACACTCCGAATCCCACCACCAGCGGCGTGAAAATCTGTACCCGCGCGAATTCAGCGAAGGACTGCGTCAGGAACGCCGCCAGGTACAGCGACACAATCCATAGCTGAAATGATTTATTGCCGCGAAGGCTGTGCGCCGCGAGCGCGGCCGCCGCCGCCAGGATGATCGTATCGTACACCGGCACATACACATTCGCCGCGAGCATGATCACCAGCGTCGCCGCGATCAGCGTCTCCCGGTCCTCGGCCCGCGACTTCCACCACGCACGCGCCAGCCACGCGAGCAGAATACCCACCGCGGCAAACGTACACGCGCGTGAGAATACGTTCGCGCCGAACAGCATCAGGAAAAACGAATTGAGATCCACATATTTGATATGCCGGATAGAAACATCGGCCGCGGTCGCCAGCTGCGCGAACATGTGCACCGTCGAGAACCATTGCCTGCACGCCTCGACGCCGCCGGCCATCAGCGCCAGCGCAGCCGACGCCGCCGTGCCCGCCGCGGCGCCCGCGACTACTCGCCAGCATCGTCCGATGATCAGCATCAGCACCGGAATCGCGATCAGCGACGGCTTGTACGCCGCGATCGCCAGCGAAAGTCCCGCGAGAAAAAACCTGCCGCGCCGGAAATTGGCGATGAACAGCGCGACCGCGACAAACGCGATCACCGAGATCTGACCGCCGATCCAGGTCTCGAACACAAACATCGGCGAAGAGAGCGCGAGCAGAAACGGAATGGATCCGCGAAAAAGCATCGCGAGCGAGGCCGTGTACAGGGCAAGCGAAATCGCCAGCCACACGCAGTACGCCCAGAAATACGGCAGCAGCGCAAGCGGACGAAATAAAGTCGCGATGTAAGGCGCATAGCCGAACAGCAGCATCTGCGACTGGTCCATCGCAGGGAGGCTTTCGTGCTCTACGCTGACGATGGTCTCGATGTGATAAATCCACGACGCGCCGTGGCCCGAGTTGAGAATTTTCCCCGCCGCGTAGAACTGAACGAAATCGCTTCCCAGCGGGCGTCCCATGAACGTCTGGCCCCTGTATCCGTAATACAGTGAGAGCGCGCACATCACCGCGCCCGCGGCGAGCGTGAAAATGCTGATCGCGCGCGCTTCCTTGAGTCCGGGCAGCGGTCCGATGAGGCGTTCGAGGCGAGTCGTGAAGTCCACTAGATCGTATATCGGCGGAATCGATTTTGGCCGTTAATGAACGTGAATCAACGTGAATGCGAAGATTACAACGCCGATCCGCCACCGGGAAGACGCTTGCGCAAGAAATGCGTGCGCTCATTCATCGGCTTGGCGAGCAGGCGCCGGATCATGTCAACCACTTCGTGGTCGCTTTCGCGCTTGAGCGCCGCGAGCTTTTGTTTCCGCGTTGGCCGCTTTTTTTTCACGCAGTGTCGTTTCCAGGATATCTAAAACCGCTTTGTCTCTTCCGCGACCGGCTGCGCGCTTGCTGCGGATGATGGCAGCCAGACTCGCAACCAACAATTTGTGATTTCCAAAGCCGACCGATTCGGAATCCGCGCGCAGCGATGCGAAGGAGCGGACGCCATGGATGGTCGCCATGAAGTCGGCCTGTAATCCGCTGTCTTCGTTCACCACGCGGTACAGGTCTGAGACCGGGTAATAAGGCCGCAACACCATCGCATGGAGAATCCGCGCCAGAGTTTTGAGCTTTTGAAGATTGCGCGGCGTCTTGCGGAAGTAGAAATCAAAATCCACCGTGGTCACGGGCGCGCCGTGAAGCGCCGCCGCGGCGTTGCCGATCAGAATGGCCTCGAGATCCGCCTCGTCAAGCGCGGCAGCGAGAGTCGCGAGATCCGGGCCGGCATTCATGGATTCATTATGGCGGTTTCATTCACGTTCATTCACGGCCAGATTCAATCCACGTAAACCCGCTTCACCCGCGCATGAATCCCGCACAACACGCTGTACGAAATGGTCCCCGCCCAGCGAGCGATCTGCTGTGCGTCGATCGATACGCCGCTCTCCGACCCCAGCAGCGTCACCGCGTCTCCCGCGCGCAGATCCGTCGCCGTCGCGTCGATGGTGGTCATGTCCATCGATACCGCGCCCACGATCGGCGCCAGCTTCCCCTGCGCGATCACTTTGCCGCGATTCGACAGCCGGTGCGGAATCCCGTCGGCATAGCCCGCGGCGAGCACCGCGATCTTCATCGGCCGCGCGGCGCGATGCATGCCTCCGTAGCCGATCAGCGCGCCGGCCTCGATCGATTTCACCGACAGCACCGTCGCCTTCCAGCTCAGCGCGGGCTTCACTGACAGCGCGGCCGCCGCCGCCCCGCGCGCCTGCGACACGTAGCCGTAAATCGCGTGACCCGGCCGCACCAGGTTCCCCCACGCCGCGACGCGCCGGTACGCAACCGGCGTCGTGCTTGAAAGATGCACATACCGCGGCTCGATTCCCGCCGCGCGAAAGGCGGCCACGATGCGATCGAAGCGCGCGATCTGTTCCTCGGTCTGCGTGCTTTCGTAATTCGCCGCGCTGGCGAAATGCGTCATCAGTCCTTCGAGCGGCGCCGGCGCCGCGACCACCGCGCGCAAAATCTCCTCGGCATCCGCCCGCGCCCCCAGCCGCCCCATTCCGCTGTCGATTTTCAGATGATAGGGAACCCGCGCATCGCGCAGGTCGTCGAGCGAATGAATCACCGGCGTCAGATGAAATTTTTCGAGCGCCTCGCGCTCTTCGGGAAGAAAATCGGCCATGACGAGAATGCGCGCTCGAACTCCGGCCTGCCGCAGCGCGCAAGCTTCCTCGACATTCGATACCCCGAACCACCCCGCGCCCTGGCTTTCGAGCAGCCGCGAAATCTCGGTCGCCCCGTGGCGATACGCGTCGGCCTTCACCACCGGCATGATTTCCGCCGCTTCGCCGACCAACTTCCGGACCGCGCCGAAATTTTCGATGATGCGTGAGCGCGAAACTTCCACCCAGCTACGCATCGCCCCGCGCCATTCCCGTCAGCAGCTTTTCATACGCGTCCGTCACCGCATCCCAACTGTAGCGCGATTTCACGCGTTCCATCGCTTTCGCGCGCCACGATTCGATCTCGCTCTGCGACATTGCCAGCGCGCGTGCGAGCACCGTTCCCAGGTTTTCGTGCGTGAACGCAATCCCCGCGCCGCTGGCGACCTCTGCATTCTCCGGCGTGTCCAGATACAGCGTCAGCGCGCCGCGCCCCATCGCCTCGATCAGCGCCGGATGCGTGCCCCCGACCTCGGTCGCGTGGATGTAAGCGAAGCAGTGCGAGCCCAGCTCGCGATAGCCCTCGCCGTAAATCGCGCCGGGAATCAGCACGCGCGGATCGCGCGTGTCGCGCACCCGCCGGATATAATCGGCAGCGTACGGAGCATCGCCCACCAGCGCCAGCTTCAGGGGAGTTGGGGTGCGCTCGAAAGCCTCGCGAACCAGCAGCGCGTTGTTCTCCGGCTCCATGCGGCTGACGTACAGAAAATATTTGCGCCGCTCCAGGCCCAACCGGTCGAGGACCTCGCTCGATTCTACCGTTCCCGTTTCCGCGCCGTAGGGGATCATCGTCGATGAGCGGCCGTAGCGCTCGCGATAATATTCCTGGATCTGGCGTGCGTCGGTGACCACCACATTCGGCATCCACGTGGCCAGCCATTCCGACATTTGATACCACGCCTTCGCGGCCCGATTCCATTTTTTCCGGTGCCGCTCCAGCCCGTCCACGTTCAGCGCCGCCGGCATCCCCAGCACGCGAGGAATCCACGTGAACACCGCGTTCGCCGCGTTGCAATACAGCACTGCATCGTAGCGCGACGCCGCCACGTGCAGCGTCGACAAACAAGTGTGCGCGATGGTGTCGAAATATTTGTGGCGAAAGGTTGGCAGGTAAACCAGCCGCACGCCGCGATAAACCGGCTGCGTATTCCGCTCGCGGCAATACACCGTGACCGCGTGCCCGCGCGCGGCTAGTCGAGTAGAAAGCTCTTCGGCGAAAGTTTCAAACCCGCCATATCGCGCGGGAATCCCGCGCGTCCCCACGATCGCAAAGCGCACGATTTAACAGGTTACCGCTTGCTGATGCGCGGGGCTCGGAACATCGCTGAATCTGCGCAGCCGCCGAAACGGTGCCGTGCGCGTAAGCAAGCGGTCCTCGGCGCGCGCAATCAACCCCGCGCCGCCCGCGCCCGCGCGAGCAGTCTCGCCGAGGGTTTGGGCGCCGGCCGGCTCACCGGCGTATAGGAAAACCAACTGGCTAGATATTCGTCCTTCGCCTTGCGCCGCTTCATGATCTCCGCGCGCTTTTCCACCACGCGGCGCCAGTTTCGCGCCAGGTAACCGAACGCCTTGAGCGAGGTGTGCTCGCGCACCAGGCACGCGCCCACCACCACCACGTCGCGCACCGTGATCGAAAACCAGTTGCGGCGGTACAGATCCGGAGTCATGTTCTTGATGCGCATCAGGAACCGGTTCTTCACCGAATGCATGTTGATCTCCGGCGGCAGCGCCCGCCGGTTTCCCGGCAGCACGTTGCGCACGTGATACCCGCGCGCGAGCGGAGTATAAATGCAGCGCCAGCCCATCAACTGCGCCCGCCAGGCGACGTCGGCGTCTTCGCGGTACACGAAAAAATCGGGGTCGAAAAATTCGCCCAGGATCGAAATATCGTCGATCATCTGCCGCCGGTACAGCGCCGCAGCCGCCGTCGCGCCAAACACGTACTCGAAATTCAGAAAATGCCCGTTGTCGATCTCCTGGCTGCCGCGATCCAGGTGCCGCAGCATCGGCGTGAAATAAATCCCGGTCGAATCCACCAGTTGCTTTTCGTGCAGATCGAAGCTCGCGCGGATGGAAAGCAGCTTCCCGCATACCGTTCCGGCCTTGGGATCCGCCTGCCCCGCCTCCACCAGCGCCGCGATGAAATTCTTGAGCAGCAGCACGTCCGGATTCAGCGTCAGCACCCATTCGCCGTTCGCCAGTCCGATCGCCTGGTTCTGCGCCGCCGCGAATCCGATATTTTCGTCGTTGTAATGGATCCGGCAGCGGTCCTCGAACTGTCCCAAAATATCCACAGTGCCGTCGGTCGACGCATTGTCGACGACGATCACCTCCAGGTTCGCGTACTTCTGATCCAATACCGATTCCAGACAGCGCTTGATGAACCGCCCGCTGTTGTACGTCACGATGGTGACGGAAACTAAGTCCTGTAAGGCCATGTGCGATCAGTTATGAAGCCGGTACTTCACTCATTCCGCGCCTGGAAATAGCAGACGCAGCCCCGCGAATTTCGCGATCTTGCTGTGTACAACTACGGGCGAAAGACTCCGCTCCCGAATGATCCCCGCTACCATCCGCGGAACGGAACTGAGCAGCATGACTGCGCAAACCCCCCGGTACCCGATTACCGGAAAGTGCTTGGCTGCATACTTTAGAAGGCTAACACACCAATACCATGCACGGCATCCCGCCGGGAGCTGCCCTATAGAATGCGCCCCCGCGTGACTCGCCACCACTTCCGGAACATATTCCGCCGCGAAACCCGCATCCCGGGCCCGCTTGCAAAAATCCACGTCCTCGAACCAGATCGGCCGGAAGTTTTCATCAAACCCGCCCAATTTCTCCCACACATCGCGCCGGATCATCAGGAACGCGCCCGCCGGCTGCTCCACTGGGCCCGATTCGTCAAGCGACCGGTCCAGATAGCGGTATCGCCGGTTCACCGGGTTCCACGGAAATATCCGATTCATCCCCAACATTTCGAAAGACAGCGATAAAGCCGTGGGAAATCGCCGGATTCCAAACCCGGCCTGCGGTCGCCCTTCCGGATCCACCAGTTTCCCGGCCGCGATCCCGCTCCGCCGGCAAGCCTCGACCAGCCTGTCAACCGGACTCAGCAAATTTACATCCGGATTCATTAAAAGAACGAATTCCGCGCCCGTCGATCGAATCCCCTGATTCACCGCCGCCGAAAACCCGGAATTTTCTGTGTTAACAATCAGTTCAGCACGACCCGCCACGCGCCCAGTTGTGGCATCGGACGACGCATTATCAACCACGACCGCCGTGACGCCCGGGGCCATTTTACGCAGCGCCTCCAGGCAATTTAGGACTACGTCTGCCGAATTGTAAGTAACAATTACCGCCGCAGCAGCCAGAAGTAGGCCCTCCAGTACCACCCCATGCCGGTCGCACGGGTGAGGGTGAGAATGTCCCGCTCGCTTGCTTCGACAATCTCGCGAAGCCGATTTTCCGCTGCACTATTGCGATCCCCGGTCAAACGCCGGGCTACCCACAGCCCGGCCAGCTTCCCGCGCACGTAGGCAAAAACCCTACCGTGACGAAGCGCCACGAGACCCCACAGCAACTGTCCAGCCACAATCGGCCATCGCGGTTCGCCCCGGAAGTGCTTCGCTGCTAACAGAATCTGGTTGCGCGCGATGGCGCAAACCGTGTCAGAATTCCACGCACCTAAGGTGGCGCTGCCCCGATGCCACGCCACCGCCTCCGGCTCATAATACCCTCCCCGGCCCGCCATCGCGCACCGAATCCCGAAATCGACATCCTCCAGGTACGACCCGAACCGCTCATCCAGCCCGCCGATCTCCTCGAACAGCTCCCGCCGGAAAATCGCCGCCGTCATCGGCACGAACCGCACCGCACGCCCCTTGTTCCATAAAGGAGAATCCGGTTTCCCCTCGCCGCATCGCCACGCGCACGCCCCGCGCGAAAGTTCGTCGAACGTCCCGTCAATAATCGACCGGTCATCCGCCTTCAAAATTTTCCCCGACGCGAACCATGCCTCGTTGCTTTCCGCCGATTCCATCAGCCGCGCCGCCCAATCCCGCGCGAGCGTCACGTCGTTGTTCAGAATCGCGATCCACTCTGCCTTTGCCGCCGCGATCCCCCGATTCACCGCCGCCGCGAACCCCAAGTTCTTCCCCAGCTCGATCACCCGGGCCCCAGCCTTCCGCGCGATCTCCATCGAATCGTCGCTCGACCCGTTATCCGCCACGATAATTTCTTCAAACCCGCGCGTCTGCCGCCCGAGGCTTTGAAGCAGCTCTTGAAGCAGCTCCGCGCGATTCCACTGCGGAATCACCGCCGCGATGCTCATTCAGGAAAACCGTTTCTTTATCAGGAACCAGAGGTTGAAAAACCCGTCGCGCCAGGGATTCAATTTGATTTCCCCCATCCGCGAGGTGTACATAATGGAAATCTCCGCAAACCGGATGCGCCGGTCCTTCAGCGCCTCGATCTTGATCTCCTCGGAAAACGCCATCCCGTCGGAGATCAGCTTCATGTCCTTCAGAATCGACCGCCGCAGCACCCACATCCCCGACTGCGAATCCCGCACCCAGCGGAAATACAAAATCGACATCGCCAGCGACAAAATCAAATTTCCGAACTTGTGTTTGAAGCTCATCGCCGCCCGGTCCCGCACCGGAAATCGCGACGCGTTCAGAAAATCCACTTCCAGGTGCAGAAACGCTTCCAGCAGATACGAAATCGCGTCCGGCGGATAGCTGTGATCCCCGTCGAGCGTAATGATCAAATCGCCCTGCGCCTGCCGGAACCCGGTCTTGTAGCTCCTCCCGTACCCGCGCACATCCTCGCGAATCACCTTCGCCCCGAATCCGCGCGCGACCTCCGACGTCTTGTCCGTCGACCCGTTATCCACCACGATCACCTCGTCGACAAACTCCGGCATCCGCCGCAACACCGATTCAATCCCCTGCTCCTCGTTCAAACACGGAATGATCACCGTGATCCGCTGCTGTTTGTACATTCGATCGACCCACCAGAATACCAGTGGCGCAGGCTTCAGCCTGTGAACCCTCATCGCGTATCATGAATGCATGAAGCTGTTCCTTCTGGCCGCCGCGGGATTGGTAGCGCTCTCGGGCGCCGACCTCGGCGCGTTCAAATCCGTCTACCTCCTGCCCATGTCCAACGGTCTCGATCAATACCTCGCCGCCCAGCTCACCTCCGGCGGCATCATGCAAGTGGTCACCGATCCCAAGAAAGCCGACGCCGTCTTCACCGACAAACTGGGAGAATCCTTCGAAGACCGCATGAACGAAATCTACGGCCACGTGAAGAAGGACGAAAATCAGCAGCCCAGCATGCAGCCCGTCACCCGCGGCCACGGCGCCATCTTCCTGGTGGATCCCAAATCCCGCGCGGTCATCTGGAGCATCTTCGAGCCCATCAAAGGCACCATGCCCGACCAGCTAAATCGCACCGCCGACAAAATCGCCAAGCGCCTTGAAAAAGATCGCAAAGCGAAAGCCGCGCCCTCCCAATAATCGCAGGTAAGACTTAAACCCTGGCCGTCAGGCCGGGGTTCGACTTCCGCTTGATCTCTGCCCGATAACACGCCACCAGCCGCTCCGTCATCGCCCGCGTGTCCCGCTCCCGCACCACATACGCCCGGGCCCGAGCCGCCATTTCCGCCGCCCGCTCCGGATCGCGCAACACCCTCAGCACCCGATCCGCGAATTCGCCCGCCTGATCCGCCAGCGCGCAATATTCCCCGTCTTCCGCCGCCAGCCCCTCCGCGCCCAGCCGCGTCGACACCACCGGTATTCCCGACGCGAACGCTTCGAGCAGCTTCACCCGCACCCCCGATCCGCTCAAAATCGGACAAACGAACACGCTGTACTGCGCGAGCGGCACGCGAATGTCCTCCACGAATCCCACCAGCTCGATCGCCTCCTCTTCCGGCAGCGAATGCCGCGGCGGAGGGTCCGAGCCGATCACAATCAGCCGGGCCCGCGGCTCCTCGCGGCGCACCCGCGGCAGAACTTCGCTCACAAACCAGCGCAGCGCCTCATGATTCGGCGCATGCCGGAAACTTCCCAGAAACAGCATGGTGAACGGCTCCCGCGCCCCTCGCTCGAACGGGTACCGCGAAACGTCGATCCCCGCGCGAAACCCCGCGTCCACCCGCCCGCGCAGCTCCGGCAAAAACGAAAGCAGGTATTGCGCATTGTCCTCACTGCACACCTGCACCCGATCCGGTTTCCTCAACATCCGCAGCTCATAGCGCAGCGACCGCAAATACTCCCACCGCGCCTGAATGCGCTCGATTGCCCGCTCCATGTAGGGAAGTCTCCGCGCGATCGACTGGAAATAGATGTCGTGCTCGAACACGATGCTCGGAATGCGCCGGAACCCTCCCGCATATTGCCCCAGCACCGTGTATTCGAGCTGCAGCGCGTCGATGCGCTTCAAATAAATCTGCCGGTGAATCAGCCACGCCAGGTCCGCGTTGCGGAATTCGCGAATCGCGTGCGGCTCGATCGACCCCACCGCTTTCTGCCGCCCCTCCATCCGCACCACGTACTCCACCGATCCGCAAATCCGCTCCAGCTCCTCGTGCGCCTTCTGCTCGTGCGGATAATCCAGCAGCACGATCAGATGCAGATCGCACAATCGCGCCAGCTCGCGCACCGTCTGGTACATAAAGACGCCGCCGCCATGCACCGGAGGGCAGATCGGATAAGGCGAAACGAACAGCACCCGCAGCCGCGCAGCCCCGCCGATATCCCCCGCAAACGTATCGCGAAAATGCCCGCCCAGCGGCCGCCGGAAAACCTCGCGATCCGAAATTTCGGCGAGCCCCCGCGCCCGCATGCGTGAAACCGCCGCGCGAGGAAGCGCCAGCGCCGCCTGCGCGATTCCCGAAAGACTCGCCCGTTCGAGCGAATCGCCGAAAATCCAGCTCATCATCGCGCCCGCCCACGTGAACGCGAAATGCTCCCCAAGCATCCTCCAGTCGTGAATATTTTTCCACGCGAACAGCACGAAATTTTTCTTGAGCACCGTCTGAATATGCGCTTCCGTGAAGCGCTTTCCGATGGTGCCCCGGTGTTCGTGATACACCACGCTCGCCGGCTGATAAAAAAGCTTCCATCCGCGCTTCCACGCCAGGTACCCCAGATCCGTGTCTTCGAGATAAAACGGCGCGAGCAGCGCATCGAACCCGCCCAGCTCGAAAAATTTCCGCTTGTCGAACGCGCACGACCCTCCGCCGCCGTAAAAGCATGGATACGGCGTCTGAATCGCCGCGTCGATCCGGTGCCGGACGCGCAGACCTCCGTGCCGCCACCAGCCTTCGGTCAATCCGGTTTCTTCGCGCCGCCTGGAGGGGTCGGAAAAATGAATCTGGCAGGACACCGCGAACGTCTTCTCGTCCTCGAACGCATCGAGCAATGGCGCCAAAAAATCGCGCTCCACGCGCATGTCGCTGTTGAGCAGGACCACCACATCGCGCCGCGCGTGCTCGAACCCGCGATTCGACCCTCCCCCGAATCCCAGGTTCCGGTCCAGCGCCACTAACTGCGCCTCCGGAAAATTTGCGAGCAGCATCTCCGCGCTGCCGTCCGTCGATCCGTTATCCACCACGATCACTTCCGACCCCGGCCGCATCCGCGCCGCCGCGAGCACCGACGGAAGATATTTTTCGAGCAGATCGCGACCGTTCCAGTTGGGAATCACGATGCTCGCCGTGCGCGTATCCGGCCGCGTCTCGGCCGCGCGAGGCCTGCGTCTCCGAAATAGCGCCGCAAAATCGGCGACCAGCAGCGCCACCGCCGCGATCAGCAGGATCAACGGTGAAACGACGGCCAGCGGCAGTCCGACCAGGATGCGCCCCACGGCACCCAGAAACCGCCGCATCAAAATCTCACCGGCTCTCCACCCGCGGCCCGAGCCCCACTGTCCGCCCCAGTCTCACCCACCGCGAGTCGCGAATCATCCCGAGCTGGCGCTCCATTTCCTCGATCTGTTTTTCGAGTCTCTGCGCCCACACCGTCCGCTCCGTGACCGTCGCCTCCGCGCGGTCGAGCAGCCGCACCGCTTCCGCCAACTCCTCGCACTTCAGCCGCAGCGCCTCGCTCAGCCGCGCCTCGGTTTCGAGCGCCCAGCGCGTTTTTTTCTCATTCTCCTCGCGACCCTCCGCGAGCGCCCGCTCGTATCCCTCCGCCATCTTCGCCGCCGCCGCCTGCTCCGCGCGAAATTCGTCCTGAAGCTGCGAAATACGCGCCAGCCCCGCCTTCCACTCTTTTTCCAACCCGAGCGCCCACAGGTTCTGCTGCTCTACATGCTCCTTCAGCTCGCCGTGCTTCGCCAGAAGCTCATCGCGCTCCGCAATCGACGCCGCCAGCCACTGCTTGGTCAGCGCCAGCTCCTGCTGGAGTTTGCGGATGTGCCGCTCGCGTTCTCCCAGGAGATTCGCCGTCGTCGGAAGATGCACGAATCCTGACCTCGCCGCCGGCCCTGAAATTCCGCACACGCCGATAAAAAATTGCGCGTCCTCCGGCGCGCCGGTTTTCGCGCCCGCGCCGGTTTCCAAACGTACGCAGTCCACCGGCGCGAAGACAAAAGCCTCCGCTCGATTTTGCAGAAGAATCGTGGTGAAAGGAAAATGCCGCTCCAGAGCCGCGCGAAACTCCTGGTATTCGAATTCGTGAACGTGGAACGGATTCGGCCCGATATCGGCGCGCGATTCAGTGTAATAGCGCCGGTTCGGAGTCGAAACCAAGAACGCGCCCTCGCGCCGCAGAACCCTCCGCGCCTCGGTTAGCAAGGTTTGCCAATCTTCTAAATGCTCGATCACCTCAAACGCGGTGACCAGGTCGAAAGATTCGGCCGGAAACGGCAGCGCCACGGCCGAAGCCTGGACAAAATGCGCCCCGCCGAGTCGCGCCGATTCGAAAGCGTCCGCCGCGCTGTCAACACCAACAGCAAACTTCGCGGCCCCGGCCAGTTCCGCAGTCCCGTAGCCCGTGCCGCATCCCACGTCCAGCACGCGTTTCCCTTCCGCAAACCGCCGCGCAAACGCGTACCGCGCGATATGTTCGTCCCACAGCTCGTCATCCACGCACCCGGGGATGACTCGCTCGCCGGTGAACTCCTTCACAGCGCCGCAACTCCCGCGCCGATTCGCGAGTTCACCTGGACGCGGCATGGCAAGTGCATCTGCCCGTAGATCGGAGCGCCCAGCGGGTCCATCGGCAGCACCACCGCGTTGTCGATCCAGTCGCAGGTCGCGTAGTGCTCCAGCGTTCCGTCGGCGATCGCGGGCGAGAAGGAAAAAATCGACGCGTACAGGCACGGAAGATCAATATAAAAATCAACCGTGGTCGTTTCGCCCGCGGCCATCGGCGGAAGCGTGTGACCCTCCCGGGCCGTGTTGGTGCCGGCGAAATCCACCCCAAGGTGATTGCGAAACATGAAGCCGATCATCGGCCGGTCGAGATTCGCCTTCGCCCGTGCCGTGATTCTCACCACGATCGTCGAGTTGGGCGAAAGCGATGTGAGCTTGCGTCCGGATTCATCGCAGACCGCAATCCCCACCAGCTCCGCGCGCCGGTCTCCGAAACGATGATCGATGTTGGGAATCTCCTCGACGATTTCCGCGGGCCGCGCATGCTCGCCGGCCGGCGCCGATTCGTGAGCCAGGTAGCGCGCATCCTTTTCGGCCATCGCCGCCAGGTACTGGCTCACCACCAATTCCGGCTTCCCGATCGCGCGTAGCGCGCCGTGATCCAGCCACATCGCCCGGTCGCCGATCGCCTTCACGTCGCCGGTCGAGTGCGTGACGAACATGATCGTGACCCCGCGCCGCCGCAGCTCATTCACCTTGCGCATACAGCGCTGCCGGAAATACACATCCCCTACCGACAGCGCCTCGTCCACCAGCAGAATGTCAGGATCGAGATGAATCGCGACGGCGAACGCCAGCCGCACCGTCATTCCACTCGAGTACGTTTTCACCGGCTGATCGATAAAATCGCCGATTTCGGCGAAGGCCTGAATTTCCGCAAAGCGCGCGTCCATGATTTTGGTCGAAAGCCCGAGGATCGCGCCGTTCAGATAAACGTTTTCGCGCCCGGAAAACTCGGGATTGAACCCCGAGCCGAGTTCGAGCAGCGCAGCCACCCTCCCGTGAACCTGCGCGGTTCCGGCCGTCGGCTGGAGGATCCCCGCGCAGATTTGCAGAAGCGTGCTCTTCCCCGAGCCGTTTTCGCCCACCACGCAAAAAGTCTCGCCCCGCCCGATTTCGAAAGTGATCTCACGCAAGGCCCAGTAATCGGCATGAAAGCACCGCCGGTTGAACGTCGCGAGCTCCTTGAGGCGGTCGCCCGGCGCGGCGTAGATCGCGTAGCTTTTGGAGACACCCGAAAATGCGACGGCGGGAGCGGACACTAATGCGATTGTAGACCAGGCGCACGATTTTGGCATTCAGGATAAGAATGTCTGTTTATCTGTTTTGCTTGACAACCCCGCTTTCCCCCGCCTAGTCTGGTAGTTGCGCCGGTGTAGCTCAGGTGGTTAGAGCGACGGTCTCATAATCCGTAGGTCGCAGGTTCGACTCCTGCCGCCGGCACCAGCCTATTGTTTCCCAAGCAGGCGCTGATACAGACTTTCGAGTTGATCCTGG
>DATJVN010000181.1:0-34494 GCA_035501755.1 Bryobacteraceae bacterium | reverse complement strand
TTGCGTGCGCATCCATTGAACGAATTTTTCGGCGCCGATTTCATCTAAAAGCTGGCGGGTTCCGCGCGGCGGCGCGCCGGGTTCGTGCGCGGGAACCGGAGCGGAGCGGAACACCTGCGGCCGCGGCTTGCCGGCGACTTCCGGATTCCCGTTCACGATCACGTCGCCCAGGTAGTGGAGCAGGCGCGTGGCGCGGTCGCGACGGGGAGCGAAATGGAATAGCGCGGGATGTTCCCCGAGGAATGACGTGGTGGCGCGGCCGGCTTGAAATTCGGAATCGTTGACAACGTTTTCAAGAAACGGGATGTTGGTCTTCACGCCGCGAATGCGAAATTCGCGCAGAGCGCGATCCATGCGCTGGCACGCGTCGGCGAATTCGCGGCCCCACGCGGTCACCTTCACCAGCAGCGAGTCGTAGAACGGAGTGATCACGGCGCCGCCGTAGGCCGAGGCGCCGTCGAGACGAATGCCGAATCCGGCGGGCGAGCGGTAGGTGTGGATCTTGCCGTAATCGGGAATGAATTGGTTGGCCGGATCCTCAGTGGTGACGCGGCATTGCAGCGCGTAGCCGTGGATGGGAATGTCGCTCTGGCGCGGGAGCTTCATCTCCGGGCCGTGAAGCGCGTGGCCCTGCGCGATCTGGATCTGCGAGCGGACGATGTCAACGCCGGTGACCATCTCGGTGACGGTGTGTTCCACCTGAACGCGCGGATTGACTTCGATGAAATACCATGCGCCGGTGTCGGCGTCAACTAAAAACTCGACGGTGCACGCGTTGTAATAGCGCGCGGCGCGGGCGAGCGAGATGGCGGCGTCGGCGAGCGCTTTGCGCGTTTTGGGCGGGACGGAAAACGCGGGCGCCACTTCCACCACTTTCTGATTGCGGCGCTGCACGGAACAATCACGCTCATAGAGATGCAGGATGTCGCCGTGGGTGTCGGCCAGGATTTGGATTTCGATGTGTCGCGCGCGGCGGATGTAGCGCTCGAGAAAAACGGCGTCGTTACCGAACGCGGCGCCGGCTTCCTGGCGGGCCTCGTCGATTTTGGGGATGAGATCGGGTTCGTTTTCGACCACGCGCATGCCGCGGCCGCCTCCGCCGAAGGCCGCCTTCACGATGAGGGGGAAGCCGATGCGCGAGGCTGCGGCGCGGGCGGAATCTGCGTCGCTGACCGGATGCTCGGTGCCGGGGATCACGGGGATTCCGGCGCTGACGGCTAGATTGCGCGCGGCGGTCTTGTCGCCCAGAAGCTCGAGAGTTTCGGCGCTGGGGCCGACGAAGGTCACTCCGGCGCGTTCACAGGCGAGCGGCAGCGCAGGATTTTCGGCGAGGAATCCGTAGCCGGGATGAATCGCGTCGACGCGATGCTCGCGCGCAAGCTCGATGGCGCCTTCGATGTCGAGATAGGCAGCGACGGGTCCTTTGCCCGCGCCGATCAGGTAGGCCTCGTCGGCTTTGAAACGATGCAGGCTGAGGCGGTCTTCCTGCGAATAAACGGCGACGGTGCGCAGGCCGAGCTCATCGGCAGCGCGCAGGATGCGGATGGCGATTTCGCCGCGATTGAGGGCCAGCAGTTTCTTCATTGGCAAATTTCATGATCGCCTTGGCGCGAGCGATGCGCAATTGCTGAAGCGATTTATCTTGCGGGGCGCGGTTCGGCGAGGAATCTTCGGGCGGCGACGATTTGGGGAAGGTCGGGATCTGCGTCTTTCCAGGCATCCAGGAAGGCGCGATACGCGGAAGCCGCTTTACCGGCGTTTCCTTCTTTCTCGTACGCGAGCGCGATTCCGTACAGGCCGAAGCCGGATTTGGGGCGTTCTTCGAGAACCTGCTCGAAGGCTTGCCGCGCTTCCTCGTAACGGGCGGCGCGGATGCAGGCGTATCCCAGCGATTCCTGGGCGGGACGGGAGTACTGGGGCGGCTCCGCGTATCCCAGATCGCGCTCGGTTTTCGCGGCTTGAGTGAGCAGGTCGCGGGCCTGATCGAATTGATTACGTCCGCTGGCGATGTTGCCGCGGAGCTCCAGAGAAGCCACCCCGAGGATGCGGCCAACGCTGCGCTGCATGCCTTTTTCCTTGTCGCCGGCCTGCTGCTGGGAGTTGCGCCACAGGATCGCGTCAAGCTGGTCCGAGGCGCGGTCGGCGGTGTTCAGGTCGCCGCTGTCGATCGCCTGCATGCCGCGCGC
Organism: Bryobacteraceae bacterium; assembly: GCA_035501755.1. Lineage (GTDB taxonomy): Bacteria > Acidobacteriota > Terriglobia > Bryobacterales > Bryobacteraceae > Palsa-187. The sequence continues at coordinate 32,308 of DATJVN010000181.1, read as the reverse complement.
GTAGGCTACCAGGCCGTCGCGATACGCGCGGGCGAAGGCGTCGAGATCGGCATCCGACACGCCGAAGGCGAGCGGATTTTCGATCACGCGTCCCCATTGCGCGAAACGCAGATTCAGGCGCGCTCCGGTGGCGGCGATTTGAAAGATGTAGAACTGCGGATTGTTGGTGTGGTCGGGATGATCGGAGACGCCTTTCAACCGCGCGAGCAGCGTTTGCGCCTCGCTCAGGCGGCCCTCTTCGGCGCAGGCCGAGATCAGATAGCTGACGTTGTGAGCGTAGTTCCAGTCGTCGACGGGGGAAACGTGCTCGCGGCGCATGTAATCCTCATCGACTTTGAGCGCTGCAAGGAAAACCTGGCGGGCCTTGTCGTAATCGCCGATGCGGTAATAAATGTGGCCGGGCATGTGGACCATGTGGCTGGACGCGGGCGCGAGACGGCCCAGCCGCTCCGCGCTCGCGAGTCCCCACTCCGCATGTTTTCCCGACTCGACCGCGTGGATGTAATAGTGATTGGCCGCGGCGTTGTTCGGATCGGAGTGGAGGATATCGCGCAGCATGCTCTGCGCAAAAATGGTATCGGGGCGCGGATCGCCGTCGGGTTTGTAGCCCCAATCGAGGCCCCCGTCAAACAGGAACAGCTTGGCTTCGACATCATCGGGGTACTGGTCGATGAGTTTTTGCATCTCATCGCGATATGCAGTCGAGTCCTGATCGCCCTTGTCTCGAGCATCCTGCCGGTTGGCGGCGGCGCGAATGTAAAAGCGCTCGTGCTCGGTGGCTTTGTCCATCAGGCTGCGCGCTTTGGCGAGTTCGGCGCGCGCGGCTTTTTCGCGAAGCCCGAAGGTGAGCGCGCGATACAGGCCCCAGTGGCACATGGCGCAGTCGGGGTCGAGACGGATGGCCTGCTCGAAGGAGCGCATGGCTTCGTAATCCCAGAAGGAGTGCAGCAGATTCACGCCCTGGTCGAACCATTGCTGAGCCTCGGGGGATTTCGTGGTGATGGCGATGTGGCTCGAGCCGAGTCCTTCGATTTTGACAGCGGGAGGAAGCGTCGCGGGGTCGAGATCGTAGCCGGATTCGGTGACGTGCTGATGTTGCGCGAAGGCGAGGGCGGAAAAAACGAACAAGCCGGCGGCGGCGAGTCGGGACATCGGCCAATATCTTAGCATCAGTTGGACTTGGGGATCGCGATCAGAAGACCGAAGCTGATGCCCAAGGAACGCTCGTGCCCGCGGCCGAAATCGTACTCGTAGCCGGGTTCGAGATACCAGCCAAACTTGTGTTTAGCGCCGGGCCAGAACATGAAGTCGAGCACGGCTTCTCCGGCGAACGAGTTGGCCGGCGCGCCTTTTTCGTTGGTGTGGACCCATTCGGGACCTACGCCGGGCATGAACTCGACGTGCTTGGAGAGCGTCCAGGGTTTTTTGAACAGGACGTCGGTGCCCCATTCGGTCGAGCCGCGGGAAAACAGCGGCGTGGTGCCGGCCTCGATCTCCAGCCAGTCTTCGATGGGCGTGAATTCGACGGCGAAGTCGGGACCGAAGCTTGAGGAGGCGTCCTTGAGATTCCATCCGGCGGCGGCACCGAGTTCGAGGATCGCGGCCGGTTCCTTATCGGAATCGGGCGGCTGGGCGAAGAGAGTCGCGGCGCACAGAAGCGCAGTCGCGAAGAGGAATCGAAGCGTGCTCATCGGCGCGATTCGGATGGAACCGCAGCTGCGGCGTTGGCCAGGGCCTCGACAGCCGCGATGGCCCCCGTAAGGTTCGCCGGTAGAGCGTGGCGATGCTGAAGGTAAGAAGGCGAGTTGAAGGAAATAGACGCTTTGCCGGAAGCGTCTTCGGCGACCAGAATTTTCAGCGGAAGGTCGAGGGCGATGGAAGGCGAGGCGAGCATCAGCGGAGTTCCCGCCTTGGGATTTCCGAAGATCAGCAGCTTGGTGTTGGGCATGGTGAGCCCCGCATTGGCGGCCTCGCCGCTGTGATCGATGATGGCGAAGAGCTTGACTCCTTTGGATTGAAGGATGGTTTGAAGTTTTTGGACGGTCTGATCCACGGATTGATGGCCGGGGATGGTGACGATTCCGTTTTCTGAGTTCATCGAGTTCTCCTTTCCGCTCGAAGGCTGGCGGACGGTAATCACGTAGATCGCCATGGCGATTCCGATGGCGGCCAGAAACAGGGCCACAGCGATGGCGAGCGAGGATGGGCGGGTCAGGCCCTTTCCGCCGCGTTTCAGTTCGCGAACAAGACGAATGTGCGTCCAGGTGCAGGCGAGATTGACGAACACCCCGAGCACGATGAGAGCAGTGCCAAACCAGAGCGATAGTCCGTAGGAATGAAGTTCGAGATTGGGCTGGCCGGCGCGCAAGGCTTCGAGGAACAGGCCGAAGCGCGCGACGACGAAACCGAAGCCCATGAGCGCGAGTCCGGTGCGGATCCACGCCAGGAAGGTGCGCTCGGCGGCCAGGTAATCGCTGAGGCTGGAGGCGTGGGGCTCCGTCATGCATTCACTATCGCACGGATGCTGGTTTACACTGGAGGCTAACGTGGAACATCCTTCACACGTGGGAAAGTACGAAATCGAGCAGTTTCTGGGCGGCGGGATGTCACACGTCTACCGGGCCAAGGACACGGTGCTGGGGCGCCGCGTGGCGGTGAAGATCCTGACGCGGACCGCGACCGCGGACGAGGAATCGAAGGCTCGTTTCCTATTGGAAGCGCGCATGGCATCCAACATCACGCACGAAAATATCATCAGCATTTTCGATTTCGGCGAGAGCGACGGGCAGCCCTACATCGTGATGGAGTACCTGGAGGGCGAAAGCCTGCGCTCGGCGATCAAGAGCGGGCACCTGGGAGACGTGACCTGGCGGATGCGCGTGGCGCTCCAGGTGGGGCGCGCGATCGACTATATTCATTCAAAAAAAATCATCCATCGGGATATCAAGCCGGAGAACATCAATATCGACCGGTCGGGCAAGGTGAAGCTGATGGATTTCGGGGTCGCCAAGGCGCAGGGAGTGCAGTTGACGCGCAGCGGCTTCACGCTGGGCACTCCTTATTACATGGCGCCGGAGCAGGTGCTGGGCCGCGCGCTGACGCCGCAGGCCGACGTTTACGCGTTCGGGCTGCTGATGTACGAAATGCTCACCGAAAAGAAGGCGCTGACCGGCGATAACGTGGAGCAGATTTTTGAAAAAATCCTGTATCAGCCTCTGGACTTGACTGCGCTGAGGAGGCCGGACATTCCTGCCGGAATTGCCGACGTGATCTCGCGCTGCGTGGCCAAGCAGCCGGCCCAGCGGCCGAAATCGGCGGGCCAGGTGTGCGACGAGATCGAGCGCGCGCTGAATCCGTTCTATGTTCCACCGCCGCCGAATCCGAAATCGGAGGACGAGACGATGGAGTTGCGCGCTCTGTCGAGGCACGACTTCCCGGGCGAGATGCCGGGAATCGTGCGAATGTTGCCGCAGTCGCTGCAAACTCCGACGGGGTTGATGCTGCTGGCAGGAGCGGCGGTGGTTGGGGGATTCGCGGTGCTGTACGTGGTCCTGAGGCTGGCGCACGTGGTGTGACGATCGATTTTGGCCGTTAATGAACGTGAATGGACGTGAATACGGCATTCATTCGTTCACGTAAAACTATGTGTCCCGATTGTGGCGTGGAGTGTGCGGAGGCGCTGGCTGAGTTGTCGGCGTACACGCTCACACAGCTCGATGCTGAGTTCATCCATCAGCACGTGGTGGACGCCTATGGGGCGCAGCACGGGGGCTTTCAAGGGAGCGTGCGCGAGCGGCGGACGTCGAGCAACATCGGGGTCGCGTTCTCATTGCTGGGGTTGTACCTGGCGCTGGAGAAAGGCTACACGGGACGCCAAGTGCAGCGCGCGCACATGGCTTTGGGAAAGTGGCGGAAAAAATATCCGCCGCCGGGGTGCTCGCCCGAGCGGGCGTTGCTCACCGTGGTTGATGTGATGAAGGCCGAACCGGGCGCCGGGCGGGAGGAGATGTTGAAAAAGTGGGCGGCCGCGGTGTGGGACTCGTGGAAAGCGGGGCAGGATTGGACTCGGTCGCTGTGGAAGGAGTTTGAAAACAGCCGCGGATGAAATGGGATGCGCAGCAGTATCAGAAGCATTCTTTTGTATGGCAGCTCGGCGAAGGGGTAGTGGAGCTGCTGGCGCCGCGCGCGGGGGAAACGATTGTCGATCTGGGGTGCGGATCGGGGCAGCTGACGGCGCGGATCGCGGAGTCCGGCGCGCGCGTGACGGGAATCGACCGCTCTGAACAGATGATCGCTCAGGCGCGGGCGAATTTTCCTGAAATCGAATTTCGCGTGGCGGACGCCACGGATTTTCGCGTGGACGCGCCGGTGGACGCGGTATTTTCAAACGCGGTGCTGCACTGGGTTCGCGATGCGCGCGCGGCGATTCGATGCGTAGGCGTCGCGCTCAAGCCCGGCGGGCGGTTCGCGCTCGAAATGGGCGGACGCGGGAACACGCGGACGCTGCTCCAGGTGGTGCGCGAGGTCGCGGGGGAGATTTCCCTGCCCTGGTTCTATCCGAATGTCGGTGAATATTCGGCGCTGCTCGAGGCCGAGGGATTCGAAGTGCGGTTCGCGACGCTGTTCGAGCGCCCCACGGTGATCGAGGGGGAGAACGGGCTGGAAGATTGGTTGAAGATGTTCGGTGGAGCGCTGAATTTGAGGGACGAGGAGCGCGGCGAGATCGTGCAGCAGGCGCGGGGGCGGATGTTTCGCGACGGAAATTGGGTGATCGATTATCGCAGGCTGCGGATTTTGGCGATTCGGCTGTAGCTCTGTTACGCTCGAAGCGTGGGGTTATCTGGATCGTTTTTCGCCGAGCGCTTCGGCATCTCTGAGCGCAATCTGGAACAGTACTTGAGCGAAGCTCTCTCGGCCGGCGGCGACTACGCCGACCTGTACTTCGAGTTTCTTTCGACCGCATCGATCAGCGTCGATGAAGGGATCGTCAAGAGCGCGACCGAGGGCGTAACGCTCGGGGTCGGCGTGCGCGTGATCGCGGGCGAGCGCACGGGCTACGCCTATAGCGACGATCTGGCGCCGGAGCGCATCGTGAAAGCGGCTCGCGTGGCGGCGCTGATCGCGCGCGGGCCGGCGAGCGTGGTGACATCGGGATTTGAAGACGCCAAGCGGCACAATCTTTATCCCATGCTGCGCGCGCCGCATGAAATGGGACTCGCCGAGCGTGTGGAACTGGTGCGCCGCGCGGATCGTGCGGCTCGAGCGTACGACTCGCGCGTGTTCCAGGTGCAGGCGACCTATGCCGACAGCCTGCGCAACGTGTTGATCGCGACCAGCGAAGGGCGGCTGAGTTTCGACCGGCAGCCCATGGCGCGGATGGGCGTGACGGTGCTGGCCCGGAAAGCGGACGGTCCTCCGCATTCCGGACATTCGGGCGGCGGCGGCCGCGTGACGCTGGATTTCTTTCTGAACGAAAAAACGCCGGAATATTTCGCGAATGAAGCGGCGCGGCAGGCGATCGTGCAGCTCGATGCGGTCGAGGCGCCGGCGGGTGAGATGACCGTGGTCCTCGGGCCGGGATGGCCGGGAATTTTGTTGCATGAAGCGGTGGGGCACGGGCTCGAAGCCGATTTCAATCGCAAGGGCGTTTCGGCTTTCAGCGGACGCGTGGGGCAACAGGTCGCGAGCCCGCTGTGCACGGTGATCGACGACGGGACCATCGGGAGCCGCCGCGGGTCGCTCAACGTCGACGATGAAGGCGTGCCCACGCAGCAGAATGTGCTGATCGAAAAAGGAGTGCTGCGCGGATATCTGCAGGACAAGCTGTCGAGCCGGCTGATGCATAGTGAATCGACCGGGAGCGGGCGGCGCGAAAGTTATCAGCAGATCCCCATGCCGCGGATGACCAACACGTTCATGCTGGCGGGGGAGAGCGATCCGGAGGAAATCATCCGGTCCGTGCCGAAGGGATTGTACTGCACGACGTTCGGCGGCGGGCAGGTGGATATCACCAGCGGAAATTTCGTGTTCGCGGCGAGCGAGAGTTATTTGATCGAAAACGGCAGGCTGACGCGTCCGGTGCGCGGCGCGACGCTGGTGGGCAACGGGCCGGAAGCGCTCAAATACGTGAGCATGGTGGGCTGCGATTTGCAGCTCGACGAGGGAGTCGGCGTGTGCACCAAGGAGGGCCAGCATGTTCCGGTGGGCGTGGGCATTCCGACGCTGAAGATCGACAAGATGACGGTGGGCGGAACTCAATGACGGACCTGGAGCAGATCGCTTCGGATGCGGTGAAGCTGGCGATCGCGCGCGGAGCTACGGACGCCGAGTGCACCATGTCCGAAGGCGAGGAATTTTCGGCGAACGTGCGCATGCGCGAGGTGGAAAATTTAACCCAGGCGGGTTCGCGCGGAGCCGGGATTCGCGTGCTGGCGGGGAAATGTTCGGGATCGTCGTACACGTCGGATTTGTCGCGCGCGGGAATCGAGAGCATGGTGAGCGCCGCGCTGGAGCTGGCCAAAATCACCAGCGAAGATCCGTTTTCCGGGCTGCCGGAGGAGTTCGGCAAGGTCGAGACCGATTTGCGATTGTACGACGACGCGATCGCGCGCATGGAAAGCGAGTGGAAGATCGCGCAGGCGCGCGCGGCGGAGGAAGCGGCGCTGGGAGCCGACCCGCGCATCCAGAACTCGGAAGGCGCGGGATTCAATTCATACCTCGGCACGCGCGTGTTCGCCAATTCGCGGGGCTTTTTGGGAAGCTATCGAACCTCCAGCTGCGGGCTGAGCGCGACGCCGGTGGCGAAACACAACGGATCGATGGAGCGCGATTACTGGTATTCGTCGTCGCGCGCGGCATCGGGCCTGGAAAGCGCGGAAGTGGTGGGCAAACGCGCGGCGGAGCGGGCGCTGCGCCGCTTGAATCCGCGCAAAATCGCGACCCAGAAGGTCCCCGTGATTTTCGAGCCGCGGACGGCGCGGGCGCTGCTTGAAGATTTGTTCGGCGCGGTGAGCGGATCGGCGATTTACCGCGGCGCATCGTTTCTCGTAGGGAAACTGGGGGAGCAGGTGGCGTCGGAACTGGTGACCGTCGTCGACGATGCGATCCTGCCGGGGTTGTTTGGAAGCTCGCCGTTTGACGATGAAGGCGTCGAATCGCGGCGCACGGTGGTCATCGATCGGGGAGTGCTGAAAAGTTACCTGCTGAACACGTATTCTGCGCGAAAGCTGGGGATGAAGACTACCGGGAACGCATCGCGCGGATTGTCGGGAAATGCGGGTGTCGGGCCGGGGAATTTTTATATCGAGAGCGGGGCGGCGCCCCCGGAGAAAATGATCGCGGGCGTGCGCGGCGGACTGTATGTGACCGAACTGATCGGGACCGCGGCCAACACCGTCACGGGCGATTATTCTTCGGGCGCCGCGGGGCTGTGGATCGATAACGGCGAACTGGCGTATCCTGTTTCCGAGATCACCATCGCGGGAAATTTGCAGCGCATGCTCATGGAGATCGCGCAGGTGGGTTCGGACCTGGAGTTTCGCGGATCCATTGCCTCGCCGAGCATTTTCATCCAGGAGATGACCGTCAGTGGCCATTGACGTTTCCTCGCAAAAACTCGAATCACGGTCGCGGCTGCCGCTGTTCATCGTCGCGGTCGTGGTGGTGCTGGGAGCGGGTGCGCTCTGGTATGTGGAGCGCACCAAGCCCGCGCCCGCGGACCTGCCGCTGACGCCGGAAGCCAAAGCCTACGTCCGGAATTTGCAATTAAACGACGTCACCATGAAGGGCACGCAGAGTTACTTCAACCAGGTGGTGATCGAAATCGAGGGCAAAATTACCAACGGCGGCGATCGCGACCTGGGGGTAGTGGAAATTTATTGCATCTTCTACGACAGCTATGGCCAGCTCGTTCTGCGCAAGCGCCTGCCGATCGTGAGCGAGCGCATGGGCGGATTGAAGCCGGGCGAAACGAAATCGTTCCGCCTGCCGTTCGACGAGCTGCCCGAGAGCTGGAACCACGCCATGCCGCAACTGGTGATCGCGGGCATCAAATTCGGCTGATGAAGGTGCTGGTGGTGGATGACGATGCCGCCGCGCTGGCAATCCGCAAACTGGTGATCGAGCGCCGCGGGCATTCCGTGACCGTCGCGAGTGACCCGGTCCAAGCTCGCGCCGCATTTGCGCAAGGGTGTGACGTGGTGGTGCTCGATTTACGGCTGCCGGAGGCCGCCGACGGGCTTGCGCTGATCGCTGAATTCCGCACGGCGCGCGTGATCGTGCTGTGCGGGAATCGCGGGGACCTGGATGGGCGTGAAGAGGCTCGGATGGTCGCGATGGCGCTCGAAAAGCCGGTGCGCAGCGAAGTGCTGCTTCAAGCCATCGAGGGAAACGCGTGAGTGCCGTGAGTCACCGCGGCGCCAGCTCTTAACGCGGCCGCGACGGCTACCACCTCGGCGATCTCGGGATCACTGGCCCCTGCCTTGCGCGCTTTGCCCGCGTGAATCTCGATGCAGTACGGACATTGCGTGGTGAACGCGACAGCGAGCGCCATCAGTTCTTTGTATTTGGCGGGAACGGCTCCGTCGGCCATGGCGGCTTTGTCGAAAGCCCAGAACGCTTGCATCGCGGCCGGAGCGTTGGCGTCGATGGTCTTGAGCTTTGTGAGATTGCTCATGTTGTACATAAAATTCCTCCTGTTTACGCGAAGGCTCTATTTTAGCCGAGAGGGAATGTGCTACCGCGCATCGCCGGCTAGCGCTTTGAATGCGACAGTTTTTCGAGCGCCGTTTCGAGCTTCTGGTGGTTGGTGAGCACCGGCGCGAATAAATCGCCGACGCGGTCGAAGCGGGCGACGGCGTTGTGAATCGTAAATTGATCGGGATGGAGGCGCGGCGTCACTTCGCGCCAGGCGAGCGGCGTGGCGACCGGGGCCCCAGGGTAGGCGCGCAAAACATACGGCGCTGAAATGGTTTTGCCTTCCGCGATTTGCGCCCAGTCGAAATACACGCGGCCTTTTTCGCGTTTTGAGACCGCGCGCGGGGTGGTGAACAGATCGGGACGGTCCGCCACGGCGAGCGCGGCGAGCAACTCCGCGAACGAGCGCACCTGTTCGTAGGTGTAGCGCGGCTCGAGCGGAACGTAGATGTGCAAGCCGTCGCCGCCAGTGGTCTTGGGATAACCTTCAAGCCCGGCAAGGTCTAGTTTCGAGCGCACCAGGAGCGCCGCCTCGACGATTTTTTCGTACGGGCACTCGACCGGATCGAGATCGATCAGCAGGTAATCAGGATATTCGTAAGACCCGACGCGGCTCATCCACGGGTTGTGATCGATGCAGCCGAGGTTCGCCAGAAACAGCAGCGTGGCGCGGTCATCGCAGACGATGTAGCGGATCTGGTCGGGCGCGACTTCGGTTCGCAACCACGAGGGATAATTTTCGGGCGTGTTTTTCTGGAAGAACGATTCGCCTTCGATGCCGTCGGGGTAGCGGCGCAGAGAGAGCGGCCGGTCTTTGAGATATGGCACCAGCAGCGGCGCGACGGCATTGTAATAATTCAGCACGTCGCGCTTGCGAACGCCGTCTTTGGGGTAGTAAAGCTTGTCGAGATGGGTGAACTTGAGGCGATGGCGATCGATGGTGAGTGTGGCTTCTTTTGCGTCGGGCGCGAGCAGCGGAGCGCGCTCGGGCGCCGGCTCTTCGTCGCGGACGCACTCGTGCGGGTCGATGTCCGGGCGAAGGCCGAGGAACACCGGCGCGCGCAGGCGGCCGTCTTCGGTCCAGTTGGAGAATTTCACTTCACAGACCAGCTCGGGGCGAGTCCAGGTGATGTCGCGCGGCAAAAGCTTGTTCGGTTCGAGCGGCGATTTCGATGTAACCAGCGGCGCGAGCTGCGCCTGGATCGCTTCCATCATCTTGCGATCGAACCCGGTGCCGACGTTTCCCGCCCACACGAGCTTCGCGCGGTCGTAGATGCCGAGCACCAGCGCGCCGAAAATGTCGCGTTCGCCTTTGGTGAATCCGCACAGGACGAATGAGGTGGATTCGGTGTTTTTAAACTTCACCCAGTCGGAAGTGCGGCGCGATTCGTAAAAACTTTGCGCGCGCTTGCCGACGATGCCTTCGAGTCCCTGGGCTTTCGCCGCGGCGAGCAGTTCGGGACCATGGCCAGCGAATTCGTCGGAGTAGCGGACCAGGTCGTTTGCCAGGAGCACCTGTTTCAAAAGACGCTTGCGTTCGATGAGCGGAGTTCCCCGCAGATCGCGGCCGTCGAGATAGAGCAGATCGAAAGCAAAAAAGACGACGGGATTATTGCGCGCGAGCGCGGCGATGGTGGCGGGATCGCCGACCGTGATGCGGCGCTGGAGCATTTCGAAACTGGGAAGGCCGCGATCGTCGAGCGCGGCGATCTCGCCGTCGAGGATCGCGGTGTGGGCTTTCACCTGGTGCGGGAGGATGGAAAGCTCGGGATACTGGCGCTCGATGGCACGGCCGTTGCGGCTCACCAGGCGCAGATCGCCGTGGTCGATGTAAGCGATGGCGCGGACGCCGTCCCATTTCACTTCGAACAGCCAGTCGTCGGAAGCGGGCGGGGTTCCCTTCCCGATGATCGCGAGCATCGGCTCGATCTGCGGCAGTTTTTCGTGCGGCTTTTGATTTTGAACCGGTGGGAGTTCGCGCGCGATCTCTTCCTGGGTGCGGCCGGTCTTCACGCTGCGCGAATGGTCTTCCGGGTCCCATCCGGTCTGCGCGAACGCGTCTTTCTTTTTGATGAGCAGCCATTCGTTTCCCTTCCCGCGCTTGGTACGGACGATAGCGAAATCGCCGTTCAATTTTTCGCCGTGCAGGCGAAATTTGTAATCGCCTCGCGCGAGCTGCTCGTCCGCCGTCGCATCGCCCAGCAGTTCGTAGGTTCCGCGATCCCACAACATCACGCTTCCCGCGCCGTAGTTGCCTTTTGGAATGACGCCTTCAAACGATCCGTACTCGATGGGGTGGTCTTCGACCATCATCGCCAGACGTTTTTCGCCTGGGTCGAGCGTGGGACCTTTAGGGACGGCCCACGATTTGAGCGCGCCTCCGGATTCCAGGCGCAGGTCATAATGCAGACGAGTCGCGTGATGGCGCTGGATGCAGAACTGGAGGGGATACGCCGCGGATTTCGTTTCGGCCGGAGCGGGTTCCGGCGTGCGGTCGAAGTGGCGTTTCTCTGAGTACTTTCTTAGGGACAAAGAACGGAAGTTTCCCACGCCTGGGTCCAGATTGCGAAACGAACCCAACAAGTTGTTGATTTTAAGGATCTCTCGTTACGAAACGAACCCAAGAAGTTGTCGATTTTGGAGATCTCAAGTAAGAGCAGCTGGAACGGCAGGCTTGGCGCCCCCGGCCTTAACATAACCAGCCCGGAATGTTTGGGGTTATGATAATAACCTGAGGCACTATGGCATCCACTGTCTGGAAAGGGCATCTCACCTTCGGCCTGGTTTCGTTCCCAGTCAGATTGTACAGCGCCGCGCGGAGCGAAAGCATCAGCTTCAATCAACTCCATAAATCCGACGGCTCGCGCATCAAGCAGGTGATCTACTGCGCGGCCGAGGATAAGCCGATCCCGCGCAGCGAAATCGTCAAAGGATACGAGTACGAAAAAGACCGCTACGTGGTGATCGAGGAAGAAGAGGTCAAGAAGGTCGCGCCGCAGACCGCCAAAGTGATGGAAATCCTGGAATTCGTCAAATCCGACCAGGTGGACCCAATTTATCTTGAGACGTCCTATTACATGGCGCCGGATGAGGCGGGCGAGAAGCCGTACGCGCTGTTGTTTGATGCGCTGAATAAGACCGGCTACGTGGGCGTGGCGAAGATCGCGATGCACAATCGCGAGCACATCGTGATCCTGCGGCCGGGAAAGAACGGCGTGCTGCTGCACACCATGTACTACAGCCATGAGATTCGCAAGGTGGACGAATTCCGCACGGATTTGAGCCTGGTGAAGGAAAAAGAGCTGGCGCTTGCGACCAGCCTGATCGAGGCGCTGGCCGGGGAGTTCGAGCCGGAAAAATACACGGACACCTACCGCGACAATCTGCTGAAGATGATTGAGGCGAAAAAACAGGGTCACGAAGTGGTGGCGACGCCGGAGCCGCAGGAGGCCAAGGTGGTCGACATCATGGAAGCGCTCAAAGCGAGCCTTGCGATGGCCAAGAAGCCGGCGGCCTCGGCAACCTCGGCCGAGCCTGCGGCGGAGCAGGAGAAGCCGGCGCGGCGTCGGGCAAGGGGCTAGCTGAACAGGTCGGCCAGCTTCAGCGCGAATCCCGGAAGCCATTGGGAAGTAATCTGGTCGTCTCCGCCAAGTTCGCGCTCGGGAAGCTGCGTGCCGGTCCAGATTTCGACTTCCCGCGTCTCCGGATCGATCAGCCACACCTTTTTTACGCCCGCTTCGAAATATTGCCGTAGCTTGCGATGAATCTGGCGCGGGGATTCGCCCGGCGAAAGCACTTCGGCGGCGATCTCCGGGACAATCGGGATCACCTTGGCATTTTCGAGTTCGGCACGGCGGTCGCCCAGGATGATCGCGAGATCCGGCGCTCGGCGGATCAGCGGCGCAAGCGCGTAAAGGTTTTCGGAGAGGAGCGCTTCTCCCACGCGGTTTTGCCGAAGAAAGCTCTCGACGGCGTACTGCAAATTCGCCAGAATTCGATTGTGCTTATACGCAGGCCGGGTCATTTCGATCAGCTCCCCTTCGTCAAGCTCGTAGCGCTTGTCTTCCTCGAAGGGATAGTTGTCGAACTCCTCGGCTGTCAGGAGGATTTTCGCGGCGCCCACGCTTCAATCATACGTCAGGCGGCTTGGGCCGTCTGCTGGCGCAGCGAGTTGCGGATGCGCAGCAGGCGCACGCGAATTCCCGTAGACGTGATGCCCGCCTCGCGCGCGATCTCTTCGGCCGAGTAGCCTTCGAGATTGCGCTGGAGCAGGCGGCGATCGCGCTGCGGGCAGCGTTCGAGCAGACGGCGCAGCTCGAGCGACTCCATGTTCATCGTGTACGAAGGCTGAAGGCCGTCGATGGGCATCGGCGTCATGCCGCGGAACCGCGCCCGAAACAGATTGCGCGCGATCGAATTCACCCAGAATCCGACCATCGCCGGGTCGCGCAACTGGTCGCGATATTCCCAGCCGCGCGCCCACGCGGCTTGTGCGATCTCCTCGGCGTCGTCCATCGGCGCGCCGCTCGCCAGCAGAAATCGGCGCGTGGCGCCATAACCCTTCAGGAATGCTTCCCCGTAATCCTTGCGTTCCATTCCGCCGCAACCGTTGCAATCGCGCTGCCAGCTCCCGGCTATTACGTTTCAACAACTTGCATCTAAGAGCCGCAGAAATTCACCGGTAAAATATTCCTTCACGCTAACTCCGACGGGACTATCGTCCGATCAAATTATTGTGCGTGCTTGGATTTCGCTGTTTGTAGCGTTACTGCCCTGCGCCGCCGAATCAAACCCGAGCTGGTGGCGGCTTGCGCCCACCGACGCGACGGCGATTGTCGGGATCGAGTGGCAGAGTCTGAAAGACACACCCTTCGGGGCGCCCGTCGCCGATGAACTCGGCACATCGATCGGAGTGCCTGAGCTTCCCTGCCTCACCGACGCGGCCGAAATTCTGATCGCATCGCCTCCGATGCTGGCGCTGCTTTCCGGAAAATTCGACGCGGCAACGTTACGCACACAGGCGATCAAGCTGGGAATGAGGCCGGCAAATTATCACGGTGTCGATCTGTGGATTGCGACGTCGGGCAAATCGACTCTCAGCATCGCGGAGCTCAGCGATCGCCTTGTGCTGGCGGGCGATCGTTCCACGCTGATGGCCGCGATCGATCGCAGCCTGGGCGAGCACCGGCGGTATTCTCCGCTGCTCGAGCGTGCGGCGCGATATCAGGAGGCCGATCTGTTCGTGGTGGCGGATAAACTTCCCGATCCGCTGGCGAGCATCTTCGTGCCGATCGACGGTACAACGCGCGGTTTCGACGGATATGTCTCCCTGGCAACGGGGCTGTCGCTCGAAGCGTCGATTGACGCGGGGTCGGCGGATAACGCGGCGGCGATTGCGGAGAGCGTGCGGCAGTCGATTCCGTCCCTGCCTGATTCGGCGCAATCGCTCCAGGTGAAAGTGGATGCGAGCAACGTGTCTCTGTCGCTGGAACTCGACCAGACGCAGTTCACTGCGGGGCTTCGCACGGCACCCGCTCGGGCCGTAGCGCCGCAGCCGGCAGTGCCGCAGCCCGCCGCAGCCACGCCGAAACCGGCCCAGGAGCCGGCGCCGAGCGGACCGCAAGTGATCCGGATTTATGGCCTCGACGGCGGTCCGCGCGAGATCGTGCTTCCGCCCGGGAAACCCGACAAGCCGCGCCAGTAAAACATTCCATCGAAATTCGCCGTATAATTCCCGGGTGAGGACATATGGCTAAACTCAAGCGTCGTCAGTTCCTCAAATATTCCGCCGGAGCGGTGGGAACGGCCGGCGCGCTGGTGGTGGGGTGGTCGATTCTGCCGCCGCGGCAGAGGCTAATTCCGGGGATTCCGCTGCCGGTCTCACCGGGTGAAGTCGCGTTGAACGGGTGGGTGAAGGTGTCGCCCGACAATACCGTAACTGTGATCATGTCGCAGGCGGAGATGGGACAGGGGACGCACACTGGCGTCGCGATGCTGCTTGCCGACGAGATGGACGCGGCCTGGGAGCAGGTGCGGCTGGCGCAATCGACGCTCGACCCGATTTACAACAATCAGGCGGTGATCGCCGGCGGGATGCCATTTCAACCCGAAGATCACGGCGCGATGAAGCGGCTGACGGAGTGGATGGCACGAAAAGTGATTCGCGAGGTCCCCGGCGGGATCGGGACGGGCGGATCGTCCAGCCTCAATGATCAATGGCTGCCGATGCGGCAGGCAGGCGCATCGGCGCGCGCGGCGCTGATCGCGGCCGCGGCGGATTTATGGAAGGTTCCGGCCAGCGAGTGCCGCACGGAATCGGGCCGCGTGCTGCATTCCTCCGGCAAGAGCGCAGCATTCGGGGAGCTGGCTTCGCGCGCCGCGCAATTGCCCGTACCGAAAAACGCGCCGCTCAAAGACCCGGCATCGTTCAAATTGATCGGCAAGCCGGTGCGCCGGCTGGATGCGGCGGCGAAGATGAACGGGACGGCGACCTACGCGATCGACGTGCTGGCGCCGGGGATGGTCTACGCAAGCATAACCATGTGCCCCACCGTCGGCGGGAAGGTGAAGCGGCTGGACGCGTCAGCCGCGCAGCAATTGCCGGGAGTGCGCAAAGTTTTCATCGTGGATGCGTACGACGGAGGGCTGGGAAGCTACGGCGCCGGAACGGGAGGCGTTGCGGCGATCGCGGATACGCCGTTTCACGCCATGCGGGCGCTCCAGAAAATCGACGTGGAATGGGACCACGGAGCGGCCGCGAATCTTTCAAGCGGCGAAGTGATGGACGCGATGGCGCACGCGCTCGATACGCAGCCGGGGAAAGCGCATTACCAAAAAGGAGATGTCGAGGCTGCGCTCAAATCGGCGGCGAAAACCATCAGCGCGGAGTATCGCGTGCCCTATCTCGCGCACGCGACCATGGAGCCGATGAGTTGCACGGTGCATTTCAAGGACGGGGCGGCGCAGGTCTGGGTGGGCACGCAATTTCCGGCATTCGCGCGAAACGCGGCGGCGAAAGTGCTGGGAATCAAATCGGACAAAGTCGCGATTCACGTGACCACGATGGGCGGAGGATTCGGCCGAAGAGCGATGCTCGATTTCGTTTCGCAGGCCGCGGCGATCGCGCGCGAAGCGGAGGGAGCGCCGGTGCAAACTTTGTGGCCGCGCGAGCAGGATATGACGCACGACTATTACCGTCCCGCGTTCGTCTCGCGGCACCAGGCCGGATTCGACGCGCAGGGGAAGTTGATCGCGTGGAAGGCGACCTCCGCGGGATCGAGCATGGGTGCGCCGTCGTTTATGGATGGAGCGGCGCTGGGCGCTTTCGATGCCGGCTACGAATTTCCCAATGCGCGCGTGGCGCACCAGAGCTCGGAGTCACCGGTGCCGGTGGGAATCTGGCGATCGGTGGGACATTCTTACAACGCGTTTTTCGCCGAGAGCTTCATCGATGAATCGGCCGCGGCGGCGGGCGCGGACGCGGTCGCGTTCCGGGCCGCGCTGCTGACGAACCGTCCGCGGATGCTGCGGGTGCTGCATCGGGCAGCGGAGCTTTCCGGATGGGGAAAACCGTGCGCACCGGCAGCGGACGGCGCCAAGACCGCGCGCGGCATCGCGCTGCATCGCTGCTTCGGAAGCGTGATCGCGAACGTCGCGGAGGTTTCGCTCGACGCGAAGAAGATCCGCGTGCATCGCGTGACCAGCGTGGTGGATTGCGGATTTCCCGTGAATCCGAGCCTGATCCGGCAGCAGATCGAAGGCGGAATCGTGTTCGGATTGTCGGCGGCGCTGCGCGGCGAGATCACGCTTGAAAAAGGACAGGTGCAGCAGACCAATTTCGACCGATACGCTCCGCTGCGCATCCACGAATGTCCAATTCTGGAGACGGACATTGTCGCGAGCACGGAGCATCCGGAGGGAATCGGCGAAACGGGCGTGCCGTCGATTGCGCCGGCCGTCGCCAATGCGGTGTTCGCGCTGACGGGCCAGCGGCTGCGATCGCTGCCGCTGAAGCTGGTTTAGGAGATCCCATGACCACGATCAAAGTCAACGGGCAAAACATGACGGTCAGCGCGGAGCCGGATACGCCGCTGCTGTGGGTATTGCGCGGCGAGCTCAAGATGGTCGGCACGAAATACGGCTGCGGGATGGCGCTGTGCGGGGCGTGCACCGTGCATATCGACGGGGAGCCCGTACGGTCGTGCGTGACGCCGCTTTCCACGGTTGGCAACCGCGAGGTGACTACGATCGAAGGGCTGCACGGGAAGGAAGCGGACGCAGTGCGCGCGGCCTGGTTGGAGATCGACGTGGTGCAGTGCGGATATTGCCAGGTGGGGCAGGTCATGTCGGCATGCGCGCTGCTTAAAAAAACTTCGCATCCGAGCGACGCGGATATCGACACGGCGATGAGCGGAAACATGTGCCGCTGCGGCACGTACCCGCGAATCCGCGCGGCGATTCACAGGGCTGCCGGGGGGGATCAATCGGCGAGTGCTCCAGGCAGTGCCACGGAGCGCGCGGCGCGCTGAGGTGAGAGCTGTGAAAAGACACAGGCTAAAGCCTGTGCCACATTGATTTACCAGCTTCCCAGCAAACAAGGTGACACTGACTAAAGCTCGTGCACACAGATATACCAGCTTCCCGGCAAACAAGGTGACACAGACTAAAGCTTGTGCACACAGATATACCAGCTTCCCAGCAAACAAGGTGACACAGACGAAAGCTTGTGCACACAGATGTACCAGCTTCCCGGCAAAACAAGTGGCACAGGCTTTAGCCTGTGAAGCTCCGCACAGCTGCGCTCGAGTAAGGCCACTCCTCAGGTGCGCTCACCAGGCCCGCGCGCACGGGGTTCGCTTCGATGTACGACCTGGTCTCTTCAAACTCAGCGCGGCTCCTGATCCAATGGTCGAAAGATTCGTCCTGCCAGAACGGCGAACCCGTTCGCTGCAAAATGGTATTCGCGATCCGCGAGGACTTGCCTTTGATGGCCCCGGTGATCACTGACGGCTCCGCCGATGGGGTGAGAAGCACGTGAACATGATCCGGCATGACGACAAAGGCGTGCAGCTCGTATCGAGAACCTGCATGCTCGCGGAGACAGTCCAACACGCAACCGGCAATCTCCGGCCGCCAAAGCCACGCTGGACCGCTGCGATGTTTTTTGGGGTACGTGCCCGCAAGGCGCCAGGTAATGAACAACGGCCTGCCGGCGGGGTGCCAATGAGGGAGGTTTCGGCGATACATTTCACCAAATGAGTGCGAGAGTCAGATGATTCCTCTCACGCATCCTTGGCTCACGGGCTGAAGCCTGTGCCACCACGCGTGAGGCAGGCCCAGTTGCCTTCTTCGTCCTGAAATCCGGAGAGGATTTGCCGCGCCGCGACGCGGTCAAATTCCGGGCGAAGATCCTCAATCACCGTTTCGTTGATGTTAGCGACGACGACGTCGAACGATGCGCTGCGCACGGCATCCACGCTGCCGACGAAGAACGGCACGGGTTTCGCCGCGTCAGGATCGATATCGCAGGCGATCACGCGTCCCGCGCCCAGCAGCTTCGCGGCGATCGACAGAATCCCCGATCCGCTGCCCACGTCGAGCACCGAATCGCCCGGCCGGATGATGCGCTCCATCGCCTCAAGACACAATTGCGTGCAGGGATGTTGTCCGGTGCCGCACTGCAATCCCGGATTGATTTCGAGACGCAGGCGGCCGGGCGGCGTCGGATCGTCGCGAAACGGCGCGACGACGAAAAATTTTTCGCCGACTAGGAGCGGAGGCCAAGCGTCGCGAGTGTGCTTCACCCAGTCGACCGGCGGGCATTCGACGGGATCGCCGAATTCTTCGGCAGCACGGCGATCTTCGAAAAAAGCTTCGAGCCAGCCGTCGTGCTCGATGATGCCGGAGGTGCCGGCGTCGTAAAGATCCTCCAGGCGATCCGGCGTGGTCGAGACAGAGTACAAGAGACGACTAACCCTGGACGCGTTTCGTCTTCCCCGCCCAGAACTGTTCTTTCAGCACCATCTTTCGGATCTTGCCGGTGCCGGTTTTGGGAAGCGGGTCGACCGAAAAGTGGACGATCCGCGGGAGCTTGAACTTTCCCAGGCGTTTTTGCAAAAACGCGAGCAGCTCATCCTGCGTCAGCTTTTCGCCCGGCTTCAGCACCACAATCGCTGCGGGAACTTCGCCCCACTGATCGTGCGGCGCGGCCACGACTGCGCATTCGAACACCGCCGGATGTGCGAAAATCTCGCGCTCCACTTCGAGCGAGGAAATATTTTCGCCGCCCGAAATAATGATCTCCTTCTTGCGATCGACGATGTGAATGTAGCCTTCCGTGTCCCAAACCGCCATGTCGCCGGTGTGGAACCAGGGACCGGTCATCACCGCGGCCGTCGCTTCCGGCTCCTTGTAATAACCCTCCATGACGTGGTCTCCCATCGCGACCACTTCGCCGATGGACTGCATGTCGCGAGGAACATCGTTCATTTCGAGATCGACCACGCGAACGCTCACGCCAGGGACCGGCCAGCCCGCCATCGCCTGGCGGCGCAGGCGCTCGTCGTTCGATTCGTAGACCAGTCCCTTGGAGCGCGAGGAGGTGAGCACGGGGCAGGTTTCCGTCAATCCGTAGCCGGCGATGCACTCGCAGCTCGGGATCGCCTTCTCGACGCGATCCACCAGCTCGGGCGAGGACGCCGCGCCGCCGATCATCACGCGGCGCATGCTCGAAATATCGAACTGCGTGCGGTCGGGAGCGTTGATCAGCGCGTTGGCCATGGTGGGGACCAGGCACATGTCGGTGGCCTTATGTTCCTCGATCATGCGAAAGACGAAAGTCGGCTCGAAGCGGCGCACCATCACCTGCTTGATGCCGTGCATGGTGGAGGCCTGCGGCCGTCCCCAGCCGTTGGCGTGGAACATGGGGATGGTGTGGAGATCGACCATCGAATCGATGTCCTTGTAGATCGCGCCGATATCGAGCGCGTGGACGTAGAGCGAGCGGTGGGTGAGCGTCACACCCTTGGGGGTCCCGGTGCTGCCGCTGGTGTAGAACAGCTCCGCAATCGCGTTTTCGTCGTAGGAAAAAATGTCCGCGCGCTCGGGTTTCCCTTCCGCCAGGATCTCCTCGTAAGTCAAATCCGCGGCCGGAGTTTTGGCGTCAAGCGTGACCCAGCGCTCCACGCTGGGGCAGTTCTGGCGCAGCTTTTCGATCATGGGCGCGAAATCGTTTTCGAAACACAGCATCTTCGCGCCGGAATGATTCAGAATGACGCTCAGCTCCGGCTCGGAAAGGCGGACGTTGAGGGGCATCACAATGGCGCGCGCCTGCACCACGCCGTAGTAGCCTTCGATCAGCTTGTGGGTGTTGAAGCTCAGGTACGCGACGCGGTCGCCCTTGGAGATGCCGAATTTTGGAAGCGCGCCGGCCAGGGTCTGGCTGCGGCGGCCGAATTCGGCGTAGGTGAATTGGAGATCTCCGCACACAATTCCGATTTTGGAGCCGAACAGATCGACGGCGCGGTGGAGGCACCGCAGAGGGGTTAAAGGAACGAACATAAATTTAATGATGGGGCGATTCGATGGAGCGCGCCAGATTGCGATCGGCCTCGGCGCCGGCTGTGTCGCCCATGTTGTTCTTGGCCATGGCGCGGGCACGATAGATGTAGGGCGCGTCGCGCAGCAGTTCGATGGCGGAGCTGAAATCGTCGATGGCTTTCTGATGCTGGCCGAGCGATTCGTAAACTTCGCCGCGTTCGAACAGCGCGTCGACATTGGCTGAAGTCTGGATGGATTTGGTGTATTCCTCGAGCGCGCGTTGCGAGTCGCCGCGGTCGCGATAAATGCTTCCCAGGCCGCTGTAAGCGCGCGCGAGACTGGGATCAAGCTCGGCGGCTTTTTCGAGGTCGCTGGCGGCGAGATCGTTCTGCGCCAGGTAGCGATGCGCGAATCCGCGCTCGACATAGGCGTTCGCCAGGGGATAAATCCGAATGGAGCGGCCGAGTTGGGTGATGGCTTCCTGATAATGCCCCGGCTGCATGAGCTGCATCGCGGTCTGATACTGTGCTTCAGCGCGCTGCGGTGCGCCGGCCATGTAAAAATACGTCCAGACCCCCGCTCCGGCTAGAACGCAGAAGCTCACGGCGCCCAGGACGAGGCGCTTCTGTTTGCGATTCAGCGCCTGATGAACTGGTGCACCGGTGGCCGGTGGTGGAAGGATCACCTTCCACAATCGAGCGAAAGCGGACTCGGACATGCTGTCGCACCGATTATAGCTCACTGGTTACGTTACCGATCGGCAACGGAATCACAGCGCGGCGATGCGGCGATGAATCAGAAGAAAGTACAGGCCCAATGCGGCCAGCAGGGAGCCTGTTCCGGCGATGGTCGCCGACACCGTGAACAGCGGAATCAGCTTGCCCGCCACCAGGCTGCCGAGCGGCATCCCGCCTCGGAAGGCGACATTGTAGACGCTCATCACGCGGCCGCGCATCTCGTCGGCGGTGATGGCCTGCACCACCGAGTTGACCATCGAAAAGACGAAGATCAGCGCGGCGCCGCTCAGGAAAATCAGCACACCCGACAGGATGATGGACTTCGACAACGCGAAGGCCGCGATCAATCCGCCCAGGACGATCAGCACCATGAGCGCGGCCGCGCCCTGCCGCTTCAACCTTCCGAACGCGGCGACGCCGAGAGCGCCGACTATCGATCCGCACCCGGAGAAAATCAGCAGATGCGTGTACGTCGTCGCGTTGCCATTAAAAACTTCGCGCGCGAAGACCGGCAGGAACGTCATCAGCGGAATGGCGAGCGCGGTCATGCAGAATGCCAGCACGATCAGCGAATCGAGGCCGGCCTTGGTGCGGATGAATCCGATACCCTGTTTCATGCTGGTGAGAATCGGCTCGGTGGAGCGCGCCGGAACGAATCCGACGTTGATCATGTACAGCGACGCGATTACGGCGAGAAACGAGATGCCGTTCAACCCGAAGCACCACGTCGCGTTGAGCTTGGCGAGCGTGATTCCCGCGATGGTGGGGCCCAGAATGCGCGCGATATTGAACTGGATGGAATTCCACGCGATCGCGTTGGCGAATTCGCCTGGGCCGACCAGCGTCGGCAGCAGCGCCTGGTATGCGGGCCCACCGAAAGCCTGGCCGGTTCCGGAAACGAACGAAAGCAACAAAATATGCCAGACCTTCACCTTCCCGAAAAAGAACAACGCGGTGAGGATGAAGGCCGAGGTCATCTGGATGTACTGCGACATCAGCAGCATCGTGCGGCGGTCGCGTCGGTCGGCCATCACGCCGCCGACCAGCGACAGCAGAATGATAGGCGCCTGGCCGAGAAACGCGTCGAGCCCGAGATAGAACGGGTCGTTGGAGAGCGTGTAGACCAGCCACGCCTGCGCCACCGTCTGCATCCAGCTTCCGATGGTGGAAGTGCACGCGCCCATCCACATCACGCGGAAATCGCGATAGGTGAACGCTTTAAAAACCCGGTCGATCAAGACGCCCCTGCCTTTATTAGACGGTGATTGCTCTGTCTGGAGCGTCTTCAAGGCAGGGGCCGCTCTCTCTGAATCAAATGCACGAGGTTGCCGTCGCGATCGTTGAAAAACACCAGGCGGTTGCCCATGTTGGTGTATGGCTCGCCGACGAACTTCACGCCCTGCGACTTGAGTTGCGAGTAGGCCGCGTCGAAGTCCTTCACGTCGATGGCCAGATGGCGGATTCCCGGATCACGCATTTTCTGTTCGGCTCGCGGACCCTCCGAAGGAATAATTTCGAGCACGCTGCCGTTGGACGCGCGCACGAAGTAGTTGCCGTCATATTCGAAATTGATGCGGAACCCGAGATGATCGACGTACCATTGCGCCAGCGAGCGCGGGTCGGGGGAGGCGATGGCGGTGTGCTCGAGTCCTAAGAACATAAGCTCCGATTCTAGCAGTAACGCTTCAGCGCTTCAGTACACCTCAAAACAAAAGACGGTGTCAGAGCCATTCGGTGAGATGGCATATTCGCCATTATCGAGCTCCTCATCAGCTTCGACGCGGTACAGGCGGTCGCCGAGGGGTGTAACGGTCAGACGCAGCGGCCGGTTCCCGCCGCGGCTGTGGTGCGTGGCGATATTGACTTCGCGCCGCCCTCCCTTGACCTCCAGCCGGTACAGCTCGAGCTGCTGGGGCTGAAGCTTGTCGGCCTGGATCAGGAAAATCGGTTCGGCGAGCGGAGTCCGCGCGGGCGAGCTCGCGCCGTCGATGGTGTAGACGACGTCGTTGTGCTTGGATTCGGACTTCGCATCGGCCGTTTCCGTGGGAATTAAATTATCCGCGTGGACCAGGTAGAGCAGGTCCGGTTTCGGCGGCCGGGGCCCGGTGTATTTTTCCTGGCCGAAAGCAAGCGCGGCGAGAGTGATGAAAAGCAAACTACGCATTGATCCTATTCTATGCCTAACTTTCGGCAAGCCCTGGCCGCAAGAGTCTGTTTGGAAACTCGGCTCTCTCAGGCCGCGCGAAGATGCAGCGGATACACGACCAACGCCGGTACGCACAATCCGTGCGCCACGCGTACAATCGAGCTTATGGGCGTGGTGATCACCGGAGCGGGCGGAGGATTGGGAACCGCTGTGACGCGGGCGTTCGCGGATGCTGGCGCAACCGTCATCGCGGTGGATCGCGCATGGCATGAATCCAAGCCCTTCGCAACGATCTCGGCCGATCTCACCACGGCCGAAGGATGCCGCGCGATGATCGAGCATGCCAGCCAGCACGGGCCGATCGATGCCCTGGTGCACCTGGTGGGCGGATTTCGCGGAGGCTCCCCGATCGCCGAAACCACCGATGGCGACTGGGACATGATGATGAGCGTCAACGTGCGCATCGCCTTCAACGCGATTCGCGCCGCGCTCGGGCCGATGCTCAAATCGAAGCGCGGGCGGATCGTGGCCATCGGTTCGCGAGCCGCGGTCGAGCCTTCGCCCAAGTTCGCCGCCTACGCGGTCTCCAAAGCCGCGCTGGTCGCGCTGATCACGAATCTTGCGGCGGAGGTGAAGGATTCCGGAATCACGGCCAACGCGGTTCTGCCCAGCACCATCGACACACCGGCCAATCGCGCGGCGATGCCGCATGCCGATTTTTCCAAATGGGTGGCGCCGGAATCGATCGCAAAACTGCTGGTGTGGCTGTGCTCGGACGCCGCGGCGGATATCAACGGAGCGATCATTCCAATTTACGGGAGAGCGTAATGCAAAAATTGACCGATGCCGAAATCGCCGCCGCCGTCAAGGAGCTGCATGGCTGGACCGTCGCCGACGGAAAGCTGCACCGCGAATACAAGTTCGCCGATTTCCCGCACGCCTTCGGTTTCATGGCCACCGCGGCGCCGGCTATCGAAAAAATGAATCACCACCCCGAGTGGTCGAACGTCTATAACCGCGTCGCGGTCGATCTGAGCACGCACGATGCAGGAGGAATCACCCGGCGCGATATCGAGCTGGCCAAGCTTCTGGAAGGAATCGCGAAAAAGCTGGCATGAGAGCGATTCTTTTATGTTGCGCCGCCGCGCTGGCATACGCGCAGACGTATTCCGCGTCGCCGCAGCTTGACGAAGTCGTGGAGCAGGCGGTCGGCGACGGCCTGATTCCCGGCGCGGTGCTGATCGCGGGCCACGACGGAAAAATTCTGCATCGCAAAGCTTACGGGAGCCGCGCTCTGATTCCCGCCCGCGAGCCGATGACCGTGGACACAATCTTCGACGCCGCGTCGCTCACCAAAGTGATCGCGACCACGCCCGCGCTGATGAAATTGTTCGAGCAGGGCAAGCTGCGCATCTCCGATCCGGTGACCAACTACCTTCCGGAGTTTCAGGGCGGCAAGAGCGACATCACCATTCGTGACCTGATGACGCATTTTTCCGGTCTGCGGCCGGATCTGGATCTGGAACCGCCGTGGTCGGGCTATGACATCGGTATTGCCAAGGCGCTGGCCGAAAAATCGGTGAACCCGCCGGGCGTTCGGTTCGTCTATAGCGACATCAATTTTGAGCTCCTGGGCGAAATCGTGCGCAGGCTGAGCGGCGAAACGCTCGATCAATACACGCACGAAAAAATTTTCGAGCCGCTGGGGATGACGGAGACGATGTTCAACCCTCCGCGCTCGTTGCGCCCGCGGATCGCGCCCACGGAGATCGATCCGGACACGGGCAAGCCGCTTCGCGGCGTGGTCCACGATCCGACGGCGCGCTACATGGGAGGAGTCGCCGGGCACGCGGGCGTGTTCACCACCGCGGACGACATGGCGAAATTCGCCGAGATGATGCTCAATATGGGGGAACGCAACGGCGTCCGCATTTTTTCCCCGCTGACCGTTCGCAAGTTCACTTCGCCCGCCACTCCGCCGGATCAGCCGATCCTGCGCGGCCTGGGCTGGGATATCGATTCGCCGTATTCTTCCAACCGCGGCGAACTTTACCCGATCGGCTCCTACGGCCACACCGGGTTCACCGGCACGTCGATCTGGATGGATCCGTCCACCAAATCCTTCGTGATCCTGCTCACCAACGTAGTGCATCCGCATCGCGGAAAAAGCTTGTCGTCGCTGCGCAGCCGCGTGGCCACGATCGTCGCGGCGTCGCTAAATATCGACGTGCCGGGCGTGAGCATCAACGGTTATAACGAGGTTGGCGCGCACCGCATGGTCGCGCCGAATCACGAGGTGCTGACGGGTCTCGACGTTCTTGAACAGGAGAATTTTGCGCCGTTGAAGGGCAAGCGCATCGGGCTGATTACGAATCAGACCGGCCTCGACCGCAGCGGGAAGAGAAATGTCGATGCGATGCTCGCCTCGGGTGTGAACGTCACCGCTCTGTTTTCGCCGGAGCACGGAATCACCGGAAAAGAAGACCGGCCCGACATCGGCGATTCGAAAGACCCGGCGACCGGTCTTCCGGTGTGGAGTCTGTATCAAAACAGCCGTTTTCGAATGACACCGCAGATGCTCGCGGGCGTCGATGCGCTGGTTTTCGACATCCAGGATGCGGGGGCGCGGTTTTACACCTATTCGTGCACCATGCTCGGCGCGGAGGAACAAGCCGCAAAATCACATCGCCCGTTTTTTGTTCTGGACCGCCCCAATCCCGTGACCGGCGCACACGTGGAAGGACCGCTTCTCGATCGGGATCTCGAAAGTTTCGTCGGCTGCTACCCGATGCCCATCCGCCACGGCCTGACACTGGGCGAGCTCGCCACCATGGCGAACAAGGAGCGCGGATGGAAGGCCGATCTGCACATCGTCAAAATGAAAAACTGGCAGCGCGGCGACTGGTTCGATTCCACCGGCCTCGCCTGGACCGATCCCTCGCCAAACCTGCGCAGCCTGAACGCCGAGACGCTCTACGACGGCGTCGCCATACTCGAAGCGAATAGAGATCTGTCCGTAGGCCGCGGCACCGACGCGCCGTTCGAGCAAATCGGCGCGGACTGGATTCACGGCGAGCAACTCGCGCGCTTCCTCAACGCTCGTTCGATTCCCGGCGTGCGCGCCTACGCGACTTCGTTCGAGCCTACGTCATCGAATTTCAAAGGCAGGACCATCGAAGGCGTACGCTTCGTGATCCTCAATCGCGAGCAGTTCGATTCGGTCCGCCTGGGCCTGGAACTTGCCTACGCGTTCGAAAAGCTGTATCCCGGCAAAATCGATCTTGAGGCGTGCCGATTTCTGGTCGGCAACCGGAAGGCGATCGAGGCGATGAAATCCGGCGCCGATCCGCACGCGATCGAACAGGATTTCCAGCGGGAAATCGACGCGTTCGTGGCGCGGCGCCGCCCGTTCCTGCTGTACTGACTGAAACGTTAACCGAGCGCGAGGTATCCTATCCAGGTGAGTTCGCCTGTTACGGCTTCGCCGGCCGGCACGCTTGCAGCCACCGGAGCGCGAAAAGCTCTCGCAGGATTTTTCGTTTCCGGACTGCTGCTCGCATTTTTGGGCGCAATTTTACCTTCCTGGCGGCATCACATTTTCAGCGAATATCCGATTATCAGCCTGTATTTCATCGGGTTGATCGCGGGTATTGTTACTTCCGTGTGGGTGTCGCCGCCGCTGCTGCGGCGCAAAGGCATCGGCTGGACGCTGGCATTTGCGTGCGCGACGGCATCGGCGGGACTGCTATTTCTCGCCTTCGTTTCCCCGCCCTATTCGTATTGGTGGCGCATCGCCGGACTGGCCATCCTGGGACTCGCGGCCGGAATTCTGCACACCGGAATTTTTCACGCAATCTCGCCCATGTATCGCCACGATCCGGCGGCGACCATCAATCTCGGTGGAATCTGCTTCGGTTTGGGCTGCCTTACCGTCGCGCTGCTGGTCTCGGGAACCTTCTACGCTTACAGCGCGCCGGCGATTCAAACCTGGATCGCCGTAATCCCGGGATTATTCGGTTGGTTCTATGTGCGCGCCAAATTCACCGTTCCGGTGATCGCTCCGCAGCAGCCGTCGATGAAGACGCTGCTCACCGAGCTGCGCAGCCCTGGCGCGGTGATGTTCAGCCTGCTTCTCTTCTTTCAATTCGGAAACGAATGGGCGATCGCCGGATGGCTGCCGTTATTCCTGAGTCAGCGCCTGGGCATCAGCCCCAAGACCGCGGTGGGAATGCTGGCGATGTACTGGGCCGCGCTGCTCATCGGCCGCGTGGTAGCGCAGTCGGTGATGCCGCGCTTCAGCCACGCGAAACTGCTGGCGCTGAGCATTCTGGGCGGGATGTTCGGCTGCGTGATCATGCTGCTGACCATCAACCGCTTCGGCGCGGTGATCGGAATCCTGATGCTCGGCGGCGCATTTGCGCCGATTTATCCGCTGGTGGTCGAAAAAATCGGTTTCCGTTTTCCGTATTATCACCCGGGATTTTACAACGGAATTTTTTCCTTCGCCATTGCCGGAGGGTTGTTGGCGCCGTGCACGCTGGGCTACTTCGCGTCGATCTGGGGAGTCGGAGTAGTAATGGCGCTGCCGCTGGCCGGCTCGGCGGTAGTGTTTTTACTGCTGACGCTGATTTCGCTGGAAGCTCGGCTGAGCGCGGCGGTGCGGAAGTAGCTACCGGGCCGCCCTCACGACCTTGTCTCCGCTTTGAGGACAATGCAAGGCAGACAACCGTCCCGGCGGCCAGCTTCGTGAACTTCACGACTCTTGTCGGCACAGTGGATTGAGATCATAGCACGGAGCCGCAGAATCGAAACCCGCGCGCGCGCGTACAGCAGCCTTTGTGGCCACGTTTAAGCGCGGTGCTCGGCGCGAAAGCGGTTCACGCGAATTTGTCTTTCGCGCTTCCGCGTCTTCGCGATGTCGTAGGAAGCCTGCATTCGCATCAGGGTATCCATTTTCACGCCGAACGCTTTTTCGATTCTGAGAGCCATGTCTCCGGAAAGATCCGCCTTTCCGTTCAGGAAGGTCGATAGCGCGGGACGGGAAACTCTTAGAACCGCGGAAGCCGCGGTTACCGACAGCCCCGCCGGTTCGATAATCTCGGTCCTCACGAAAGATCCGGGATGCGGTGGGTTCTTCATCGGCATCTAGTGATAATCCTCTAAGTTCAGTTCGCGAATCTCGCGCTCGATGGTATTGATGCGGAACGTCAGCCTCCAGTTTCGCGTCACGGTCAGGCTCCACTCGCCCTTTCGACCACCGTTCAACTTATGCGCGTTCCAGAGCGGAAGCGCTCGCAATTCCTCTTCGTCTTCCATGTCGTCGAGGTATGCGAGCATTTTTCTAAGCTTGTCCACGACGGCCGACGGCACGCCCCTTGCGTTGTCATCTTCATAAAGCCGCTTCAGGCCCTTGTGGGCGAAGCTGCAAATTTTCACTGTAACCTGTAGCTTAACGCTTATCAGGTTGCAGCCGCAAGGGCTTTACTGCAACGGCAGTTCCTCCTGCCCGTTCGACCCGTTTCCTTCCGTCTCCGGTATCAAACTCGCCGCAGCCACCTGGTCCCCCGCCTCGACATTCACCAGCCGCACTCCCGAGGTGGACCGGCCCGTCTGCCGGATGGATGCCGAATCGATGCGGATGATCTGGCCCTGCTTGGTGATGATCATCAGCTCCGAATCTTCCTTCACGGGGAGAATCGCGACCACCTTGCCGACCTTCTGCGTGGTCTTCATATTGATCACGCCCTTGACGCCGCGCGCAGTCAGCCGGTAATCCTCGAGCGGCGTGCGCTTTCCGTAGCCGTTCTCGGAAATCGACAGAAGCAGCCCCTCTTTGCCGACCACTTCCATGCCGATCAGGTAGTCGCCCTCATCCAGCTTAATTCCGCGCACCCCTGCCGCCGAGCGGCCCATCGCGCGAACGTCACCCTCTTCAAAGCGGCACGCCATGCCTTCATGCGACGCCAGGAAAATGTAATCCGATCCGCCGGTCAGCCGCGCACTCAACAGCTCGTCGCCTTTATCGAGCCCGATCGCGATAATTCCGCCCGGACGCGGATTATCGAACTCCGTCACGGCGCTTTTCTTGATGGTCCCCTGCTTGGTCACCATCGCGACGAATTTGTCGGGTTGATCCAGTTTCTCCACCGGAAGGAACGCCGTCGGCTGTTCGTCGGGCTGAAGATTGATCAGCCCCGTCGCGTGCTTACCCTTCGACGTAGTCCCCGCCTCCGGGATCTCGTAAATTTTCTGCCAGTAGACGCGGCCCTTGTTGGTGAAAATCAGCAGATAGGCGTGCGTGGACGCGATGAACAGGTGTTCCACCACATCCTCGGCGCGTGTCGACATTCCGATGCGCCCCTTGCCGCCGCGCGTCTGCCGCCGGTACGTGTCCACCGCCGTTCGCTTGAGATAACCGCCGCGGGTGACCGTCACCGCGACATCTTCTTTCTGCACCAGGTCTTCCAGCTTGAGCTCGCCCGTGTCTTCGACGATCTGCGTGCGGCGCTCGTCGCCGAAATCCTTCTGGACTTCCTTCAATTCCTTGACAATGAGCGCCCGCAGAACTTTCTCCGAACCCAGAATTTCCGAATATTCCTTGATCTTTTCCTGAATTTCGGCGAGTTCTTCGAGAATCTTCTGCTGCTCCATGCCGGTGAGCCGCTGGAGTTGGAGCTCGATGATCGCCTGCGCCTGGCGCTCGGTGAATTGAAACCGCGCGATCAGCCCTTCGCGCGCGTCTCTGGGAGTTTTCGCGGCGCGGATCACCTGGATCACGGCGTCCAGATTGTCCAGCGCTTTCTTGAACCCCAGCAGGATGTGCTCCCGTTCCCGGGCCTTGCGCAACAAATAATCCGTGCGCCGCCGGACCACGTCGATGCGGTGATCGATGAAGCGCTTGAGCGCGTCCACGATCCCCAGCTCGCGCGGCTGGCCATTGACGATCGCCAGCATGATGACGCCGAAGTTCACCTGCATTTGCGTCTGCTTGTACAGGTTGTTGAGGATCACCTCAGCCTGCTCGCCGCGCTTCAGCTCGATCACCACGCGGTAGCCGTCGCGATCGCTTTCATCGCGAACGTCCCCGATGCCTTCGAGCTTTTTCTCATTCACCAGCGCCGCGATGTGCTCCACTAGGCGCGCCTTGTTGACCTGATAGGGCAGCTCGGTGACGATGATGGCATCGCGCTCCTTGCCCAGGTTTTCAATTGCGGCTTTGGCGCGCAGCTTGATCGATCCGCGGCCGGTAACAAAATAATCGTCAATGCCGGAATGGCCTAGAATCAGGCCGCCGGTGGGAAAATCGGGCCCTTTGACCACTTCAGCGATTTTCGAAAGATGCGTCGCTGGATTCTGCACCAGCAGGATCGCCGCTTCGATAATTTCGCTCAGATTGTGCGGTGGAATATTGGTCGCCATGCCGACCGCGATCCCCGCGCTGCCGTTGATCAGCAGATTGGGAACGCGCGCCGGCAGAACCTCCGGCTCCACTTCGCTTTCATCGTAATTCGGCCGGAAATCGACGGTTTCCTTGTCGATGTCCTCCAGCATCGTGGCCGCGATGCGCGACAAGCGCGCTTCGGTGTATCGCATGGCCGCCGGCGGATCGCCGTCGATGGAGCCGAAATTCCCCTGCCCGTCCACCAGCGGATAGCGCAGCGAAAACGGCTGCGCCATGCGCACCAACGCGTCGTAAACCGGAATATCGCCGTGGGGATGATATTTGCCGAGCACTTCGCCCGTGATCTTGGCGCACTTGCGCGTGGGACGATTGAAATGCAGCCCCAGCTCGTGCATTCCGTACAAAATGCGGCGATGCACCGGCTTCAATCCGTCGCGAACGTCGGGCAGCGCGCGGCCGATGATCACGCTCATGGCGTAATCGAGATACGACCGCCGCATCTCGTCTTCAATATTGATGGGGATCAGATTTTTTCCGCCGTCGCCGCCCCCGCCCAGAGGCATCTGCGGCCCGGTCGGCGGAGGGGTGGGGTCCTGATTGTCAGCCAAAGTTTGCTCCTTGAAAGGCGGCCGGAGGAGAAAGGCCGCAAATCTCTATTTTAGCAGTTTTCCCCTTGAAAAAGGGAGGTTTAGAACAAGCGCGGATCGAACGCAAACGGCTCGATTTGCTCAACTTGGACGCGATCGAAATCGTGGTGAGCCGGGTTCAGCAGATACAGATGCTCGCTCCGAACCACAGCAGATTGAACCCTCAGAACCGCAGATTTCCGCGATTCGATCCACCGGTCGCCCGCCTTCGGGCACGACCTGCCGCCCGCGCGAAATTCGTTTCCATCGAGCATCGCGACGGAATCCGGAATCAGCGCGGTCAACGCAACGTAGCCCGACGGAAAATCCACCTTGGACATATGGACCAGGTTCTCGAGCACAGCGAGCGAGATGCTTTCGGCCATGTAGACCACCGCGTAACCGGGCGAGTTCCAGCGCCCGCCTGCGCGCTTCGCACCTTCCCCATCCAGGCGCGCGTACGTCGCGCGGCAAACGCGATAAACCTGGAGCGGCATCTAAGATGCGATGTTGTGCTCGATTCGCGTGAGAATCGTTTCGATCCGCGCGGCCCCGCCGGGAGTTTGCAAAATTTCGGTGGGCGTTCGGCCTTCGAGAATCTCGAGCGGCGTCGACAGCCAGTGCGTCGCCTTGTGCTCATCGCCGAACACCGCAACCGCGTGCGCGATCACCGGCACAATCGCGCCGAAATCCGCGTGTTCCAGTCGCACGATCGAGGGATTGCCCATTCGTCGCCTGTTTTTATTTTAAACCGCTTAGTAGGTTCTATTGCTCGCGGCTTGGGTTTGCGTCCACCCAGTTCTCGGCCTCGGTTCGCGCAGCGAACCAGAGGGACTTGGCCGACTGGTAAAAGTTGCCCTTCGCGTCGGTATAGTTCTTTTCGCCGCGTGAGCTACTGGCGCTCGACCAAGGCTAGACGCGTCTACGCCGCCCTTCTTCCGATCGGCTGGGCTCGGAAAAAACAAGTCGGATCGCATCGCAGGATACCCGGCCCGGATGGAGGCCGTTCACCTTCGCGTTCCAGGACAATGAGGAGATCGGACCGGCCGCATTGGCGAAGATCCGCCAAGGACACGTGGCTCACGTTTGAGGATCTCTGAATCCTACCGGATCTCGAATCGCCCGGACCGCAGCGGAGCCGCTTCGAGCACCTCGAATCCCCGCA
>DATJVN010000180.1:0-19845 GCA_035501755.1 Bryobacteraceae bacterium | reverse complement strand
ACGCGATCGCCAATCATGAATTCGAAAAAGCGCGCTTTTATTCGGATGAAGAAAGAAAAGAGCGCGAAAATCTTCGGCAATTACGCGAAAAATATAATTTAGACGACACCTCGACCGGCGTGGTGACCAAAGACGACATCGAAGAAGTGGTCGCGCGCTGGACCGGCGTCCCGATGACCGCGATTAAGGAGGAAGAGGTCGCCAAGCTCCTGCGCATCGAGGAAGAGCTGCACAAGCGGGTGATCAGCCAGGAAAAAGCGATCTCGGCTCTGGCCCGCGCCATCCGCCGTTCGCGCGCAGGACTGAAATCTCCCAAGCGGCCTGCCGGATCGTTCCTGTTCCTCGGCCCCACCGGCGTCGGAAAGACGGAAGTCGCCCGGGCGCTCGCCGAGTTCCTGTTCGGCAGCGAAAAATCTCTGGTTCGCTTCGATATGTCCGAATTCATGGAAAAGCATTCGGTGTCGAAGCTGATCGGCTCGCCTCCCGGATACGTCGGCTACGAAGAGGGCGGCCAGTTGACCGAGCGCGTGAAGCGCGCGCCCTATTCCGTAATCCTGCTCGATGAAATCGAGAAGGCGCACCCGGACATTTACAACATCCTCTTGCAGGTTTTCGAAGACGGCCAGTTGACCGATGGGCTCGGCAACACGGTGGATTTCAAGAACACGATTATCATCATGACCTCGAACCTCGGCGCGAGGTTCCTCGAGAAGCGCAGCGCCATCGGCTTCGCCACGCCCAACACCGGCGTTCCGCAGAAGGTGGAAGACCAGGTGATGTCGGAAGTGAAGAAGGCGTTCAACCCGGAATTCCTGAACCGCCTGGACGAGACCATCCTGTTCACTTCGCTCAACGACGACGACCTGCTGAAGATCATCGATCTGCTGACCGACCAGATCAACAAGAATCTGGAAACCAAGCAGATCAAGATCAAACTGGGCAACGACGCGGCGAAATACATTCTCGAAAAAACCTGCGGCGACCGCAGCTACGGCGCGCGCCCCTTGCGCCGCGCGTTGCAGAAATACGTCGAGGATCCGCTGAGTGAAGCTTTAATCCAAGGCTCACTGCCACGACCCTCGGAGCTGGAAGTTTATCTGGGCGAGGGCGGAATCTACTGCCGTCCGCTGCAGCCGCAGGAAGCTCCCGTCGGCGCACCTGCGGACGAAGCTCCTCCGGCCCCGGGAACTCCGCTGTTCATGTTCGAATAGGCGAACCGGCAATGACAGATCCCGAGCCGCTAGCCAATTGGAATTGGCTCGGGTTTCTTCTGCTTGTCCCTGCGATCGCTGCGGCGGTGTCCAGCGCGTACGCCTTTATGGCGAGCGAGTACAACCTGACTCCCTTGCAATGGGCACGCTTCGAGCGATCGGCGAAGCGGCTTTTTGCGTTGTCTGTGGCGATCGCCGTGGTCGCGGCGTGGTTCGCTCAACGTCGGCCCGTGAGGAAGTCATTGTTCTTAGCTCTCGCACTCGCGTTCCCGATACTGTCATGCGCAGGCGGCGTTCTCGCTTTCGTACTCGTTCCGTCTGTGTTCTGGGATCGCTTACTCCTGCCGTTTCGATGATTGTTGAACCCCGCTGCTAACAATAAACGAACTTTCATTAACCTTAGGATTTTGCCGTGGAAGGGCCCGGAACGCGCCAGGAAGCGATTCCGCGTTTCCGGCACCCTTTATATCGGCGATTAATTTAAATTCGTCGATTTTCGTCACCCAAACATCTAAAATCTGATTCCGTGAAGCTTATCGGGAAATTTTTTCTGGAGAATTTTGCTACAATCTGACCAGTCAGACCAGTCATGTCACGAAATCCCAAGCCCGGCGGTTCGTGGCAGGTTCAGACCGCCAAGGCCCGCTTCAGCGAACTTTTTCGCCTCGCCCGAACCGAGGGCCCGCAGCGAATCGCACGCCAAGGCAAGGAATCCGTCGTGATGATCTCGGCGGAACTGTACGAGCAATTTACGCGCAAGGCGCGAAAACAGAAAAGCCTCGTCGAATTCCTTCGCGAATCGCCGCTGGTTAGCTCGGGATTGCGGCTCGAGCGCGACAAAGACACCGGGCTATGAGCGGTTTCCTGCTCGACAGCAATTGCATCGCTGAGTTCGCCCGTCCCCGGCCCGACCCGCACCTTGTCCAATGGATCGAGGCCATCGATGAAGAACTGCTGTATCTGAGCGTCCTCACGCTCGGCGAGATTCGCAACGGGATCGCCGCGCTCCCCCAAAGCCTCCGCAAGACTCGCCTCGAGGCGTGGGTGGAGTCGGACCTTCCCGAACGTTTTTCAAATCGGGTGCTCGCGATTGATTCCAAAATTGCCGATCGATTCGGCCGGCTCGCCGGCGACGCACGCCGCGCGGGGAAAAGCCTGGGAGTGATCGAAGGCCTTCTTGCCGCGACCGCGATGCACCACAATCTTACGGTGGTTTCGCGGAATGTCGTCGACTTTGGGGCGGCGCAGGTTCCGGTCATCAATCCGTGGCGCGGCTAGAACTCCCGGAACTCTTTTTCCTCCTCGCACGTCCAAACCTACAAACACTCTTGGTACAGTGATAAGGAAGCCCTCCGTTCGGGGGCCTGCGGACATTCGTTCGTGCAGAATTAAGAAGTAAGAGGTTTTCGTCTTTCATGAACCAGCGGGTAGTGGTTGCCGCCCTCGCAACGATCGTGTCTGCGTTCGGGGCTGAACTCCAGCCTCCCAAGGCGGGCAAGACCGAAATTTTCCATCTCAAAGATATCAAGCCGGGCATGCACGGCACGGCCTGGACCGTTTTTCAGGGCACCGTCCCCGAGCCGGTGCCCATCGACATCATCGGCGTCTGGACCGGCCAGCTCGGGCCGCGCAGCTCGGTGATTCTCGCCAAGATGGGCGGCAAAGCGAAGGAAACCAACGTCGCCGCGGGCATGAGCGGCAGCCCGGTGTACATCGATGGAAAACTGGTGGGCGCGGTCGCGCTGAGGTTCAGCGTGTTCTCGCCCGACGCGATCTGCGGCATCACTCCCATTGAGCAGATGCTCGAAATCGAGGATTTCGACCAGTCCCATCCCGCCGACGCGCGCACGCCGGATAAAATCCCCGCCGCGCCCGCCGCGGAAATGCAGATCCCCGGCGAACTGCTTAGCCGTTACGTTTCAGCCGGTGCCTCCGGATCGCTGCCCGCGCGCGTTCCGACCATGGTTCCGATCGACACGCCGCTGGTGCTCTCCGGATTTTCCGAAGCGACCATCAACGCCTTCGACCCGATGTTCCACCAGATGGGCATCACCGCGGTGCAGGGCGGCGCGAGCGCAACCGAGCTCGCCATGAAACCCGCGCAGGGCTGGGAGCATTCGCTGAATCCCGGCGAAGCCGTTTCCGGAATCCTGGTCTCCGGCGACATGTCCGCGACCGGCATGGGAACGGTCACCTATAACGACGGCAAACGCATCCTCGCCTTCGGCCATCCGTTCTTCAATCTGGGTCCGCTCGACATGCCCATGGCGAAGAGCGAAATCCTGATGGTGCTCAGCTCCGCGTTCCAGCCGACCAAATTTGGCAACGCGACCGAAGTCGTCGGCGCGCTGCGCCAGGACCGCTACAGCGGGATCGAAGGCGAGCTCGGCCAGGAAGCGCCGTCCATCCCGGTGCACCTCAGGCTGCGCTCGCTCGGTGCGAATGACGCGGTCATGACGCAGAAGGATTTCCACTTCAACGTCTTCGTGCATCAGAAATGGACGCCCTTCCTGATGATGCTGACGCTGTTCAACTCGCTCCAGCAGATCAATGAATACGCCGATGAGATGACCTATCGCATGCATGGCGACGTCACGCTCGACGGCACGCCGGATATCAAGGTCTCGACCATGCTCGCGCCGAGCGAACTGCCGGTTCCCGCGCCCATGGTGCTGGCCGGATGGTGGGGCGACAAATTCAACCGCCTGTTCCTGAACCCGGTGAACATGCCCAAGCTGAAGAGCGTGGACGTTGATGTCGACCTGCTGCCGGAGCGCCGCGTCGCGACGATCGAAAACGCGTGGACGCCCTCCACCGAAGTCGAAGCCGGCAGCGAAATCCCGGTCAAGGTTTTCCTGCGCCCCTATCGCGGCGAGCGGATCGAAAAGGATGTGACCGTCAAAATCCCCGCCGGGATGCCTAAGGGCGACCATCGCATTGTGTTCAGCGACGCCGAGACGATGAATCGCATGCAGCACGCCGCCGCGGCCGGGAATCGCTACATGGACATTCCCCAGACCGTTTCCCTGCTCAACCAGGAGCACGGCAATAACGAACTGTATGTGTCACTGGTCGAGGGCCGGCCCACGTATTATTCCGACGACAAGACGCTGCCCGCGCTGCCCGCATCCATTCTGAACGTGCTCGAAACCGAGCGCACCACCAGCCGCGCACTGATCGGCAGCGGGGAAACCGCGGAGCAGCAGCTCGCGATTCCGTTCGACGAAGTGGTCAGCGGCAGCTACTCGCTGAAGATCACGGTGAAATAGGCTCGGACGAAAATCTTACCCCCGCCCTCACGGACAGGGCTGTCCCGCGACAACAGCCTCGCCGGTCATGGCGGGGGGCAATCGCTGCAATTTCGCCAGAGCGGTTTAAACATCGTATGGGAGATACTTAAAAGAGAGCGGCTGACACGCCCTCCCTCAGGACTGAATAATTCAATGACTTTTTTCAAGCTTTGTGCCGCCCTGTTGTGCGCCTCGGCGGCCCTTCTGGCCGTCGATACCAAGACCTGGCAGCAGAACTCGATGGCGGATTTCGAGCGCGGCGACCTCACCGGCCTGTCACTTTCAAGCGACGGCCGCCTCACGCTTGCGCCCGCGGCGAAGCAGCTTTACGATCCTTCCGTCACGTTCCTGTGGGCCATCGCGGCCGATTCCCGGGGCCGCATCTACGCGGGCGGCGGCGGACTCGGCGCCACCAAAGCCGCGCTGTTCGAGATCGATCCTGCCGGTAAACCGAAAACGCTGGCCGAACTGGACGGCATGGAGATCCAGGCGATCGCCATCGACAAGCAGGATCGCGTCTACGCCGCCACGTCGCCCGACGGCAAGATCTATAGAGTCGATTCGTCCGGAAAGGTCGAGACGTTCTTCGATCCGCATGCGAAATACATCTGGGCGCTCGCGTTTTCGAAATCGGGCGATCTGTTCGTCGCCACCGGCGATCAGGGCGAGATTTTCCGCGTGACGCCGCAGGGCGCCGGCTCCGTTTTTTTCAAGACCGAAGAGACCCATGTGCGCTCGCTCGCCGTTGACGCGAACGGCAACCTGATCGCCGGCACCGATCCGAGCGGTCTGATCATGCGCATCTCGCCTTCCGGCCAGGGATTCGTTCTGTATCAGGCGCCCAAGCGCGAAATCACCGCGGTCGCCGTCGCCGCCGACGGCGCTATTTATGCCGCCGGCATCGGGAACAAACTCGCATCCGCGCCGCTGCCAGCTCCCGTCGCGCCCGTGCCGATTCCTTCGCCGGCACCGCCAGCGGCCGGGCTCACCCTGAGCGTCGCCGCGCCGCACGCGAGCGCCGGCGCTCTGCCGCCCGTGGGACCGAGTTCCGCGCCCATCACCGGAGGGTCGGAGGTCTATCGCATTCACGCCGACGGCTACCCGCGCAAGGTCTGGAGCAACGCGCAGGACATTGTTTACGCCATCGCGCTCGACCCGCGCGGGAAACCGATCGTGGGAACCGGGAATCATGGCGCGATTTACCGGCTCGATTCCGATTTTTCATACACGCGCCTGGTGAATCTCGCGCCCACGCAGGTGACCGGATTTTCGCTTGCGCCCGACGGCCGCATTTACGCGGTCACCGGCAACATCGGCGCGATTTTTTCCATCGGACCGCAGCTTGAATCGAGCGGCACCTATACCAGCGAAGTTTTCGACGCCGGCGCGTTCACCTATTGGGGACGCGTGTCGAGCGAAGGCTCCGGAGCGGTCGCCTTCGAAACCCGCAGCGGAAATCTGAACCGTCCGCAGCAGGACTGGAGCCCGTGGGCGAAGCTGAACGACGGCCGCGCCACTTCTCCCGCCGCGCGATTCATGCAGTACCGCGCCACGCTCACCGCGCCCGCCGAAATCTCCGAAATCAACGTCGCCTACATGATGAAGAACGTCGCGCCGGTGGTCGAGTTGGTGGAGTCGACTCCCGCCAATTACAAATTCCCTGCCCCGTCGCCCGGCCCGTTGTCTATAACGACGCTGACGCTTCCGGCGCTCGGCCGCAATCGCGCGGAACCCGCGTCGGCCACGCCGCCCGTTCCCGACAGCGGCAATTCGCCGGGCTTGAGCTACGCCAAGGGCATGATCGGCGCGCGCTGGCTGGCCAACGATGACGACGGCGACACGCTTACCTTCAAGCTAGAAATCCGCGGCGTTCACGAGACCACCTGGCAGCTTTTGAAAGACAAAATCCGCGAGCACTATTACAGCTGGGATTCGACGGCGTTTCCCGACGGCAAATACCAGGTGCGCGTCACCGCGTCCGATGCGCCATCGAATCCGCCCGCGCAGGCGCTCACGGCGTCCATGATCAGCGGTCCGTTCCTGATCGACAACACACCGCCCGAGATCACCGGCCTCACAGGCACACCTTCCGGCGCGAAAATCGAGCTGCAATTTCACGCCAAAGACGCGCTCAGCGACATCGACCGCGCCGAATATTCGGTCAACGGCAGCGACTGGGTGGTGCTCGATCCGGTCACGCTGCTCAGCGATTCAAAAGAGGAAGACTATCGCGTGTCGCTCGACCGCGGGCAAGGCGAAACCACCATCGCGGTGCGCGTCACCGACGAATTCGACAATCAGTGCGTCAGCAAGATCGTGGTGCGGTAGAACAAGCCAACGCGCGGCATGAATGCCGCGCCTCAATGTGCCGCAGCGGCAACAGTGATGGAGCGCGTTGGTGATATTTTCAGAGTCATCGTCAACCTACAAACCTCGACCGTCTACAATACAGTATCGAGCGACCACCGCGCTCCATAACTGTCGCGCCTCATCCCTGCGGACGATTTGAGGCGCGGCATTCATGCGGCGCGTTGGGCGCATATCCTGGACCGCGAGCTTCAGCACGCTCCCTGATCGCAGATCACGCCCGCGTCCGCGAGACAATCGAGCTCGGAAGTCTCCAGCCCGAGCAACTCGGCCAGGCATTCGCGCGTGTGCTCTCCCAAGCCCGGCGCCCTGCGGCTGACCCCGCCCGGGCTCGCTGAAAATTTCACCGGCGGTCCCGTGACGCGGAACGACTCGATGTGCGGAAACATCCCGCGATGCGCCGTCTGCGGGTCCGCGGTGACTTCGTCGAGCGTGCGCACCGGAGCGCAGGGAATGCCGCGCGCGCGCAGCTTTTCGATCCACACCGCGCTGGGCGCCGTCCGGAAAAGATCCGCAATCATTCCTTCGAGCGCCTCGCGATTCTTGACCCGCAGCGGATTGGTGGAATAATCGGGGTGCTCGATCCACTCCTCGCGATCGATGGCGCGGCAGAATTCCGGCCACAGCTTCACGCTCGCCACCGCGATCACGATGTCGCGGTCCGCAGTGGGAAATCCGCGATACGGGACGATGGTGCCGAAGCGCGTTCCCATGGGTCCGGGAACCACGCCCGTTCCCGCGAAGTTGGCGAAATTCGAAGCCATCGCCGAGATCATCGAATCGAGCATCGAAACGTCCACGAGCTGCCCTTCGCCCGAGCGCCCGCGCGACTCGAGCGCCAGCAGAATCCCGATCATCGCGAACATTCCCGAGGTGATGTCCGCCACCGAATGGCCGCAGCGCACGCGCTCGCCGCCTTCGACGCCGGTGACGCTGATCAGGCCGCTGGCCGCTTGCAGGATCAGGTCCATGGCCGGTTCATCGCGCGACGGCCCGGTCTGGCCGTAGCCCGAAATCGAACAGTAGATCAGGCGCGGATTGCGCACCCGCGCGGCCGCGTAGCCGAGGCCGAGCCGCTCCATGGTGCCGGGGCGCATGTTCTCGATCAGAACGTCGGCTTTGTCGATCATCTTCAGGCACAGCGCGACGGCTTCCGGTTTTTTGAGATCGATCGCCAGGCTGCGCTTGCCGGTGTTCAGGCCGAGAAAATACGAGGCCTCGTCGCCCGTGAACGGCGGACCCCAGCTTCGCCCCACTTCGCCTTCGCCCGGCGATTCGATCTTGAATACGTTGGCTCCATACTGCGCCATCAGCATGGTGCAGTAAGGACCGGCGAGGGCGTGCGAAAAATCCAGGACGACGAGGCCGTCGAGAGGCGTGGGCATGAAAAATCAGGATAACCCAACCTCAAAACTCCCAAC
Organism: Bryobacteraceae bacterium; assembly: GCA_035501755.1. Classification (GTDB taxonomy): domain Bacteria; phylum Acidobacteriota; class Terriglobia; order Bryobacterales; family Bryobacteraceae; genus Palsa-187. The sequence continues at coordinate 11,556 of DATJVN010000180.1, read as the reverse complement.
AATCTCTTACATCTGCTGGACGTTCACTCCGCCGTTGATCGTCTCGACGTGGATGGTCGGCCCGCCCGAACCGAGATCGGTCTCGATTTGCTTGTTGATCTCGCCGTGCAGCGTCACCGGGATACCGAGGTTCACGTGTCCGTTCACCGTCCCGGCTTCGAAGTGCGCCGAGTAATTGCCCGGCATGCTGATCTTGACGCCGCCGTTCACCGTGCGCGCGTCGAGTTTGGTTCCGTCCCAGCGCGCGCCATTCAGCTCGACGTCAACTCCTCCGTTTTCCGTCTTACCCTCCACGTCGCCGCCGAGACGCGACAGGTGGACGCCGCCGTTTTGCGTGTCGAAGCGGATGGTGCCGCGCACGTCGGTGATGGAGATTCCGCCGTTGTTGGCCTTGAGGGTCAGGTCCGCCTGACGCGGAAGGAAGATTTCGTAACTCACTTGCCATCCACGGCCGTCGGTCTGCACGGGACCGGTCGCTGAAACCTGCCCGGCCGACAGATTCAAAGCGATCTGCGATACCGCGGCGCGCGCCGCCCCCTCGTTAGCACCCGACGCTTCGACTCGGGCGCGCACCATCACGTTCCCGTTGTCCCATCCTTTAACGGACACGCCGCCGTTCACTCCCGCATCGACGGACAGGCGGCCGGCGAAGGGGATCGTCTGCTCGCGCATTTCGCAGTGCGTAACCTCATTGTTATGGGAACTGCGTTGGTTGCAGTTGAGTGAACCGGTCTGCGCCGCCACGGGCAGCACAGCCAGTAAAGTCAATAGCATTTCCTTCATACGAAAAAGCTCCTTTGCGTAGACGCCGCGGCGTCGGTTCGGTTAAGTTGAGGGAAGTGGAAAATCTGCATCCTGCCGAAGTGCGCGTGCTCGGCGCTCTGCTTGAGAAAGACATGGCGACACCAGAGTATTACCCGCTCACGCTAAATGCGTTACAGAACGCATGCAATCAAAAATCGAGCCGTGAGCCGGTGGTGCAATACGACGAAGATACCGTCTCGCAAGCGCTGGAATTGTTGAAAAACAAAGGTTTCGTAGTACGAATCAGCGGCGCGGGGCATCGCGTGGAGAAATTCGGGCATCGGATGGGCGAAAAATTAAATCTGGGCCGGCGCGAATTGGCTCTGCTGTGCGTGCTGATGCTGCGCGGGCCGCAGACGGTCGGCGAACTGCGCGGGCGCACCGAGCGCATGCACGATTTCGCCGATATGGACGAAGTCGAGCACGTGCTCAATACGCTCGCCGGGCGCGAAGAGCCGCTGGTGGCGCGCGTCGCTCGCGGACGCTGGGCGCATCTGTTCAGCGGCCCTCCGGATTTATCTGCCGAACCGCAGCCCTCGGCCGCCGCGCCGGCGAGCGATCTGGAAGCGCGCGTTTCGGCAAACCTTGAAGCGCGCGTTTCCGCGCTTGAGCGCGAAGTCGCCGAACTCCGAGCGCAACTGGCCGCCTTTGAACGTCAATTCCAATAAATATGAAAAATCGAGTCACGGTCCGCCGCGTGGATGAATGCGAATCGCTCGACGAGCTGATCCACAATTGTTTCCCCGCGTTCGGCGGAGCTTTTCTGCGCCGCATCTACACCATTCTCGACCGCGCCATCGGCATGGGCTGCCCGCTGACGCTGGCGATTTCCGGGCCGGTCACGGTCTCCGGGCAGCACCAGGCGTGGCTGATTCCGCTGCTCGAGACCGGATGGATCGCGTATCTGAGCACCACCGACGCCGTCTGCTATCACGACGGCCATCGCAGCCTCAATGCGCATCGCGACCCGATTTTCGAGGTCCCCATCTGGACCGATGACGGCGCGCTGCGCGATGAGGGGACCATCCGCGTCACCGACATGGCGTTTAAAGAAGACGTGCTGCTCGACCAGGATAAATTCCTGACCGCGGCGCTGGCGCGTCCCGAATTTCAGCATTCGATGACCGGAACGGAGCTGCGCTATCGGCTGGGCGCGATCTATGCCGGGCAGGAACGCGCGGCCGGCGTCGAATCCGGCCTGCTTTCGACCTGCCATCGCCTGGCGATCCCGATCTTCGTCGGAGCGCCGGCCGATGGAAGCGTGTTTCTGAATTCCATGAAGCTGTGGGCGATGAAGCAATCCGGGTTGATCGAAGATTACAAATTCGATCTCGACATGCATGCCGAGGTTTTCGAGGCATGCGCGTATCATCGCTGGGGACTTTTCGATCATCCCGTGCATGCGCTTGGTACGGTGATTCTGGGCGGCGGCGTTCCCAAGAATTACAATCTACAACCGGAGCCGGCGCTCGGGCAGGTGCTGGGCATTCCCAACGTCCGCGGCTACAATTTCGACGTGCAGATCGTGACCGCGCCGGTCACGGACGGGTCGCTGTCCTCCTGCCCGCCGGCCGAGGCGGTGACGTGGGGGAAAGTTGACAAGGACACCTATCAGCAGGCGACCGAGAGCATGCAGGCGGATTATTCCATGGTTATGCCGTTTATCGTAAAGGCGTTGCTCGATAAACGCAGGAATTTTGAGAAACAATCGGCGGAAATGGGTGAAGGGGCAGTGTTTGAATCGGTTGCGGAGGCTCGAGGCTACCTCCGTCCGCGCGAGGGCTACCGGCTGTTCGAGCAGCGCGAGGAGCTGTGCGGGCGATTGAAAAAAGACGTGCAAAAAAATCGTGAATGGCTGCTCAAATCCATGGTATATTCTTCGTGAAATGCGGTAAAAAACCAGACCCCCGGCCTCACGGGCAGGGCTGTCCGAACGGTCGGGGTTAGGTGCACGGGGAGAGAAAATGACTTTCGATCCGCAATTCGCCATCAACGTCGCGTATCCCGCGGCGAACTCCGCTTATCTGATTCAAACCGTCCCCAATCCGCCGCTTCCGGGGGGATTCGCACTGGCCGGCGCCATTGAGGCCGATCCGCAACAGGCCGTCGCGCTGATGGCCAAGACCGATCCCAAGCAGCACGTCATGGTGAACGCGATGCTCGCCGACAGCAACATTTTCGGGCTGGTCGCGTGGAACCCCGCGGACAAAATGGCGATCGTCTCCTTCCGCGGAACCGTCGATGTGCACGACTGGATCGAGGATTTCGATGCCGTTCCGGTCGATTATGTGCCCGTCGCCGGCATCGGACTGGTGCACATGGGATTTCAGCTGGTTTACGAACACGTGCGCAAGAACGTCGGCGGATTGTTGCAGAATCAGTGCAAGGGCGTTCAAAAAATTCTGATTACGGGTCACAGCCTGGGCGCCGCGGTCGCGATTCTTTCGGGATTCGATATCGCGAAAAACGCGGTCCCCGGATCGGCGCCCGATTTCTGCACTTTCGCCGGACCGCGCGCGGGAGATCCGGGCTTCGCCAAGAAATTCAACGCGGCGTTTCCGGTGTGCAACCGCATCGTGAATTTCATGGACGTGGTCCCGCAAGTTCCGCTGCCGCCGGTTTATGAGCACGTGGGAACTGAGATTCTGGTGCACGGCGGATTCAAGCCGCTCGATATCACCTTCGCGCACCGGCTGACCACGTATCTCGCCGGATTGCAGAAGTTGGCGGCTCCGCCGGCAAGCTCCTCTACCTCGGCGTGAGCGTGAAGCCGTCGATGGCGACGTTGGCGCTTTCGCGCGCGAGCAGAAACGGGCGGTGAAAGCGGATGGTGAACTCATCCCACTGCCGGATCGCCGGCGCGGGAGGAATGGGGAATTCGAGCACTTCATTCACGCCCGCACCTTTATCGCCCATGTGAAATATCGACTGCACCGGAAGCTTGCCGAGCGACTGAAACGGATGTCCGGTGTCGAAGGTGTTCACCAGGATCAGCTCGATCGAGACCGATTGCGGAGTGCGGTCGCGATTGGTGATGGAAAGCTCGACGGCGCGGCAGCAGGAGATACGGAACGGCGTGCCCAGGCTCTGGTGCGCTTCCATCACCAGCGGCCGTTGATCGTGGGAGCGGAAGGTGAGGGCGGAGGGCGTGCCGCGCATCTGGACGGAATCCTTGGGAGGGCGCGCGTCGGGACGGCGGAAAAACCAGTACACGCCGAAAAAGGGAATTTCGAGCGTCTTCTTGTTTTCGCGGAACGGATCGCGGGTAAGGGCCGGAAGCGGGGGGATCAGCGTGACGTGCTGCTGGACCTCCGGCAGCAGAATGACACCGCGATAGGTGTCGGCGAGCGCGCCGTCCGGATAGTCGCCGTTGCGGCCCGCGTCGGCATCGGCCGATCCGTTGCCCGCGCCCGATGCGGCGCCCCGCACCACCGCACGATACGGAAATAATCCGACGATCACCAGCGCGAGCGCCGCGGCGATGATGCCGGCCGCACGCCGTCCCGTGGAGTGCGCTCGAGGATCGATCGCGGTCGCGCGCCAGGCGAGCACGGCCGCGCCCGCCGAAAGCAGAGCGGCGGCGACCAGGGAATGGTCGAGAAGCGCTTCCACCAGGGCAAGCTGCACGCAACACGCGGTGACAATACCCGAAGGAAACTGGCGCAGCAGACGAAGATCGGACGATGGCGCCGGCGGTTCGCGTGCAGTGCCGAGCAGCGCCGTCGCGGATGCGGAGAGCGCGATGAGCGGAACCGCGGCGAGCGGGGAGCGGTCGATCACCAGAATCAGCAGCGGCGCGAACCAGATCGCGGCCAGCACCAGGCGCCCCCATGCGCCGCGCGATGCGGCAGTGATACGAGCCGCGAGCACTGTGGCGATGGCGATGGCGAGTACGTACTCAGCAGCTTTCACGAACAGCTCGGGAGTGGAAAAATGGTGGGGCGGCGGGATGGGGCACAACGTGAGCGCGGCGATCAGCCCGGCGGCCAATCCGGCGGCCAAACCCATCACCTGCTTCATCGAAAGATAGACAATCGGCGAGGAGGCAAAGTTCCGCAGTGCATTCTAATCGTCAATCCGTTTTTGGGTTTGTCGCGAAGCATACCAGCACGGCGGATATCCCATATGAGGGAACAGGGAGCGAACGCAGACCTGGGTTTCGGTCGGAACATCGAAATTGAATTCGGTCTTTTTATTCTTCAGGTGAATTGCGTAGTACGGCTGGATCTCGACGGTCCCAAAGGGCGTGCGCGATCCGGGGAAGCGCACCGAAAAGTAATCGCCCAGCCAGGTAACCGAGGCGAGCAGGAGCAGGCGAAGGGTCCAGCGCCGGATCGCGGGCAACATCAATTATTACTGTAGCGGAAGGACTTGCCGGCGCGAACAATTTCCGCCCTCCTGTAACCAGCAGCCCGCGCGTTTCAGTCTTATCAGTTGATAAATAAACGAGTTTGTCCAGTTCAAACGAGCCACGGGGCAATCGGAACATGAGAAGCAGTATTTTTCTGGCCATTTTGGCGTGCCTGGGAATCCAGGCGCAGACCGCGAGACAGACCGGAACGGTGGTCAAAATCGATCCGGCGGCGAGTCAACTGGTGCTCAAGACCGACGCCGGTGCGGAAATCAGCGTAACCATGCAGCCCAAAGCGAGCTTCCGCAGAATCGCGCCGGGAGTGACGGATCTGAAGCAGGCCGAGGTGATCGCGCTCGCTGATATTCACGTCGGCGATCGCGCGCAGGCGGTGGGAAAGCCGGGCGCCGACGATAAGTCGATGAACGGATTGCTGATCGTGGTGATGTCGAAGGCGGATGTCGCCAAGAAGCAGGCCGCCGAGCAGGCAGAGTGGGAAAAGCGCGGGGTGGTGGGCATCGTGACCGCGGTGACGCCGGGCGACGTGTCGATTTCGGTGAGCGCGCCGGGAGGGCAGAAGAAGACGCTGGTGATCACGCCGGTCTCGAACGCGCTCGTGCGGCGCTACGCTCCCGATTCGATCAAGTTCGAGGATGCCAAGCCTTCGACGCTTGCCGAAATCAGGGTCGGCGACCAGGTGCGCGCGCTGGGCAACAAGAACGAAGACGGAAGCAAGATGACGGCCGAGGAGATCGTCTCCGGGTCCTTCAAGGAGATCGCGGCGACCATCCTTTCGATCGACGCGGGAACGAATGAGATGCGCGTGACGGATCTGGCGACCAAGAAGCCGGTGACCGTGAAGATCAATCCGGATTCGAACCTGCGCAAGCTTCCCTTGCAGATGGCGCAGAGGCTCGCGGCGCAGAATCGCCCGCCCGAAGAAGGCCGCGGCGGACAGGGAGCGCCACCGGAGAGCCGGGGGATGGGACGCGGAGAGGGCCGCGGATTCGGTGGGCGCGGAGGGCGCGGCGGGGGCGATCTGACCAAGCTGCTCAATAACGTTCCCAAGATGACGCTCGAGGATTTGAAAAAGGGGGACGCGATCATCGTGCTGAGCACGGTGGGGACGGTGCCGGATCAGATGACCGCGATCACCATGCTGGCCGGGGTCGAGCCCATTCTGACCAGGCCGGGGACGCGCGAGATGCAGCTCGGCGATTGGAGCCTGGGCGGATTGGGCGGGGGCGGCGAGCCATAAAAATTTAAAGATTTAACGACTGCCATTCGGGATTAAGGAACAGGGAATGATCTTTTCGAAAAGGGTGTGTTTGCTATTATTGACGCTTTTTTTGGGCGCTGCGGGATTGATGGCCCAAGCGACGGGCAGCATTCGGGGGAACGTGCTGGATCAGTCGGGTGCGGCGATTCCCAAGGCCACGGTGACGGTCACCGGTCCGAACAACACGGTCAAGGTGGCGACCGCGGATAACGACGGCGCCTATTCGATCACCGGGCTTCCGGCGGGGAATTATACGATTCGCGTGATCGCGCTGGGGTTCAACCTGCTGGAAAAATCGGGCGTGGCGGTCGCCAACGGCAAGCCGGTCACCTTCGACGCGCACATGGCCATCCAGACGTCGAAACAGGAAGTGACGGTGTCCGATACGCAGCAGGTGGAGCTCGATCCGGCCAAGAACGCCGGCGCGCTGGTGCTGAAGGAAGCGGATCTGGACATGCTGTCCGACGATCCGGACGATTTGCAAGCCGATCTTCTGGCGCTGGCCGGGCCGTCGGCGGGTCCCGACGGCGGGCAGATCTTCATCGATGGATTCAGCAATGGGCAGCTTCCTCCCAAAGATTCCATTCGCGAGATCCGCATCAACTCCAATCCGTTTTCAGCGGAGTACGACACGCAGGGCCGCGGGCGCATCGAGATTTTCACCAAACCGGGGACCGAAAAATTTCACGGATCGGTGAACGCGACCTACAGCGATCATATTTGGGACGCACGCAACCCGTTTATTACGGCGCCGGGCTTTCCCATTCCGGCTTCCGACAGCAAGCTGCTTTCGGCGAATTTGAGCGGGCCGATCATCAAGCACAAAATGTCGTTCTTCGTGGATTTCCAGCGGCGCGAGCAGCGCCTGGATTCGCTGATCAACGCGGACGTGCTGAATCCCTCGAATTTCGCGCCGGTTCCGGAAGGGTTCGCGATCGTCGCGCCGAACACCTTCGACAGCGTGAGCCCGCGCATCACGTACCAACTCACGCCGAATATCACGCTTGACGGGCGCTATTCCTGGCATGGCCAGAGTTTCCAGAACCAGGGCGTCTCGGGTTTGAACCTGCCGAACACCGCCGATACGCAGCACTCCACCAATCAGCAGGTGAACCTGATTGAGACGCAGGTGGTGAATCCCTCCACCATCAATGAAACGCGTTTCCAATACTTCCACCAGATCACGAACCAGGTGGGCCTTGATCCGGAGCTGAACATAGCCGTGGCGGAGGGTTTCACCACGGGGAGCACGTTCGCATCCAACTATAACCATCAGAACAATTACGAATTTCAAAATTACACGTCGATCACGCACGGCGCGCACTTCATCAAATTCGGCGCGCGGCTGCGCGAAGCCACCATCGACAACTACAACAGCAATAATTTTCTGGGCCAGTTCAATTTCGATTCGATCCAGTCCTACGGGATCATGGCGGCCGGAATCGCCGCTGGTTTGCCGCTTTCGACCATCATCGCCAACGGGGGCGGGCCATCGCAGTACCTTTTCAACTACGGAAATCCACTGATCACGGGAACCCAGTTCGATGCGGGGCTGTTCTATCAGGACGACTGGAAGGTGAAGCCCAACATCACGTTGAGCCTGGGGATGCGCTATGAAGTACAGCAGAATATTCCCGATCACGGCGATTGGGCGCCGCGCATCGGTCTTGCCTGGGGCATCGGACCGTCGGCGGGACGGCTGCGGACCCCCAAAACCGTGCTGCGGGCCGGTATGGGATATTTTTACGACCGCTTCAACCTGAATAATTATCTCCAGACGCAGCGCTTCAACGGCATCAATCAGCTCGCCTACACGATCACGGATCCGCAGTTCTTCGTTTCCGGGGCGCAGTTGACCGCGGCGCCGCCGTATATCACGCTGGGCGGTCCGGTACGGGACGTGAGCGGGCAGACCATCAGCAACGCGTGCCTGGTGGCGGGAACCTGCGGAGCGGCGACGCAGCAGGGAGCCGAAACATATCATCTGGACCCGAATTTCCAGGCGCCGCGGCTTCAGCAGGCGGCCATCGGAATCGACCGGCAGTTGCCCAAGAACATCACGCTTTCGCTCAACTACATCAATTCGCGCGGCACGCACGTGCTGCGCAACGGCGTCAATATCAATACACCGCTGCCGGGGACCTACTTCGGTCCGGGCACGGGCCTTTATCCGTACGGCCCCGCGAGCGGAATTGACTACCAGATCGAGAGCGACGGATATTTCAAGCAGCAGCAGCTGGTGACCAACGTGAATGCGCGGATCAACTCGCGCATCTCGATTTTCGGGTACTACGCCTATGGACACGTGGACACCAACGTCCTGGGGGCGCCGTCGAATCCGTACAACTTCAACGAGGATTGGGGCCGCGCGAACTACGATATCCGCCACCGCGTGAACATCAACGGCTCGATCCTGGGCCCGTGGGGTGTGCGGCTTTCGCCGAACATCACCTACAACTCGGCGCCGCCGTGGAACATGGTGGAAGGCGTGGACCAGTTCGGCGACAGCATCATCGGCAACGCGCGGCCGGCGTTCGCACCGGCTGGATTCTCCGCGCCGGCGTGCACGCAGAAACTCGCCGAGTCACTCACGACGTGTCTCTCGACGACGCAGTTCGGCACGTTTGTGGTCAATCCGACTCCGGGGATGAAGGTGATCCCGGTCAATTATTTCAGTGCATTCGGACAGTTCAATTTCAACCTGCGCATCAGCCGGACGTGGGGCTTTGGGGAGTCGGCTACGTCGGACAACCAGCGCCGGCGCGGACCCGGCGGTCCGGGAGGTCCCGGCGGCGGATTCGGCCGGGCGGTCGGCGGCGGCGGCGGACCGCGCGGCGGCGGCGGACCGGGCGGATTCGGCGGCATGTTCGGCGGCGATTCAAGCGGAAAGCGTTACACGCTCACGGCCGGGATGATGTTCCACAACATGTTCAACAACGACAACCAGGGACAGATCGAAGGCAACCTGCTCTCTCCGCGCCTGGGAGAAGCGCTGGCGCTGAACAGCATCGGTGGCGGCGGATTCGCGCAGGCGTTCAACCGGCGCATCGATTTTTCGCTGCGGTTCAGTTTCTAGAGCGGCTAAGAAAGTCCACAGGCTGAAGCCTGTGCCACGTGGCCGGCTTCAGTCCGTGATCCCTTCGGTGAGCGGCATGGAAATTTATCGCTGGAGTGACGTCGAAAAACGGAAGCTTGATCCGTTCACCACGCGGCAGGCGATTCACGGCGAATCGATGACCATCGCGCGGTTTGAGGTGCGCAAAGGCTCGATTCTCGCCGAACACAGCCACCACAACGAGCAGTTTTCGACGGTTCAATCCGGCGCGATCCGCTTCGTCATCGGCGGCGAGCCGGTCACCCTCCGCGCGGGCGAATCCGTGCGCATTCCGCCACACGTGCCTCATTCAGCCGAAGTGCTGGAGGACGCGGTCGCGATCGACACATTTTCGCCGCCGCGCGACGACTGGAAGTGATCCATGCGCCGGCGGTAGCTTTGTGCAAATGCGCGAAGCTGGGTGCGCAGGATTTCCGGGGCGCTGTCGAAGGGATCTTCGGCGATGCCGTGATCCACCGGCGCGCAATCTTTCTCGTAGATGTAAACGACGCGCAGGCTCGTGCTGTCTTCGGAAAAAACAGCAAAGCGGACCGCGTCGGCTCCCTCGCGCGGAAGCCGCTGGCAGCGGCCGCGGGCACAGCCCCAGTTGCACAGATCGCGCTGGGTTTTTTCGTCCGCCTCGAACGGATCGGCGGCTCGGCAGACGCCGCGATAGGGGTCGATCAGCGGCAGGCGGGGCGAGTGAATCCATTCGCCCGGATCCATGGGAGTTATCGGCTCAAAATATGGGCAAGCCACGCGACCTCTTCACAGCGGGGTGCTCGCGAAAATGCGACCAACGCACGGCATGAATGCCGCGCCTCACATTGAGTCTTCGCTCGCTGAGAAGCGCGGCTCATCCAATGGAACCCGACGAGTACTCGAAGCCGGTCTCAGCAAACATTCCAGGCGTCACACCGGGTATCCTAACACCATTGGAACCCACTCGCATTGAAATTCTGAATCAGCTTCTGGCGGAGAACCCGTCGAACACCTTTGCGCGCTACGGGCTGGCGATGGAGTACGTCAAATCGGGTGAGCTCGAACGCGCCCGGGAGCAGTTCGACGCGGTGCTGGGCACCGATCCCGGCTACGCGGCGGCATATTTTCACGGCGGGCAGGCGCTCGAAAAGCTGGGGCGCATCGCCGAGGCGCGCGATTATTACCGGCGCGGGATCCAGGCGGCGCGCGATCCGCACGCGCGCAGCGAACTTCAGGCGGCCCTGGATATACTAGGAGACGACTAAGAGCCCGAGGCCCTGACGAGGTTGCGCGCTACATTCCTGATCCTGTTTTGTCTGCTCGCGGCGGTGCCGGCCTGGCCGCAGGCGCACCCGCGCGCGCAGGCGCCCGGCGCGACGCACGGGCAGCTCGATTCGAGCGAAACGCTGTTCACCGTAATGGCCGCGATCAACGCCGCGGGCTATGACGCGGAGATCGACAATCCCGCCAATTCGCCGGTGCGCAAGGCGGTGCGCGATCATCTGAAATCGCTGAACCTGCCGGTGGTGGAGGAGCTGCGGCGCTTCGTCCACGCACATAAGCAGACCGATCCGGGCGCCGATTTGAGCCAGTACATTTCCTACGCGCTGGTGATCGACGGTCCGCCGGATTTCGGCCGGCATTATGCCAACATCGTTCCTCCCGACGTGGAAGACTTGGAGGGGTTGACGCCGCTGATCGTGCGTTTTTACCGCGAGGCGAATATTGCCGGGCTGTGGAAGCAGGTGGAACCGCAATACGATGAGATGATCGCCGGGCTTTCGCGGCCCATCGCTCGCGCGGTGTTGCAGGTGAACGCGTATCTGCGGCACGACACCGCGGGGTATCTGGGCCGCAATTTCCAGATTTACGTGGACCTGATGGGCGCGCCCAACCAGGTGCAGACGCGCAGCTACGGAGACCAGTACACCATCGTGCTGACGCCCTCTCCCGAGCCGCGCACGTTCGACGTACGCCACGCGTACCTGCATTACCTGCTCGATCCGCTGTCCACACGATACCAGGAGATCCTGGACCGCAAGAAGC
>DATJVN010000179.1:0-8327 GCA_035501755.1 Bryobacteraceae bacterium | reverse complement strand
TGGAATTGGACGAAATTGAGCCGCTGGCTGAAGACACGCGCGGCAGCCGCGGCGTAGGAGGTTTTTTATGATCCGGCAAATTTTGATCGCGGCGATCGCGATGAGTTGCGCCGTCGCGCAGGATGCGGTTCCGGTGAACATGACCGTGACGGTCGAAGCGAGAGACGGAAAGCCGTTTCCGGAACTGAAGCGCGAAGACGTCATGATCTATCGAGGCAAGGAGCGCCTGGCCGTGACCGATTGGACCGCGCTCCAGGGCGAGCGCGACGGCATGGAGCTGTTCCTGCTGATCGACGACGCATCCGCCATGACTCTCGGCAATCAGTTGGCGGACCTGCGCGAGTTCATCGCCCCGCAGCCCGCCAGCGCGCTCATCGGAGTCGGATACGCGCACAACGGAATTACGGAGGTCAAGCAGAACCTGACTTCCAACCACGAGGAGGCAGCCGCGGCCCTGCGACTGCCGCTCGGCATGATCAGCGCGGGAGCCAGCCCCTATCTGGCCCTCAGCGATCTGATCAAGAGATGGCCGACCTGCTGCGTGCGCCGCGAAGTGGTCATCATTTCGAGCGGAATCGATCCTCTCGGCGGCCTCGGCGCCATCGATCCGTACCTGGACACCGCGATCGAGCAGGCGCAGCGCGCCGGAGTCATCGTCTTTACGATTTACACGCCCGGCGTCGGCCACGGCGGGCACAGCTTCTTTCGCATGAACTGGGGACAGAACCATCTGGCGCAACTGGCGGAGGAAACGGGCGGGGAATGTTACATGCTCGGCTTCGGCACGCCGGTGTCCTTCGCGCCCTACTTGAGAGATTTGTCCGCGCATCTGGCGCATCAGTACTCGGTGGGCTTTCTGGTGAAGCCGCCCGCCAGGCCCGGCCTGATCGGGGTGCGATTCACCACCGAAGTGCCCGACGCGGAAATTATCGCCGCTCCGAGGGTGTTTGTGTCGCCGGCGCCGCGGCCCCCGAGTGAGCGTTGAACGCGCTAGGTCAGATCTTTCTTTGCGCGTCGGCAGCCGCTGCCTTCGCCTCGCCGGGATTGCGCGACGTGGTTGCGTCCGGCTGGCTGGACGATCTGCGCTGGCCCGACTTCTCCGACCTTCAACCCTCCGCGGATTCGTTTTATCAAGCCGGCGGCTACGCGCTGGCATGGTCGCACGAAGGAAAAATTGCGCCACAGGCGTTCGCCGTGATCGAGGTTCTGAAAGAAGCGGATTCGCGAGGCCTCGACCCGGAAGATTATGACGCTTCGCGGTGGGGCGCGCGGATCTCAAATCCTGACCTTGTGCGATTCGACGTCGCGCTGACGGTTTCGGTGATGCGCTACGCGTCGGACCTGCACCTGGGCAAGTTCAACCCGGGGATTTACCATTTCGATTTCGATATCCGCCATGAACATTACGAACTGGCCGAGTTAATCCGGAAACGGGTGTTGAATGCGCCGGATGTGGGCGCGGTCTTTCGCGAGCTGGAGCCTCCTTTTCCGGGTTATCAGCGCACGCAGGCCGCTCTTCAGCGCTACCTTGCTCTCTCACGCCAGGATCCGACCGAACCGCTTCCATCCGCCAAACTGCCGATCGATCCGGGCGCGTCGTACGCGGGGATTGGCCGGCTTGCCGAACTCCTCACCGAACTTGGCGACCTTCCGCCAGGCGCCACCGTACCCGCCACCTACTCCGGGCCTCTGGTTGAAGCCGTCAAGCGCTTTCAGCTTCGGCACGGTCTCACCGCCGACGGCCGGATCGGTAAGAGCACCTTCGCGCAGCTCAACACGCCCCTCTCAAAACGGGTGCACCAGCTCCAGCTCACTCTGGAGCGATGGCGCTGGGTGCCGCATGAATTCGCGCGGCCGCCGATCATCGTCAACATCCCCGAGTTCGAGTTGCGAGCCCTCAATGAGAACTACTCGACCGAGCTCGAAATGAAGGTGGTGGTCGGCCAGGCGTACCGGCGCAAGACCCCGGTGCTTTCAGCTCAGATGAGGTACCTGATTTTCCGGCCCTACTGGGAGGTCCCCGAGAGCATCATGCGCGCCGAGCTGCTGCCGAAACTTGCGCACGATCCCGGTTATCTCGCCGCCAACGGCTACCAGGTGGTGACGGCGCAGGATCGCGTGATTTCAGGCGGCGCGATTGACGAAAATGTGCTCGCCGGCTTGAAATCGGGAAAGCTTTCCGTCCGGCAGGTTCCGGGTCCGAAAAATTCGCTCGGATTAGTGAAGTTCATCTTTCCGAACGAGTACAACGTCTATTTGCATGCGACGCCGGCGACGCAACTATTCTGGCAATCGCGGCGCGACTTCAGCCACGGCTGCATTCGCGTGGAAAAGCCGGAGCTGCTGGCCGAATGGGTGCTGCGCGATCTGCCCGAATGGACGCCCGCGGAAATCGTTCAGGCGATGCACGGCGAGCACCCGCTTCAGGTCGACCTGCCGCGCCCGATCCCCGTGCTGATTGTCTACGCCACCGCCGTCGCGCTCGAAACGGGCGAGGTTCGTTTTTTCGACGACATCTACGGATTCGACGCGCAGCTCGACGCCTTGGCCGCCAAGGGCTACCCGTGCTGCCGCTGGAATCCTACCAGCGGCGAACGCGGCCCACGTCCACGTGAATGAAATTCGACTTGGGATAGTACCCCACGCCGCCACGCCCCAGCTTCAGCGCCACGTTGCGAAGCGCGAGCGTGCTCACGCCCGGCAAGCGAATGTCGATCGCCTCGGCCTGCATGTGGAGGCTGTGCCGGGCCACTCCGACGGTGTGAGTGCGGAGAAATTCGTTGCTCCATGGCGTGCGATATCCGCAGATGATCTGAAGCTCCGCGTCCGGATGCCCGGCCGCTGCCAGCAGATCGGCGAGCAGGTCGAAGACGCGCGGGTCGTAGCGATGCACTTCGCCGGTCCGATGATCGCGCAAAAAGCGGTTCAGCCCGGTGAGCGCGCCGGTTACGTATGTTGCGCCCTCGCGATAAACCACGTCGATCCGCTCGCGCGTGTGTGTGTGATACATGCGCAAACGGCGTTCGACCGTCTCACTTTTTGCGGGGGCGCTGAGCAGAATCAGAATGACGGCGGAACAGGAAAATCGGACAAGCACGTGCTTTTTAGTCTAGCGGGTTTCGACGCGCTGCGCAGGATCGCTCTCGCGGGGTTTACACGCAGATTTCACGCAATGCCCTGTGGAATGTGACCCAGCAAAGCAAACCCGGCCGGCTATATGCGCGAAAACACGAGAGCGCAGGAAAGGCGAACGTTGTGCTCCGGATCCATTGAAGGAACGGAACGCGGATGCAAAACATTCAAGCCGCTCAGCGTCTCGAGGAGGTCGCGTCGATTCTCGAGCAACAGCGCGCCAACCCGTTTCGCGTTCGCGCGTATCGCCAGGCCGCCGCAACCGTGCGCCGGCTCCCCGTCCCGCTGATTCAGCTATGGCGGGAAGGAGGCGACGCGGCTCTGCGGGAACTACCCGGCGTGGGCGACCGGCTCGCCGTTTCGCTGC
Source organism: Bryobacteraceae bacterium (assembly GCA_035501755.1). GTDB lineage: Bacteria > Acidobacteriota > Terriglobia > Bryobacterales > Bryobacteraceae > Palsa-187. Next base: position 4,828 of record DATJVN010000179.1, on the reverse strand, counting down.
GCATGCTCGCCACCACCGGCTGCCTGCCCATGCTCGATCGTCTCCGCGGAATAATCGATCCGGCGGCGATTCTTGCGTCCGTTCCCGGCGTCGGCCGGACGCTGGCCAGGCGCCTTCATCGCGATCTCGGAATCGAAACTCTGGAAGACTTGGAAGCCGCAGCTCACGACGGCAGGTTGAAGGACGTCGAAGGAATCGGCGCGAAGAAGATCGCCGGGATCATCGACACGCTCTCCGCGCGGCTGGGCAGGATTCCCGGGACCAGGGAGCCCGAAACTACTCCGCCCCCGGTTGCCGAGCTGCTTGAGGTGGACCGCGAATATCGCGGCAAGGCCGCGCGAGGCGCATTGCCGACCATCGCTCCCCGCCGTTTCAATGCGGCGAAAGAATCCTGGCTGCCGGTGCTGCATACCGAACGTGCCGACCGTCATTATACGGCGCTGTTCTCGAACACGGCTCGCGCGCACGAGCTCGGAAAAACGCATGACTGGGTGGTGATTTATTGCGATCGCGGGCGGAACGAACATCAATTCACCGTGGTGACGGCGCCGCAGGGCTTGCTCGCCGGCAAGCGCGTCGTGCGCGGGCGCGAAGACGAGTGCGCGGAGTTCTATTCGTCCCGCAACGCCTCAATCGGCTCCCGATGATCTCGTGTTTTGCCGTGGTGGTCTGCGTGCTTCGCCTGTTGTGGAGAGATCCCGCCCATGCCCTACCTGGTCAATGACGACTTGCCCAATGCGGTTCGAGATCGCCTTCCCGAGCACGCCCAGGACATCTATCGCGAGGCATTCAATCACGCCTGGCAGGAATACGCCGGCGATCCGCGGCACGAAGAGATCGCGCATCGGGTCGCCTGGGCCGCCGTGAAGAGAGTTTACGTGAAAATCGGCGGGACATGGACGCCTCGCTGATTCACAATTTGCCGGACTGCGACTCGCTCGGCTTGCGAATCTTCCGCTATCGAAGGCATGTTCGTTCCGGCCGCAACATCGGCTGACTTTCCGTTGGCGGAGCTTTCCGCCCCAGCACCGCGAGGCGCGTTCGTCGAAGCGACGAAATCACCAGGTCTTTCGACAGGCGTTCGACGAATGGCTGGACCATCCAGCGCAACTCCGCCGGGATCTTTCTGCTCAGCGCCACGCTTTCTTCCTCCAGGTACACGCCCCCGTCGCTCTGCTCGAGTCTGGAAATGCCGAGAGCCCGCCACACATATCCGCTTCCGTGATCCGCCGCGAGGGTCCGTTCGCCAGGTTGTCCATAATCCTGAATCTGCCGGACAGACGTGCTGCGGGCCATGGAATACCAGCGGTCCTCATCGATCCGGTAGTATCGCGCCTCGTATTCGATATCGAGGACGACGGTCACGACAAGAGCTTTACGGATATAACGAATGCGAAAGGAATCGGCGTCACGGCTGCGATCGAGAAGCTGCGCGGAACGAATGCTCGGTCCATAGTATTCCGCGTAACGGTCATAATCGCGGAGCACGGAAAGAACGTCCGAAATCGAAGCGCCGGGAATGAAGATCGAGCCTGTCCAGTCGTGGATCAAGCCGTGCGGAACGCTGCGCAAAGGCTTCCCGTCAGTCGGCGCGGCGATAATTTCGCCGCCGCGGAGCCGTTCACGTCCGCCGGGAACCTGGTCGATCCATGGCGCTTGCGCGCCTTGGTCGCTGCGCAGCCGCGATTCGGCGGCTTGAACGTAATCTTCCCACGCGCTCAGCGTCGCAGGCGCCAGTTGCGCCGCCACACCCGCCGTCGAGCAGGTGAGCAGCATGGCAATGGCTTTGCCCGAATACATCGGCATAAATCTGGCTGCACTTCCGCGACCGAAATCGTCCTTCGATCCATCTGGGCAAAATGCGCGCGAATTCGCGCAGGTTCGCGCACCCGTTCATAAGATTCATCGCGCGGGGGAAACTGTGACATTGTCGCGCGTCTGAGGCGAATCCAGACGCAACGACGGATCAGTTGGAAGCAGACTGCGAATTCTCGATCAGCAGCGCGATTCCCTGCCCGCCTCCGATGCACGCTGAAGCGATACCATAGCGCTTCCCGGATTTCTTCAACTCACGCGCCACGGTCACCGAAAGACGCACACCCGTCGCCGCCAGTGGATGCCCGATCGCGATGGCGCCGCCGTTCACGTTGACTTTGTCCCGGTCGAGCTTCAGTTCCCGGATGCAGGCCAGGCACTGCGCTCCGAACGCTTCATTAATCTCGAATCGATCGATCGCATCGAGCGCGATCCCAGCCCGATCGAGAACGGATCGAATCGCGGGCACCGGACCGATGCCCATGATCTCCGGCGCCACGCCCACCGCCGCCGCTGCGACGATCCGGCCGAGCGGCGTCTTCCCGTGCGCGCGAACGTAACTTCCCGAGGCCACCAGCGCCGCCGCCGCTCCATCCACGATTCCCGAGCTGTTTCCGCCGGTCTGCACGCCTCCAAACGCCGGCTTCAATTTTGCCAGCGCCTCGAGCGGCGACGGCCGCACGTGCGTGTCGGTCGAGAATTCGCGCACCTCGCGCGGCAGCCGGATGCCGCGGCGCTGATAGCCGGGGTGCGCAATTTCGAAATCCTCGTTCACCACCGGCGTGATCTCTCCTGCGAGAAATCCGTTCTGCGCCGCCACAGCACGCGCGAAACTGCACGCCGCGAATTGGTCCACGTCGGCGCGGCTGATGTTGTGCCGCTTCGCCAGGTTCTCCGCCGTTCCGCCCATGGTGCAATTGGCCGCCGTATCGAGCAGCGATTCCCACAAAAAATCCTTGAACTCGACCTGGCCCATGCGGAATCCATTGCGATGTGTGTACGCCGCGATCGGATTGCGGCTCATCGACTCCGCGCCCACGCACAGCCCAACATCCGCGCGACCCTGCGCGACCGCGTCGGAAGCCTGGACGATCGCCTCGATTCCGGTCCCGCAAACTCTCTGCACCAGTTGCGCGGGCACCTCCACCGGCACGCCCGAGTACAGGCCGATATGCCGCGGCAGCATGTATGCATCGAAGCTGGCCTGCGCCACATTGCCCGCCACCACCACGCCCACGTCCGCCGGGGGCACGCCGCTACGCTCAAAAACCGCGCGTGCGACCTTGATACCGAGGTCCGTCGGCGAAACCAGCGACAGAACCGTCGCATATTCGGCAAATGCCGTCCGCACGCCGTCGAGCAGCCACACGTCGTCCCACAGCGCCCTCAATCCGGGCATTCTTATGACCCTCCTCGATCGATCGAAATCACGCGCGGCGACCGCGGCACCGCGTACAATTCCTCCACCAGCGCCGCGCGATGTTCCAGAATCGCCCGCTGATTGAGCGAGCCCTTATCCGTAATTTCGTGCGCGTCGAGCGACGGCGGATCGATGAGCAGAAGTGCTCGAGCGATGCGGTGGGAGCTGCCGCCTGCCTGTCGCGCCAGATCCTCGAGCAGGCTGCCAAACTTCGCGCGAACCGGGTCCGCCGCTACAACCTCGCCGACCGGTACATCGCTACTCAACCCGGGACAGAGCCCCCGGCATGCCGCGATATCCGGAAAAATCAGCATCGTCACCTCGTCGCGATCGTGCCCCGCGATCACCACATCTCGCACGTAGGGCGCGCAGTGAGTAATGAACTCCACGCGCAGCGGACCGGTGCTGACCCAGTTGCCGCTCGACAATTTGAAATCCTCCGCGATGCGCCCGTCGAAAACGAATCCTTTTCGCGGATCTTCCGGATCGGCGAACTTGAGTGCGTCGCCCAGGCGATAGAATCCTTCCTCGTCGAACGCTTCCCGCGTCAGTTCGGGCTGCCGCCAATAGCCCGGCGTCACGACCGGCCCGCGCAGACGCGCCTCGAGCTTGCCCTCGACCGGCGTGAGTTTCAGCTCGACACCGGGCACCGGCACGCCCACCATCCCCGCGCGATGGATCTCCTTGCCGCCGAACAGCGCCAGCGGAGCGGTCTCGGTCGCGCCGTACCCGGTCACCATCCGGATTCGTTCCCCGCACGTGCGAATCGACAGCCTTTCGAGGTCGTCCCACACGTTCTGCGACAGGCTGGCCGCGGCATAGAACATCACCTTCAGCCGGCTGAAAAAGCGTTCGCGCAGCGCCGGCTCGGCCTCCAGGTACGGAATCAGCGCCTCGTACCCTTTGGGAACATTGAAATAAATCGTCGGAGCGATCTCGCGCAGATTTCGCACCGTCTCCTCGATGGCTCCCGGCAGCGGCCGGCCATCGTCGATATACATCGATCCGCCGTTGTACAGGACCAGGCCGAAATCATGATTGGCGCCGAAAGTGTGATTCCACGGCAGCCAGTCGACAATCACGGGAGGCTCATCCTCCACCGTCGCCAGGCAGTGCCGCACCATTTCCTGATTGCTCGACCACATGCGCTGCGTGTTGATCACCCCCTTCGGCATGCCTGTCGAACCGGAGGTCAGCAGAATCTTGACGATCGTATCCGGTCCCACTTTGGCGTGCGCATCCGCGGCATCCTGCGTGACGCGCGTGGCAGTGAGCCGCGGAAAATCCTCGCCCGTCATCACCTCGACGTCCTGCGGAACCACCGCGGAGATCGCCCGCTGATACTGGGCTCCCTTTGCAAACACAAAGCCCGGCGTCACCAGTCCGAAAATGTAGCGCAGCTTGGAAAAATCCGAAGAGATCAACGAATACGCGGGAGAGACGGGCACGTACGGGATGCCGGCGTACATAGCGCCGAACGCGAGTAGCGCGTGCTCAATGTCGTTTCCGGAAAGAATCGCGACCGGCCGCTCCGCCGACAATTTCCGGTCGATCAGCGCCTGCGCGATCGGAAGCGCCAGCTCCCGGCACTCG
>DATJVN010000178.1:0-34585 GCA_035501755.1 Bryobacteraceae bacterium | reverse complement strand
CTTAATACCGCTTCGGCCGTGCAGCGATCAGCTCCTCGATATTCACCAGCTCCGTCGGATAATCGCCCGTATAACACGCATAGCAGTATTCGTGCCGTTGATCGTCCCCCACGGCTTTGCGCAGCGAAGCCAGGGAAAGATATCCCAGGCTGTCCGCTTCCACGAAGCGCCGGATCTCCTCCGTCGAATGGTCGCACGCAATCAGCTCACCCTTGGTCGGCGTGTCCACTCCGTAAAAACACGGCGAAATCGTGGGCGGGCAGGAAATCCGCAGATGCACTTCGCGCGCACCCGCCCCGCGAACCATGCGGACAATTTTGCGGCTGGTCGTCCCGCGCACGATCGAATCGTCCACCAGGACCACCCTCTTTCCTTCGAGCAGGTGCCGCACCGGGTTCAATTTCAGTTTCACCCCGAAATCGCGAATCGCCTGCGATGGCTCGATGAAGGTCCGGCCCACGTAGTGATTACGGATCAGCGCCTGCCGAAAAGGAATGCCCGCTTCCGCCGCGTAGCCGATCGCCGCCGCGACCCCTGAATCGGGCACCGGCACCACCACGTCGGCATCCACCGGCTGCTCACGCGCCAGGAGGCGACCCAGCATCTCCCGAGACTCCTCGACGGGGCGCCCGAACACAATCGAATCGGGCCGCGAGAAATACACGTGCTCGAAGACGCAATGGGCGGATTCGCGCGCCGGCGCGTAGCGCTCGCGGTCGATACCCTGCGCGCTGGCGATCATCATCTCTCCGGGTTCGACGTCGTCCAGGTAAACCGCGTTGAGCAGGTCGAAGGCGCAGGTCTCCGACGCGAACACGTAGCAGATGCCGTCGCCGGACAACTCCATCTGCCCGAAAGCGAGCGGACGGAAGCCGTGCGGGTCGCGCGCCACCAGAATCCGGTCCTCGGCCAGAAACACCAGCGAAAACGCGCCTTCAAGTTGCAGTAAAGCCTCGCGCAGCGCCCCCGCCAGGGTCCGTTCGCGCGACCGCGCCACCAGATGCAAAATCACTTCGGTGTCGCTCGAAGCCTGAAAGATGGAGCCTTCACGCTCCAGTTCGCGCCGCAGCTCGCCCGCGTTGGTGATGTTGCCGTTATGCGCGACCGCGATGCGTCCCTTGTTGCACGCGACCGAAAACGGCTGCGCGTTGAGCAGAACCGTATCGCCCGCGGTCGAATAGCGCGTGTGGCCGATAGCGTGATCGCCGGGCAGACGGCCCAAAACCTCCGGTGTGAAAATATCCGCAACGTGGCCCATCGCTTTGTGGCAATAGATCTGGCGGCCGTCGCTCGAGCAGATTCCCGCGCTTTCCTGTCCCCGGTGTTGTAACGCGTACAGTCCCAGGTAGGCGAGATTGGAGGCCTCGGGATGGCCGTAGATTGCGACGACGCCGCATTCATCGTGGAATTTGTCGAACACTTGTCCCCTCCTCAGACCGGCACGGGGGAGAGCTGATTTTCGAGAGCGTGCTCCCAGACTTCACGAAGCTGCTCGACGGGGCAATCGATCCACGTAATCGAATCGTTGCTGATCCGCAACCACTCCTTCATTGTAACGCCCAACCGCACGCATTCGATGTTGTGCGCGCGGGCGATCCGCTCGATTTCCTCGGGCGCCGCGGTTGAAACCAGCACGCGCGACGGCGCTTCGTGAAACAAAGCGAATTCTGGGCGAAGATCCGTCGAAAGCTCGGCCGATGCTCCCACTCCGCCCATCGAGCACTCCGCCAGCGCGACGGCCAGGCCGCCGTCGCTAAGATCGTGCGCCGATTCGGCGAACCCGCTGTTCACAATTTCACGAATCGCGGCCTGCACGCGCTTTTCGTAATCCATGTCGAGCGCCGGCGGCAATCCCCACATCCGGTCGAGCACCACTTTCGCGTATTGCGTCCCGCCGAAACGCGTCGCATCACATGCTCCCATTCCGCCCACCAGCATCACCGCGCGGCCTTCGTTCTTGAACGGAATGGTCATCGGTTGGGCGGTCTTCATCAGCCCGACGATCCCCACCACCGGCGTCGGCCAGATCGCCTCGCCCAGCGTTTCGTTATACAGGCTAACGTTTCCGCCGGTAATCGGCGTTTCGAATTGCCGGCACGCCTCGGCGAGTCCTTCAATCGATTCGACCATCTGCGCCATGATCTCTGGCCGCTCCGGATTGCCGAAATTCAGGTTGTTGGTCGCTGCCACGGGCAGCGCGCCGACCGCGGAAAGATTGCGGCAGCACTCGGCCACGATCAGCCGCGTGCCCTCGCGCGGCGAAAGCGAACAATACCGGCCGTTGCCGTCGAGCGCCATCGCGATACTGGTGCCTGTCTCCTTGATGCGCACAATCGCCGCGTCGCCGCCGGGACCCTCGACCGTGTTGGTTCGCACCGAATGATCGTACTGCTGCCAGATCCAGCGTTTCGAACAGATATCGCCGGAACCGAGCAGCTTCAACAGGTCGCCATTCAGATCGTTGCTGTGAAATTCAGGAGCTTCCATCGGCGCCGAGCGATACGGCGCGGCGTTATGCGGCCGATCGTAGAGCGGTGCCTCGTCGGCCAGCTCCCGACTGGGAATTTCGGCGACAATTTTTCCGTGATCTTTGACGCGCAGCTTGCCGTCGCCGGTCACGCGGCCGACGGTCGCCGCATCCAGGCCCCATTTGTGGAACACCGCGAAAACCTCGTCTTCGCGGCCGTTTTCGGCCACCAGCAACATGCGCTCCTGCGATTCGGAGAGCATGATTTCATACGGCGACATCCCCGTTTCGCGCTGCGGGACCAGCGCCAGATCAACCTCCATGCCCGTTCCCGCGCGGCTGGACATTTCACACGTCGAGCAGGTGAGTCCCGCCGCGCCCATATCCTGTATGCCGACGATCGCGCCGGTGTGCATCGCCTCCAGGCACGCTTCAAGCAACAGCTTTTCCATGAACGGATCGCCCACCTGCACGTTGGGCCGCTTTTGGCTCGACTCTTCAGTGAATTCGGCCGACGCCATCGACGCGCCGTGGATCCCGTCGCGCCCCGTTTTCGCGCCGACGTAAATGACCGGGTTCCCAACGCCCGACGCGCGTCCAAAAAAGATTTCGTCGTGCCGGAACACGCCCAGCGCAAAAACGTTCACCAGCGGATTGCCGTTGTAGCACGGCTCGAACACACATTCGCCGCCGATGGTCGGCACGCCGAAGCAGTTTCCGTAATGCGCGATGCCGCTGACCACGCCTTCAAGAATGCGCTGATTCCTGGGCTCGCTGAGCGGCCCGAAGCGCAGCGCGTCCATCACCGCGATGGGCCGCGCGCCCATGGTGAAAATGTCGCGCAGAATGCCGCCCACTCCGGTCGCGGCGCCCTGGAACGGCTCGATGAAGCTGGGATGGTTGTGCGATTCGATCTTGAACGCGATCGCCCAGCCGTCGCCGATGTCGATGATCCCCGCGTTCTCGCCGGGCCCCTGCAAAACGCCCTTGCCGCGCGTCGGAAGCTTCTTCAAATGCAGGCGCGAGCTTTTATACGAGCAGTGCTCGCTCCACATCACCGTGAAAATCCCGGTTTCGGTTTCCGTGGGTTCGCGCTTGAGAATGGAGCGGACTTTATCGAGCTCGAAGGGCGTCAAGCTCATGCGGCCGCAACCAGCGCCTGCACCATGCTCTCGAAAATCACGCGCCCGTCGGTCGACCCCATGAGCTCGTCCGCGGCGCGCTCGGGATGCGGCATCAAGCCCAGCACGTTGCGGCGCTCATTGCAGATCCCGGCGATGTCGTTGAGCGATCCGTTGGGATTATCGACATAGCGGAAAATCACGCGCTGCTCCTTTTCGAGCATTTCGAGCGTTGCTTGGTCCGCGTAGTAACAGCCTTCGCCGTGCGCCACCGGAATTTTCAGCAACTGGCCCGGCGAAGCGCAGGACGTGAACGGCGTATTGACGTTCTCCACGCGCAGCGTCACCGGCCGGCAGACGAATCTTAAATCGCGATTGCGCAGCAGCGCGCCCGGCAGCATTCCGCTCTCCACCAACACCTGGAAACCGTTGCAGATCCCGAGCACCAACCCGCCCGCTTCGGCGAACTTCCGCACCGCAGCCATCACCGGCGAAAATTTGGCGATAGCCCCGCAGCGCAAGTAGTCCCCGTAAGCGAAACCTCCGGGAAGGATCACCGCATCGACGCCGCCGAGCGAAGTAGAGTCGTGCCAGATGAATTGGGCCTGCTGGCCGAGATTGTGCGAGAGCGCATACCAGGCGTCGTGATCGCAATTGCTTCCTGGAAACACGACGACACCGAATCGCATGGGGTTAATTTCAGTGTAACATCAACCACTTCGCGATTCGGCGGAAATTGATTGGCGGATCGGCGGGCGTTCAATGAAGGTGGATGGAAGAGTTAAACGGCGCCATCATCGATCTGTCGCACTATAATCCGAATCCCGATTTCGCGCTCGCGAGATCCGCCGGAATCATGGCCGTGATTCACAAAGCCACTGAAGGTACGTCTTTTGTTGATCCTGCCTACTCTTCGCGCCACGTATCGGCCACCGGCGCGGGACTGCTGTGGGGCGCCTATCACTTCGGAACCTGCGCCGATGGTACGGAGCAGGCGCGGTTCTTTCTTGAGAAAACGGAGCCGGACGCGTCGGTTCTGGTAGCGCTAGATTGCGAAACGAACCCAAGCGGTCCGTCCATGACGCTTCCGCAGGCCCGCGATTTTGTGACTTATATTCAAAGCGTTACCGGACGCTGGCCGGGTCTTTACGGCGGCGATTACTTGAAGCAACTGCTGGACGGCGCGAAAGACCCCGTGCTCGCTCAGTGCTGGCTGTGGCTGGCGCAATACGGATCCTCCGCAGTGGTTCCTCCCAATTGGAATGACTTGACCCTGTGGCAGTACACCGATGCGGCCGAGGTGCCGGGGATCGGTCGGTGCGATTGCAGCCGCTTTCGGGGAAGCGAGCAGGAACTGATCGCGTTCTGGCTCCCGGGCGAATTAGGAAATCGCGGGCCCGCCCGCGAGCTGCGCCGAGAGCGCGACTCCGCTGAGCCGCCGCTCGCGAGCCGCGCGCATCAGCATCGCGATCCGCTCCGCCGCGAGCTTCGGCTCGAGTCCCTCCGGCCGGATGTTTGAAACGCAATTGCGCTCGGCGTCGGTCCGGCCCACGCGCGGCGACCACGTGAGATACGCGCCGAGACTGTCGGGCGAGCTCAGGCCGGGGCGCTCGCCGATCAGAATCACGGAAAGCGCCGCGCCGATTCGTTCGCCGATCTCGTCGGCGATCGCCACACGCGCCTGCTCGGCGACGCACAACGGCGCCATGCGCCAGCCTTCGAGCAACGGAAGCAGCGCGTCAATTACCGGCTGTGCGTGGCGATGAACCGCGGTCGCCGAAAGTCCGTCGGCGATGATGATGACCGCGTCCCAATCGCCACGCTTGATGCGCTCGGCGGATGCGGCGTCGAGCCTGCGCCCGAGATCGGGGCGGCGCACGTACTCCGCGCGATCGCGAGCCGCGCTGTGCAGGCGAGTTGCGTTGGGGAATTCGCCGGGTTCGAGCGTCCGATGAACGGCGTCGCGGGCACGGGCATGGGCCAGTTGGAACGCGAGGATCTCGCGGGTGGGAAGGCTGTGGCCTGCGCGCCCCAGCGCAATCCGCGCGAAGGTCAGCTCGCGCAGGGAGGTCCACGGATCTTCCATCGTCTTTACCGCTTCAGCAGGCGAAAGGCGATGTCGCGGCCGATGCCGCCCTTCAGCGCCAGCCAGATCCACAGCATCGCCAGCGGCTCCAGCAGGCGCGCATTCGACAGCGGACCCGAATCAACGGGCTCGAAACCCAACTCGGCGGCCAGCAGTCGGGCGATCTCCTTGGCCTGCGTGTCGTCGCCGCAGTAGAACATCGCGGACCGCTCGCCGCCGTAGTCCGGATTGGCCATGTTGTTGTAGCCGGTGGTGTTGAAGATCTTGACCACCTTTGCGCCGCGCGCCCACTCCGCGACCTTTTCGCCGGCCGACGTCGTGGTGCCCAGTTCCAGGCCGGAGAGATCGGGAAGAAGCGGATTCATGCAATCGAGCAGGATTTTGCCCTTCAAATCGAGAGACTCGAGCACCTTTTTCGAGGCGCCCCAAGGCAGCGCCACGACCACGATCTCGGCCGACTGCACCGCTTCTGGAACATCGACCGCGCGGGCCGTCGCGCCCGAACGTTTCACCAGATCGGTCAGCTTGTGGGGCTCGCGCGACCCAAAAAAAACATGGTGGCCGAGCTTTGCCCATCGTTCGCCGAGCGTTCCGCCGACGTGACCGCTTCCCAGGATTCCGATGTTCATGTTTCCTAGAATGACAGAACGCAAACGCGGCGTCTTCAGGAGACGGTTGGGCGTTTTCGCCTCAGGCGTTTCACATAGCCAACGGGAACGGCACGGAAATGGCGGCGCGATTCATCGGGCTTTCAACTTATTTAATCCCGAGTCTACATTCTTTTAGAGCGCTGGACGATATGGTCCATGAGTTGCCGTTATAAACGAATGCAACCCCTAGCAACCGAATTCGGAGCACTGCCGGCGCCGGTCGGAGAGCTGACCGACCACCAGTTGGCCGCGGCGATCCTCGGCGTCCGCGAAGCCGTGGTCATCACCGACGATCAGGGCCGGGTTCTGTTCGTCAATCCCGCCTTCACCCAGATGACGGGATTTGCCGCCGAGGAAGCCATCGGACAGACCCCACGGCTGTGGCGCTCGGGCGCACACGGCCCGGAATTTTACGAGAGTTTTTGGGGAACCATCCTTTCGGGCGAAACCTGGAGCGGAGATATCGTGAACCGGCGCAAGTGCGGCAGCCTGTACACCGAGCAGATGACGGTGATGCCGCTGTGCGGACCATCGGGCGCGCCGACGCATTTCATCGCCGTCAAACAGGACGTCACCGAGCGTCGGAAGCAGGAGGAGGCCTGCCGGTTCATGGCTCAGGTGATCCAGTCCTCGACCGACGCGGTTCTGGGAACGGATGCCGAGGGAATTCTGGTATCCTGCAACCCCGCGGCGCAAGCCTTGTACGGATACACGGCTAAAGAGATTCTGGGCAAGCCGATCTCCATGCTGATTCCCTCCGAGCATTGGGACGATCTTCGCGGTATTTACGCGCGCCTCGCAAACGGCGAAGCGGTCCCGGCGTTCGAAGGCCTGGCGCTGCGGCGCGATGGCGCCCGGCGAAATATCTCGCTCAGCGTCAGCCCTTTTCAGGATTCGGACGGGAAATTTGCAGGCTGCGCGGCGATCATTCGCGACGTCACCGATGGAAAAATGGCGGAGCGCGCCGCCCAATTCCTCGCGTCTATCGTCGAATCCTCCGATGACGCGATTCTGGGAATGACCTTGGACGGAATCCTCCTGAGTTGGAACAAGGGGGCTGAAAATGTATACGGATACACTGCCGCGGAAGCCGTGGGCAGGCATATCAGCTTGATCGTGCCGCCCGATCGCGTCGAGGAATGCCTCGGGCTGATCGAGCGCATCCAAAAAGGCGAGAGCATCTCGCACTTTGAAACCATCCGGATGAAAAAAAATGGCGAGCCGGTGAATATCGCGGTTTCGCTCTTTCCGATTCGCGATTCCCGCGGCGAAATCACCGGCCTCGCCACCATTTCACACGACATCGGCGACCGTGTGAAGGCGGAGGAAGCTTTACGCCGCTCCGAGCGGCGCTACCGGCGCCTGTTTGAAAATAACCAGTGCGGAGTGATTCGCACCACGCTGGACGGGCGGATTCTGGATTGCAACGCTGCGTGCGCCGAAATGCTCGGCTACACGCTCGAGGACCGGCCGGACGCCTATGCGAGCTATGTCCATCGGGAAGACCGGGCCAAACTGATCGAGCGGCTGAAGGCGGAAAAAACGATCCGCAACCTCGAAATGCAACTGCGCCGCACCAACGGCGAGCTGTTCTGGGTCCTGGCGAATTTCACGCTGGACGAAAGCGGACCGGGACGCATCGAAAGCACGTTCATCGAGATTACCGACCGCAAACGCTTCGAGCAGGAATGGGAGCGTGCGGCCGCCGCGGCGGAAGCGGCCAATCGTGCCAAGAGTGAGTTCGTGGCCAACATGAGCCACGAAATCCGCACGCCCATGAACGGCATCATGGGCATGGCCGCGCTGGCGCTTGAAACCGAGCTCACCGAGGAGCAGCGCGATTATGTCGAGACCATCCAGATATCGGCGGAGACCCTGCTGCGGATCATCAACGACATTCTGGACTTTTCGAAAATCGAGGCCGGCAAGATGGAGCTCGAGCTGACAAGCTTCGACTTGCGGGAGATGATCGAAGAGGCGATCAAAGTACTGGCGGTAGCGGCGGGCCAGAAGGGGCTGCGGATCCGGTCCGAGATCGGCGAGGACATTCCGGGCTTGATGCACGGCGACCCGCTGCGCTTGCGTCAGGTCATCGTGAATCTGATGGGCAACGCAATCAAGTTCACCCAGCGCGGCGACGTGGCGCTCGGCGTACGGCTGGAAGGGCCGCGGCTGCACTTCGAAGTGCGCGACACCGGAATCGGAATCGCGCCCGAGAAGCTGGACTCGATCTTTCACGCTTTCTCGCAAGCCGACGGATCCATCAGCCGGCGTTTCGGCGGAACGGGGCTGGGACTGACGATTTCGCAACGCCTGGTTCACATGATGGGCGGCGAGATCTGGGTGGAAAGCAAACTCGGCGAAGGGACCACGTTGCATTTCACCGTGCCGCTGCGAGTCGCGGATTAAGGAGCGGGTCCATCCGCTTCAACTGCCCGCACGCCGCGAAAACGTCGAGGCCGCGAGGTTTTCTCACGAAGCACGGCATCGATCTGCGCACGATCGATTGAAACTGGACGACGCGCTCGGGCGACGGAGTTTCGAAATCGATTCCAGGACCGGGGTTGAGCGCGATCAGGTTTACTTTCGCGTTCAGATTAGCCAGAAGTTTTACAACTCTGCGCGCGTCGGCGTCGGAATCGTTCACGGCCTTGAGCAGCACGTATTCAAACGTCAGCTTTTCCCAGGGGCGCAGCGGATAGGCGCGGCAGGCCTCCAGCAGATCTTTGAGGTGATACTTGCCGGTGATGGGCATCAGCTCGCGGCGCTGCTCCTCGGTGGACGCGTTGAGAGAAATGGCGAGCTTGGGCCGCACCGGCTCACGCGACATCTCCACGATCTTCGGAATGATGCCGGAAGTGGAGAGTGTGATGCGGCGCGGAGAAATCGCCATGCCTTCCGGATCGGTCAGCAGGCGCGTGGCTTTAATCACATTGGCGAGGTTCAGCAGCGGCTCGCCCTGGCCCATCATGACGATGTTCACGCGATCCGTGTTCGCTTCGAGATGGTGATCGCAGGCGAGGCGCATCACCTGGCCGACGATTTCGCCCGCGGTCAGGTTGCGCTCCAGGCCGAGCAGCGCGGTCAGACAGAACGCGCAATTGACCGGGCAGCCGACCTGGCTCGAAATGCATATGGTGGATCGCTCGCCTTCAGGCATCCACACCGTTTCCACGGTCTTTCCGTCGGCCAAACGTAACAGGTACCGGCGGGTTCCATCCCGGGAATCGAAACGTTTTTCGACCTCGGGAAGGCCGACGGGGAGTTCCGCGGCCAATTTTTCCCGTAGCGGCTGGGGAAGTGTGGAAATCGCCGATAAATCCATGATTTTACGGCGATAAATCGCATCGTAAATCTGCCGGGCACGGAAGCGGGGCTGGGACGATCCCAAGGCTGCCTGGATTTCGCCAAGTTCCATTCCTACAATGTTTTGGAGAAATTCTGGCATGTCCCTCCCATGTTACCATTAGGACCGCCGCGAGCCGGCAAGGTAAAATGAAGTTGAGGATCATGGCTCGCAAACCACCGCTCCGCTTCGAGGAAATCCATCGCGCGACACTGCCCAACGGGATTCGCGTGGTGACCGAACGCATGCCGCACGTGCGCAGCGTTTCTGTGGGGATCTGGATCGGCACCGGGTCGCGCGAAGAGGGTCCGCAGGATACCGGCATTTCGCACTTCATCGAGCACATGGTGTTCAAGGGGACCAAGAACCGCTCGGCCGAGCAGATCGCGCGATCGGTGGATTCGATCGGCGGCGGCCTGGATGCGTTCACTTCCAAGGAACTGGTGAGCTACAACGCCAAGGTGCTCGATGAGCACCTGCCCGAAGCCTTCGACGTGGTCGCGGACCTGGTGCGCAATCCGCTGTTCGAGGAAGCCGACATCGAGAAAGAAAAAGGCGTCATTCTTGAAGAGCTCAAGATGGAAGTGGACAATCCGGAGTACCTGATCCACGAAATCTTTTCGAGCAATTTCTGGAAAGGACACGGGTTGGGAAGGCCGATTCTGGGGACCAAGCAGACCATCCGCGCGTTCGACCGCGACAAAGTTGAACGATACTACCACCAGTTTTACAGGCCTTCCAATATTTTGATCACGGCCGCGGGAAGTCTCAATCACCGGCGGCTGGTGCGGCTGGCCGAGGATTATTTCGGCGACCTGAAACCACGGCGCGCGAGGAAACTCGAACAAGCCCCGCACCCGCACGCGCCGCTGGTGTTCCGCGACAAGAATTCGCTCGAGCAGGTGCACGTGTATATCGGCGTACCGTCGATTCCGATGCCGCACGAGGAGCGCTTCGCCTGCTATATCCTGAACGCGATTCTGGGCGGCGGGATGAGCTCGCGGCTGTTCCAGAATATCCGCGAAAAGCAGGGCCTGGCGTACACGGTGTATTCGGAATTGACCATGTATCGCGACGCGGGGTGCATGCTGATTTACGCGGGGACGTCGCTGCGGTCGGCGGGCAAGGTGGTGGAATCGATCGTGCGGGAGCTGCGCGAGCTGGTGGATAAAAAAGTCACGCAGGAAGAGCTGCGGCGCGCGAAGGATCATTTGAAAGGTTCGTTCGTGCTGGGATTGGAATCGACCTCGAACCGCATGGGCAACCTGGCGCGGCAGGAGCTGTATTTCAAGCGCTTCTTCTCGCTCGATGAGATGCTCGACAGCGTGGAGAGGGTCGGCGCCGAGGAAGTGCAAAAGCTGGCGCAGCAGTTCTTCGATCCGAAGAACATGGCGGTGGCGATGCTGGGAAGGCTCGAAGGGTTCCGCGTCCGCAGAGAGGATTTGACGGGTCCGCCTGTCCGCTAAATGCGTAACGTTGGGCTGATGGGTCGCGCTGCATGGATGGCAGTGCTTACGGCATGCTTCGCGTTCGCACTCGATACATCCAAATTAAAACCGACCGGTTATGTGAACGATTTCGCTCACGTGCTGAGCCCCGCGGCAAAGCAGCGCCTGGAGGATTACTGCGCGAATCTGGAGCGCTCGACCGGCGCGCAGATGGCGATCGTGCTGGTGGATACGCTCGACGGCGATCCGATCGATGACGACGCCAACAAGCTGTATCACGAGTGGGGCATCGGGAAAAAGGGCAAGGACGAAGGCATCCTGCTGCTGTTCGCGGTGAAGGATCGCAAGGATCGGGCGGAGATCGGATTCGGGCTCGAGCCGGTGATCACGGATGGCGACGCGGGCGATGTGCTGCGCGGGATTCGTCCGATTCTGCGGCAGGGGAATTACGGCGGCGCGATTCTGGCGGCGGCGGATGAGTTCGGCCAAAAGATCGCGGCGTCAAAAGGCGTAGTGCTTGCGCCGCAGGTGGGCGTTCGGCGCGTCGGTCGTCCGGCGCCGCGCGGAGGGACGATTCCGTTTCCACTGATCCTGCTGGGCGTGTTCTTCTTCCTGTGGATCATCGGGCGGATCACGGGCGGACGTGGCGGAGGAGGCACGGGCTTCCTCGCCGGCATGCTTCTGGGTAATATGATGGGACGCGGCGGAGGCGGATGGAGCAGCGGCGGATTCGGCGGAGGGGCGAGCGGCGGAGGATGGGGCGGATTCGGCGGCGGCGATTCGGGCGGTGGTGGAGCGTCGAGCGACTGGTGATCGCGTTGCGAGCCAAGACCCGCTGTCCTACACGAAAATGGACGAACTGAAAGAGCTGGTGACCAAATTCGAGCACGCGTTCAGCGACCGGCTGGTCTCGGTGGTGCTGTACGGGTCTGCCGCGGGCGAAGATCATCATCAGAAATTTTCAGATCTGAACGTGTTGTGCGTGCTCAAAGAGATTAGCCCGCGCGAGCTCTCCGAGGCCGAGCCGATTCTCAAATGGTGGCGCGAGCACAACCATCCTATGCCGACGCTGATGAGTGAAGAGGAAGTGCACAACTCGGCCGACTGTTTTCCCATCGAGTTTCGCGACATGAAAGATCGGCGCAAGGTGCTGTACGGGCCGGACCTGATCGCGGACGTCAAGGTGGACAGTTCGTTTTATCGGGTGCAGGTGGAGCACGAGCTGCGCGCGAAGCTGTTCCGGCTGCGGCAGCAGGGCGCGCGGGTGCTGTCCGATCCGGTGGCGCTGCTGCGGCTGTGCGTCGACTCAATATCGACGTTCTGTGTGCTCGGCCGGCATGCGCTGGTGGCGGCGGGAATCGATGCGAAGACCGAGAGGCGCGCGGTGGTGCACCAGATTTCGGACGTGCTCAAAATGGACGTGCTGCCGTTCGAAATTCTGCTCGACATCCGCGAGGATAGGTCGGGAGTCGATCCGGGAGATCCCGGCGAATTATTTGCGAAATACCTGGATTGTATTCGCAGGCTGGTGGAGTTCGTCGACAGAATTTGATGGCCGTTAATGATGAACGTGAATTCTTGAGAACAAAAATATGAAAGCTGCATTGGTGGTTTTGGGAGTGCTGGTTTTGGCGGGATTGCTGCTCGGCGGAAGCCTGATGACGGCGCGCAACGATCTGGTGGCCGAGCGCGAGGCGATTCACGGGTCCTGGGCGCAGGTGGACGCGGCGCTGCAGCGACGGCTCGACCTGATTCCGAATCTCGTCGAGACGGTGAAGGGGTCGGCGGCACACGAGGAGAAAGTGGTCGGCGAGGTGACCGAAGCGCGCGCGGCGATGATGGGCGCGAAAACGCCCGCGGAAAAGATCCAGGCTAATCAACAGCTCGATACGGCGCTGGGCCGGCTGATGGTGGTGGTCGAAAATTACCCCAATATCAAAGCCAACGAAAATTTTCTGCGCTTGCAGGACGAGCTCGCCGGAACCGAGAACCGGATCAACGTCGAGCGGTACAGATACAACCAGACTGTGCAGAAATACAACACCGACATCGCGCTGTTTCCCAAGAATATCGCGGCCAGCATGTTCGGATTCCAGCGCGAGGATGCGTACTTCAAGGCGGACAACGCGGCCAAGGAAGCGCCGAAGGTGAAGTTCTAATTGCCGGCGGAACTCCCCTGTCAGCGAGTTCCAACCAGAAGCTCAGTTGGCAAGTTCTGAATCCATCTGAGCTGCGACGGCGTCTCGGGCACCTGCTGTCCGCGTGCAGCACTGACTGCTTCTATCGCCGGCTGAGGCCCGGAACCGGACATCACCAACGCTCCGGAAGCGATCATGCCTGAACGACCCACGCCCTGGCGGCAATGAACCGCGACATTCTTGCCCTGGCCGAGCTCCTTGACGATTTCCCTCAATAGCCCGACTGCATCCGGCAGAGACGCGGGCACACCGCGATCCGGGATAGGAAACGATATGAAACGGATGCCTCTTGAACTGGCTTTGACGTTTTCGTCCGCCAGCTCCAATTGATTTGCTTCTTCGTTTTCAAGCAAGGAAACGATCAGCTCAAGGCCCGCCCGCTTCCAGCCGTCGACCTCGTCTTCGATCCAATCGCCGCCCCGAGGACGGGTGATGACCGCCAATCGTCCCGGCCACGGTCCTGGAATCCAAAACAGATCAGGGTTCATCGCTCTTTTCCATTATCTCTCGCGGCAGCAAATCAACGTCCACGCCACGCTCGGCGAGAACCCGAATTCGATGATGGCCGTCCAGAACCGTCCCATCCGGCCGAGTCTTTAGGCAGGCCTTCTCGCCGGGAGCGAGGGACAACGTCAGTTCGGCTGTCGCGAGGGCACGAAAGAGATCGAGCTTCGCTGGAATTAGATTGCTTTCGGCGTGCAGGAACTTGAGCTTCGGGACTTCCGATGGATCCAAGCGGCCTTAGCCCATTGTCCATCACCGAACGGAACGTTAGTTGCAATCCTGATCGCGTCATGCTCAACGGAGTGACGGCGGACCTCGAGCGTTACATGGACCTGCTCAGCGCCCGCCAAAAACTTGTCGCTTCGAATATCGCCAACGCCGATACTCCCGGCTATAAGACCCAAGACATTGATTTTCAATTCGAGTTCGCTACGCTGACGCAGGGCGAACGGCCGCAGACCATCCAGCCTGATGGGCTCGTCGAAAAGCCCGATGGCAACAACGTGAATGTCGATCGCGAGGCGCGTTTACTCGCAGAAAATCAGATGCGTTTCAATCTGGCTTCCGTTTTGGTGAAGGACCAGTTGAAAACGGTACAGGAAGCCATCCAGGGAGGCGGTTCGTCATGAGCTTATTCGGATCGTTGCAGGTCAGCGCGTCGGGAATGTCGGCCGAGCGCACGCGCGCGGAGCTGCTGGTGCAGAACCTCGCCAACTCGGAGACCACGCGTACGCCGGAAGGCGGGCCGTATCGGCGGCAGGACGTGGTTTTTTCGAGCCAGGAGCAGAGTTCTCCGTTTTCGGCTGTATTTCAGAATGAAGTGGGAACGGGGGTGACGGTGTCCGACGTGATCACCGACACGCGCGATCCCATCAAGCGCTACATGCCCGGACATCCCGACGCCGACGCGAACGGATATGTGGCGTTCCCCAATATCAATCCGGCGGAAGACATGGTGGATCTGCTGAACTCGCAGCGGTCCTACGCGGCGAACGTGGCGGCGATCTCGTCGGTGAAAGACATGATTTCGCGATCGATCGACATTATGAGGACCTGAAAATGGCAGCTCCCATTCTTCCCGCGCATTTATCGATTCCCCACATCACGCTGGCCCCGGCCGCGCCGCAGAGCACGGCATCGGGAGGAGCGTTTCAATCCGCGTTCGCGGACGCGGTGTCGAAGGTCGAAAGCTTTCAGCAGAACGCGCAGTCGAGCGTGAACCGGTTCCTTTCGGGCGAAGGCGAAGAGCTGCACAAAGTCGCCATCAGCACCCAGCAAGCGGAGCTTTCCTTCCAGTTGTTCATGCAGGTGCGCAACAAGATCGTCGCCGCGTACAACCAGGTGATGCAGATGCAGGTGTGAGCTGAATGAATCAGATCACCCAACTTTTCAAGAAGCTCAGTGTCTCGCAACGCATCTGGATCGCGGCGATAGCGCTGGCGATCATCGGCGGAATCTCGGCGGTCGCGCACTGGAACGAGGAGCGCGATTTCAAACCGCTGTTTTCGGGCCTGGCGGCGGAAGACGCGGGAGCGCTGCTGGGGAAACTGCGCGAATCGGGCGTGGAGTACCGGCTGACCGATAACGGAACCACGGTGCTGGTTCCCTCGGCCAAAGTTGCCGAGCTGCGCATCGAGATGGCGTCGGCAGGGCTGCCGAAATCGGGCCGGATCGGGTTCGAGCTGTTCGATAAAGCCAATTTCGGAGCGAGCGAGTTCGCCGAGCAGGTGAATTATCACCGCGCGATTGAAGGCGAGCTGGAGCGCTCCATCATGTCGATTCGCGAAGTCGAGATGGCGCGGGTGCATCTGACCTTCGCCAAAGATTCCCTTTACACCGAGCAGCGCCAGCCCGCCAAGGCGAGCATTCTAGTGAAGCTGCGCCACGCTGCCGCGCTTTCTCCGCAGAACGTGGCGGCGATCTGCCAGTTGACCGCGAGCGCGGTGCCGGGGCTCGCGCCGGAACAGGTTTCGCTGGTGGATACGATAGGCAACCTGCTGAACCGGCCGCGCGCGGCGGGCGCCGACGAGGAATCGAGCGAAGCAGCGCTCGATTATCGCAAGAGCGTCGAGCGGGATTTACAGAACAAGATTGCGGCGACGCTCGAGCCGCTGCTGGGGGCGGAGCATTTTCGCGCGAGCGTTTCGGCCGACGTGGATCTGACCAGCGGCGACGAAAGCCAGGAAGTTTACGATCCGACCAAATCGGTGATGACCAGCTCACAGCGCAGCGACGACGGGCCGGCCGCGCCAATCGCGGCGGGCGTGCCGGGAACGGCGTCGAACCTGCCGCGGCCGGTCGTGAAACCGGTGAGCGGAGCGAGCAATTACCAGCGCCACACGGAAAACATCAGCTACGAAACCAGCCGGACGGTGAAGCACACCAAGCTTCCGCAGGGCTCGATCAAGCGCATTTCGCTTTCGATCCTGGTGGATCACAGCGTGCGATTCGAGGGAAGCAAGCGCGTCATCGAAGCGCCTTCGGCCGAAAAGCTGAAGGTGATCAAGGACCTGGTCACGGCCGCGGCGGGGCTGGATACCAATCGCGGGGATCAACTCGTGGTGGAAGCGTTTCCGTTCGAATCGACACTCCAAGCTGAACCGGCGGTGATGGAGAAACCCGCGGAAGCGGCGGCGGCGGTCCAGACGCCGAAGTGGGCGCAGGCGCTGATGAAGAAGAACGCGATGGCGATCGCGGGAATCGGCCTGGGTGCGATGGTCGCGCTGATCGTGGGCTTCGTCGTGATACGGCGGCGCGCAGCGAAACGGCGCATGACGGTGGAGCAGACCCAGGCGATCGAGGCCGCGCCTCCTACCGTCGAGGAGCTCACCAAACAGATCGAGGCCAAGCTCGCCAACCAGGCGGCAGAGAAAGCGCGCCAGGAAGTGGAGCAGTTGATGGCGCTGAAAGTTCCCGTGGTGAAGACCAAGAAGGCCGAGGTCCTGACCAAGCACATCGCCACCGAGGCGAAGACCGATGCGCCGAACCAGGCGCACGTCGTGAGGACGTGGCTGCATGGTTAGAATCGGCGAGCGCGAATCCGAGGCACTGCCCGGCATCCGCAAGGCGGCCATCTTGATGATCATGATCGGTCCGGAGGCTTCGAGCGCAATTTTTCGCGAGCTCGACGAGGAGGAAGTGCAGGAGATCAGTGCGGAGATCGCGCGTGTGCAGACGCTGACGCCGGAGGAATCCGAGGGCGTGCTGGAAGAGTTCTACCAGATGTCCATGGCGCGCGATTACGTCATCAAGGGCGGCGTGGATTATGCGCGCAAGGTGCTCAACAACGCGTTCGGTCCGGACCAGGCGCGCAAGATTTTCGACCGGCTCATCAAGACGCTGAATAACGAGACGGTCTCCTTCGACGCGCTGCAGAAGACTGATCCGCAGCAGCTCGCCAAGTTCATTCACAGCGAGCATCCGCAGACCATCGCGCTGGTGCTTTCGCATTTGAATCCGGCACAGGCGGCCGGTCTGTTGTCCTCGCTGCCCGCCGATCTGCGCTCGGATGTGACGCTGCGCATGGCCAGCCTGGACCAGATTTCGCCGGAGATCATCACCAAGATCGCCAGTGTGATCGGAGCCAAGCTGAAGTCGCTGGGCGAGCTGAGCCGCGAGTCCTACGGCGGCGTGAACGCCGTGGCGGAGATGATCAATCGGCTGGATTCGAACGCGGGGCGGGAGATTCTGGAGTTCATCGAAAAAGAAAATCCCGCGCTGGGCGAGACCATCCGCCACCTGATGTTCGTGTTCGAGGATCTGCTGCTGCTGGACGTGAACGCGGTGAAGGAAATGCTGGCCAAAGTGGACCGCAAGATTCTGACGGTGGCGCTGAAGGGCACCAGCGAACAGATGAAGAATCACATGCTCGCGGGGATGAGCCAGCGCGGAGCGGAGATGCTGCGCGAGGACATGGAGGCGCTGGGTCCCATCAAGATCAAGGAAGTGGAAGCGGCGCAGCAGCAGATCATCGCGGTGGTGCGGCAGCTTGAGCAGGAAGGCGTAATCAGCCTGAAGGGCAGCACGGGAGAACAGTATGTCGTCTAAGCTGCTGCGTGGGGAAGAAGCGGCGGCGTCGGGCGAGGTCTGGCGTCCGGGACGCGCGCCGGCCCAGCCGGTCCCCAGCGCCGCGCCGGGGCCGTCATCCGGATCCGGGACGATGGACCAGCGCGAAATGGACGCGCGTGTCGCTGCCGCGTACAAGCAGGGCTTCGCGGCGGCCGAAGCCGCGGCGGCCAAGCACGCGGCGGAGCGGCTGGAACCGGCCATCGCAGCGTTCAATGCGGTGGTCCAGGACCTGGCGGGTGCGCGCCGGAAATTTCGCGCGGAGGCCGAGCAGGACACCGTAAAGCTGGCGATCGCCATTGCGCGGCGGGTCCTGTATCGCGAGCTTTCGACCGACCCGGACGCGATCCTGGGCCTGGTGCTGGCGGCGTTTCAGAAATTGAACGCCCGCGAAACGCACCGGCTGCGGGTGTCGCCCAAGGAAGCGGCCACGATCGAGCAGAGCCGCGCGCGGCTGGAGTTGCCGCCGGGGGTGGAGATCGTAGCCGATTCATCGCTCGCGGCGGGAAGCGCGGTCTTCGAGACCTCGCGCGGAGAGCTGGACGCCTCGGTGGACACGCAGCTTGCCGAGATCGACCGCGGGTTCGCGGACATCATGCGGAGGCGCGCGCAATGATGCTTTCCGTTTACCGGGACGCGCTCGAGAGCATGAGCACGTTCCGCGCGGCGGGTCATGTGCGCGAGCTGATCGGTCTGCTGGTCGCTTCGGACGGTCCGGCGACGGCGGCGGGCGATTTCTGCGAGATCCGCTCGGCGAATGGACGCTCGGTCCGGGCGCAGGTGGTGGGATTTCGAGATGAACGCGTGCTGCTGATGCCGCTTGAGGAGACCGGCGGCATTCAGCTCGGCGACACGGTAATCGCGCGGGCGGAGGCGGCGCGCGTGGAGGTCGGACCGCATCTGCTGGGCCGAGTGCTCGACGGATTCGGCCGGCCCATGGACGGGCTGCCCTCAGTCGAGCCGGACCGCTTGTACGATCTGTTCGCGACGGCCCCGGGACCGTTGGAGCGCGAGCATATCACGCGGCCGCTGATCACCGGAATTCGCGCGATCGACAGCTTGCTCCCCTTAGGCGAAGGCCAGCGCGTGGGAATCTTCGGCGGATCGGGCGCGGGCAAGAGCACGCTGCTGGGCGCGATGGCGCGGCACAATTCGGCGGACGTCAGCGTGATCGCGCTGATCGGGGAGCGCAACCGCGAGGTGCGGGAGTTCCTCGAAAACGAATTGAGCGCGGAGGGTCTGAAGCGCAGCGTGGTGATCGCGGCGACCTCCGACATGCCCGCGCCGCTGCGCATTCGCGCGGCGTTCGTGGCGCTCGCGGTGGCCGAATATTTTCGCGACCAGGGCAAAAGCGTTCTGCTGGTGATGGATTCGGTGACGCGGCTGGCCATGGCGCAGCGCGAGATCGGGCTGGCGGCGGGCGAGCCGCCGTCGCAAAAAGGATACACGCCCAGCGTGTTCAGCCTGCTTCCCAAGCTTTTCGAGCGCGCGGGGAATTTTAAGTCCGGCTCCATCACGGGATTCTTCACGGTGCTGGTGGAAGGCGACGATTTCAACGAGCCGATCTGCGACGCGGTGCGCGCCATCCTGGACGGCCACATCGTTCTCTCGCGCGAGCTGGGGGCGATGGGGCATTATCCGGCCATCGATGTTCTGAACTCTGTGAGCCGGCTCGCGTCGCGCGTGGCGGCGCCGGAGCAGCGAGAAGCCGCGCGCACGGTCCGCGAGGCGCTGGCCGAATATCAACGCTCGGAGGATCTGATCAACCTGGGCGCCTATGCGGCGGGATCCAATCCCCGCTTGGATTCCGCGATTAAGCTGCGTCCCCGGCTGATGGACTTCCTGCGCCAGGAGCCGCACCTGTGCGAGCCGATCGAAACCACGCGCGCGCGGCTCACCGAGCTGGCCGGGCAGCACGCCGTATGAAGAAATTCGAATTTTCCCTGGGACGGGCGCTCGACTGGCGGGAGACACTGGCGCGGGTAGAGGAATCGAAATTGGAGCGGCTGTACGCGGAGCTGCGTGCCATCGAATCGAGCGAAGCGGCGCTCGACCAGGAGCGCTCACGCAGCGAAAACGCGATCGCGCACGGAGCTTCGCACCAGGGATCGGAGCTGCGGGCGTTCGACGCGTTCCGCCGCTACGCGGTAGCGGAGTATACGCGCCTGGAGCAGCGGCGCGCGGAGTGCATGAAGCGCATCGCCGCGCAAATCCAGGCCGTCGCCGCCCGCCGCCGCGATGTACGCCTGCTCGAGAATCTCAAGCACAAGCGGCTGCTGAACTGGCGGCGCGGCCTGGACCGCGAGATCGAGACCCAGGCCGGCGAGAACTTCCTGGCGAGATGGGATCGCGCCTAGCGGCGACGCCGATACAGTCCGAGAAGGATACCTCCGCCTCCCAGCAGCAGGAGCGATGCCGTGGACGGCTCCGGCGCGGCGGTTGCTCCAACCGTGCCCGTACCGCCGGGAGTGGGCGGCGGAGGGATGACAACAGTCGGCGTCACGGTTCCGCTGAAGTCGAGCGAGGTGGCGGAAGTGATCGCTAAAGAGAGGCCGGTCGTGGTCGTCAGCGATCCCTCGGTGGGCGAGAGCGCGGTGACCTCTCCGCCGGTCGCGTCGAAGGTGAAATCCGGAGGGACGCTGAACGTGTACGTCGCCAAGGGCGATTTCGAGGGCGACGAAGCCGTGGTATCGGTGATGGTGAGCCAATCGGTCCCGAGACTTTGCTGCCAGATTCCCAGCCGTGCTTCAGTGGGGTTCACGAATACACCGATGTCGTCGAGCGTAACCGTGTCAGCCATTCCGTTATCGAGCGTGGTGCTGAAGGTCGCGGGAATATCGCCCGTGCAGTAGTCCGTGGGTTCTCCCGAACAATCGCTTGGCATGATGATGGCCATCGTGTTCATGTTGAACGTGAAACTAAAATTCTGATCGGTGAACGAGTCGCTCCCCAATGTGCCGGTGCCGACACCGGTGAACACCAGGGTGAGCGGATTTGCGCTCACCAACGCCGCACCGAGCGCAAGCAGCAGAAACCGGACTCGCATGTGTGTTATTTCCTCCTGGTCAGGGCCGTCTGTACTCGGCCCGCAGATTGATTGTGCGCGGCGGGCACGGCTGGGAATATCGGTCAGTATCTTGCGGGAGCGTGAAAAATTTCCGTCGCGCACCTGGAAAAAATCCAGTAACGAACCGGCAGATGTAACCTCGGACCGCGATCCGCCGGGTCATTTACACTGAAATTTATGCTGCGGCGAAGAATCGGAATCCTGACCGGAGGCGGAGACGTTCCGGGTTTGAATTCGGTGATCAAGAGCGTGGTGTATCGGGGAACTGAAAATGACTGCGAGGTGATCGGCATCCGCCGCGGATGGGAAGGTCTCACCAACCTGAACCTGGACGACGCGGAGAGCCGCGAAAAATACGTGTGGCCGCTGAATCGCGAGAACACGCGCACCATCGACCGCTTCGGCGGCACGGTCCTGCATTCCACGCGCACCAATCCTTCCAAGATGCGGGTGCTGCCGGAGAACCTGAAATCCGGAAATTTTCCGCAAAAGGGCGATACATGGGACGTAAGCTCCCAGGTGATGAAGAACTTGGAGGGGTTGAAGATCGACACGATGGTCGCTATCGGCGGCGACGACACGTTGAGCTACGCGGCGCGGCTGCACCAGCTCGGCGTGAGCGTGATCGCGATCCCCAAGACGATGGACAACGACGTCCAGCACACCGAGTACTGCATCGGATTTTCCACGGCGATCACGCGCGCCACGGCGGCGATTGGGCGCCAACGCACCACGGTGGGATCGCACGAGCGCATCGGAATTTTCAGAATTTTCGGCCGCGACGCGGGATTCACGGCGCTGTACACGGCCTACGTCACCTCCATTCGCTGCTGCATCCCGGAGTACGAAGTGGATATTGAGAAGCTCATCAACCTGCTCCTGGTGGAAAAAAGCGATACGCGCAGCAACTACGTCCTGCTGGTGATCTCCGAGGGCGCGCGCTGGAAGGGCTACACGGTGCAGGAGTACGGCGACCCGGATGCGTTCGGCCATCGCAAGAAGATGAGCGTAGGCGAGGCGCTGGCCTCGGAGATTCGCAAGCGCACCGGCGAGGACAGCATCGTAAGCGATCTCACCTACGATCTGCGCAGCGGCGAGCCGGACTTCGTGGACAAGATGATCGCCACGACATTCGGCAACATGGCGCTTGAAACCGTGCTCGAAGGGCGCAGCGGATTGATGGCCGCGCTGGTGGGCGGATGCTACACCATGGTGACCATCCCCGATCCGCAGCTCGGGCCGCGCAAGGTGGACGTGGCGAGCATGTACAACACGGACCGCTATCGTCCCAGCTACTCGCACAAATACGGCATGCCGATTTTCCTGACGAGAGCCTGATGCGCTGGCCGTTTTCACGCCAGCGGACGGATGCCGGCGAAATTCGCGCGTTTTTCAATCGCGCCGCCGCGGACGAGGAGCATTATCCCACGACCATCGATCCGCGCATCTTTCACGTCAAGCTGGTGCTGGAGCATCTGGGCGATCTCGCCGGCAAACGCGTGGCCGACGTGGGCTGCGGAAAGGGCCGGTTCGCGCGCATCGTGTGCGAGCGCAACCCCACCGCGAGCGTCGTGGCGATCGACCTGGCCGAAGCGATGCTCGCGCACGTGCCGGAGGGAATCGAGCGCTGCGCCGCGAGCATGACCGCGCTGCCGCTTGCCTCGGGATCCTGCGACGGCGCTTACGCGACCGAATCGCTCGAGCACGCTGTCGATATTCCGCGCGCGGTCGCGGAATTGTGCAGGATCGTGAAGCCGGGCGGGCGAATCGTGATCATCGACAAGAACGCGGAGGCTTGGGGAAGGCTCGAAACACCCGAATGGGAGCGGTGGTTCAAGCGCAAGGAGATCGAAAAGCTGCTGGCCCGCGATTGCCGCGAAGTCTCCAGCCGGCCGATCTCGTATTGGGAAGATGTCGAGCCGGACGGCCTGTTTCTGGCCTGGATGGCGGTGAAGTAGCCCGTCGCGCGGCTAATGAGCACGCCGCATTGAGGAAACCCACTTGAGATAGCGCCACAACTCGACGCGCTCGCGCCACACGAATCGCCAAAATTGAGAGAAGGTGATTTTTTCCGCGTGCAGGCCGGAATATGTCTCGATGCGCCAGCGCAGGTAGGGGCTTTTCCACGGCCGCAGCCGGTAGCGGCGCGTGGCCGTCCACAGGAACCGGATCACTAGTGAATCGCGTTCGCGGTGATGGGAGGCTTGGGCGGATTGGGCGTTGCGTAGTAGCCGTTGCGCGTCCGCACCAGCGGATTTCCGCCGGCCTTTACCGTCACGCTGATGCGGCGGAACTTGCCGTCGAGCACGGTGTTGCTGGGAATGTATCCCACGATGTACTGGTTGCGGATCTCATGCGCCACCACCGGCGTGATCCGCTCGACGTCGGCGAGATCCTTGGGGTAATAATCCATCCCGCCGGACGCTTCGGCGAGCTCTTTCAACGCGCGCTTGGCCTTTTTCGCCTCGCGCGGCTCTTCTTCGTTCAACAACCCGATCGAATAGATCAGGACGCCGCTTTGCTGCGATTTACGGTAGAGCTGCTCGAGCGATTCGTTGCTGGTGTTGTCGTTGCCGTCGGTAATCACCAGCAGCACTTTTTTATCGTGCTTGCCATACTGCTTCACGTAGTCGATCGACATGCTGATCGCGTCGCGCATGGCCGTTCCGCCGCGCGCGTCAATCTTGTCGAGAGCTTCTTCCAGCTTCTTGATATCGCTGGTCAGCTTCTGATCGAGATAAGCATCGTCGTTGAAGTTGACGATGAAAACCTCGTCCTGCGGGTTGGATGCCTTCACCAGCGCCATGGACGCGGCAGCGACCCTGCTTCGCTTGTCGCGCATGCTGCCGCTGTTGTCGATGATGATGCCCATCGATACCGGAACGTCCTCGCGCTTGAAGAGCTTAATGGTCTGCTCGACGCCGTTCTCATACACGTGAAACGCCGACTGTGGAAGGTTGGTCAGCAGCTTTCCATTCTTGTCGGTGACGGTCACCTGCAAGGGAACCAGGTTGGTTTCCGCGGTGAACGTGGGTGCGTCATCCTGCGCGCCGGCCGGCGGCGGATTGGCCGGAGGGTTCTGCGCCACCGCGGAGCCCGCGAGAAACGCTGCGAACAAAATACTATTGAGTTGGCGCATAATATCCGGTGCGAAAAATCGCTTTAAGCTGGGGCAGACCGGTGGTCTTCACCAGCTTCACTTGCACGCGGCGGTATTTTCCGTCGCGCGCGAGATTTTTGGGCGCATAGCCGAGCACGTACTCGTTGCGCAACTCGATGCCGATCTTAGCCGCCACATCGGGCAGCTCCGCCAGGTTGTCCACGGAGTAGTGCCGGCCGCCGGTCTGCTCGGTGATCTCGGCGAGCAGCGATGGTCCCGCCGCCTCTTCGGGCGTGCGCCCGCGGGCCGAGAGCGGTTCGAAAATGCCGATCGAGTAGATCTGAACGTCCGATTCCTTGATCGCGTTCTTCACTTCACTCTCAGTATAGCGGCTGGAGTTATCGCCGCCATCGGAGATGATGAGGATCGCCTTGCGCGGATTGCGCGCTTTTTTCATCAAGTTCATGGCCAGGTACACGCCGTCCAAAAGCGCGGTGCGGCCCTTGCTTTGTGTGAATGTCAGACGATTCTGAATCTCCTCGGTCTCCGGCGTGAAGGGGACCATCAGCTCCGGCCGGTCGTTGAACTGGACCAGGAAAAATTCGTCCTGCGGATTGGCCGTGTGCATGAACTGCGCCACCGCTTCGCGCGACTTCATCAGCTTGGCTCCCATGCTGCCGCTGCTGTCGAACACGATGCCGACGGAAAGCGGAGCGTCCTCGCTGGAGAAATCGGCGATTTCCTGCTCGACTTTATCCTCGTAAACCTTAAAATTCTCCTTATCGAGACCCGTGACGAAACGGCCCATGGGGTCCGTGACGGTGACCGGGATGAGCACCAGCGTCGTGTCGACACGAATATTGGCGCGCCGGTCGGTTGCCGTTTCGGGCGTTTCCGGATTCGGCCGGATGCGCGGCGTAATTACCGCCGCATTGGAGGGATCCTGCTGCGGTTCACCGCAGGCAAGGACGGCGACAGCGAAGATCAGTCCAATGGCGGCAGCAGTGCGCACCGGCTCACCCGATTCTGAACCCAGTATATCAGCGCATCGAAAGCAGGGACGTACAAGCCGCTTTTACTGCGCCGGGGCGTAATACCCGGTCCGGAACGCGGCTTTAAGCGGAGGCAGTCCCTTGACTTTTGCCATCTTGACTTGCACGCGGCGGTACTTCCCGTCGCGAGCCTTGTTGCTCGACGAATACCCCAGCACGTACTCGTTGCGCAGCTCGATGGCGATTTTCATCGCGACATCGGGAAGCTCGCGCAGATTATCGACGACGAAGCTGGTGCCGGCGGTCAGGCTGGCGAGCATGTGCAGAAGGTCCGGACCGCCGAGCTCTTCCGGCGTCCGCCCGCGATTGGCCAACGATTCGAAAACGCCGATCCCGTAAATCTGCACGTCGGATTCGCGCACGGCTTCTTTCACTTCGCCCGGCGTATAGCGGCTGGAGTTGTCGCCGCCGTCGGAAATGATCAGGATCGCTTTGCGCGGATTTTTCGCTCGGCGCCGCATCTCGTTCATGGCCATGTACACGCCGTCGAGCAGCGCGGTGCGGCCCTTGCTATGCACGTACATCAGCTTGTTCTGGACCTCCTCCGTGTTGCGCGTGAAGGGTAACAGCAGCTCCGGATGATCGTTGAACTGAACCACGAAAAATTCGTCCACCGGGTTCGCCGTTTTGACGAACTCGGAGACCGCCAGGCGCGAAGTTTGCAACTTGGCGCCCATGCTGCCGCTGGTGTCGAACACGATTCCGATCGACATGGGCGCGTCATCGCTTGAAAACGTCTGGATCTCCTGTTCGGTCTTGTCCTCGTAGAGCTTGAAATTTTCCTTATCGAGACCGGTGACGAATTTGCCGAGCGGATCGGTCACCGAAACCGGGATCAGTACCAGATTGGTATCCACGCGGATGTTGGCTCCGCGGTCGGTGGCCGTTTCCGCGGCTTCCGGCGCCTTACTCTTCAGGCGCGGAACAATGTTGGGATCGCTCGCCCCCGTCTGTCCATATGCCGCGAGCGTTCCGAGCAACAATCCCGCGGCTACAAGAAATCGATAGTGCATGTAGCTCCTGACTCTTCTTTTATGCTATCTTCGATTGTGCCGCTCCGGATTTTCGGTGTAATCCCCGCACGGTACGCATCTTCACGATTTCCCGGCAAGGCTCTCGCTCTCATTAATGGTAAGACCATGCTCCAGCACGTTTGGGAACGCGCTTCCGCGGCGCGCTACCTGACGAGCCTGGTTGTCGCCACCGACGACGAGCGCATTCGTGCCGCGGCGGTCGAATTCAAGGCTCGAGTGATGATGACGCGCGCCGATCACGCTTCGGGTACGGATCGCGTGGCCGAGGTCGCCTCCGCCTCCGACGCGCAGGTGATTGTCAATATCCAGGGTGATGAGCCGCTGATCGATCCAGCCGCGATCGACGCCGCCGTGCTCGGCCTGCTGAACGACAACGACGTTCCCATGGGCACCCTCAAGAAGCGCATCGAGCGCCCGGCCGAGATCGCCGACCCGAACGTGGTTAAAGTGGTGACGGACGCGCAAGACAACGCTATTTATTTTTCGCGCTCGCCGATTCCGTATGTGCGCGACGCGGACGGCGAAGCGGCGTACTTCAAGCACATCGGCCTGTACGTATATCGCCGGGAATTTCTGTTAAAT
This sequence comes from Bryobacteraceae bacterium, assembly GCA_035501755.1. Classification (GTDB taxonomy): domain Bacteria; phylum Acidobacteriota; class Terriglobia; order Bryobacterales; family Bryobacteraceae; genus Palsa-187. Next base: position 7,865 of record DATJVN010000178.1, on the reverse strand, counting down.
TATTCTGATTTACCGGTCGGACCGCTCGAAAAGACGGAAAAATTGGAGCAGTTGAGGGCACTGGAAAACGGCCACAAAATCCGGGTGGTCGAAACGGAGTACGAATCGCTGGGCGTCGATACGCCGGAGGATTGGGAGCGCGTATCGGCTCTCTATGAACAAATGATGGCAAAAATATAATGGCGAAATACATATTTGTGACGGGAGGAGTGGTCAGCTCGCTGGGCAAAGGGATCGCCGCGGCGAGCCTGGGATGTCTGCTCGAAAGCCGTGGCCTTAAGGTCACGCTGCAAAAATTCGATCCCTACCTGAACGTCGATCCGGGAACCATGAGCCCGTTCCAGCACGGCGAGGTCTTCGTTACCGATGACGGCGCGGAAACCGACCTGGACCTGGGACACTATGAGCGCTTCACACATTCCCCGCTCACGCAGGCCAATAACCTGACCAGCGGCCGCATCTATGAACAGATCATCTCGCGCGAGCGTCGCGGCGATTATCTGGGCAAGACCGTGCAGGTGATCCCGCACGTTACCAACGAAATCAAGGCCGCCGTGAAGCGCGTCTCCATCGCTTCAGACGGCTCGCCGATCGATGTTGTGATCGTCGAAATCGGCGGAACGGTTGGCGATATCGAATCGCTGCCGTTTCTCGAAGCCATCCGCCAGTTGCGCCACGAGCTGGGCCGCGAAAACACGCTGTTCGTCCACGTCACGCTGGTCCCCTGGATCGCCGCGGCGCAGGAATTGAAAACCAAGCCGACGCAGCACAGCGTGAAGGAACTACGCGCCATCGGTATTCAGCCCGACATCCTATTGTGCCGCAGCGATCACGCGCTGCCGCAGGACATGAAGGAAAAAATCGCGCTGTTCTGCGACGTCGACGTCGAAGCCGTGGTCACCGCGCGCGACGTCGAAAGCGTCTACGAGTGCCCGCTGGTTTTCGCCGAACAGGGCGTGGACGAGATCGCGCTGCGCCTGCTCGGCATGGAGGCCCGGCCGCGCGATCTGGCGCGCTGGAGCGATATGGTGCGCCGCCTGAAGCATCCCGCGCGCCAGGTTTCCATCGGCATCGTGGGAAAATACGTCGAATACGAGGATTCCTACAAGAGTCTGAAGGAAGCCCTGCTCCACGGCGGCCTGGCGCATGACGCGAAGGTCAACATCACCTGGATCGAATCGGAGCATCTGAGCTGGCCCGGCGCGGTCGCGGATTTGGAAAATTTCGATGGCATTCTGGTGCCCGGCGGATTCGGAAAGCGCGGCGTGGAGGGAATGCTCGCCGCTATCCGCTACGCGCGCGAATACAAGGTGCCGTATTTCGGAATCTGCCTGGGAATGCAGACCATGGTGATCGAATACGCGCGCAATGTGTGCGGCCTTGCAGCCGCCAACTCCACCGAATTCGATCCCGCCACACCCGATCGGGTCATCTACAAATTGCGCGAGCTCAAGGGCGTCGACGAGCTCGGCGGGACCATGCGGCTGGGCGCTTATCCATGCCTGCTCGCCGAATCGAGCGTCGCGCGCCGCGCCTATGGCCAGGCCGAAATCAGCGAGCGTCACCGGCATCGCTACGAGTTCAATCGCGAATACGAGGAGATCCTCACATCTCACGGCCTGCGCCTGACCGGCCAGACGCCCGACCGCGTTTACGTCGAGATCTGCGAGCTGCCCGGCCACCCCTGGTATCTCGGTTGCCAGTTCCATCCGGAGTTCAAATCGAAGCCGCTCGAGCCGCACCCGCTGTTCCGTGCCTTCATTGGAGCCGCGATCGAGGAACGCCGGAGCAAATCGGAAACGCCGCTCGAAACGGAAACGCTCGCCAGCCGCTGACGCGCGGTAAACTGCAATTTTGCTCATCGCGGAAAATCTCGAAATCGGCGGAGGCGCGCCGCTCGTCCTGATCGCCGGACCCTGCGTCATCGAAAGCGCCGAGCACGTCCATTTTCTCGTGCGCGAAATTTCGAAAATCGCGGGACCGTTCATCTTCAAAGCGTCCTTCGATAAAGCCAATCGATCGAGCGTCGATTCCTATCGCGGCCCGGGGCTGAAGGAAGGCTTAAAGATTCTGCAATCGGTCCGCGACGCCGGATACATCGTGCTCACCGACATCCATGAGCCTTCCCAGGCCGCGTCGGCTGCCGAAGCTGTCGACATCCTCCAGATCCCCGCGTTTTTGTGCCGCCAGACGGACCTGCTGATGGAGGCCGGCCGCACCGGACGCGTGGTGAATATCAAGAAGGGGCAATTTGTCGCGCCGCACGATATCCGCCTGGCGGCCGAAAAAGTCGCCTCCACGGGAAACGATCGCATCCTGCTCACCGAACGCGGCAGTTCGTTCGGTTACAACAACCTGGTGGTGGATATGCGCGGCCTTGCCATCATGCGCAAGTTCGGATGGCCGGTGGTTTTCGATGCGACGCACAGCGTGCAGCTTCCGGGCGCGGCGGGAACTGCGTCGGGAGGTCAGCCCGAGTTCATCGAGCCGCTGGCTCGCGCCGCAGTCGGCGCCGGTGTCGACGCGGTTTTTATGGAAGTCCACGAAGCGCCCGAGCGTGCCCTGTCGGACGGCGCAAATGCGTTGCCCCTGGACCGGCTTGGCGCGTTGTGGCGCCGATTGCAAAAAATCGACGCCGCGACCCGGAGTTGAGGCTTTGCGAACGCCTCCGGGCTTGTAGTATATTGAAATTTCTGAGGTTCCTCAGAAAATCAAGCCTAAGGAATCCGTTATGTATGCAGTGATAGAAACCGGCGGGAAACAATATCGCGTCGCGGCTGGCGAAATGGTTGAAGTGGAAACACTTGCCGGTGATGTCGGCGCGGAGGTCGAGTTCACCCGCGTGGTCGCGGTGATCGACGGCGAAAGCGTCAAGAGCGGCGCGGGCGTGGTGGTAAAGGGCACCATCGCGGCGCACGGGCGCGGCGACAAGACGCTGGTTTTCAAGTTCAAGCGCAAGAAGCAGTACAAGCGGACCATCGGGCACCGGCAGAATTACACGCGCGTCAACGTCAGCGAGATCGTGGCGTAGAGGTTTTTTCCATGGCACATAAAAAAGGTTTGGGGAGTTCCAAAAACGGCCGCGATTCGAATTCGCAGCGGCTGGGCGTGAAGGCATTCGGCGGGCAACTGGTGCCCGGCGGGTCGATCATCGTGCGGCAGCGCGGGACGCGCATTCAGGCCGGCGAAAATGTCGGGCGGGGCAAGGACGACACGCTGTTCGCGAAGATCACCGGCGTGATCGAGTTCCGCGACCGCGGGCGATTCGGCAAGTTCGTCAGCATCAAGCCGGCGGAGTAGCCATTCCGCTTCGCGCGGTGTAAGCGAGCGCAAAGGCGACAGCCGTTTTGCGCGATTCAAAACATTGTTCATTGACGAAGTTCGCATCCTGGTAAAAGCCGGCGGCGGCGGCAACGGGTGTCTTGCGTTCCGGCGCGAGAAATACGTTCCGCGCGGCGGACCCAGCGGCGGTGACGGCGGGCGCGGCGGCGACGTCATCATGGTCGCGAGCGAGCATTACAACACGCTGCTGCATTTCCGGTTCAATCCCGAACATAAGGCGCAGCGCGGGCGGCACGGCGAAGGCTCCAACAAGACCGGGCGCGACGGCGAATCGATCGAAGTTCCGACCCCGGTCGGCACCATGGTCTATGACGCCGAGACCGGCGAACTGCTGCACGACTTCACCCGCACGGGCGACCGCTTCATCGTGGCGCACGGCGGCCGCGGCGGGCGCGGCAACGCGCGATTTGCGACATCCACACATCAGGCACCTACCGAACATGAGCCGGGAAAGCCGGGCGAAGAGCGCCGGCTGCGGCTCGAGTTGAAATTGCTCGCCGATGTGGGGCTGGTGGGATTTCCCAACGCGGGAAAATCCACGCTGATCTCGCGGATCTCGGCGGCGAGGCCGAAGATTGCGGATTATCCCTTCACCACGCTCGAACCGAACCTGGGAGTGGTCAGCACGCGCGATGACCGAACCTTCGTGGTCGCCGATATTCCCGGACTGATCGAAGGTGCGCATCTAGGGCACGGACTCGGGACGCAGTTCTTGAAGCACATCGAGCGCACGCGGCTGCTGGTGCACCTGGTGGATGTCTCGGAAGCGAGCGGGCGCGATCCGGTGCACGATTTCGACGTGGTGATGGCGGAGCTCGCGAGTTTTTCCGAGGATCTCGCAACAAAGCCGATGATGGTGGTGGCGACCAAGCTCGACGCGGCGCAGGATCCGGAGAGAATCGCCGCGCTCGAACGGTATGCAGCGGAGCGGAAGCTGCCGTTTTACAAGATCTCCAGCGTGACCGGCGAAGGCATTGAAGCTCTCAAGGAAGCCATGGCAGCTAGCGTGACCACCCCGGTTTCATGAAAACCGCTACATATTAAGCCAACGTGAAGAGCGCAACGGACGCCTTCGTGCTCGCGTTTGATAAGCAGGAGACGCGAAATGAAACGGACATTGCTGGTGATGAGTGTTGCGTTGGGCACGCTGGCCGGATGCGGAGGCGGAGTTTATTACGCTACCGCGCCGCCTCCGCCTCTGCGCGTGGAAGCGGCGTTCGGACCGGCGCCCGGTCCCGGATATGTGTGGATCAACGGATATTGGGGCTGGCGCGGAAATAATTACGCATGGATGCCGGGGCGCTGGATGCGTCCGCCGCATCCGCACGCGGTGTGGGTGGAACCGCGTTGGGAGCGCGCGGGCAACCACTATCGCTTTCGTGAGGGGCACTGGCGAAGGTAAGCGCAGCGGTGTTTTCGTCGGAGGTGGAGATCGCGCAGAGGGCCTGAAATCGCGCTATCCTGGGCGATCCCCATGGTGGTTTACGCCGCGACCATATTCTTAAGCGCGTTTCTGCTGTTCCAGGTGCAGCCGCTGATCGCCAAAATCATCCTGCCGTGGTTCGGAGGGTCGGCCGCGGTGTGGAGCGCGGCGCTGCTGTTTTTTCAGCTCGTGCTGCTGGCCGGATACGGCTACGCGCATCTTCTCATCCGGCGATTGGCGCCAAAGACGCAGCTCGCGATGCACGGCGGCCTGCTGGCGGCGAGTTGCGCGCTTCTGCCAATTTTGCCCGCGGCGCACTGGAAACCGACGCAAGCCGGCGATCCGACGCTGCGCATTTTCCTGCTGCTCGCGGCGACCATCGGGCTGCCGTATTTTCTGCTTTCCGCCACCACTCCGCTGGTGCAAGCCTGGTATTTTCGCCGAACCGGCAGCACCGCGCCGTACCGGCTGTTCGCGCTGTCCAATTTCGGATCGATGCTGGCGCTGGTCAGCTTTCCGTTTCTGGTTGAGCCGAACCTGACCTCGCGCCAGCAGGCGATTGGCTGGAGCGTGGCTTATGCGGCATTCGCGTGCCTGTGCGCGATCGCCGCGTGGAACAGCCGCTCGGGCAACGATTCCACCGGCATTATTGAATCGGACAAAGCCGGGCGGCCGTCACTTGCGGCGATGGCGCTATGGGTTGAACTGGCGGCGTGCGCCTCGACACTGCTGGTTTCGGTGACCAACCATTTGAGTCAGAACGTCGCGCCGATTCCGCTATTGTGGGTGCTGCCGCTGGCGATCTATCTGGCCACATTCATCCTGGCGTTTGAAAGCGACCGCATCTACCGGCGCTGGCTGTTTTTTCCGCTGCTGTTCCCGGCACTCGGAGGGATGGCGTACATGATTTGGGCGGACGCGGGAAATCTGCACATTCGCTGGCTGATTCCCGGATTCGCCGCGGGCCTGTTCGTTTGTTGCATGGTGTGCCACGGCGAGGTCGCCCGCCGTAGGCCAGCGCCGGCGCACCTGACGATTTTTTATGTGATGGTGTCGCTCGGCGGCGCGCTGGGAGGGATTTTCGTGGCGCTGATCGCGCCGCGCGTGTTCCGCTCGTACCTGGAATTGCAGGTGGGCCTGGTGGGATGCGCGATTCTCGCGATCCTCGTCTTGTGGGACGCGGCGGCGAACCGGACCGCGGCGTGGATGCTGCGGAGCGCGCTGGTGATCGGCGCCGGAGTGCTCGCCGGATACATGATCCGCTCCGAGCACGACCAGGAGAAGTCGTTCCGCTACATGGGGCGGAATTTTTATGGCGTGCTGCACGTGCGCGACGATCCCGACGAGCTGTATACCGAGCGCGTGCTGCTGCATGGAACCATCAACCACGGCACGCAGGTGCTCGACGACAAACTGCGCTATGTCCCCACGTCATATTACGGCGCGAACTCGGGAATCGGCTGCGCGATTCGTGCGATCCAGTCGCGCGGGCCGGTGCGCGTAGGCGTGATCGGCCTCGGTGCGGGTGTTCTCTCGACCTTCGGGCGCGCGGGCGACCTGTACCGCATCTACGAGATCAATCCGCTGGTCGAAAAGATCGCGCAAACCGAGTTCAGTTTTTATCCGCACTGCGCCGCGGACAAACGCATTCTGCTGGGCGACGCACGCCTCACGCTTGAACGCCAGGAGCCGCAGAATTTCGACCTGCTGGCCGTGGACGCGTTTTCAAGCGATTCTATTCCCGTGCATCTGTTGACGCGGGAAGCGATCGCGCTGTACTTCCGTCATCTCAAACCCGACGGAATTCTTGCGCTACACGTTTCCAATCGTTATCTCGATTTGATTCCAGTTTGCGAGCGCGGGGCTGAATCCGCGGGCAAGCAGGCGATGGTGGTCTACGACGAGGGCGACGAAGCGCCCTATACGATCGCGTCCACCTGGGTGCTGCTCACTTCCGATCCACAGTGGTTTCACAATGCCAGCTTCGCTGGAGCCGACATGGAGGCCGCCACCGCGCCTGCACATTTTCGCGGATGGACCGACGATTACAGCGGCGTTTTTCAGATTTTGAAATTGAATTAGCCGTTCTCACTGGATCACGTAGGTCATTCCCAGCGTGAACTGCAACGAATTCTTTTTGAACATCGGTGGCGGATTGTTTAAAAACGTGTCGATGACGCCAGCCGATCCGCTGAGGCGCTTGTAGACTGGCATGGTCAGCAGCGCGCTCGCGAGCCACGAATAGGCGTTCGTATTGTTCCAGGCGGGCGTGATTGAGGCGTGCTGGTCGAGCGTCACGCCGTGCGGCAGCTTGCGATTGTAATGCTCGGCGAAAACCGACCCGATCAGGTTCATGCTCGGTCCGGTGGCGAACTGCTGGCGGATGTAGCTGATGCTGGCCTTCAGATCGAGCTCCTGGAGTGAAGTTCTCACCGCGCTCCAGCCGATCCCGCCTGCGTAGGTTTGCTGAAGATCGAGACCTTGCGAGTAGTTGTGGTCGAAATCTGCCTCGCCGAAACCAAAGAGCGAGGTTGAAAAGTACTCGTCGCGCTGAGCGTCTGCGTGAAAGATCGAAGTCTTCACGGTGGGCGTGGCGGGCTGCGTCACCTCGCCGTAGGATTCGGAGAAATCGAATGCAGTGCGGTTTTGCGGATCGAGCCAGTTCTCGGAAGGCTCGGCGCGAACCATGCTGATCGCGCCGGTGAAGGTGCGGGACTCCTGCGTCGCCTGCACCAGCGACAAGCCCACGGTCGCGGTGCCTTTCCAATCCTGAAGCAAACTCGGGGTGTGCGTCATGGCTTTGTCAAAGGCCGTTGAATCCATCACCACGTTCGCGTCGCCCACGGGAATCGGCTGCGGCGCCTGCGGCGGCGGGGGCGCCAACTGAATTCTCTGGTCCGCGACGGAAAGTGTGCCCTCGGGAATCGAGACGGTTGCCTCCTTTTTCTTGAGTTTCACGCCCTTGCGAATCACGGCGACTTTCTGCGCAGTGTGCAGTTCCTTCACTTTTTTCCAATCAATGGTGAGGTCTCCAAGGGCGTCGCTTTTGAACGTTACTGTGGTCGCGGTGGCGCGGACGAAGTGTCCGGCGAGCCTGTCG
>DATJVN010000177.1:0-3974 GCA_035501755.1 Bryobacteraceae bacterium | reverse complement strand
TCGCAGAGCGCGCATGGGATCGACAGCCGAGGCTCGCCGGGCGGGCACGAAGTTGGCGGCCAGACCCACGCCGGCCACTCCGAGGATGACGGCAGCATAAATCAGCGGATCTCTGCTGCTGACGCCGAACAGCAGCGTTTCGAGAAACCGCGCCGTGAGCAGCGCGCCTGCCAGCCCGAGCAGCGTTCCGATGAAAACCAGGATCATCCCGCCGGTCAGCACCTCGCGCAGCACCTGTTGCGGCCGGGCTCCCAGCGCCATGCGGATGCCGATCTCGTGTGTGCGCTGGCTCACCGCAAAAGACACAACACCGTAAACACCGGCGGCCGCGAGCACCACCGCGACCATGGCGAAAGCGGCGAAAAGCCATGAATAAGCGCGGCGCGCCCAGAGCGATTGGTCGAGCCTCTCGGTCATTGTGCGAACGTCATACATCGGCAGATCCGGGTCCATCTGGCGCAGCACGTCTCGGGCCGGAGCGATAAGCATTTGCGGGTTGATGGCGCTGCGAAGCACGACGCTCATCGAATCCCAGTCGGGGATCTCGCGCTCGGAAAAGCTCACGCTGGGGCGCATTTCCTGATCGAGCCCGTAGTGCTTGGTGTCGCGCGTGACTCCGATGATGGTCATCCACTTTTCTTCTTTATCCCATGCGTGACGGACCCGCTTCCCGACAGCGTCGGCGGACTTGGGCCAGTAACGCTTGGTGAAGCTCTCATTCGCCGTCACGACGTAAGGTCCCTTGGGATCACCGTCCCGCGCGTCGAACGGCCGTCCTGCCAGCAACGTAATCCCGATCGCCTCGAAGTAACCCGGCGTCACCACGACCTGGAGGACAACGGGGTTCTGTTCGTTCGGACCCAGCGGCGGAGCGCCCTCCGCCGTGAAGAAATTTCCCCAGTGGCCTCCGAGGGGCGGCGCTGATGCGGCACCCGCGGCCTTCACGCCCGGCAGCACGCGAACGCGCTCCACCAGATTCTCAAAGAACGCGAGCCGCTGTTCCGGCTTTTCATATTTCGCGTTCGGCAACGAAACCCGGAACGTGATCACATTTTCCGGCCGGAATCCGGGATCGACATGCAAAACCTTGCGAAACGCTTCCACCAGCAGACCGGCGCTGATCAGCAGGATGAGTGCAAGGCCGATCTCGCAGACCACTAGCGCGTTCAGGGTGTAGCGGCGGCCGCGCGATAGCGATGTTCGCGGCGCGGCGTCCTGTAGGCAACTGCGCATGTCCACTCCCGAAGCCTGAACGGTAGGCGCCAGACCGAACAGCACGGCGGCCGCGCCGGTCACCAAAACGCAGAACAAGGCGAAGCGCACATCCATTTGGAAGCTGATCCAACGAGGCATATCCTCGGGCATGAGCGAGACCATCGCGCGCAGGCAGACATTCCCCAAGACCACGCCAAGAACGGCCGCGATCCCGGCCAGCAGCAGGTTTTCCGTGAAAAGCTGGCGGATGATTCTGCCGCGCGATGCGCCGATAGCAGTTCGAATGGCGATCTCGCGCGCCCGCGCCGAGCCGCGCACCAGCATCAACGCGGCAATGTTCACGCAGGCGATCAGCAGCACAATGGCTACCGCGCCCAACAGCGCGTTACTGATGGGCCGGAAATCGCCGAGGTAGCGATCGCGCAGCGGCATGAGGATAGGGGAGGTCTCCTCTTTCACCATCGCGGTCGCCTTATGGACGCTCAGCAGATTGGCTCGCGCCCGTTCGACCGTGACGCCGCGCTTCAGACGGCCGACGCCGTTCATGTAAAAACCTTCACGTTTGTTCTGATCCAATTGCAGGGGTACCCAGAGCTGCGCCCGGCCCGGAAATGCGGCCTCGCGCGGAAGTACCCCGACCACCGTGTATGCCTGTTTGTCGAGCTGCAAGATCCGTCCCAGGATTGCGCGCTCCCCGTTGAACTGCTGGCGCCAAAGTTCGTAGCCTACAAGCACCACCCGTGCGCCGCCCGGCCGGTCTTCCTCGGCAAGAAAATTTCGGCCGAGCGCCGGCTTCAGGCCGAGAACGTCGAGCAGGTCGTAGGTGACCTTAGCGCCGTGCACGCGCCGCGCCGACCCCAGACCCGACAGGTTGAAGTCCGCAGAGTCGAAGCAGGCGATTCCCTCGAACGTGCTGTTGCCTTTCCGCCAGTTGTAGCAGTCAGGGTCAGAGATTCCTACAAATTTCAGATTCCATTTCGGCGCCGTTTCGTCGAGGTCCAGCAGCCGCTCGGAATCCCGGAATGGAAGCGGCTTGAGGAACAGTCCGTTGAAGATGCTGAAAATGGCGGCATTGCCGGCGATCCCCAACGCGAGCATGCCGATCACCGCCAAACTGAATGCCGGCTTCTGACGGATCGCGCGAAGCGCGGTTCTCAGATCGGGTTTCAAGCCCGAAAGATAGCCCGCTCTTGGCGCGGGGGCGCCGAGCGCCACTGGTTGAACCGGCGCTCGCCGGGCTGCGATGAGATCTTCGACGAGCCGGTCGCTCGCGAGCTCGTCGAGGGCCATACGCCTCGCTTCGGCCTCCGAAACGCGGGAGCGCAGTTCCGCGTAGCGATCTTCCAGATGCTGCGCCATCTCGTCGGCAATTTCGGCCTCGCGAGCGCCATCGAGTCCGCTCCCGGCCAGCCGCTGGCGAACGATTTCTCTCCAGTCAGGCATACTCGATCCCCGTGATGCGGCGGACCGCTTCCGCAAACTGGCGCCATCCGTGCCGCTGCGCTGCCAGCACCTTGCGTCCCTCAGGCGTCAAACGATAGTAACGCCGCCGCCGCTGTCCCGCCTTTTCCACCCACCGGCCCTGCACCCAGCCGCGGGCCTCCAGACGGTATAGCAACGGATAAAGCGAGGCCACGTGAAAGCGCAGCATACCCTCGGAACGGGTTTCAATCAGCTTGCTGATCTCGTAACCGTGGCGGGCGCGGCTTTCCACCAGCGAAAGGATCAATAACTCGGCGCTGCCTTTTTTCAATTCGCGGTCAGACGATGGCACAGCCATATATAGCTATGAAATATATAGCATTCCAGAAGCCGGTGTCCATCGTGCCATCCGAATGTTACATTTTTCGCCTACTCTGGCGACCCGCCGATGGATGGCGTCGCGAGATAACGATCGAGGCCTGCCTGCCTTTACCGAGCCGCGCCCGAAGGAAGCGGACAGCGCTCAGGCGTTCAGCATTCTCCTAGGAATGCCGCCCAGCGATGGTGTAACTGCCGGGCCGGAAATGTCCGGCCCCTACGTCGCAGCCATTGTAGGGGCGAGGCTTTCCTCGCCCCTTGTTCGCGTCGGTTTCGAAATACCGGGACATCTCGCTAATCGTCGTAAAAATTCCGCGCCCAGGCATGCCGTCTCAGAATCCCGATCACTTTCTCCGGCAGCGGCCCTTTGCCCGGAATCGAGCAGTTGAACGCCACATTGGCGGGGCTGCGCATCCCGGGGATCACGCTGGAAACGGCGGGGTGCGAGAGGCCGAAACGCAGCGCCACCTCCGGCATAGCTCCATCGGCGATCGCCAGGTCACGCTGGATGGCCGCTACGTGCTCGGCAACCTGCTGCTTGCGATCCCCCTTGAAATACCCGGCGCGAAAGTCACCCGGCTCAAATTGCGTGAAGGCGTCGATCTTGCCGGATAGCCCGCCCTCATCGAGCGGCACGCGCGCAATCACGCCGATGTCGCGCTCCATGGCCAGGGGAAAAAGATTCTTCTCTGCGGTTGGATCGAAAATGTTGTAGATCACCTGCACCGTGTCGATCAATCCGGTCTTGATGAGCTCGAGCGCGCTGTCGGGCTGATGATCGTTGATGGAAACGCCCACCGCCTGAGCTTTGCCCGACCGCTTGATGACCTCGAATGCGCGCATCCACTCGTCGCGACCAATCCACTCCGGATTCCATACGTGCAACTGCTGAAGATCTAGGGTTTCGAGGCCAAGATTCTGGAGGCTGCGATCCGTGCATTTCAGAATGTAGTCATAGG
>DATJVN010000176.1:0-8422 GCA_035501755.1 Bryobacteraceae bacterium | reverse complement strand
CGCTGCCGTATTTGCGCAAATCCAAATACCAGCCGAATGCCTCAAACGGCAGCTTGTGCTCCTCGATGCGTCGCTTCAACAGATCCAGATCGTGAATGCGCTGGCCGCCGCCGATGATCTCGCCATATCCTTCCGGCGCCAGCACGTCCACACCGAGCGCCAGTTCGGGGCGCTCCGCGTCGGGCTGGAAGTAGAATGCCTTGATCTCGGTGGGAAAGCGATCCACCAGCAGCGGACGTTCCTGGTTCTCGGTCAGCAGGGTCTCATCCGTGCCGCCGAAATCGCCGCCCCACTGGATCTCGCTGCCCTTCGATTGCAGCTTTTTCACCGCGTCGTCGTAGCTCATGCGATGGAACGGCGCTTTCACGGCTTCGAGCTTGCTCACATCGCGCTCCAGTGTCTTCAGTTCCTCGCGCCGGTGTTCCAGAACGCGTCCGATCACGAAACAGATCAGCTCTTCCCCCACGCGCTTCACATCCTCGAGGGTCGCGTAGGCCATCTCCGGCTCGACCATCCAGAATTCGGTGAGATGCCGGCGTGTTTTCGATCTCTCTGCGCGAAATGTCGGCCCGAAGCAGTACGTCTTCCCAAACGCCGCGCACGTCGCTTCGTTGTAAAGCTGGCCGGACTGCGTCAAATACACCTTTTCTTCGTCGAAATAATTCACCTCGAATAAAGTCGAGGTGCCCTCGCACGCCGCGGGCGTGAAAATGGGCGTATCCACCAGCACGAAGCCGTGCGAATCGAAGTAATCGCGGATGCCCTTGATCACCTCATGGCGAACGGCGAGCGCGGCGTGCTGCCGCCGGCTGCGCAGCCACAGATGGCGATGATCCATCAAAAAATCGATTCCGTGATCCTTGGGCGTGATCGGATACGGGTCCGTCTCCGGCACACGCTGCACGACAGTCGCGTCTTCTATGTCGAGTTCGTAGCCGCCGTGCGCGCGCGCCTCCGCGCGAATCTTGCCGCGCACGATGAGCGACGATTCCTGCGTCAGGTCCTTCAATTTTTCGAACAGCTCTTCGGGAAGCGCGCTGTTCACCGCGACGCACTGGATAATCCCCGTGCCGTCGCGCACCTGCGGGAAGCAGATTTTGCCGCTGCGGCGCAGATTGTACAGCCAACCCGCGATTTCCACCGACTCGCCGGCGTGACGCCCGGCCTCGGCGACCGCGATGCGTGGCAGAGTTGCTTTTTCAGGACTCATCCGAGGTTTTCAGATTCTCCAGCAGTTCGAACGATTCGACTGTCCGATCGAGCGGATGCGCCAGGTCGGGAACCTCCTTCAATTCGAGCAGCAGCGGGCAATCCGGAACCGAGCGAAGCGCATCCATGGTGCGCCGCCAGTCGATAGTTCCTCCCGCGGAAGCCAGCGGGAACAGGTGCGAATCGTCCACTCCATTATTGTCATGAACGTGAGCCGAGCGCAGGCGCTCCCGCATCATCTGGAACGCCGCGTCCACGCCTTCGTTCATGTTGGCGTGCCCGGTGTCCAGGCACAGGTTCAGATCCATGTGCGTGGTTTCGAGAAACATCAGTAGGCGCTCGGCGCTTGCAAGCGCGTTGGGTGTGTTTTCGAGCAGCACCTCCACGCCGCGCTGCCGCGCGAAAATGTGGATCTCCTCGAGCGAGGAAAACGCCGCGTCCAGCTTGCGCGGATCGAACTCCTCGCCGGTCACGCCCAGGTGCTGGATCAGGTAGCGGAACGGCACCACTTCGGCCAGCTCCAGCGCGCGCTTGATCTCGTCCACCATGTGCAGCCGCTTGATCTTCACCTGTTCCGTGATATTGATCACCGCGTCGGGGCCCGAGCGGCCCCACACATCGTCGGTATACAGCGGCGAATGCACTGAATGCAGCTTCAGCTCGGAATCCCGGAACCAGTGCCCCAGCTCGGCGATCTGCGCGCGATCGTGATAATCGAAATGCTGGCGGCCGCAGAAAATTTCCACCAGCGGAATGCCCGCGCCCCAGATCCGGTCGAGCCAGACCGTGGTCAGCCGATGATTGACGAACAGGTGCGTCGACAGCGCGCGCTGCATCAGTACCCGGCGGCCTTCCCGCCTGCGGCGCGGCCGTCTACGCCGCCCAGCAGCCATCCGCCGTCGCTGACGATTGCCTCCACGCGCGCCACCGATACCCGCCCGTCCTGCTGGATCTGGTAGCCCATCTGTTTGAGCAGCGCCGCGGTGTCCGGTGAAATGCCGCGCTCCAGCTCCAGCCGGTCCGGCTTCCATTGATGATGGAAGCGCGGCGTATCGATCGCGTCCTGCGGGTTCATTCCGAAATCGACCACGTTCAGGATCACCTGCATCACGCCGGTGATGATGTGCGATCCGCCCGGCGCGCCCACCACCATGAACAGCTTGCCGTCCTTCGCGAGAATCGTCGGCACCATCGAGGAAAGCGGCCGCTTGTCGGGCGCGATCGCGTTAGCCTCGCCCTGCACCAGCCCAAACATATTCGGCGTGCCGGGCTTTGACGCGAAATCGTCCATCTCGTTGTTCAGAAGAAATCCCAGACCCGGCGCGGTCACGCCGGAGCCGTAGCCGCCGTTCAGCGTGTACGTCACCGCGACGGCGTTGCCTTCCGCGTCGACCACGTTGAAATGCGTCGTCTCCGTGCTCTCGCTGCCCTTGGGTTTTCCGGGATTCACCTGGTCGCTGGGCGTGGCGCGATCCGGCTCGATGGTCGCGCGGCGCTTCATGATGTACGCCGGATCGAGCAGCCCGCTGATCGGATTCTTGATGAAATCGGGATCGCCCATGTACTCGTTTCGGTCGGCGTAGAAGCGCCGCATGGTTTCCGCCACGTAATGGATCTCGGCGGCCGAATCCACGCCCGATTTTTCATAGCCCGAGCCTTCAAGCATCGCCATCATCTGCAAAATTCCCACGCCGCCGGAGCTGGGCGGAGGCGAAGTGATGATGTCGTAGCCCTTGTATTTGCTGGTGAGCGGCTTGCGCTCTACCGCGGTCATGTTCTTGAGATCGTCGAGCGTGATCAGCCCGCCATTTTTCGCTTCCGCTTCGGCCAGTTTTTTCGCGGTCTCGCCCGTGTAGAACTCGTCGGGTCCGTTTTTGGCGATGCGCTCGAGCGTGCGCGCGAGCTCCGGCTGCGCGAACGTGTCGCCCGGCTCATAGAATTTCCCGTCGCGCTGGAAGATGCGGTGTGAATCCGCGAACTTGGCCAGATTGCGCGAGCGCTGCATGGACTGCGCCTCGTCATAGGTGAGCGTGTAGCCTTTGGAGGCGAGCTCGATGGCCGGCCCCATAATCTCGGACCACTTCATGTGCCCGTATTTTTCATGCGCCAGGCCGAATCCGCGCACCGTGCCGGGAACGCCCGAGGCGCGCCACCCCTCGACGCTGTCGCGCGTCAGGTTGCCCTTCGCGTCCAGGTACATGTCGTGCGACGCGTGCTCCGGCGCGCGCTCGCGAAAATCGATGAACGTGGTGCGGCCGTCGGCCATGCGGATCAGCATGAATCCGCCGCCGCCGATGTTTCCCGCGCTCGAATGCGTCACGGCGAGGGCGAAGCCGACCGCGATGGCGGCATCCACCGCGTTTCCGCCGGCTTTCAGAACTCGGACGCCGGCGTCGGTGGCCAGTTCCTCCTGGGCGCCCACCATCGCGTGGCGGGCATGAACGGGCTGGCGGGCGCTGAGCTCTACACAGAGGGTCAGCGAAAGCAGAATGCTGAGGCGGCGCATGATGTGATTGTACTTCGATCCCGGATCGCCGGGGAGGGTCCGACCAACGCGCGGCATGAATGCCGCGCCTCAACAGGAACGAGGGACGATCATGAGATCGCGTCTTGCCGGACCGCCGCTCGGGTTTATTTCACTTCCACCTGAAACGGCAACAGCGCCAACGTTCCGCCGTGCACGAGCGACCGCACCGGCAGCCCCTTCACGCCCACCGACGCAAGCGCCCGCGAGGCGACGTCCGCGCTGTCATCCGACCGGTTGAACAGCACGTCCCAGATGGTCCGGCGCGGCGGATACGTCACCAGGTCGATTTTTTCCGAGGCCGGGATGTTGGCCTTCTGCCTGATCATCTGGACCGCCGCATCCAGCCCGCCCAGATCGTCGATCAGACCGTTCTGCTTGGCCTGCACGCCCAGCCACACGCGGCCCTGCGCCAGCGGCTCGACCTGGTCGTAGGGGCGTTTGCGCGCTTCGGCCACGCGCTCCACGAAGCCGCGATAGAAAACCTCCAGCTCATGCTGGAGCTTGGCCTTCCCGGCGTCGTCGAGCGGCGCGGCGATATCGTCGATGTCCGCGAAGCGCCCGCGCGTGAGCACCGTCTGCGTGATGCCCAGCTTGGCGAACAGCCCCTTCAGATTCGGCTTGCCGAAAAACACGCCGATCGATCCGGTGAGAGTGTTGGGATAGGCGATCATCGGATCGCCGGTGATGGCGATGAAATATCCGCCGGAGGCGCACAGGTCCGACATGGAAATGATCATCGGCTTTTTCGCCGCCAGCTCCTTGGCCGCGTGCAGAATGTCATCCGACGCGATGCCGTCGCCGCCCGGCGAATCGATGCGAAAGATCACGCCCTTGACGGACGAATCGTTCTCCACCTGGTGCAGCAGTTTGACCATGGAGGTCGCGGTGATGCCGGTTTGGGTTCCGTTCTCGTGCGTCGCGCCGCGCGTGATATCGCCCTCGCCCACTATGTACGCGATTTTCGTGTTGCCCGTAAATCCCGAAAGCTGCGCCCGCGAATAATCCTCGCCGCCGATCCGCTTGACCTCCGCGTTCAGCGCCGTCTTGAGCCGCCCGAAAACTTCGTCTTCGTGCAGAAGCTCATCGACGAACCCGGCATCGACCGCGGATTTCCCCACGAACGGCCCGTTGTCGAGCGCGGCGCGGACGTCCTCCGGCTTCTTGTTGCGTCCCTTCGCAATCACGTCCACCAGGTTGCCGTAATATTGGTCGAGAATCTCGTTGGTCACCTCGAGCGTCTCCGGCGTCGGCGCGGTCTTAGTGAACTGATCCGGCGCGTCCTTGTACTTGCCCATGTGCTCGAATTCCATATCCACGCCGATTTTGTCGAGCGTGCCCTTGAAGTACAGGAGCTGCGCGCGGATGCCCTTCAGGTCCAGCTCCTCTTCGGGCGACATGTAGATCTTGTCGGCCGCGGTGGCGATGTAATACTCGCGCGCCGTGGGACCGCGCAGGTACGCGTAGACGGGCTTACCCGATTTCTTGAAATTCACCACGTCGTCGTGAATCTCTTCGAGCTTCGCCCAGCCGATATCCAGGTCGCGCGGCTCCAGCACAATCGCCTTTATGCGCGAATCCCCGGCGGCCTTGCGCAGAAGCTGCCAGACGTCGAGCACCGTCATCGGCTGCTCCTGTTCAAAAAACGGAATGGGAACTTCCACCGGCGGCACCTCGGGCAGATCGCCTTCAAGGTGCAACACCACGGTCGAGCCGTCCGCAACCGTGACCTTTCGCTCGCCGAAGTGCACGGCGGCGTAGCCGATGATGAACAGCACAATGCCTGCGAACACCAGGCCGATGATGAATCCCAGCACGAATCGTTTCATGGGTGCGCCTGTGGACGGGGTAGTCGCGTTTCACTAACCGCGGCCGCGGTCCACAATTTAAGTTTGTAGCACTTTACACGCCGTTTATGGCCCGGTCCAGGATTTCGCGGATGACCCCCGTTTTCGAGTCCGCGTAATCCTGCACGCATCGCCAATCGCGGCGCGCGAGGTCGAGCTTGGTTTGCTGATAAAGTTCGCGATCGTCCGGATGAGTGCGCAGCCAGTCGCGGAACAGAAGAATGCGGTCGATCTCCGGGCAGCCGGCGGAAAAGACGTGAAGGTTGACTTCGGGGTCCACTCCTTTGAACATCCGATGCTCGTGCCAATCGGGTTCGCGAATCCGCAGCGCATAATCCACGGCGGCGAGCGCCGGAGCGTAAGAATCTTCATCCGCCGAATCGGCGACCACCAAAAGAATGTCGATCACCGGTTTGGCCGCCAGGCCCGGAACCGAGGTCGAGCCGGTGTGTTCGACCGCGAGCGCACGCGGGCCGAGCGCGGCGCGTATCTTTGCCGCCTGGCGTTCGAAATCCCGCGGCCAGCGCGGATCGTAAGCGGCGATCAGGATGGGTCGCGAAAGCGGTTTGGCTTCACGCGGCTCGTTCAGCGGCCCCATTCGGTGAGCTGCTGCAGAATCTGCTGCGCCGCGCGCTGCCCCGCGCTTTTCTTGGAGAGCCCCTGCGCCTGGCTGACCCACTCCTTGCCGAGGCGCACCTCCACGGTGAACGTCTTGGAATGCTCCGGCCCGTTTTCGGCGACGATCACGTAGCGCGGCGGCGGCAGCTTCAGCGTCTGCGCCATCTCCTGGAGCGCGCTCTTGTAATCCGTGACGGCCGACTCGGCGGCGTTTTCGCCCGAGTGCAGCGCGCCGATCACGCGCGTTTCGATAAAGCGCCGCGCGACCTCCAGGCCGGCGTCCAGATACAGCGCCGCGATCAGCGCCTCGACGGCGTCGGAAAGCAGCGCTTTCTTTTCGCGCCCGCCGCTCATCTCCTCGCCGCGGCCCAGGATCAGGTATTCGCCCAACCCCAGCTCCTGCGCGACCTCGTGCAGCCGCGCCGCGCTCACCAGGTGCGCCTTCAGCTTCGACAGCCGCCCCTCGGGAAACGACGGGAAGCGCCGCACCAGGCACTCGCTCACCACGAACCCGAGAATCGAATCGCCCAGGAATTCGAGCTGCTCGTTGTCCGCGGCGATGCCGCTCTCCGAGGCTTTCTCGTAAACGCGCGACTTGTGCGTGAGCGCGCGTTCGAGCAGTTCACGGTCCTTGAAAGTGTGGCCAAGAGCCGATTCCAGGATCGTGAGGTCCGCCGCCATGATCTCCGTTCTATTTCTTGTTCTTTAACGCTTCCGCGACGGTTTTTTCGTGCTGCGCGAAGGGTTTCAATGCCGGCGGAAGGTTGGGCATCGCCAGCACTTTATCCAACTCCGCGATCGCGTCGTCCGGCTTTCCCGCTCCGTCGTACGCCGCCGCCAGCCGAATCATGGTGGTGGGGTCGGGCGTGGCGCCCGCGTCGATCGACGTCTTGAACTCTTTGATCGCGTCGTCGTACTTTTTCTGGTCAGCGAAGCACATGGCTATATCGCGGTGCGCTTCGGCGACCTTGTCCTTCTTATAGGCGGTCCACTGGTCATCGGTGATGTTGTTGTTGGGCTTGGGCGCCTCGTTCACTGCCGCGATCGCGTCGTTGGCGTATTTGGTGGCCTTGGCCAGCTTGTCGTCGCGGTCCAGGTCGTGCTCGCGCGTAATGCGCGCCAGCTCACCCGAAATCAGCAGCATGGCTTCGTAATTCTTGGGATCGGCGTCCAGCGCGTTCTGCGCGTAAGTGATCGCCGTAGCGCTATCGTTCTTGCGCTCCGCCGCGTCGGCCGCCATGAACAGCACCTGCGATTTGAGCTTGGAATCCGCGAAGCTCTCCACGAACTTGTCCGCCGCCGCGATGCGCGCATCGGGCGTGGTTGCGTTCTGAACGTCCATGTAGGCTTGGTATTCCTTCTTGGACACCTTCATCTGCGCCGACGCAATGCCGGCAAGCGCGATGAGTGCCGGCGCCAGGACCAGAAGTGATCGTTTCATGTGGGGATGTTTCCTCTCATTGTTTCTTCGTAAATGCCGATTTGATTCCCTGCCCGGCCGCCTGGCGCACCGTGTCCGGCGCGCCGGGAACAGCCAGCGCAGCTTTGTAATGTTCTACCGCCTCATCGCGCCATCCCTGCGAATCGGCCAACCGGCCGAGGTACAGGAGGCTCCATGATTTCGTTTCCGCGTCGGGATCCTGCTCGAGGGCGGACTTGAACAGCCCGTAGGCTTTCTCCGGGTCCTTTTCGAGCAGCGAGATCCGCGCCAGACCATAATACGCCTTGGCGTGCATCGATTTCACGTCGGTCTCGCGCAGGACTCGCAGGAACGTGTCCCGCGCATGCGAGAGATCCCGCGCCAGGTACATCTTCTCCGCGTCGTCGAGCGTCTTGGCGGCGCCCGTCAGTTGCACCGGAACCTCGCGCGTCACCTCGTGAATCTTCAGCGTGGAACGCGTGGTGGCGAAGTCGATGTGATCGAGGCGCTGCTCCTCGCGCTTCAGATCGATCCCATCGACCAGCGTGGGGAAATACAGCCGCATCGAAGCTTCCTGCGCTTCGTAGGCCGGAAGCTGCTCGGCGATCGCGGGAGTCAGAACAAAGCCTTCCCGCAGCGCCTGCTCGACTTCCGCCGGCTGCTTGTCGAGCCGGCTCTCCACTGCCTTGATCAGGCACTCCGCCGTCAGCAGCATGAAATCGCTCTTGAACTGCTGTTCGAGAATCGGCGAGCCCAGCGCGTAATCGCCCAGGGCGTGCTTCTGCTTCACCGCGTCGCTGAACT
>DATJVN010000175.1:0-4974 GCA_035501755.1 Bryobacteraceae bacterium | reverse complement strand
GCGGCCGCCGCGCCGGCGATCAACATTGCGATGGGAAGGAAAAACTTCATGGAACCTCCGGCCTGCGGTGGAGCAACGTGCGGGCCAGTCGGGATGTCGACGCCCGCTCACCGGTTTGCGCGACATGTCGCGGGTAAATCCCTTTGAGACTGTAAAAAACTTTACGGTAGGAGTTACAGACGTACAAACGTGATTGTCGCGTTTCGTTAATACTCTAAACCGCTTCGCTCTCCACCGCGGGCAGCACGTCGCGAGGTCCCGCCATCCACACATATAACGTGGGCAACAAGAAAATACTCATCACCAGCACCGACATCAGCCCTCCAACGATCACGATCGCGAACGGGCGCTGTGAATCCGAGCCGATGCCGTGCGAGGTCGCCGCCGGAACCAGGCCGAGCGACGCCACCAGCATGGTCATCAGCACCGGACGGAAACGCTGTACCGCGCCATTCACGGCGGCGTCGAGCACAGTGTGGCCGCGCTCCCGCAACTGGTTCATGTACTCGACCATGATCACGCCGGTCTGCACGGAAACGCCAAACAGCGCCAGGAACCCGACGCCGGAGGACACGCTGAAGTTGGTTCCGCTCAGGTATAGCGCCAAAACTCCGCCCACCGGAGCCATCGCCACGTTCATCAGCACCAGCGTCGCCCATTTCATCGAGGAAAACATCGAATAAAGGATGAAGAAGATCAGCAGCAGCGTCAGCGGAATGATGATCGCCAGGCGGCGCTGCGCGCGCTGCTGACTGGCGTATTCGCCCGCCCAATCGATGGTGTAGCCGGTGGGCAGCTTCACCTGCTCGTTGACCTTCTTGATCGCCTCCTCGACCGTGCTGCCCAGGTCGCGCCCGCGCACGCCGTACTTGATGGCGACGTAGCGGCGGCTGCCTTCGCGATAAATTTCCGAGGCGCCGTCCTGCACGCCGATGTCGCAGAGCTGCGCGAGCGAAACGCGCTCCCCTGTGGGCGCGAGCAGCCGGATTTTTTCGATCGCCTCTTTCGTATCGCGATACTTGGGCAGATAGCGCAGGACCAGGTCGTAGCGCTGCTCATCCTGCAACACCTGGGTGAACGCGGTGCCGCCGACCGCGGTCTGCACGGCGTCCTGCACGTCCGCCGCGTTGATCTGGTAGCGCGCCGCCTTCTGCCGGTCGACGAGCAGGTTCAGATTGGGTTGTCCGAGAATCTGCAACAGCCCCAAGTCCTGGACGCCGCGGATTCCGCGCATGATGTTGACAATCTCCTGCGCCTTGCTTTCGAGCAGCCGCAGATCCTCGCCGTAGATCTTGACGGCGAGTTCGCCCTTGACGCCGCTGACCGCCTCCTCGACATTATCGGCGATGGGCTGCGAAAAGGCCCACTGGACGCCGGGGATTTTCTCGAGCTCGCGATCCATCGCGGCGATCAGCTCGTCCTTGTTCTGGTGAAATCCGGGGCGCCACTGCTCTTTGGGTTTGAGATCGACGAAATATTCGGTATTGAAAAAGCCGGTGGTGTCGGTGCCGTCGTCTGGACGCCCAACCTGGCTCGTGGTTTGCGTGACCTCCGGAAAGCTGCACAACAGAACGCGCGCTTCATTGGCGACGCGGATGCCTTCCGTCGGTCCGGTGCTCGGCGCGAGCGTTCCGCGAACCCAGATCGCGCCTTCATCGAGATGCGGCAGGAATTCCGAGCCGATCGTCCGCGCCAGCAGAACCGTTCCGGCCAGCATCGCCACGGCAACCGCCGCCGTCACCCAGCGCCAGCGGATCGCCGCCTCCAGCGCGCGGTTGTAGACGCGGGTCAGAAACTGCATGAGCAGGTTGCGCCACTCACGCGTCCCTTTGGGGAACACCACGGCCGCGATCACCGGGCCCACCAGCATCGAAAACAGCAGCGCGCCCAGCAAAGCGAACGCGACCGTCCACGCCATCGGTTTGAACAGCCGTCCTTCGACGCGTTGCAGCGTGAAAATCGGCAGATACGCCGTGATAATGATCGCGATCGAATAAAACACCGGCCGCTGCACTTCGTGCGCCGCCCGGCGGATTTTTTCAGCAACCGTTTCATCCGGCCGGATTCCCGGATGCGACAGGAGGCGCACGATATTTTCGATCATCACCACCGCGCCCTCGACGATCATTCCGAAATCCAGCGCGCCGAGCGACAGCAGGTTCGCCGGGACGTGGCTCAGGTCCAGGCAGATGGAGGCGAACAGCAGCGCGAAGGGAATCGTCAGCGTCACGATGAGCGCCGCGCGGATGTTGCCCAAAAAGATCAGCAGAATCAACGAAACGAGAATGATTCCTTCGGTCAGATTGTGCAGCACGGTGTGCGTGGTCAGATGCACCAGGTCGCTGCGGTCGAGGAATGGGACGATCTTCACGCCCGGCGGCAGAATGCCGTGATTGAGCTCGTTGACCTTGTCGTGCAAGGCGGCCAGCGTCGAATCCGAATCGGCGCCCTTGCGCAGCAGCACGATTCCCGAAACCACGTCGTCGTTGTCGACGATGGTTCCATTGGGCAGGTGTTTGGCGCGTCCGAACTGGCCCAGCCGCACCTTGGGTCCCTGCGCGACCATGGCAATGTCGCGCACGCGGATGGGCGTGCCGTTCTTGGTCGCGATGACGGTAGTGGCGATGTCGCGCACGTTGCGAACCAGACCGACTGCGCGTACATTGATCTCCTGGAGTCCGGCTTCGATGAAGCTACCGCCCCCGTTCACGTTGTTGTTGGTGAGTTGCTGCTCGACCTGGCCGAGGCTGAGACCGTAATCGATCAATTTTTCCGGATCGATGCGCACCTGGTATTCGCGCGTCGGGCCGCCGAAGCTCGCCACATCGACGACGTTGGGGACCGACTTCAACTGCTTTTCGACCGTCCAGTCCTCGATCGATTTGAGCTCCATTACGTCGTAGGCGGGATTTGTGCTATGCAGCGTGAAAAAGTAAATCTGGCCGACCGGGCTCCAGTCGGTGCCCATCTGCGGCGTGACGCCGTTGGGGAGCGTTACCTGCGAAAGCCGTTCCAGCACGCGCTCGCGATTCCAGGCGTTGTCGGTGCCGTCGTCGAAGGTGAGCTTGACATCGGACAAACCGAACAGCGAAAAAGAGCGTAGATGCACCACGCCCGGAATGCCGTTCATCACGATTTCCAGCGGAATGGTGACCTGCTGCTCGATCTGCTCGGCCGATATTCCAGGCCACTGCGTGATGATATCGACGTAGTTGTTGGCGACGTCGGGATAAGCTTCGACGGGAAGCTCGTGAAACGAGATGGCGCCCCAGATAAATAGCAGCGTGGCCATCGCCAGCACGGCCAGCCGGTTCCTGAGCGCGAAATCAACGGCCTTACCGATCACGGATTACCTCGCGAAGTGTGCGCCGGCCGGTCTTGCCGGCTCTCCCTCGTCTGGTTTTGGACAACCAGACAGCCGGCATAAACCGACTCACTGTCCCACTTGCTTTGGAAACCGGCTTTATCACTGTTCCACCGAGTTCTGAAACACCAGCGCGTTGCTGACGACGCTGTCTCCAGGTTTCAATCCGGCGGTCACTTCCTGCATTCCGCCCGGAAGCATGTTCCCGGCGGTGACTTCCTGCCTGCGAAAACTCCCGTTGCCAAGCGGCGTATACACCCACTCGCGATCGTGCAGGTGCAATATTGCTGTCGAGGGCACCGTCGCGTCCTTCTGCGCGGACTGCCCATGGAACGCCGCCGTGACGAACATGCCCAACCGCATCAGGCCCGGATTCTCCACTTCGAGGCGCACCTTCGCCGTGCGCAGATTGGGATCCATTACCGGAAGAATATTGCTGATTTTCGCCTTCAGCACGCGATTCGGATACGCGACGAGGTGAATATCGGCGTACTCGCCGGTGTGCACCTGCGCCATGTCGTTCTCGTAAACATCGCACACCACCCACACGTGCGAGATGTCGGAAATGGTGAACGGATTGGGCGGCGTCAGCGCCTGCACGCCGCTCTGGCTGGTGATCTGCTGATCGGTGATCACACCCGCAACCGGCGCGAAGACGCTGACAATTCCGGTGGGGTGGTCCGGGTCCGAGCCGAGCAGTTGCAGATGCTCCTTCGCTGTTTCAAGCACGATCTGGTTGTCGTCTTCCGCCGTCTGCGCGACTTCCAGCTGGCTCTTGGGAATCGCGCCGTGGTCGTACAGCGTCTTGGCGCGATCGAGCTGGATTTTGCTCAGCTCCTCGTTCTTGATCGCCTGGCGATATTCGGAAAACGCGCCGGAAACATCGGAGCTGCGGACTTTGAACAGAAGCTGGCCCTTCTTCACCTCATCGCCCAGCCGCGCGTCGATTTCCACCACGCGTCCGGTGGCGAGCGAGGGTACCGGCACCTGGCGCGAAACATCCGGGCTCACCACACCGGTGACGTTCAGCTCGGGCGCGGCGTCGTGCTCGCCCGCCGTTGAGAGCGCAAACCGGTTGGGATTGTCGACTTTAAAATTGTTCGGGTCCATGTCGGCGACCACGCTCGAGGGCACCGGACCGGGCAGCGAATCCGCTTCCGCGCGATCCTGCGCCGTCACGCGCCCCTGGAATTTCGCGAGCAGCAGCGTCACCGCCACGCTCAGCGCGACCCCGAGCGCTACGCCGCCGATAAATTTTTTGTTCATTCGATCACCTCCCGCCCCGCCGCCATGTTCATCTGCGCCGCGGCCGTCATGTATGATCCCAGCAAGTTCAAATACGCCAGCCGCGTGTCGCGGTACGATTTTTCGGACTCCAGAAAATCCAGCAGCGACGCGCCGCCGTTCCGGTAGGAAAACGACATCCGGTCGCGAACGTCGGAAGCGAGCGGCAGATATTTCTGCTTGTAGGGGCGCAGCAGGTTGAGCGTCTGCATCAGCGTCCAGTAGGCCGAATCCACGTCGCTGAATACCTGCGCCTCGGCCGCCTCGCGCAATTTTTCGTTGCGCCCGATGTCCACCTCGGTTCTGGCCTTCTCTCCCTGGTTTCG
>DATJVN010000174.1:0-9454 GCA_035501755.1 Bryobacteraceae bacterium | reverse complement strand
GGAAACCAGTCGACCGGATTGTGCGCGTGCTGGAGCAGGTAGGGACTTTTCTCGTGGGCCAGCCGGTTGGGGGACATGTGGGTAACATATCGCAAAAGAGGATCCATCGAGGCGGGAAAAAGACGCGCTTGTGTGTTGTGCAAACCGCTTGCTCACGCGCGCGGCTCGGCTTCGGCGGCTCGGCAAGCAGAGCCGCGCGCGTCAGCAAGGCGGCGATTCGATTTTGAGGGCCTTCAGGATGAAGGCGTAGTGAAACGCGGTTTCCTTCAAATGCTCGTAGCGGCCGCTGGCGCCGAAATGGCCGCTGCCCATGTTGGTTTTGAGCAGCAGGAGACGATCGCCGGTTTTGGTCGCGCGCAGCTTGGCGACCCATTTTGCCGGCTCCCAATAGGAAACACGCGGATCGTTCAGTCCCGCGGTTACCAGAATGTTCGGATACGATTTGGGCGCGATATTTTCGTACGGCGCGTAGGATTTTATGTACTCGTAGTATTGCGGATCTTCGGGGTTGCCCCATTCTTCGTATTCGCCGACGGTGAGCGGCAGCGATGGGTCCAACATGGTGTTCAGCGCGTCGACGAACGGCACCAGCGCGACCACGGCCGCGAACAGGTCCGGGCGCAGGTTGGTCACGGCGCCCATCAGCAGTCCGCCGGCGCTTCCGCCCATGATCGCAAGACGCTGCGGCGAAGTGTATTTTTCGCGCTCCAGGTACTCGGCCGCGGCGATGAAATCGGTGAAGGTGTTTTTCTTGTGCAGGAGCCGGCCGTCCTCGTGCCACGGCTTTCCGAGATCGGCGCCGCCGCGGATGTGCGCGATGGCCCAGACGAAGCCGCGATCAAGCAGGCTCAGCCGGTCGGAGGAAAACGACGGGTCCATGCTGATCCCGTACGCGCCGTAACCGTACAGGAGCGCGGGGGCGCGCCCGTTTTTCTCGAAATCTTTGCGATAGACCAGCGAAATCGGAACTTTCACGCCATCCGGCGCGGTCGCGTACACGCGCTCCGAGGCGTATTGCAAGGGATCGTAGCCGCCCAGCACCTCCTGCTGTTTTTTCAGCTCCCGCTTTCGCGTTTCGATGTCGTAGTCGAACACCGAAGGCGGCGTCACCAACGAGGTGTAGACGAAGCGCAGGACTTTTGTGTCGTATTCGGCATTCGCGCCCAGGCCCGCAGTGTAGACCGGATCGGGGAAATCGATGTAATGAGTTTCGCCGGTGGTGAAATTCTGGATGCGGATTTTAGTCAGCCCGCGATCACGCTCCTCGGCGATGAAATAGTTGCGGAAGGTGGTGATGTCCTCGACCGTGATCTCGGGGCGCGCGGCGAGCACTTCGCGTCCGGCGGCCGGATCGCTGAGCGGCGCCTCCATTACGCGAAAGGTGGGCGCATGGTCGTTGGTGCGGATGAACCACGATTCGGCGTGATGCGTTACGTCGTACTCGGTTCCTGTCACACGCGGCAAAATCGTGCGGAATTCGTCGTGAGGGCGATCGGCGCTGACGTAGCGAACCTCGGAGGTCAGCGGGCTGGCGATGTCGATCAGAATGTAGGCGCGGCTGGAGGTTTTGCCCAGCTCAACCGTGAATCGCTCATCGGTTTCGTGGTAAACCAGCGCGTCCTCTTTTACGCCCAGCGAATGGCGGAAGATTTTGTGGGGACGCTTGGCCGCATCGAGCACGGTGTAGAAAAACGTCGCGTTATCATTGCCCCATTCGAGCGAATAGTAGGTGTTGGGAATTTCGTCGGCGAGCAGATCTCCCGTGGACAGGTCTTTGACGCGTATTGTGTAAGCCTCGTCGCCGTCGAAATCGACTGAGTATGCCAGCAGCCGGTGGTTGGGACTCACGCTGAAATTTCCGATCCGGAAATAGGTGTGCCCCTGCGCCATCGCGTTGCCGTCGAGCAGGATTTCCTCGGGCGCTTTCAGAGAGCCGTGCTTGCGGCAATAAATCGAATACTGTTTCCCTTCTTCGGTACGCGTGTAATAAAAATAGTCGTCGCGACGCGTGGGGACGCTCAGGTCGGTCTGCTTGATGCGGCCGAGCATCTCGCCGTACAGCTGGTTGGTCAGCGCCTCGGCAGGCTTCATTACCGCGTCAGTGTAACGATTCTCGGCTTCGAGGTATTGAATCGTATCGGGATTATCGCGGTCGCGCAGCCAGAAATAGTTGTCGACACGCGTGTCGCCATTCACGGTTACAGTTTTGGGCACAAGCTTCGCAAGCGGGGGATGAATGGCGGTATCCGCGATCGTCGTGCTCATGAATGTAATTTGATTTTATCGATTGAAGAAGTCCCACGCGTCGCGGACGATGCTTTCGAGATCGCTGCGCCGCGGCTCCCAGCCGAGCGACGCGCGCAGACGGGTCGAATCGGCCACCAGCTCCGCCGCGTCGCCTTCACGCCGGGCGGCGATGGTGAAGGGAACTTTCCGGCCCGTCACCTTCTCCACCGCACGCATCACCTCGAAGACGGACTGCCCACAGCCGGTCCCCACGTTGAACGCGTCGGATGATCCGCCCTGCATCAGATGATCGAGCGCGGCGATGTGGGCCTGCGCCAGATCGGCCACATGAATGTAGTCGCGAATGCAGGTTCCGTCGGGCGTGGGATAATCGTCGCCAAAAATCTGGATCGGCTCCCCCGAGCGGATCGCGCGGAACAGCAGCGGAATCAGGTGGGTCTCCGGCTCGTGCTCTTCGCCGAGGCCCGCGGACGGTTCCGCGCCGCACGCGTTGAAATAGCGGAGCGCCACGCTGCGCACGCCCCCGAAAGTGTCAATCTGCCTCAGAATTCGCTCGATGGTGGCCTTGGTTTCGCCGTAGGGGCTCACGGGGTCGAAGGGAGCGTCCTCGGGGATGGGAACCTTGCTCGGGTTTCCGTAGACCGCGGCAGTCGAGGAAAACACGATGCGCCGCACTCCGCTTTTCGCCATCGCATCGAGTAATGAAACCGTTCCGCCGATATTGTTTGAAAAATACAGTTCCGGCATTCGGGCCGATTCACCCACGGCGATATACGCGGCGAAATGCACCACCGCGTCGACGCCGACAAGCAACGCTTCGATCTCCGCGGTCTGCTGGAGCCGCGCCACGTGCAGCCGCTCGGGTGGGACGTTGTGGCGGTGACCGCGCGAAAGATCGTCGACGACGGTCACGTCGTGGCCGCGGCCGAGGAGATGAGTAACGGTAATGGAACCGATATATCCGGCGCCGCCGGTGACCAGGATTTTCGCCATCGGCTAGAAGTTTGTTGAAAATGGGGACAAACCGCTCTGTCCACGCCAGACGGTCGCAAACGAACCAACGGCTTCGGGTCGGGGACAGAGTAGTCTGTCCCCTTTTTCAACATCCTCCTGGAAGGCTTTCTGCGCCGGGGATTGTTCCACAATCCCGATTTTATCAGGGGCGATTGGAGCGCGATGGGGGTGGTTATGTTAAAATTTTGGATCGTTTCAAATTCGCGCGCTTTCGCGCTACACTAAAAAGTCACTCACCTTTATTATGGATATTCACAAAATGATCGCTGAACTCCACGCGGAGAGGACGGCAATTGACGAAGCTGTGGTGGTATTGGAACGCCTCGCGCGCGGGCGCAGCGGAAGGCGGGGGCGGCCTCCGGCGTGGATGGCTTTCATCCGGGCGAACTCTTCGAACGCGCCCAAGACGACGACTCGCACGCTCAGCGCGGAAACGCGCAAGCGCATGGCGGAAGCGCAGAAGCGCCGCTGGGCAGCTTATCGCAAGGCCCAGGAAGCTTAAAACAAAACGCTTAGCTCGCTGAAGCTCTCCTCGCGCGGCGGAGAGTATAGTGGGAGCATGTACAGATATCTGCTGTCGACACGCGAAGGTTCGCTCGCGGTCATCACCTTGAACCGTCCCGAGCGGCGCAATGCGATGTCGCTTGATCTGATGCTGGAGCTGATCGCGTGTCTGGATGAAATCGGGTCTGCGCGCGAAATTCGTTCGGTAATTCTCGGCGCCGCGGGAAAGGTTTTCTCTTCCGGCCATGATTTGAATGAACTGGTGGGCGGGACCATCGCCGATTATCGGCGCCTGTTTGATGTGTGCGCGCAGTTGATGGCGAAAATTCAGTCCATTCCTCAACCTGTGGTCGCGCAGGTGCAAGGCATCGCGACGGCCGCGGGATGCCAGTTGGTGGCCACGTGCGATCTCGCGGTTTCGAGCGACCAGGCGACCTTCGCCACGCCGGGCGTCAAGAACGGGTTGTTTTGTTCGACGCCGATGGTCGCGCTGACGCGCGCGGTGGGCCGCAAGCGCGCCATGGAGATGCTGCTCACGGGACGGCCCATCGACGCGCGCAGCGCTCTCGAGTGGGGCCTGGTGAATCGGGTGGTTCCGGCGGCCGGGCTGGAACCGGAAACACGGAAGCTCGCCTGCCAGATCGCTGAGGCGAGTCCTCTCACCGTTTCCATCGGGAAGCAGGCTTTCTACGCTCAGATCGAGCTCGATCAGCCGCGCGCATATGCTTACGCCAAGGAAGTGATGTCGATGAACGCGGCGGCTTACGACGCGCAGGAAGGGATCACGGCGTTCCTCGAGAAGCGCGCGGCGTGCTGGCAAGGCCGGTAGGAGCCGAGCCGCAGATGCACGCCGATGCACACAGATAAGAATGCAATCTGCGTGCATCTGCGGCTGCTATACCCGCGCAAAATCGATGTAGCCGCGCTGGGGATCGGCGCCGACCAGTTTCACGCGCAGCACGTCGCCGACGTCGACTCCGCGCTCGCCGCGCACGAGCAGTCCTTCAGCCGGCGGCGCGTCGATCCTGACGAAAACTCCTTTGGGCGTGTTTCCCGTCACTACGCCGCGGAAAATCTGACCCAGCCGTGAGTGTAGCGCTAGGGCTGCGACCCGTTTGCCCATCTTGCGCTCCACTTTTCGCGCCGCGTCTTCCCGTTCCGTGCAACGTCGTGCGATCGCGTCCAGCTCCTGGTCGGCGTAGGGGGCCGCGCGTTTGGAAAGCACCGCTTTCACCAGACGCTGCGTGACCATGTCCGCGAAGCGGCGATTGGGCGCGGTGGAATGCGTGTAATCGTGTACCGCGAGAGCGAAATGTCCGGGACTCTCCTCGCCGCCGCGCACGAGCATGTATTCGCCGGGACCCATCAGCTTGATGATGGCCAGCGAAACATCCGCGTAATGATCGGGATCCTCGTGTTGAACGTTTTTGAGAAACGCGTTCAGCGCGCTTGAATCCGGCGTGGACGGCAGTTGCCATTCGTGCTCGGCCGCGAGCGCCTGGATCCTGGGCCATCTCTCCGGCGTCCGCACCACGCGGCGAATGGAGGAGACGCCGGCCGCGGCGAGCGTCTGCGCCATCACGTGATTGGCCGCGATCATGAAATCCTCGATCAGCCGCGTCGCGCGATTGCGCGAACGCGCGCGCAGGTCAACCACCTGGCCCTCGGCCAGGATGGTTTCCGCTTCCAGCCGTTCGAAATCGAGCGCGCCGAGCTTGTGCCGCGCCTCGCATAGCCGCTCCGAAGCCTCGTCCTGCAACTTGAGCTGGGCCTGCAATTCCTCCGACGCGGCGATCTTCGGCGGCGCCTCTGTGCCCGCTTGGAGCCACGCACCCGTCGCATTGTAGGCCAACTGCGCTCGATTCGACACTAAGGCCCGATAAATCGCCGGGTCGTGCAGCGATCCGTCGCGGTCCACCGTGTACTCGACCACGATCGCCATCCGGTCCTCGCGTTCGTTGAGGGAGGTGAGATCTGTAGACAGCTCCTCGGGCAGCATCGAAAAAGTCCGCACGCCGGTGTACACCGAGGTGGTCTCCCCGGCGGCGTGGCGGTCGATGGGCGTGCGCAGGTCGACGGCGAAATCCACGTCGGCGATCGCGACGCGCACGCGAATTCCATCGCCGGTCCGCTCGGCGACTTCGATCTGATCCAGATCGCGCGAGGTGTCGTTGTCGATCGAAGACCAGGGAAGGCCACGCAGGTCGCGCGCCTGTACGTCCAGCCGGCGCGCGCGGATGTCGGCGATTTGCTGCCCGGCGTCTTTCGGAAAATCGGGATTGAAGCCGTGCTCGATCATCTCCTGCCGCGCTGCCGCGGCCAAATCGAAGCGCGGGGGCGTCATTTGACTGTGAACGGAACCGAGGCTATCGTGTTCTCCCATTCCATCTTCAGCAGTCCGCGATTGCCGCCAGCATCCGAGAGGGTGATTTCGAAGGTGTTGATGGGCGAAGGGGGCTTGCTCATCTGCATCGGCACACGGCCCAGGTCCTGCTCCTGATGATAATCGAGCCCCCATTCCCCGGTCTGCTTGTTCACGATGAGCTGCCACTGGGCCGGGTCGAGCCAGATGAACAGCGTGTAGTCGCCCTTGGGGACATTGAGGTTGCCGATGGTGAGATCGGCGTCGGTGTGGAGCGCGGTCGCCTCGTTGGCGCCCGCGCGCCAGACTTTATGATACGGTTCCAGGCCTCCAAAAATTTTCCGGCCGTGCATGGAAGGCGCATGATACTGAATCGAAATTGTTTTCCCGGCGATGGTGACCGAGGTCGACGCCGGAGGGCTGGTATACTGCCCGTGCGCGCACCCGGCCAGCATCAGAAAGAGAGCCGGGACGCAAGCGAGTTTGCTCATCATGGCAAGTATACTGACTCGGAGTCCCCGGATTCCCGTTATTCTTCAAATTGAGCCACTACCCGGCGTCGGATCGGTCTGGACCTGGACAGCCATCGACGCCGGTACGAAGCTGGTTTGCTACTGGGATGGTCGGCAATCGCGGCGCATTCGCCGCATTCGAGTTCATGAAGGATCTCGCCGGACGGCTCGCGAATCGCGTCCGGATCACGCCAGACGGCCTTGCAGCCTACGTCCCGGCCATCGAAGCTACCTTCGGTAGCGACGTGGATTTTGCCCAGCTCGCACCTAGTGCAGGGCCGTCGAGCGCATTCTGCTGTTCCGCCTTCAGGCGCGCCTCGCGTTCATCCATCAGCCGAACGATATCGGAGATCTCCCAGACCGCGATCAGTCACGCCAGCAAGCATTTTTAAAAATGCTTGTTATTTCAACGCGCATTGTTACAAATCTAAATTTGCATTTTCCACGAGGTTTGTACGAAAATTAGGCGACTGCGGGTTAGCTACCCTACCCGTAGTGGTGCGTATGTAAGTTTGGCCATTTGTGGTACGGCGAAGGATCTGGATAATGCAAGCCTACGGCAAAGAACCAGCCGAGTCAAGACAGGATTAGTGTGCCCCTAAGGGCAGAAAGAGGCTCCGACATGGAAAGTATTGGAAATACAGCGCGTTGCGTTTTGGTTTTCGCTTTGGTGAGTGTCTTCGGAATGGCGCAGGAAACGCCAAGAGCGTGCTATAAGGCCGGTGGAGATGGACCGCTGTTCACGATCACGCTTGACGGAAAAGACGTGAGCAAGATTCAGAACGTGAACGTCTCTTCGAGGGCCAGGAATCAAGTTCCTCCGAAGCGTAACGATCTAGTGAACAATTTTGGAAGTCCGGGCGTTTCGCAGTCGTCCCCTGGAGTGTTCAATGCTCGTATAAAGATTCCAGCGAATGCGATCAGTGGAATGTATTCAATAACGACCATCAACGCCTCCGGGGATGGATTCAGCATCTCGTATGACGCCGGTTCTGACTTCTCCGCGCCGCCTGATTTTGAGGTTTGCGAAAATAATTTCGAGGCCCCCAAGATCAAAAGCGTTATCGAGCATCGTTAGGGCACTTGGCGAACACGTAGATACCCGACTTGCTTTCTGGGTACAGGGTCACAATCCGGCCCTCGTTTAAAGCAGCGACCGCGTATCTACCGATTTCTTCGGGAGTTAGAGCTGTACGCTGCCCCATGTGAAGATACCCGTAGGAGTGCTCCTTGCAAACCGCCGGACGCAGCGGTGCCTCGTCCGGCGGTGCGAGCTTAACTGTGATCTTGTCAATATTCGGCCTATCCTGCGCGAGCACCGCTACTCCGACGAAAGTCAGGATTGCTACGTTCCTGCGATTGAAAATCATTGTTCCTCCATATTAAGTTTTTTCAACTTTCAAATCAGCCACTACCGACGTTCGGCGCGGAGATCGATTTCGCGCAGCTTGTGAAGATCTACGGCGAGTCCTCGACGGAGCCGGAGAAGCGGTATTCATCGGCTGAATGCAAGGGCTGCAAGAAAACGCCGATCACCGGCGATCCGGACCAAACACTTCGCATCACGCCCGCGATGGCCGCAGGCGTCACGGATCGCGTGTTTGAAATCAGCGATGTTGTCCGGCTGATGGACGAGCGGGAGGCCGCGATGAAAGCGGAACGAAAGAATGCGCTCGATGGACCCGCGCTCAGGCCGGGGTACAAGCACTTCTGAAAAGATTTGCATAAAAACATGAACATGATATTATGTTTTTAGGTTTGAACTCGACGCTAATGAGCCTAGCAATGTGATATAGTCCTCGGGAACCACTTCCCCCGAGAGAATGGCTTTAATCCGTTGCTGCCCGTTTCTGAAGAGATCGCAGTTGACTTCTCCGTGTCCGCCGGTCCGACCTTCCTCACGTCGGCATCGGGGATGCGTCTGCTATTATGGGAATTGCCTATTGACAGGTTGCGGTACTCTCTATTAGCATCTGTCAATGCGCAAGATTGGGCCTCAGCCCGAAACCCGCGTCGGAATCCGTTTGTGAACCTGGGCCGCTGGTGGTAAGCTCCGTGCTCAGTTATGATCGGGAAGTGGGGCATGTTATGCCGACCCTTGAAGAAAAACTTGACGTCCTCATCGCCAAACAGGACCACATCAAGCCAAATGAAGTTACGCTTGACCATATCCGGCACCTTCGCGATGAAAATAAACAGGAAAATTTTGATTTTTCGACTCGTTACGGTGGCTACAACCGTAGGGGCGGAAGGGTTCTGACCGCAGTCCAGTCGCGCGCATGGATCAATGCGGCGTACCGCCTACTTGGCCAATATCGACGAAGCGGCCAGTAGATTCGCGCCACTACGCGCTGGGCGATTGTTGCCGACTGCGCGAAATTGCGCTGGCGAAAATTTCCTGCTGAAATTGTAACGCTTGGCGTTACAATGCATGGGATATGTCCGCTCCAGGATCAAACAGCAAACCAGATCCACTCGACCATTTATCTCCAGAAGAGAAGGAGATATTCCTCAGATTCTTGCTGCTGATTCGCGATAATTACCGAAAAGCAGACAAGGCGGCGCATTTCCTTGAGCGTCGCGCAAATATAGTGAACACGTCCTCCATGGCGAATCTCCGTGACGTGCTCAGCCACATGGCGACACTACTTGATCCGAGGACGCCGCCTGATCGGCGGCGCGATCAACTGGCCAGCGCTGAAGAGCACCTTCGACGGGCTATCATTGAACCTTATGAAATCGGACTGGGCGACCTTACGCAGAAATGGGTTCCCGTTTACGACAGTTACCGGGGCACCGTATTATCACTCAACAA
>DATJVN010000173.1:0-2758 GCA_035501755.1 Bryobacteraceae bacterium | reverse complement strand
GGACCATTCCATCTCCTCCGCCAACCGAGAATTTCGAGGAGATTCCGATCGTCACCGAAGACGCTTACAACTATCCCGTCGCCGAGGCGCACAAGTATCCGGACGCTCCGGGGGTGGCCCGTGTCTGAGATGGCCGCCCATGGCGCGCATCCTCCGGGTTTCGCGCACCAGTTTGAGACAGTCACCCAGCAGCGCGAAGCCGGAACGCTCGGGATGTGGGTCTTCCTGGTCACCGAAATACTTTTCTTCGGTGGAATGTTTACGTCGTATATCATTTACCGCTCGCTGCATCTGCAATCGTTCATTCAGGGCAGTCACGAGTTGATCGTCAGATACGGCGCGACGAATACCGCCGTCCTGATCTTCAGCAGCTTGACGATGGCGCTCGCCATCCGCACGGCTCAAACCGGGAAATCGAAAGGCCAGATTATATTCTGGCTGATCCTGACGATGATCCTCGGCGCCTCGTTCATCGCGATCAAACTGCGCTTTGAGTGGTATCGCGACTACGTGGAAGGCTTGATTCCCGGCGTGAGCTGGCTCGATGGCGGCACGCATACGCCCGGCGTAAAGATGTTCATGTGCTTTTACTTCTTCATGACGGGCCTGCACGCCCTGCACATGGTAGTTGGCCTGGGCATCCTCACTGTGCTCGTGATCATGACCGCGCGGAACAAGTTCTCTTCGCAATATTACGCCCCGCTCGAGATCAGCGGGCTATACTGGCACTTCGTCGATATCGTTTGGATTTTCCTGTTCCCGCTACTCTATTTGATCGGCGGACGGTATTAGGGAGCTGATGGCAGATGTCTGAAAACGCCGGACACGATTCACACACCCCGCACGTTGTTCCCATCACCACGTACGTTTTGGTGTTCTTAGCGTTGATGCTCGGCACGGCGCTCACCACCTGGGTCGCCTACATCGATCTCGGCCGATGGAACACGGTCGCCGCGCTCACGATCGCTGTCATTAAAATGACGCTCGTGGTTCTCTTCTTCATGCACGTGAAGTACGCCACAGGCTTGACGCGCATCGTCATCCTGGCCGGATTCTTCTGGCTCGGGATCATGATCACGCTTTCCTGCTCGGACGAGCTGACCCGCAGTTGGGAAATCGTCCCACAGGGCTGGCAAATGATCGTTCCGCTGTTTTCACGCCTGTTCTAGCGCGACCCCTCTAACCTCTTTCGCAGCGCTCCTCGAGATTTCGAACCAAACCACAAGCGAGTCCCGGCGAGTTGCCCAGGAGTACCTAGCGTGGAGTAGCGCGGAAGGCGACGACGGCGTTGAGTCCGCCAAACGCGAAGGAATTTGAGAGCGCCGCGGAGACTTGTGCTTTGCGGGATTGATTGGGGATGTAATCGAGATCGCACTCGGGATCGCGTTCGGTGAAGTTGGCGGTGGGCGGCAGGATTCCGTTGCGGAGCGCGAGAACCGTGGCGACGGCTTCCAGCGCCCCGGCGGCGCCTAGCGCATGCCCGTGCATCGACTTGGTTGAGCTAACGCCGATCTTGTCCGCGTGCGCGCCAAAGACCTTGCGGATCGCGCGCGATTCCACAGGATCGTTGCCCGGCGTGCCTGTTCCGTGCGCGTTGATGTAGCCGATTTCTTCGGGAGCCAGGCCGGCTTCGCGCAGGGCTCCGCTCATCGCCCGCGCGGGACCCTCAACCGTTGGCTGCGTCAAATGGTGCGCGTCCGCGGTCATTCCAAAGCCGCAAATCTCGGCGTAGATTCGCGCGCCGCGTGCCTTCGCCGCCTCGAGCGGCTCGAATATCAGCATCGCGCCGCCTTCGCCCAAAATCATGCCCTTGCGGTCTTTGCTGAACGGACGGCAGGTGTCCGGCGAAATCACGCGCATCGCCTCCCAGGCTTTCAGCATGCCGACCGTAAAAAATGCCTCCGCGCCGCCCGTGACGGCGATCTGGGCCAAGCCGTCGCGAACGATGCGAAACGCCTGCCCCATCGCATGGTTCGCGGATGAGCACGCCGTCGAGATCGTGTACGCCGGTCCGCTCAAGCCCAAATCCATTGCGATGTGGCTCGCGCCCGCATTCGCCATCGTCTTCGGAATCGTGAGGGGATGAACGCGTCCGCGCCCGTTGACCCAGAGATCCTCGAATCCCGCCTCGATTGCCGATTGGCCGCCGACCGCCGAGCCGCACACAATCGCGCACTCTTCGCGCAATTCCGGCGTCAGCGCGATTCCAGAATCGCGGACGGCGTCGCGCGCGGCTACCACGGAAAATTGCGCGAAGCGGTCGAGGTGCGCGTCCTTCCCGCCTTCAAAGTGCTTGAGCGGATCGAAGCCGCGAACCTGCGCGGCGTTTTGAACCTTGAGTCCTACGCGGGAGCCGTCGACACCCTGCAGCGGCCCGATCCCGGAGTGGCCTTCGCACAGCGCTTTCCAATTCTCCGCGACATCCAGACCCAGCGCTGAGACGATTCCGAGACCTGTGATGACGACGCGGCGCGCCATCAGTTCGCCGGGCTGGCCGAACCCACCGAAGTGTCGGGCGGCGCAGCGGCAAGCAGCTTCTTGACGCCTTCGACGATGTCGTTGACGGTCTTGATCGACCGCACGTCGTCGTCGGGAATCGAAATTTTGAAGGCGTTTTCGAGCTCGAAGAGGAGGCTGAAGACGTCAAGCGAATCGATGCCCATTTCCTGCAGGTTCGTTTCGAGCGTGATCGTTTCGGCCGGAATGCGCTTCACCGACGCGAGCGTCGCGATCACTTTTTCCGCTACAGGATCAGCCA
>DATJVN010000172.1:0-3762 GCA_035501755.1 Bryobacteraceae bacterium | reverse complement strand
CAAGCTGGGAAGAAATCGCCGGGCGCGATGGCCGCCATCCGCCGCACACGCTGACCGATCCGGTCGCCGCGCAGGAAGCGCTCGATCAGATGATCACGTTGGGCTACATCGAGCGCCCCGACGAGAATCGCGAGATCGCCGTGAAGCGGACCGTCCGCGAGCTGCGCTACAACCTGGGTGAGTCCTACCAGGACGCCGGCCGGCACCGGGAAGCGCTCGAAATCTTCCGCGAGCTGTGGGCAGCCGATCCGGACGAGCAGCGCTTCGCCGTTCGGCTGTTCGTTTCCTTGCAGGCGCTGGGAATGACCGAGGAGATGCGGCGCGTGGTGGATGATCTGGACGTGCGGAGGCGCGCACTCTATGAAGAAGCGTGCGCGCGGATCGCAGCGCTTCCCGGCGATCTGAGCGAAGATCAACACCGCGAGCTCGCGCACTCTAGAAACCTGGCGCGTTCTCAACCCGTCGTGGCCGATTATCTGAAAGCGCAGGTGTGGATCGAAGAAAAGCGCTTTGCCGACGCGCTGGCGGCGCTCGAAGCGGTCCGAGATACGGCCGCGGCGCGGCCGGGCATTTTGGTTGAAATCGGAGACGTTCATGCGCGGATGCGGCGCTGGAGCGACGCGCAGCAGGCTTATGAAGACGCGCTGGCGGTCGACCCGGATTATGCCGGGGCGTACGTCGGACTGGCGCGCATCGAGCTTCAGCGGCGGAAGTTCGCGAAGGCCGCGTACGCCGCGCTCAACGCTCTCGAACGCGTGCATCAGGATCCGCTCGCGCATTTTGTGCTCGGGTGCGCGCTCAGCGGGATGAAACAGGACGATCGCGCAGCAGAGGCTTTTCGCGCCGCGATCTCATTCAATCCCAATTTTCCCCAGGCGCACGTCCGGCTCGCAGCGTTGCTTGAGGGATCCGGCGACCGGAAAGCGGCACGCGAGCATCGGCGGCTGGCGCGTAGCATGAATCGCGCAGTGCCCATCGCGCTGCCGAGTTCCGAGCCGTGTCCGGCCAGGCCTGCGCTACCGGCGCCCGCTCCGGATGCGAATCTGCCCCCGATCTCCGAATCCGTGGTCATCGTCAGCGGGCTGCCGCGGTCAGGCACGTCGATGGTGATGCAGATGCTCGCGGCCGGGGGAATGCCGGTCCTCTCCGATGCCGGCCGCGAGTCGGATGAAGACAATCCGCGCGGCTACCTGGAGCTTCAGCGAGTGAAAAATCTGTGGAAGGACTCGGCGTGGTTATCGGAGGCGCGCGGGTGCGCGGTCAAAATCGTGGCGCCGCTGCTGAAAGCGCTTCCTGACGGCCTCGCGTGCCGCGCGATCCTGTGCGAGCGCGACCTCGACGAGGTGCTCGATTCGCAGGAGCGCATGCTCGCGCGCCGAAGCGAGCCGGCCGTGGGGCCCGAGCGCCGCCAACGGCTCAAACAGGAATACGCGCGTACCCTCGATCACGTGATACGAATGCTCGCGCACCGGCCGCAGACCGCGCTGCTGCGAATCGAACATCGTTGCGCGATCTCTTCGCCTTCGGTGGTCGCCCAATCAGTGAACAGGTTTCTGGGCGGGAATCTCGACGTAACGAAAATGTCGGCGGCGATTGATCCGGCGCTGTACCGCAATCGATCCGGTACTTCGAAACTTTTGGCTAATCCTTAGATTGCGAAATCAGCTTTAATCAAACGATCAATCGTGCGATTGTCTAATCTCCACGGGTTCGTGCGCGTTTTGCTCTCCGAGTGAGCCTTCAAGAGCGATCCGAACGAGCTGGCTTCTGGTCTTCACACCCGTTTTGGTGAATAACCGCTGCACGACATTTTTGACGGAGCTTTCCGAGAGCCCGATATTTTCGCCGATCTTTCGGTTAGAAAATCCTCCGACGATGCCCGTCAGCACCTGACGCTCGCGGTCGTCCAAAGGGCCGGTATGAAAACGATCGGGAAGGCGCGGATGGCGGTCGACCAGTTCGTCGGCGAGCAGATTCACCACTTTGTGGTCGAGCCAGACCTCGCCCGCGGCAACGGCGCGGATGGCGTGCAAAAGCCGATCCGGGGCTTCGGATTTTAGAAAAATGCCCGACGCGCCTAATTTCAAGGCGAGCGCGGACTTGCGCACGTCGAGCGAGCCCGCGATGATCAAAAAACGTCCCTGGTAGCCGGCCTCGCGCGCCGCCGAGATGAAATCGCCTCCCGCCTCGGTGTACACATCGAAATCGAGCAGGATCAGGTCGATGGGACGCCGCGCCAGCACCTCCAGCACCTCCGACGTCGTGCCGCATTCTCCGGCGACCTCGAATCCGGGCTGCGAAGCGAGCAGGCGGCCGAGGCTCACGCGGAACAGGCCCACCTGATCGAGGATGACCAGCCGTATGGCGTGATCTTCTCTTGGTTCATTCATCGCCGGGCGTTGTGTCGCGATGCAAACCCGTTCGCGCGACAGCTCGAGCGGCGGTTATGCGAGGATCTCGCCATACAACAAATCCATGCTATGCGCGAACCGTCCGCGCGAAAATAGCTTTGCCTGGAAGATTGGATGATTTATCCAAAAGAATCGTTCGAGGTGCGATTCGGCGGCAATCTGCCCACCGAACAATCTTGACTAATCAAACGGTCGATCAAAAGAACGCCAACTTTGGACACAAGAAGGTAGTTTCGCGGATGCCGGAAGGTTATTTTTAGAGTCTGCCAAGTCGTCTTCGATAATAGCGCGGCTTTTGCGCCATGAGATTCACTCCAGGAGAAATTGCGCGTGCAACGGTAACGATCGCGGCCAAAGCCGCCCGCGCATCGTGTTTGGGTGCGAGCTTGCTGAGCGGGCCGGTTTTCGGGCAGAGTGCTCTCACCTGGGCGCAGGTGAAGGAAAAATTCGAGGCGTCCAACCCCACGCTCAAGGCGGCGCAGTTGAACATCGACGAATCGCGCGCGGCCGAGATCACCGCGTTTTTGCGTCCCAATCCCGATTTCAGCTTTACGGCCGACGGAACGCAGCTCACTCCTTACCACGGTATTTATCAGCCGTTCACCGGGACGCAATTCTCGCCGAGCATCAGCTACCTGCACGAGCGCGACCACAAGCGTGAGCTGCGCCGCGACACCGCCAAGGAATCCACCGCCATTTCCGAATCGCAGTATCAGGACCAGGAGCGTACGCTTCTGTTTACGCTCCGCACCGCGTTCGTCGACACCTTGCAGGCCAAGGCCGTGCTCGAAAACGCACGCGAGAATCTGTCGTATTGGGATCGCGAGCTGGATGTGAACCGGCTGCGCTTCAAGGCCGGCGACCTGGCGCAGCTAGATTTGAACCGGCTGGAGCTGCAGCGGGTGCTGTTCGAGTCGGACTATGAAACGGCGCTGGTGAACCTGCGCACCTCGAAGATTCAGTTATTGATGCTACTCAACGAACGGACTCCCATCGAGCAGTTCGACGTGAGCGGTGCGTTCACCTTCAGCGAGCACCTCAGGCCGCTGGAGGAGTATCGCAACATGGCGCTCGAATCTCGACCGGACTTGAAGGCGGCGATGCAGAACGTGGAACTGGCCAAGCTGAACTACCAGCTTGCGGTGTCGAACGGCTCGACCGACCCGACCTACAGCGCGTGGTGGACGCACAATCCGTCGTTCAACAACCCCTATGACTACAACACGGTGGGCGCGAGCGTCAGTATCCCGCTGCGTATTTTCGACCGCAACCAGGGAGAAAAGGCGCGCACGCAGGTGGACATCGGACGTAACCAGAAATTGCGCGAGGCGGACGAGGCGCAGATTTTCAA
>DATJVN010000171.1:0-82094 GCA_035501755.1 Bryobacteraceae bacterium | reverse complement strand
ACACCGAGAAGCAAAAACTCGCGATTCTCAAGACTTCTGTGGACGCGCAGATGCTGAATGCGCAAGTGCAGATCGATAAGCTCAAGGCGCAATGGAAACTCAAGAAGGACCAGGTGGACGAGCTGACCATCCGCGCCCCGCTTGACGGGAAGATGCAGGAGATGACGTTACAGCCGGGTCAAAGCGTGAAACCGGGAGACGTGCTGGCCAAAGTCGCCGACCCGAGGAAATTGATGGCGCGGCTGCAAATCGCCGAGACGCAGGCCAAAGATATCGCCATCGGACAAAAAGCGGAAGTAGATACGCGGAACGGAATTGTTCCAGGGCACGTAATACGAATCGATGCGTCTATTGTAAATGGCACCCGGACGGTGGACTGTTCTCTGGATGGCGCGCTGCCGCCGGGAGCGGTTCCGGATCTCAGTGTGGATGGAACCATCGAGGTGTCGCGTTTAGACAACGTCGTGTACGTGGGCCGGCCGGTGTTCGGACAGGATCACAGCACGGTCAGCCTGTTCAAGCTGGACGACGACGGCAAGGGCGCGACGCGGGTGACGGTGAAGCTGGGCCAGGCCTCGGTGAATACGATCGAAGTGCTGGATGGTCTGAAGGTGGGCGATCAGGTGATTTTGTCGGACATGTCGGCGCAGGACGCAAATCCGAGAATCCGCCTGAATTAGCGGAATTGTTGAAGAATTAATCGTTATTAGGGAGGCGAAAGTGGCGGAATCTTTGATTCATCTGGACGGCGTGACCAAGGTGTTCACCACCGACGAGGTGGAAACGCACGCGCTCGCCGGGATTCACCTGGACATCCAGAAGGGAGAATATCTCTCGATCGCCGGGCCATCCGGTTGCGGAAAGTCTACGCTGCTGGCGATCCTGGGACTGCTCGATTCGCCGAGCGGCGGGACCTACATCCTGAATGGCAAGCCGGTGCAGAACCTGAAGCTGAGCGAGCGGGCGCGCATCCGCAACCGCGAGATCGGTTTCATCTTCCAGGCGTTCAACCTGATCGGCGATCTCACCGTATATGAGAATGTCGAGCTGCCGCTGACCTATCGCGGGATGCCGGGCGCGGAGCGCAAGAAGCGCGTGCACGAATCGCTGGAGCGCGTGGGCATGTCGCACCGCGTGAAGCACTATCCTTCGCAGCTCTCGGGCGGCCAACAGCAGCGCGTCGCGGTGGCGCGAGCTTTGGGCGGCGACCCGTCGATCCTGCTGGCGGATGAGCCTACCGGAAACCTCGATTCGGCCAACGGCGAAGCGGTGATGGATCTGCTGCGCGAGCTGCATCGCAGCGGCGCGACTATCTGCATGGTGACGCACGATCCGCGCTACGCGCGCTACGCCGACCGCAACATTCACCTGTTCGACGGACGCGTGGTCGAAGAATCGAGCGAAACCGCCTGAACGCGGTCGCGATACACGCCTGCGCGATCCTGCCGCGGCAGGCGATTCCAGTCGACGCGGTTGTCGCGGTGCGTTGTAACCCGAACGGTCCGGTACTGCGCTAAGGCTATCACTTACCGACGGTTCAAGCGCCGGACGCCCGACTGTGACACACTGATATCTTTCCGAGGAGTGGGCATGGTTGGCCGAAGAATCGCGCAATATCAGATGGTCGAGCGGCTCGGGTCGGGCGGCATGGGCGACATTTATAAAGCCCAGGACCTGCGCTTGAACCGGTTTGTGGCGATTAAGGTTCTCTCCAATTCGAGCGCGGGAGATCCCGACCGGAGAAGGCGATTCGTCCTGGAAGCGCAGGCCGCTTCGGCTCTGAACCACCCCAATATCATCACCATTCACGACATCGTTTCCGAGGACAACTCGGAATTCATGGTGATGGAGTATGTGCAGGGCAAAACGCTGGTGGACCTGATCCCCAAGGGCGGGCTGCGGCTGCCGCTGGCGCTCAAATACGCCGTGCAGATTGCCGACGCGCTGACGGCCGCTCACCAGGCCGGCATCGTGCATCGCGACCTGAAACCGGCCAACGTGATGGTGACCGAAAGCGGGCTGGTGAAGATCCTGGATTTCGGGCTGGCTAAGCTGACCTACGCCAGTCCCGTCCCGCATGCGGGAGGCGACCAGACGCAAACGCTGGGCAGCGCGCCGCTGACCATGGAGGGATCCATCATCGGGACGGTCAGTTACATGTCGCCGGAGCAGGCGCAGGGCAAGAAAGTAGACACGCGCTCGGACATTTTCTCGTTCGGCCTGGTGCTGTATGAAATGGTGACCGGGATGCGCGCGTTCACCGGCGACAACGCGGTCTCGACGCTCTCGGCGATTCTGCGCGATGAGGCCAAGCCGATCAACGAAGTTGCGCCGGATGTTCCTCCGCAGATCGAGCAGGTGGTGAAACGCTGCCTGCGCAAGAATCCGGACGACCGCTGGCAGACGATGCAGGACGTGCGCGGGGCGCTCTCGGCGCTGAAGCACGAATCGGATTCCGGGCAGTTGTATAAAGCGCGGGTCCCGGCGCCGAAAAAGGGCGCGTCGCCGAACGCGCTGATCGCGATCGCGGCCGTGGTGGTATTGCTGGCAGGAGCCGGCGGAGGGACGGTCTGGTGGGTGAAGAAGCATCGTGCCGCGGCTCCAGCGGCCGAGGTGCAGCAACCCGCGCCGATCCCGCCGGTGCCTCCGCCGCCGGAGTCAGCCCCGGAGCCCGCGGCCGAAGCCGCTTCGCCGCCTCCCACGCCGGTGCCACCGGCGGAGACCGCGCTCACCAACGACACGATCATCGATCTGGTGCAGAACAACGTACCGACGTCGGTGATTCTTTCGCAGATTCGCTCCTCCAAGACCGATTTCAATTTTTCGCCACAGGAATTGATCCGCTTGGCGAAAGCGCACGTACCGGCGATGGTGATCGAGACCATGCGAAATCCGAGCGTGCCGCCGCCGGTGACAGCGTCGAAACCGAAAAAAGCTCCAGAGCCCGAGCAGCCGG
Organism: Bryobacteraceae bacterium; assembly: GCA_035501755.1. GTDB lineage: Bacteria > Acidobacteriota > Terriglobia > Bryobacterales > Bryobacteraceae > Palsa-187. Next base: position 79,138 of record DATJVN010000171.1, on the reverse strand, counting down.
CCGCGCCTCCTCCACAGCCGGTCGCGACGGCGGCGCCGAAACCGGCCCCTGTCGTGGCGACTCCGGCGCCGCCGGTGGCGCCCGCACCCGTACCGGTGGTGACGAAAGCGCCGGCAACCGCAACCGCAACGGCAACCGTGCAGTCGACCGTCGCGGACGGAACGCCCGTTCCGCTTTCGCTTGCGGCGGATATTCCGGCCGATACTTCAGAGGGCCAGGTGATTCATTTCACCGTGACGGTTCCGGTGCAGGGCAGTGGGGGCGCGGTGGCGATCGCCAAGGGCGCGGCGGCGACCGGCGAGATCGTCGAAGCGGCGAAGAAAAAATTTCTGGGAACGTCCAAAGCGCAATACAGGATGGTCCAGGTGATCGCGGTCGATGGACACAATTTGAATCTCCGCGCGACGCCGACCGCGAGCCAGGACGGTCCGTCACGCCGGCCGGTGGAGAATCCGGGGCAGAGGCGGACCAAGGATACTACGGCATTCGCGGGCTCAGCCTATATCGGCTACGTCGATGGCGATCAGACTGTTTCCGTGAAGAAGTGATCGCGAAAAAGAAAAAGGGCGCCGCGACCTGAGTCTGAGGGAAGGCGCGGCGCCGCTTGCAATGACCCCCGTATGAAGCTGGTTACGCCGCCTTCACCTTGATCTTGCCGCCTTCCTCGATGGGAACGGGGCGGCCTTTCTTGGTCTCGGGAACGGGCAACGACACGGTCAGCACGCCGTTGGTGAGATCGGCTTTGGCCATGTCGATCTTGGCTCCCTCGGGCAGCGGGATCTCCCGATAGAACTTGCCGTAGCTTCTCTCGAATTTGCTGTAGCCGGGCTTTTCTTCCTTCACCTCTCCCTTACGCTCGCCTTCGATCACCAGGGCCTTGTCGGTCACCTCGATTTTGATCTCTTCCTTTTTGATGCCGGGAAGATCCGCGGTGACTACCAGGTTGCCATCGGCAAATTTGACGTCGGTAGCGGGAATGAACAGCTCGGTCTCCAGCTTTCCGGCGCCCTTGAACAGGCGATCCATTTCGTAGGTGAATTCGCGCATCAGCGCGAACGGGCTCAGTGTGAAGAATTTGCCGAACGGGAGCGCCGGCGTAAAGAATTCCTCGAACGTAGCGGGCGGCGTTGCCTCCGGCTTCGCCAGCTCTTTGGTGACTTTCACTTCAGGCATAAAACCTCCTTTGGATGAAGCCTCCATGCCGCGGCGTGCGCCACCTCGCGCAGCTTGGACACTATGGCATGGACGGGTTCGCCTATCGAAAGCGCAATTGGCGTTCCGTGCGTCGACCAATGGTGCGATGAATTTGCGATTCCGGCCTGGGTGATTTTCCTCGCGCAGTTGGTTCTTTTTGTCGCGACCTGGCGCGTTTCGCCGATTCGCAACCAGCACGCCGAGCGCGGGCGTGGTAGAAAGAGTAAGGCAAGCGATTCGAAGCGAGGAGGTCTCGTGGCAGCGATCAAATTCATTCTGAACGGGAAACCGCACACTGTGGACGTCGTTCCGCGGATGCCCCTGCTGTGGGTTCTGCGCGACACGCTGGGGCTCACCGGCACGAAATTCGGTTGCGGAATGGCGCTGTGCGGCGCCTGCACGGTTCATGTCGATGGCCAGGCGATGCGCTCCTGCGTGACGCCGGTCGCCAGCGTTGCGGGCAAAAAAATCATCACCATCGAGGGGCTTTCGCCCGACGGTTCGCACCCGGTGCAGCGCGCCTGGGTCGCGGAGGAAGTTTCGCAGTGCGGATATTGCCAACCCGGCCAGATCATGACCGCCGTCGCGCTGCTCGAAAAGACTCCCAACCCCACCGACGCCGATATCGACGAGGTGATGCGCAACAACATCTGCCGCTGCGGAACTTACCAGGCGCTGCGCAAAGCCGTTCATCTGGCCGCGGAGCTGCGCGCGAAAGGAGAAGGCCATGCTTAATTCCAATCGCCGCGAATTTCTGGGCACAGCCGGCGGATTGCTGGTCGGCTTCTTCCTTCCCGGCTCCGATCGTGCCGGGGCCGACGTCGAATCGGACAAGCTGAACGCCTTCGTCCACGTCGGAACCGACGATATGGTGACGCTGTTCATCCACAAAGCCGAAATGGGCCAGGGGACGGTCACTTCGCTTTCCATGCTGCTCGCCGAAGAGCTCGAATGCGATTGGAAAAAAATCCGTACCGAGTTTCCCGGCGTCGATCCGGCGTTCGGTCCCATGATGGGCGTATTCGGAAGCATGAGCATCCGGACGTCGTGGGATCCGCTGCGCAAAGCTGGAGCGTCGGCGCGCGAGATGCTGATCGCGGCCGCGGCGGACAAGTGGAGCGTCGCGAAATCGCAGTGCCGCGCGGAAAACAGCACGGTGATCAACACCGCGACCGGAGCACGGCTGAGCTACGGATCGCTGGCCGAAGCGGCCTCGAAGGTCTCGCCGCCGGCGGGCGTCACGCTCAAAGATCCCGCGAAATTCAAATTGATCGGGACCTCGCCCAAGCGCCGCGACACGCCCGATAAAATCGTCGGCCGCACGCAGTTCGGAATCGATTTCCGCACGCCCGGAATGCTGTACGCGGTGGTCGAGCGCTGCCCGGTGTTCGAAGGAAAGGTCGCGAGCTTTGACGCGTCGAAAACCAAGGCCGTCGACGGCGTGAAGCAGGTGGTGCAGATTTCGAGCGGCGTGGCGGTGATTGCCGACAGCACCTGGGCGGCGATGGAGGGCCGCAAGGTGCTCAAGGTGCAGTTCGACGAAGGCTCGCGCGCGCAGACCAGCAACGCGTCGCTTCAGAAAATGTTCGCCGAGCTGGCGCAAAAACCCGGGGCGGAAGCCCGCAAACGCGGCGACGCTGAAGCGGCGCTCCAGTCCGCGGCGAAAAAGATCGAAGCGGTGTACGAAGCTCCGTATCTCGCGCATGCGCCGATGGAGCCGTTGAACTGCACGGCTCACGTTCGCCCCGACGGATGCGATGTGTGGGCTTCGACGCAGATCCAGACTGCGGCGCGCGAGGTTGCGGCGCAGATCACGGGGTTGCCGCGCGACAAGGTCAAAGTTCACACGCTGTATCTGGGCGGTGGATTCGGGCGGCGCGGAGGGTCGGATTACGTGGGCGAAGCGGTGGAAATCGCGAAGGCCGTTGGTGTTCCCGTGAAGCTCACCTGGACGCGCGATGACGATTTGCAGCACGATTTCTATCGCCCCGCCTCCTACACGCGCTTCACCGCGGCGCTCGATTCTGAAGGCTGGCCCAGTGCCCTCGCGGCGCGTATCGTTTGCCCTGCGTTCGGCGGGATGCGCAACGGTGTGGATTTCGCCGCGGTGGAAGGAATCGCCGATCTGGCCTACGACGTTCCCCATTTCCACGTCGATTATCACGCGCCCGATGCCGGAATTCCGGTGAGCTTCTGGCGCAGCGTGGGCTACTCGCAGAACACGTTTTTCGTCGAAAGCTTCATCGATGAGCTGGCCGCGGCGAACGGGAAAGATCCGGTCGAATTCCGCCGGCGGATGCTCAAGAATTCGCCGCGCCTGGCGGCCGTGCTCGACCTGGCGGCCGAAAAATCGGGATGGGGCAAGCCCGCGCCGGGAAGGTTCCGGGGCGTTGCGCTCACCAACAACATCGGCAGCTTCAAGGCGCAGGTGGCTGAAATCTCCATCGATAAAGGGAAGCTGCGCGTGCATCGCGTGACCTGCGCCGTCGATTGCGGGCACGTGGTGCATCCGGGAATCGTCGAGCAGCAGATTCAGAGCGGCATCGTTTACGGCCTCTCCGCCGCACTCAAGGGCAACATCACCATCGAGCGCGGGCGCGTAATGGAGCAAAATTTTGACCGCTACGACGTGCTGCGCATCGACGAGATGCCGGTGATCGACGTGCACATCGTGGCGAGCAGCAACGCGCCGGGAGGAATCGGCGAAGCCAGCACGCCGGGGATCGCGCCCGCGGTCGCCAACGCGCTTTTCGCGGCGACCGGCAAACGCATTCGCCGGCTGCCGATCCGGCTGGAGGCCTGAATCGATCCGCGCGCGTGAATCGGACCTTCGATGTCGTCGCGCTGCGGTTCCACTGCGCCGCTCTTAAAAGCGGCTGCATCGACGCGAATTTTCTGCGGGGAGGGTTGGGAAAAGCGCTGCGGGAAAGCGATCGCGACGCTTATGAGCGCTGGTTCGCGCCGCGCGCGTCCGAGGGTCCCAGCGGATTGCGCGACTCGCCGCGCGCCTTCGTGATTCGCGTGGCCGAACAGCGCGTCGAGGCCGGCGCGGAGTTTTCCTTCGGGTTGAACCTGTTCGATCCGGAAGCGACGGATCGCGTGGTGCGCGCGTTCAAACGATTCCTGCGGGTCGAATCGGTGGAAGGACGCGAGGTACTGCGATTACCTCTCGAATCGACGCGCAGCGCTTCGCATGTTCGAGTGTTGTTTGTCACGCCGACGGAATTGAAAGGCGCGGACCAGCCCGAATTCGGCGTGCTTTTCGCGCGGCTGCGCGATCGCATCAGCACGCTGGGCGAACTGTACCAGGAGGGTCCGCTGGAGATCGATTTCAAAGCCATGTCTGCGCGCGCCGCCCAAATTAAAATGACACGCTGCGAACTCGAGCGCGTCGAATCGGAACGCGTGAGCCGGCGCAAGCGTCATCCGCTGGGAGGATTCGTGGGCTTCGCCGAATATGAAGGCGAGCTGGGCGAATTTCTTCCATATCTTGAAATCGGGCGCTACACCGGCGTGGGGCGGCAAACGGTGTGGGGAAAAGGAGAAATTCATGCAGTGGTGGCATGAGCCGAAGTCGTTTTCAGGCGATGGAATCATTTTGACGCACGGCGCCGGGTCGAACGCCGATGCGCCGCTGCTGCGCGCGCTGGGCGAAGCGTTCGCCGATGCAGGAATGCTGGTGCTGCGCTACGATCTGGCCTATCGCGAAGCGCGTCCGCACGGGTCGCCTTTTCCGGCGAACGCGGCACGCGATCGCGAGAGTATTCAGAAAGCGGCAGAAACCATGCGAGCTCGCGCGTCGCGAGTGATCGCCGGCGGGCATTCCTACGGCGGACGCCAGTCCAGCATGGTTGCCGCGGAGAATCCGGCGATGGCCGACGCGCTGCTGCTGCTTTCCTACCCTTTGCATCCGCCCGGAAAAGCGCACCAGCCGCGCACGGATCATTTCGCGCAACTGCGGACGCCCGCGTTTTTCGCCCACGGAACGCGCGACCCGTTCGGATCGGTCGAGGAAATGCGCGCGGCGCTCAAATTGGTCGCTGCGCGGACAGAGCTGCTGGTGATCGAGGGCGCGCCGCACGGGGTCCCTCCGCGAAACGCGGCGGAGATCGTGAAGCGCTTTTGTGCGTTTGTAGGGCCGCGGATGCACGCCGATTCACACGGATAAGCGTTGAAAGCCCGTTTCACAAATAAGAGGCCCGCCGCTCCGAGTAACGGCGGACCTCCACGCGGCCAAAAATGGAACTGGGTCCAATCTCAATCACATTGGCATCCGGCGTAACGCTGCGCGCCGGATTAGCGGACTCCGGAAAAAAAACAGCCGAGGTGCGGCATAATGTATTTCTCTCCATGAGCGCGCCGTTTTCCGAGGTTCAGGGCGAATTGTTCGCGCGGATGGACGCGAAGGCTCGCGACGTGGTGGAGCGGCGCTTCGGTGTGCGCCTCAATTCGTCTCAATCCTCGGAAAAATACCAAGCTGCCTGGGATGTCTACCAGAACGCGACGGTCAAGATCATCAAGGCCATTTCCGGCGCGGCCTGCATCGAGGATCCCGCCGGATACGCCGCTACCATCGCGCGCAATTCGTGCCGCGATTACTGGCGTATCCACAACCCCGGTTGGGCCGACCTCAAGGGCCGGCTGAGCCGCTTTTTCCGCAGGCAGCCGGCTTACGCGCTGTGGGAAATCGACGCGCAACTCGGATCGGTCTGCGGACCGGCAAGCTGGCGAGACAGGCCGCTGGCCGAGGGAAATCGCGTCAGCGCGCTGATCGAGCAGCCGCGCAGAATCCGATCGAGCGCGCTGCCCAAGATCGAGGTTCTGGAACAACTCGATGCACCGGCCTGGGACCGGCTGCTGAAGGGCATTTTCGAGGACCTGGACGGTCCGGTGAGGCTCGACGAGCTGGTTTCGATCGTGGGCGTGCTTTTTGGAGTGAGCGGTTCAAGAGAAATGGCTTTTGACGAGCTTGCGCCGTCTGACGACGGCCGCTCCTGGGACCCGGCGGCGCCCGAGCGCCCGCCCGATTTCGCTCTCGCCGTGCGCCAGCAGCTCGCGAAGTTGTGGAATGAATTGCGATCGATGCCCAAGCGCTGGGTCATTCCGTTCCTGTTGAATCCGCCGGGAATGAAAGGCGGGAGAAAGCTGCACGGCGGAGCTCCTGAGGATGGTCCGGATCGCGGCGAAGTCGCGGTGTTTACCTCGAATGGAATCGCGACCGTCGCTGAAATCGATGATTTAATTGGATTTACGAACGAGCACTACGTGATTTTGTGGGCCCACCTCGAAATCGCCGCGCGGGGTGGTCCGGCGCTTGAAACGACGACCGATTCGCGCGTGCGCTTCGCCGTCATCTGGAACCTTTTGCCGCTGGATGATATTGTGATTGCGAGGCTTATGGGCTTGGAGTCGGCCCAGAAGGTGATCAATTTGCGGATGGTCGCCAAGAATCACCTGGCCAAGGTCCTGGTGGAATCGGGGATTCCGAAAATAAGTGGGCACGGTTACTAATATGACCGCCGCGCGAGCGCCCTTATCGGATGGAGGCGAACATCCCGGCCACTCACATTAGCCGCGACCAATTGCTGAAATACCGCAATCGCGCTTTGGCGCCGCAGGAGCTGATCGGCGTGGACGCGCATCTGGCACAATGCCAGGACTGCCGCGACGAGCTTACCGCGCTTGCGTCCGTTTCGGTTTCCATGATTTCCGCGGTCCGCGAGGCGCTCGACGAGCACATCTCTTACGAGCAGATGGATGCCTGGGTGGAAAACGAGCTCGATTCCACCGAGCGCGAGCTGGTGCTGGCGCACATCGGGGTGTGCGATCCCTGTGCGCGCCAGTTGCGGGCCTACGAATCGTACGCACCGGCGATGAGCGCCTCGGTGATTGCGCCGGCGCAGCCGATACTCTCTTTCGGCGACAAATTGAAAGCGTGGCTGCGGATGCCGCAGATTGCAATCATCGCCGCGGCCGTCGCCGTGATCGTGATCGCGGTTCAGCGGGAGGATTCCAGCCGGTCGCTGACCAACGCACCGCTTGACGCGCTGCCGGATTCGGTGCGGAGCTCGGCCAAGGATGTGATTAACGCGGGATCGGCCGTGCGGCCGGAATCGCTCGCGGGGCTCGCGCCCAACGCCGACCCGAGCCTGCTGTATCCGGTTTCCGAAGTGGTGGAGGAGCGCGAGCCGATTCTGCTCTGGAAAGCGTTTGGTTCGTCGTACTCTGTTGAGCTGTTCGATTCGGCCGGCCGGGAGGTCGCGGGTAGCGGGGTGGTCAACGCTACGCACTGGCTGGTTCCCATGCAGCTTCAGCGCGGGGAAGAATACGCCTGGCAAATCCAGGGCAATGGCGAGACGCGGCGGGCGTCGTTCCGGGTGCTGAACGGTGCGAGCGAAGCGAAACTCGACCAGGCGCGGGCGTCGGGCGCGGGCTCGCTGGCGCTGGGGGCAGTCGCCGAACAAATGGGTCTGCTTTCGATGGCGCAGGAGGAGTTCGGGCGGTTTCAGAAAGAACAGCCGCGGTCGAAAGATGCCGCCAGGCTGCTCGACCACGTAAACGAGCTGCGCGGGCGCTGAAGGGCCTCGTCAATTCACTGTATTTACTCCGGTTATCTTTTGCGGGAAGATAGTTGCGGGCTCGTTCGTCTAAGCGGGTGACATTCGGTATGGTGCTCGAAGGCCGGGACCGGGAAACGATCGAGGCGTGCCGGCGCGGCGATCGCGACGCGTTTCGCGCGCTGTTTGAAAGCTACCAGGACCGCGTGTACTCGATCGCGCTGCGCTACACGGGCGATCGCGCGCAGGCGCTGGATATCGCGCAGGATGTTTTCGTCAAGCTGCTGAAATCCATGGGGGGTTTCCGCGGCGAATCGGGTTTTGAAACCTGGCTGTACCGGCTGGTGGTAAACCGGTGTCTCGACCAGAGGCGCAGCGCGCGGCGCTGGATCGCGCTGGTCGAGGGATTTTTCGGGCGGTCCAATGCGGCGAGCGCGCTCGATGATCTTCTGCGCTCGGAGATGCGCGAGCGGGTGCAGGGCGCCGTGGCGATGCTCGCGCCTGAGCAGCGGATTGTGGTGGTGCTGCGGTACACCGAGGGGCTTAGCTACGACGAGATCGCGCGGATTACGGGTGTTTCGCCGGGGACGGTCGCGTCGCGGCTGAATCGCGCGCACAAATTTTTGGAGAAGCGATTAAAGAGGTTGTGATGGACATTCTCGAACAGAGTTTGGGAAGAGTGGAGGCTCCAGCGGAGTTGTGGGATCGCGTGCTCGAAGGGCGCAGCAGCCGTCGGGTTTCGGCGCCCCATCGAAGAGCATGGATTGCCGCGCTCGCCTGCGCCGCGGCGGCGATGGTCTGGGCGATGGTCAATACGCCTTCGCTGCGCTCGGACGATCCGGCCGTGGTTCGGGAGTGGGTGAAGGCGCGGACGGGCATGGATGTTCCGCTGGCGCGGTCGCAAAGCGTGCGGCTGACCGGCGCTCGCGTGGTGAATTCGGGCAGGATCGAGCTCGCGTACCGCGCGGGAGATCGCGCGGGTGTGGTGACGATATCGAGAATTGAAAATGGACGCGCGCATTGGGGAGCGTTGGCCGTCGATTGCCAAGCTCCGGCGTGTGGGCTGTGCCATTCATAAGCGCATTCTTGTCGACTGGCATCGGGAATGCATTATTTCCAGCGGTGGCAATCCTAAGCGCATTGAAAACATTGACCGAAGCCCAGACCGGCTGCGTCATTTGGCGCAAGTTTCGAAGGGCCCAAGCGTTATACTAATGGCTAAAGGCGCAGCGGAATTGAAGAGGAGCTTTCGATGAACAAGTACATCAAATTCGGACTGCCGATCGCGGCGATTCTGGGCACGCTCGGCTGGCTGGCGGCGGGCGGGATCAGCGATACCAAGACGTATTACAAGACCATCGCTGAAGTGAATCAGATGGGCAGCCAGGGGCAGGACAAGCGGGTTCGCGTGGGCGGCGACGTGTCTCCGAACTCGATTGTTCGCGAAGGCCGGGACGTGAAATTCGTGCTGATGCAGGATCAGCTTCGGCTCCCGGTGGTGTACTCGGGCATCGATCCTTTGCCGGATACGTTCAAGGACGGCGCGCAGGCGCTGGCTGACGGAAAGCTGGGGCCGGACGGAGTTTTTCGCGCATCGAAGATTCAAGCCAAATGCGCATCGAAGTATGAGGCCGCGCCATCGTCGGCCAAGCCCGTCAATCCCAATTCGTAAGACAAAATCATGGAAAACATCGGCTCACTCGCCATACTGCTGGCGTTCTGTTTCGCAGTCTATTCAATCGTAGCCTCGCTCGTGGGCAAATGGGCGAAGCGGCCGTTCCTGGTGCTGAGCGGGGAGCGCGCGGTGTACTGCATCTGGGCGCTGCTGTCGACTGCCGCGGGGATCCTGATCTATGCGCTGATCAGCGGCGACTATCGCATGACCTACGTATGGGCGCACAGCAACCATGCCATGTCGACCATTTACAAGTTCGCGTCGTGGTGGGGCGGCCAGGAAGGCTCGCTGCTGTTCTGGAGCTGGCTGCTGGCGAGCTATTCGAGCGTGGTGGTGTACCGCAGCCGGCGCAAATTCCGCGAGATGATGCCCTACGTCACCGCGATTCTGATGGCCACTCAGGCCTTTTTTATCATTCTGATCGCGTTTGTGGCGAAGCCGTTCAACGTGCTTGAAGAGGGACGCTTGATTGTGAACGTCGGCGACGGGCAGGGGTTGAATCCGCTGCTTCAATACTGGACCATGGTGATCCATCCGCCGATGCTGTACCTGGGCTACGTGGGATTCACGGTGCCGTTCGCCTTCGCGATCGCATCGCTGATCACCAAGCAGCCGGGCGAGGAATGGATCAAGACCACGCGCCGCTGGACGCTGGTGACGTGGCTGTTTCAGACCACGGGAATTCTGCTGGGCGCCGGCTGGGCGTACGCAGTGCTCGGTTGGGGCGGATATTGGGGATGGGATCCGGTCGAAAACGCGTCGCTGCTGCCGTGGATCACCGCGACGGCATTCCTGCATTCGGTCATGATGCAGGAAAAGAAAGGCATGATGAAGGTGTGGAACATCGTGCTGGTGTCGACCACCTTTTTCCTGTGCATCTTTGGCACGATGCTGACGCGCAGCGGAGTGGTGAACTCGGTACACGCGTTTGCGCAGAGCTCCATTGGGACGTATTTCACCTCGTTCCTGGCGATCGGGATTGCGGGAACCGTGTTTCTGATTCTGAATCGCCTGGATTATCTGAAGAGCGAAGCGCAGCTTGAGAGCGTGCTGTCGCGCGAGTCGACTTTTCTGTTTAACAACCTGATTCTGCTGGCGAGCTGTTTCGCGGTGCTGTGGGGCACGCTGTTCCCGGTGATTTCGGAAGCGATCACCGGCGACAAGATCAGCGTGGATGCGCCGTTCTTCAATCGCGTGGAGATCCCTATCGCGATGTTTTTGATGCTGCTCACCGGCGTGGGTCCGCTAATCGCGTGGCGCAGGAGCTCATTCGAGAGCTTGAAAAAAGCGTTCGCCGGGCCGCTGATTTCGGGCGTGATTGTCGCCGGGGGACTGGCCGCGCTGGGCGTGCATCATATTTATGCGCTGGTTTCCTTCATGCTGTGCACCTTCGTCGCGGTGACGGTGTTCATGGAGTTCGTCAAGGGCGCGAATGCGATCCGGCAGAAGAGCAGGACCAACCTCGCGACCGCGATGGTCGAGCTGACGCATCGCAACACGCGACGCTACGGCGGATATCTGGTGCACATGGGCATCGTGATCATGTTTGTCGGGTTCACGGGGAAGGCGTTCGATAAAGATATGACCGTCGAGGTCAATCCAAATTCGATGCTGAAGATCGGCGCTTACCAGCTTCACGTTGGCGCAGTGCAGGATGGGCAGAACGAGGAGTATCAATGGTCGCGGCTGCCGGTGGATGTGACCAAGAACGGCGAGGATCTGGGAACGCTCGAGCCGGAGCATCGTATTTATCTGGCGCAGAAGCAGCCGACTTCGGAAGTCGCCATCCGTCGCAATTTGAATGAAGACGTGTATCTGAACTATGCGGGGATGTCGGCGGACGGGCAGCGCGCGGTGCTGCAGGCCTACGTGTTTCCGCTGGTGACCTGGATCTGGATCGGATACTGGGTGGTGTTTACGGGCACGCTGATTTGCCTGACGCCGTCGAAGCAGCGGTTGATCTGGGCGAGAACGCAGGTGCTGGGGGTCGCGGAGAAACATGCGGACGTCACTGAAAACTAGCCTGCTGGTTGCGGCTATGGCCGCGTTGTGCCTGGCCCAGACGGCGGGCGATCTGGAAAGTCCCGCGGTGCTGCGGGTCGCCGACAAGCTGAAGTGCAGTTGCGGCTGCAATCTGACCATGGCGTGCAAGATGGAAGGCGATTGCCAGATCTGCCGGCGCGGGAAGACGAAGATCTTCACCATGCAGCAGCAGGGACAATCCGACGACCAGATTCTGGCGTCCTTTGTCCAGGAGAGCGGAAAGGATATTCTTGTGCAGCGGCCGGGCATCATGGGCGCCGGAGGCGTCGTGGCGGCTGCACTGATTGGACTGGCGATGGTGGTGCTGGTGATGCGCCGCTACATGCGGCAGAAGCCTTCCGCCGCGGTCGCCAACGCGCCCGAGATCGATCCGGAGACGCTGGCGCGCATCGAAAAGGATCTTAGCAAGCTGGATTGATATGTTCGCCGCCGTCATTATCGTGATCGTCGCCTCGACGCTGTTCGTGCTGTTCATCCGGGCTAAGGACATTCCCGCGCCCGAACCGGTGTCGCCCACGCAGCACCTGGAAGAACGCAAGTCGGCGATCTATGAAAATCTGCGCGATTTGCAGTTCGAGTATCGCGTAGGAAAGCTTTCCGACGCCGATTACCAGGCGACCAAGCTGTCGCTGCAAAAAGAGCTGGCGGTGGTGCTGGGGGAGATCGACAAAATTTCAAAAAACGCCCCGGTGAAGGTGAAGCAGCCCGCGGCGCTAAAACCCGCGCCGGTGCATGCAGCCGTGCCAGCGGCGATGAACGGCGACTCGTCGGTGTGTCCGAGCTGCGGCGCAAAATTTGCGCACGCCATGAAATTCTGCGGCGAGTGCGGGAAGGCGATGGCGTCATGAAACTTTTTTTGGCGCTGATCGCGTCCGTTTCGTGTGTGCTCGGGGGCGTCGACGGAGTGGTGATGAACGGCACCACCGGCCAGCCGCAGCCCAACGTGATCATCACCATGGTCCAGCCGGGCGCAGGCGGAATGCAGACGCTGGCGACGGTGAAATCCGACGCGCAGGGAATTTTTAAGATCGAGGAGCGCGTTCCACCGGGGCCGGTGCTGTTGCAGGCGATCTACGGCGCGGTCATATACACGAAGATGCTGCCGCCGGGCTCGCCTACCAACAATCTCGATTTGCAGGTTTTCGATGCGACCACCAATCCGGAATCGGGCAAAGTGGCGCAGGACATGATTCTGCTCGAGCCGGGGCCGGGCGGGATCGCGGTGACGGAAACCATCCTGTGCAACAACGCGACCAAGCAAACGTTCGAAGATCCCAAGAACGGATCGGTGCGGTTTTTTGTAGCCGAAGCGGCGCGCGGAAACATTCAGGTCACCGTGAGCTCGCCCAACGGGATGCCGATTCAGCGGCCGGCGGAAAAGACCAAATCCAAGGGAGTGTATAAAGTCGATTATGCGCTGAAGCCCGGCGAGACTCGGTTCGACATCGCTTACTCGCTGCCGGCGGGCGACACGTTTCGCGGCGAGCGCATCGATGCGGGGACGCCGCTGCGCCTGGTCACGCCGGGGTCGGTGACGCTTTCGGGCGACGGAGTCGACATGCTCGGGCAAGAGCCGCAGACGCAGGCGCGCATTTACGACGTCAAGAACGCGAGCTACGCGGTGAAGATCGAGGGCACGGGGTCGTTGCGGTCCACCGATGCGTCGGCGCAGGGCGAGCAAGACGACGGACATCCTCAAGTGGAATCCGATGCGGCGCGCATCTACACGCAGAAAACGTTCGCGGTGAGCGATTTTTATTGGGTCCTCGGACTGGCGTTCGCGGTTCTCGGGCTTGGCGGCGTGATGCTGTACAGAAAAGGCGCGGCTTGAGCGCGGCGACTCAGTGCGGGCGGCGATGGCGGACCCGATGAATGCGCTCGAAGTCGACGGCGTGTTCAAATACTATGGCGACTTCGCGGCGCTGCGCAATGTGAAGCTCGCGGTGGAACCCGGGTCGACGGTCGCGCTTCTGGGCCGTAACGGAGCGGGCAAAACCACGCTGCTGCGCATCGTCGCGGGATTATCCAGGCCTTCCAAAGGGAACGTGAACATTTTCGGCGCGGATGTGCGGCAGGAGCCTGCGCGCAGGAGAATCGGCGTTTTGGGACATGGGATCTCGCTGTACGACGAGCTTTCAGCGATCGAGAACCTGACGCTGTTCGCGAAGTTGTACGGCCTGGAAAATCCCTCGGCGAAAGCGGATGAGTGGCTGGAGCGGACCGGTCTCGATCGCGTGCGCGACGGACTGGTGCGCGAGTTTTCCCGCGGCATGCGACAGCGGCTGGCGGTGGCGCGGGCGTTCATTCACAACCCGGAGCTGCTGCTGTTTGACGAGCCGTTCACCGCGCTCGACGATCGCGCGATCGCGGTGCTGCAAGCGCTGCTCGCAGACGCGCACGCGGCCGGGCGGACCATTATCATGAGCACGCATCAGCTCAAGGAGGCGCTGGTGCTGGCGACGCACGTCGCGCTGATCCGGCGCGGCGAGATCGCCTATACGGGCGAGCGCACGCAACAGATGGTGGACGATACCGGCTGGCTGTATCGCAATTATGAGGCGAACTGACGTGGCGGAAGCGGCGATTCCACAAACAGCGGCGCAGGAAAAATCGTCCAGCTTCGGGCTGTTGGTGCGCCAGGTGTGGACCATTGCCGCCAAGGATCTGCGCTCGGAGATGCGGACCAAGGAAGCGCTGAACGCGTCGGTCGCGTTTTCCGTGGTGATCCTGGTGCTGTTCAGCTTTGCATTCGATCCGTCGTCCGAACAGTTGCAGGAATTTTCGGGCGGATTGCTGTGGCTGGTGTTCTCCTTCGCGGGAGCGCTGGTGTTGAATCGCAGCTTCGCGCGGGAGACGCAGAACGATTGCCTGGACGCGCTGGTGGCGGCGCCGCTGCCGGCCGCGACGCTGTTTTTGGGAAAGGCGCTCGCGAATTTCGCCATGCTCATGAGTATCGAAGTGATTTCCGTCCCCGTGTTCGGATTGTTTTACGACGTACGCTGGCTGGGGATGTTCTGGAGCATGCTGCTGGTGGTGGTGTTGGGAACCTGGGCGCTGACCGTGATCGGGACGTTTTTCAGCGCGCTCACGGTGAACCTACGCATGCGCGAACTGATGCTGCCCACGCTGGTTTATCCTTTGATGATTCCGGCGCTGATGTCGGCGATGACGCTGACCACGGACCTGCTGAACGGCACGCCGATCGCCGGCGATAACGTGATCTGGGTGAAGGTGCTGGTGGGTTTCGACGTGATTTTCACGCTGCTTTCTCTGATGATGATCGACGTAGTTCTGGTGGGGTGAAGGCCGATGCGAAACAAGATTCTGCTTGGACTGGCGGTGGTTGCGGCGGGATTGCTCGCCTGGAATCTGCACAAGATTTTCGACGTGCTGCCGGATGAGGCGAACCAGGGCGCGATCTATCGCATCATTTATTTCCACGTGCCCAGTGCGATCACCTGTTTTACGGGATTTTTCGCGGCGATGGTGGCGGGGCTGCTGTACCTGTGGCGCGGCGATTTGAAATACGACGTGTTCGCGGCCTCGGCGGTGGAGGTCGGGCTCGTGTTTGCCTCGGTGGTGCTGGCGACCGGGAGCATCTGGGCGCGGATCATCTGGGGAGTGTGGTGGGCGTGGGACGCGCGGCTGACCACCATGCTGATCTGCTGGCTGACTTACGCCGGGTACCTGATGCTGCGCCGCGCGATCGATGAGCCGACGCAGCGCGCGCGGCTCTCCGCCGTGCTGTCGGTGTTCGGATTCACCGAAGTGGTGATCGTGTACAAAGCCAACGTGTGGTGGCGGACACTGCACCCGGGACCGGTGTTGAGCATTCGCAACGGCGGCGGGATGGCGCCGGGGATGGAAGCGGCGATTTACTGGAACCTGCTGGCTCTGCTGTGCCTGGCGGCGATCCTGGTGTCGGTGCGCATGCGCCAGGAAGAATTTTCGCGCGAGATCGATTCGCTTCGGCGCGAAGCGCACTCATATTAGGAGATCGAAAGAATGGACACTCGCAACCTCCAGTACATGTTCCTGGGATTTCTGGTCGCGTGGCTGATCGTGCTGGTGTACGTGCTGCTGCTGGCGATGCGCGAGGGGCGCCTCAAGCGTGAACTGGAACGCGTGCGGCGGATGGTGGAGAAGCACTAATGGCCGGAGATGCACGCCGATCAAAATGAAATTATCGGCGTGAATCTGCGTGCATCTGTGGCTGGGTCGCCGTTTTAATCCAGTCTCTGAACCACGCGCGGAATTCTTCCATTCGCTTCGATTCGTCGGCTCCCAATGGCGCCGCGTCCGGTCCGGGGTCGATGCCCCGCATCCGGAGCGCTTCGCGAAAGGCGATCGGAAAAGGAAAACTCATCGCGCGCTGGTTGAACTCGGCGACTTGCGCGTCGAGGGCGGCGGTGTCCTCGCCTGCGCGGGAGAGGCGATCGACAGAGACCATCAATTCCGGCGCGACGCTCGCGGTTCCCGAGATCGCGCCCGCGATTCCGGCGCGCGCGGCGCGGCTGTACTGCGGATCGGCGCCGCAATAGACGGCAAGGCCGGTCGCACGGAGTTTTTCGATATTTTCCCAGCGTCCGCTCGAATCCTTGATGCCCGCGAAAGCGCCGCTGGCAAGCAGATCGACGGCGGTTTCGACGGCGATCTCGCTGGTGAACTGCGGAATGTTGTACAGAAAGACCGGCGCCTTCACTCGCGCGGCGAATTCCAGACAGAACGCGCGAATGGAATCCTGCGTGTAGCGGAAGTAGTATGGCGCCATGATGAGCAGACCCGCGGCGCCGGCATCGATTGCGTCCTGGGCAATTTCGACCGCGCCATCGAGCGCCGAATGCGACGCGTTTACCAGCACGGGAACGCGGCTGCGCTTAATCGCCATGCGCGCCAGGCGCATGCGATCTTCGGGAGTGAAATGCGGGAACTCGCCCGTGGAACCGAACAGAGTGATGCCGTCGACGCCGCGGTCCACGAGAAAATCGACCAGTTCGAGCGCGCGCGCCGGGTCGATTTCGACCGAATCGGCGCGACGAGGGGTGATCATCGCGGGGAGGATGCCTGTGATCATCGTGTGTCACCAATATAGCGAGAGGAATCGGCTGCGTGCCGCACTATGTTGGTGAGTGAAGGTTCGCGATCTGATTAAACTGATTGAGGCCGACGGATGGAGATTGAGAAACCAGCGAGGAAGCCACCGGCAATTTGTGCACCCGGTCAAGCCTGGACGCGTTACCGTTCCCGGGCACCCGGGCGACGATGTGCGGCTCGCCACGCTGAGGAGTATTCTGAAACAAAGCGGGTTAAAAGAATGAAAAGAAAGTATGCGATCATCATCGAATCGGGGCCAAACAATTACAGTGCCTACGTGCCTGACGTTCCGGGCTGCATCACGACGGGCCGAACGGTTGCCGAAACGGTCGAACTGATGCGTGAAGCACTCGAATTCCACTTCGAAGGCATGCGCGAGGACGGCGATGCGATTCCGGAGCCGACCAGCTTATGCGAATACGTCGAAGTGGAGATCCCCGAACCGGCCGCTACCGAGCCGCCGCGCCGGTAGCCTCGCTGCTGTAAATCTTGGTCACCGGCAGCACGATCTTCGAGCGGCCATCGAGATAAACCGTGTTGGTGGCCTTTACTCCCTGATCGTAACTTTTCACGGGCATCCACGTGTTCGAATGAATTTCATAACGCGGATAGCTGCTGCTCTGCACCAGCACCTCGATTCGATGGCCCGCGTTGAACGCCAGCGCGGTGGACCACAGGTCAATCTTGATCGGATAAATTTTGTTCTTCTGCACGTGCTCCGGCGTGAGCAGGCTTTTCCAGTAGCGGAGGCGATAGGGCTGATCCATCACCAGCGCTTCATAACCGTTGGGATAAACGTCCACCAGTTTCACGATGAAATCCGTGTCTTCGGCGTCGGTCGAAACGGCGAGATCCGCGCTCAGCGGACCGGCGATTTCGACCGCCTGCTTCAGCGGCTCGGTCTGGAATTTCAAAACGTCGGGACGATCGCTCACCGGGCGCTGATCCATAGGACCGGCGTCCATCATGAGGTTATTTCCGCCGGCAGTCGGCACCGGATTCTTGGGATCGGAGACGTAGGAAAGTTTTGCGTGGCCGGAGGGTTTTGCAGCGGTCAGCGTGTGCGACGCGGTCAGATAATAAGAGGTCGCGGTGGACGGCGGCGGCCAGGTTGCAGAGGTGCGCCACTCGTTGCCTGGCGCGGATTTGTCCCCCGATTTATCCATTTCGTCACCCATCACGTAGTATCGAACCGCGGGCTCCTTCATGATGCCGTTGTCGACGCCCTTCATCCAGTAATCGAACCAGCGGATGCTGTCGCCCATGGCGAGGCTGCCGGCGTCCTGGGGATACTTCAGATCGCCCTTGAGCGCGCGATGGCCGAAGGCGCCCATCATGAGTTTCTGATTGCCACGTGCGTGCGAGCCGCCATGATACTCGAGTCCCGTGAACGCGTCGATGTTGCCCTGAAGGAAAATGTCGTACCATCCGCCGACGTTGTACATGGGGATATCGATTTTCGAGTAATAGCGGCGCATGTCCTGCTTCTGCGCCTCGTCGTCATATGTGCGGATGATCGGACGCGGAACGTCTTTGGGAGGGACACCGACCATGCGCAGCCACTCTTCATTCAAATTCAGGAGAAAAACGCCGCCAGGATAATTGGTGTGCTGGAATCGCGTGCCGCTGGCGACATTCACGAATCCGGTGACCAGATGCGGAGGCGAAGTCATCGCGGCGAGGTCGATGGCGATGCCCATGGCCGAAGCTCCGTCCATTCCCACCTTTCCGTTGCACCACGGCTGCTTCGCGATCCACTCGATGGTGTCGTAGCCGTCTTCCATATCGGGCCCGAACGCGTCGTACTTACCCTCGGATTTGAACTTGCCGCGCACGTCCTGCACCACCCGGACGTAGCCGTTGTCGAGATATTTTTTGCGGCTCGCGGCGCCGAACATCATGCCGTCTTTTCCGTAAGGTGTGCGCGTGAGAATGACAGGCCAGGGCCCGTTGCCTTCGGGAAGATAGATGCTGGTGTCGAGATGCACGCCGTCGCGCATGGGGACCATTTCGTCTTTGGTGGTCTGGGAGAACGCCGGGAGCGCGGCCGCGAAAGTCAGGACGAGGGTGAAACGTCGCATGGAGATATGATATTCGAACGATGGGGATCCTGGAATCGGCCAAACCTGCGGTGATCATTTGCACTCGGGACCGGGCGCGCGCCACGGCGTTTTACCGCGATGTGCTGGGCCTGGCGCTGGCTTACGAAGACAAGCTCGCTGCCGTGTTCAACATCGCCGGAATCACCTTGCGCGTTTCGACGGTTGCCGATTTCACGCCGCACGAGCACACCATCCTCGGTTTCAGCGTTCACGACGTGCCTGCGGCGGTGAAGGCTCTGGACGAGAAAGGGGTCCAGTTCAATCGCTATCCGGGCTTCCCGCAGGACGAGCGCGGAATTCTCACGCTGTCCGGAGGGACCGTACAGGTGGCCTGGTTCAAGGATCCCGACGGCAACGTCCTGAGCCTGACGAACGCGTGAAGATTTCAGGCCGCGATCGAGATTACATTCTTGATCCCGCCCGATTTTCCTTCGAGCGGCTCGGCTGCCTGGTCGATCGGGAAACGATGCGTGATCAGCGAGCGCAGCGCGGCCGGCCAGCGATGGTTGAAGCGGCCGATATCGGCGATCGCGTTGGCGAAGTGCGCGGGACTTGCGTTGACCGTTCCAAAGATGACCTGATTCTTCAGCACCGCGTCGCGCATGATGTCGTCAGTATCAACCGCGATCGGGCCTTTGCGGCCCGGAACGCCGGTGAAGATGAAAACGCCGTTGATTCCGAGAAAGCGCAGCACATCGAAGGCGAGCGACGATGCGCCGACGGCTTCATACACCACGTCGATATTGCCCATTTGCTTGGCGAGATCGGGAACAGAGACGGTTTCGGCGTGAACGAATTTCGCGCCGAGGCTTGAAACCAGGCCCGCGACGTCGCTGGCTGTCGGAGTTCGGGAATATACCGTGGTTGAAAAACCTTCAACGATCAGCTTCATCGCGCCGAGCAAGCCGACGGGGCCGGCGCCGAGCACCAGCGCATTGCGGCCATGCGCGGGAGGCTCGCCGGGCTCGATCGGGAGCGCCCACGGCAATCTCTGCTGCACCTGCCAGAGCTGCGCGATGCCTTTTTCGGCGATGGTCAGCGGCTCGACCAGCACCGCGACGTCGCGCAGGTGGGCGGGCACGGGATTCAGATACTGCTCGTCTTCGACGACGAATTCCGTCATGTAACCGTGACGGCGCATGATGCCGCGCTCGGTGTATTGGCCGCTATAGCAGAAATCCTGGCGGCCTTCGCGGCAGGCGATGCAGGAGGGAACATTGCACGGCCGGCGAACGGTGGCGACCGCGAGATCGCCGGGCTTGACGCGCGTGACGTTCTTGCCCAGATCGACGACTTCAGCGAGCGATTCGTGGCCGATCACCAGGTACGGCGAACCCTCCGGCGGCTGGCCGTAGTTAAAGCTGACGATTTCTTTGTCGGTGCCGCAGATGCCCACGTCGAGCATGCGCATTTTCACCTGCGTGGGTGCAGCCATGACGGGTTCAGGGTGATCGATCAGCTCGAAGCGGCGCTCAGCAGGGAAAACGGCGACGGCTTTCATATCTATTTGATCTCGGCCTTAATCACATAATATGGCGTTTTCGAAAACGGGTCAGGCTCGAACCATCCGCCGTCGCGCGTGAGGATTTCGAAAAAATAAATCGTGTTGGTGTCGGCCGGCGGAATGGTGAAGGTGAGAGATGCGGCCGCGGGCTTTTCGATCACGTTCGAGACGCCGGGCGCGCTCGCCGCGCGATAATGCAGGCGCACTGCGCGAATTTCCTTCAGTGGACTGATCGCGATGCTCACGTTCACCGGTTGGCCCGCCGGCGCGGAGCGCACCGGGGAATGCGTGATCGAAGGACGCGGGGCCGGACGCACGGGCGGAGGGATCTCCTCCATCGTGCCCGGTTCTTTCGCGAGCGCGCCGATGCGATCGAGCCCGATCTGCGCCGCCGACAGATCCATGTAGGATTGCGCGGACTTGAAATTCCTTCTCGCCTCTTCGAGCGATGCGCTGTCGCCGGTCTCGCCGAATAGCTCCAGCGCATTTCGCGCGCGCAGCGAATGCGCCTGGTAGCGCGCCAGGCGCGCGAGGAGCTGAATATCCGGCATCGGCGACGAATCGAGCGGCCCTGCGGCGGCAAGCAGCGCGTCGGCAATTTCAAGGGGCGTACTTTTCGCCGAGGCGGCGTGATGCAGGCGATCCTCGACGGCTTCGGGAACGGTCGCGATCCAGTCGCTCACGTTCGACGCGTGAACAGGGACGAAGGCGGAAGCTGCGTTCGCTTCGGGAGAGGTGTAGGCGTCCGGATCGGCGACCAGCGCTTGCGCCAGCAGCCTAATCACGTACGCTGACGCGGCGAGCTCAGCCGCGCTTCCGCCGTGAATCGCACGGGCCTGCGGATCGTAGGCGAGCGTCCCCCACATCCAGTACAGGAGGGCGTGATTCTGAAATTTTCGCGGAAGATCGACGTGGAAGCCGGGCGGCGAAACCACCGGTTCGCGGTACAGCGCGACCCCGGTTTTCTGTGCCGCTTCCAAAAATTCGGGTGCGGCGAGCGATCCCAGCGGCTCCAGCGCCACGCGCCGCCCGATCTCGTGCAGCGGAGTCAGAATGAAATCGCGATAGGAGTCGAGGCCGGCGGAATCGGTGCGCCACTGGACGGTGCGGATCAGCGGACAAGCCGTGAGCATCG
This sequence comes from Bryobacteraceae bacterium, assembly GCA_035501755.1. Lineage (GTDB taxonomy): Bacteria > Acidobacteriota > Terriglobia > Bryobacterales > Bryobacteraceae > Palsa-187. Next base: position 57,834 of record DATJVN010000171.1, on the reverse strand, counting down.
CGCTCAGATCTTCCCGCATGGCCTGGCCGGGCGCGGAAGGCTGATGTTCCCAGATGCCCAGCGTGAAATCGATCCCGAATTCGGCGGCGAGCTGCGAAATCGAGGCGAGCTTCGCCGCGCTCGCGTAAGGCGCATCGAGAAACACCAGAGTGAAATGATTGAAACGGTCGCGCGCCAGGATGTTAAAGTAATCCAGCCAGTCGAACGATTCCAGGTCCGCCGCGCGGACGAACATGCGCGCGCCGCGGATGTGAATCACAGGCGCGGACTGCGTCTGCTTCAGATGACCGGTGGCGCGGATCTGCTCAGCCGCGTCGAGCAGGCCGTACATCAGTCCGCGCAGGTCGCCGCCGGTGATGTGCGCGCCACCGAATTTGTACGGTTCGATGTGATAAGTTTCGGGCGGGTCGACCGTCAGCTCGTATTTCACTTTCCATTTCAGGTTGCGCGAGGCGAGCGCGGCGTTGTATTCAGCGACCCCGAATTCGACGGGTCCGGCGAAGGTGCGCGACGCTGCCAGGATGGAGAGCGCCGCCACGGCGCACACCCATTTTGAGGCGCGACCTTCAGGTCGCGCGTCCACGCTGCTAGTTGACGACAACGTTCCAACCTCGTTTGGAAAGGTCCCAGTAAATCACGGCTCCTCCCGCGAGCCCTGCTACGAGCAGAGCCACACCCATGCCGGTCTCATGCAGCAACAGCTTTCCGGTCCCGAACAGAATTCCGTAAATCAGCACGCAGCCCGCGATCCAGTCGAGCAGATTCGAAAGCCCCTCGCGCGCGGGCTTGATCTCCGGCTTCATTCGCGCGATCCTTCGCCATCCCGCGGCGGACGGCCGCGTGCGCGAGTAAAACGTGACCAGCACGTCGTCCGGCTCCGGCTGGGTGAGGAACGTCGCGGCAAGCCACACCACCGTCGTGATCGCGACGGTGATAATCATGATCCAGGCGAACTCCACCGGCTTGTCCGTATCCATTTTCCAGATGGTCTGCAGCGATGCGGAGACGATGAATGCGGAGATCATCGCCGAAATTTCGCTCCACGCGTTGATGCGCCACCAGTACCAGCGCAGCAGAAGCACGCTGCCGGTTCCCGCGCCGGTAACGACCAGCAGCTTCCACGCGCCGGCGATCGAATCCATGTAAAAAGTGATGACGGCGGAGACCAGCGTCAGCAGAACGGTGGCGAGCTGCGAGATTCGCACATAATGGCGCTCCGTCGCGCGCGGTTTGAGGAAGCGTCGGTAAAAATCGTTGACCAGGTAGCTTGCGCCCCAGTTGAGCTGCGTAGCGATGGTCGACATGTAAGCCGCGGCGAACGCCGCCACCATCAGCCCACGCAGCGACGGCGGAAGATAGGCGATCATCACGCGAACGTAGCCGGTTTCCGGTTTATCAAGACCTGGAAAGAGAATCAGCGACGCCAGCGCAACCAGGATCCACGGCCACGGCCGCAGCGCGTAATGCGCAATGTTGAACCACAATGTCGCGAGCAGCGAATTTTTTTCATCGCGCGCGGAAAACATGCGCTGCGCGATGTATCCTCCGCCGCCGGGCTCGGCGCCGGGATACCACGTCGCCCACCAGTTGAGCGAAATGTAGACCAGGAATGTGATCAGCGGCATCCACGCCGAGTTCAAGTCGGGAATGAAATTGAGCACGCTCCCCTGATTCCCGCGCGAGGCGTCGATCACGGCGAGCTTGGCCTTCATCGCGTCGATTCCGCCCACCGCGCGCACTGCGAACACCGCCAGCGCGATCACCATGCCCATCTTGATAACGAATTGAAAAAGATCGGTGACCAGCACGCCCCACAACCCGCTGAGCGTAGATATAAAGGAGGTCAGCGCGATGATCCCGATCACGATCGCGAGCGCCTGGAGCTTGGTTACGCCGAGCACTAACGTCAGAATGTCGACCATCGCCTTGTTGACCCACCCGAGGATGATGCAGTTGATAGGAATGCCCAGGTACAGCGCGCGAAATCCGCGCAGAAACGCAGCGGGCTTTCCCGAGTAGCGGATTTCGCAGAATTCGATGTCGGTCATTACGCCCGAACGCCGCCATAATCGCGCGTAGAAGAAAACGGTGAGCATTCCGCTCGCGACGAAGCACCACCACAGCCAGTTTCCGGCGATCCCGCCCACCGCGACCATCCCCGTGACGGCCAGCGGCGTATCGGCGGCGAAGGTGGTGGCGACCATCGAGGTCCCCGCCAGCCACCACGGTACGTCGCGCCCGGAAAGAAAAAACTCACTGACGCTCTTTCCGGCGCGCGACCGGTAATACAAGCCAATCGCCAGATTAAAAAGGAAGTACAGCGCGACAACGGACCAATCGAGGGGGGTGAGACGCACTAAGCACGCCATTATACCCCGGCGTAACCTCCCCTCTTTTCGAGCATCCCGGTAGGGCAATTCAGGGATCGCTCCAGCAACCTTCAGTGTTTATGCTGGAACTGGGAGAATACCCACTATGGGAAGCCGCCTCCGCGTGGTGTTGTATTGTTTGCTGGCCGGGGTGATCGGCGTGCTCGTCGGATCGCGCGCCTGGAACAACTACACACGCGTCGCGGACGTTTCGGCCGCTCCGGCGTCATCGGCCGCTGCGCCCACCATGGCGGGCCTGCAAACCAGCTTCGCCGGCGTAGTAGACCGCGCGCTGCCCGCCGTGGTCAATGTTTCGGCGGCGCGCGTGGTGCGCAATCCGGGAGCGGGAATGTCGCCGTTTTTCATGGACCCGTTCTTCCGCCAGTTCTTCGGCAATGATTTCGGCCAGCAGTATCGCGCCCCGAGCCAGACGCGCCAGACCAGCCTCGGCTCCGGCGTCATCGTGCGGTCCGACGGTTACATTCTCACCAACAATCACGTGATCGACGGCGCGACGGATATCAAGGTGAAGTTGCTCGACAATCGCGAATACAAAGCAAAAGTGGTTGGCGCGGATTCGAGAACCGATCTGGCTGTCTTGAAAGTGGATGCCCGAAGTCTGCCGGTGTTGCCCTTTGGCGATTCCTCCAAAGTCCGCGTCGGCGATATCGTGCTGGCGATGGGCGAGCCGTTCGGCATCGGCCAGAGCGTCACGATGGGCATCATCAGCGCGAAAGGCCGCAGCAATGTCACCGAAATCGGCGGGATCCAGGATTTCATCCAGACCGACGCCGCCATTAACCAGGGCAACTCGGGCGGTGCCTTGGTGGACGTGCGTGGCGACCTCATCGGGATTAATACGGCGATTCTGACCCACGGCGGCGGCGGCAACGAAGGCGTCGGATTCGCCATTCCCGCCAACATGGCGCATTCGGTGATGGAGCAGATGATCTCGCACGGCAAAGTCGAGCGCGGATACATGGGTGTGCTTCCGCAGGACATCACTCCCGCGATGGCCGAATCCTTCCGGCTCACCGACACGCGCGGTGCGCTGATGGGCAACGTGACGCCCGGATCGCCCGCCGCGCAGGCCGGGATTCAGCGCGGCGACGTGATCACGGAGATCGACGGCGAGCGCATCGAAAATTCCAATCAGCTTCGCGCGCGGGTTTCCCTGATTTCACCCGGTACGACGATTCACGTGAAGCTGCTGCGCGACGGCGTCGCGCACGAGGTGAACTTGAAGCTTGGCGAGTATCCCTCAGAACAGGCGCAGGCGCGCACGCCGGCGCCGGGCGGCTCTTATCAGAATCCATCCAGCGCGCTCTCGGGCGTCACCGTTCAGGATCTCGACCCGGACACGCTGCACCAGTTGCGCCTCCCGGGATCCACGCGCGGTGTCGTGGTCGCCAGTGTCGATCCGGCGAGTCCCGCCGCTGATGCCGGTTTGCAGCCCGGCGATGTGATCCTGGAAGTGGATCACGCCCGCATATCGAGCACCAGCGATTTCGACCGCGCCATCCGCCGCGCCCCTGGGCACACCGTTCTTCTGCTGATCGAGCGCCAGGGCTCGACCATGTATCTGCCCGTCCAGCCGGAATAACCCTGCTATCTTGACAGGATATGGCGGCTCGCCGCGACTGGCCGTTTCTCATCGCCCTCGCCGCGCTGTTCGTCTTCATTTTCGCCATTCAGGCGCGACTCTCCTACGATTCTCTCGATGAGCAGATCCACATCACCGCCCGCGCACGTCTTCCGTTTCAGATCGCCGAGCCCGCGGGGACCGTCGAGAATGTGCACGAGGAAGCCACGGACGCAGGCCTGGCGAACGGCGACGTGCCGGTTTCCCTCGGTGGCCGCGAGATCCGCGGCTCCGGCGAGCTCGTCACCGCGATCAACGCGCATCACCCCGGCGACGTGGTCCCCGCCGTCGTCACGCGCGATGGACGCGCGATCTCCGCCACGATTCGGATCGCGCCGATCAGCCCAACGCCGTTCACCACCGCCGACTGGCTGCTGCCCGCGTTTCTCGACTACCTCACGCCGTGGTTCTGCATTTGTCTCGGATTCCTGGTCGCGTTTCTGCGCCCGCGCGACATTCTCGCCTGGCTCCTGTTGCTGCTGATGCTCAGCTTCAAGGAAGTCGCGGTCACCGATGATTTGCGGCTGATACCGCTCGGCTGGACGGACTCTATGCGCGCCGCCGCAGTGTTTTCCGCGTCGCTACTGGGCAGCTGCTGGCCCATCGCGATGCTGCTTTTCGGGCAGTATTTTCCGGATCGCAGCCCGAAGGGAATCTGGAATCGTGGCTTGCGCTGGTTGCTCGGCGCGCCCCTGACCCTCGTCGCGCTCGCGAGCGCCATCGTTTCCGCCGCGGAGATCGACAACGCCCGCGCGATCGAAAGCGTCGCGGGTTTCCTGCATCGCGAGCAGGTTCCCATCCTGGTGATCGCCATGTTCGCGACCGGGACCTTTTTCTTCAACATCTCCAGAAAAGTGTCCTTATCGCGAACCAGCGACGACAAGCGGCGCCTGAAACTGACTTACGTTGGTACCACGATCAGCCTCACTCCGCTGTTTCTGTTCGTCGTGGGATCCATGATTTTCAAGTACGATCTCACCGGGATGAAGGGCGTGTTTGTGCCGGCGTTCGCCATGCTGTTCCTCTTTCCGCTGACGCTCGCCTACGTCATCGTGGTGGAAAAAGCGATGGAGCTGCGCGTCGTCATCCGCCAGGGATTGCAGTACGCGCTGGCCAAACGGGGATTGCGCGTCCTGATGGCCGTGGCGATCCTGGCCGTGATCCTGATCGCGGTGCGAGTCATCACCGATCCCGCCGTACGCCGCCCGCAGCAGTTGATGGCGCTCGCCGTAATGGTTGTGATCGTTCTGCGCTTACGCAATGCTGCCGAATGGCTGCGCGGCTGGATCGACCGCCGTTTTTTCCGCGAAGCCGTCAACGCCGAGCGCATTCTCACCGAGCTCGGCGAAAGCGTCCGCACGATCGTCGAAGTGCAGCCGCTGCTCGCCACGGTGACCAAGACCATCTCCACCACCATGCACGTTCCGCGTGTGGCCGCCCTGTTGCGCGAGAACGGCGATTACGCGCCGGCGCAGGCCGTCGGATTCGCAGCCATGCCGCAGGTAAAGTTTTCAGCGCAGAGCCCCGTTGCCGAGCGCCTGGCGCGATCGCGCGAGCCCGAGCGCGTCTGGCTCGCTCGCCCCGATTCCTGGGTCGCGCGCGAATTCGAAGATCGCAAGCAGCTCGAGCAGCTCCAGACCGAGCTCCTGCTTCCGCTCGCCGTCAAAGATCGCCTGCTCGGATTTCTGAGCCTGGGCCCCAAGCTTTCCGAAGAGCCGTATTCGCCCGGAGACGTGCAACTGCTCGAATCGGTCGCGGCGCAGACCGGGCTCGCGCTCGAAAACACGCGCCTCACCGAGGCCGTTGCCAACGAGGTCGCGCAGCGCGAGCGCCTCAACCGCGAGCTCGAAATCGCGCGCGAAGTCCAGCAGCGATTATTCCCGCAGGAAGGGCCCGTGGTTCCCGGCTTCGACTACGCGGGCAAATGCCGGCCCGCATCGAGCGTCGGCGGCGACTACTACGATTTCGTTGCCATGTGCGATGGCCGACTGGGAATCGCCATCGGAGATATTTCCGGCAAAGGCGTGCCGGCTGCGCTGCTCATGGCGAGCCTGCAAGCATCGCTGCGCGGTCTGGCCATCTCGAATCCGCCCGCGCTTTCGACGCTCATGGAAAATCTGAACCGCCTGATCTACGACGCATCGCCGTCGAACAAGTACGCGACATTTTTCTACGGCGTCTACGATCCCAAAACGCACGAGTTTACATACGTCAACGGCGGACACAATCCGCCCATGATTTTCCGCGGCGCGGAAGTTTTGCGTCTGGAAGACGGCGGACCCGTAGTTGGTTTATTCGGTCCCGCGCGCTACACGCAATCGAGCATTCAGCTTCAGTCCGGCGACACGCTGGTGTTGTTCACTGACGGCGTGAGTGAAGCGATGAACAATGAAGACGAAGAGTTTGACGAACCGCGCCTGATCGATGCTGTCCGCAGAGGCGCGAACCTGAGCGCCTCCGGCCTGATCGACCACCTCATGGAGGTATGTGATGATTTCGCCGCGGGGGCGCCGCAGCATGACGATATGACGCTCGTCATCGCGCGCGTGACGTAAGAGTCGCAGTCTGTCAGCTTGCCGCTTCCGCCGCGTCGCTCGCGGTGAAATACGCGCAATCCGGATGATGGAACACCACAGCGCTCACGCTAGCCTCGGGGTCCATCATGAAGCCTTCCGTCAGCTTCACGCCGATCTCTTCGGGCTTGAGCAGCGCGAACAATCCGGCCTGGTCCTCGAGATTGGGACACGCTGGATAACCGAAGCTGTAGCGCTTGCCCCGATAGCGCGACGTAAAGCGCTCCTGCATAGTCATCGTCGGCGGATCGGGAAATCCCCAATCTTCGCGGATGCGTCGATGAAGCCACTCGGCGCAACCTTCCGCGGTTTCGATCGCGAGAGCTTGCAGCGCATGAGCGAGCAAAAATTCGCCACGAGCCTTAGCTTCCTCCGTATGCGACCGCACGCACTCTCCCGCGGTCACCACAAATAGCGCCATGTGATCGCGACGGCCTTCGTCGGCATCGAGAACGTAATCGCTGAGGCACAATCCATCGGATTTCGGCTGGCGTCCGAATTTGAACGTGTGAAGAGGGTTCGAAGAACCCGGTCCAAACAGCCGAATCGAGTTCCCGTCGCGCTCGGTTTCGAAAAATTGCCACACCGCGCGAATCTTCATGAATTTTTCGGCTTCGCGCTTCACTTCTTCCACCTGGTTGAACAGTTCAATAGCTTTCGCGTCCCGCTCCGCCAGCAATTTTTCGAAATTGCCTTTGAATCCCAGATGGCGGCCGTACAGCATGTACGGGTTGATGTAGCTCCAGATCTCATGAAGATTGGGAACATCGCGCACGCGACGGTCGAGATACGGCGCGGCGGGGATCGGAATGTCCGTCCGCACTTTCGGACTGCGCGCCGTTCCGGTGTTCGCGGCCGGCGCCTCAACCGCGGGTGCAGGACCGGCGGTCGTAAAAACATGCGTGCTGATCGCGACCCCGCGCGTCGCGGGATCCATCAGCTCATTCATGATGCGCAGCCCGGTCATCGCGTCTTTTGCATAAAACGTCGCGTTGCCGTACGCAGGCCCGATGCGCGTGGTCGTGAATTTTTCCGACAGCGCCGCGCCGCCCACCAGCAGCGGTACATCCACGCCGTGATCCTTGAAATCCGACGCCGTGGTCACCATCTGGTGCGCGCTCTTCACCAGCAGCCCGCTCAACCCGATCGCGTCGGGCTTATGCTCGCGCCACGCGTGAATCAGATCCTCCGGCGGAACTTTGATCCCCAGGTTGATTACGCGGTAACCGTTGTTCGACAAAATGATTTCAACCAGGTTCTTCCCGATATCGTGCACGTCGCCCTTCACGGTCGCGAGCACGATCTTTCCACGCGCGCTCGATTCGGACTTCTCCATGAACTGCTCGAGATGCGCGACCGCGGCCTTCATCGCCTCTGCCGATTGCAGCACCTCCGCGACAATCAGCTCATTGTTGTTGAACAGCCGCCCGACCTCGCTCATTCCCGCCATCAGCGGACCGTTGATGATATCCAGCGGCGCAACGCCTTGTTTCAGCTTCAAATCGAGATCCGGAATCAGCCCGTCTTTGGTGCCTTCGATAATGTAATTCGCCAGCCGCTCATCGAGCGGAAGTTCGGCGGCTTTCTTCTTCTCTTTTTTCCCGGCCTTGCGAAAGTGCTCCGTGATCGCCGCGATATGAAATTGATTGATCGCGATTTTTTGCTCGCGCGTCTGCTCGCGCCAGTCTTCCGGAGCATGAATCTCCGGCGGGGGAGTATTGAACAAAAGATTTTCCGCCAGCCGGCGTTCTTCCACCGGAATCGACGCGAAGCGCTCCAGCTTCTCTGCATTCACGATCGCCAGGTCCAGGCCGGCTTTGGTCGCGTAGTAAAGAAAAACCGAATTAACCACTTCGCGCGCCGTCGCCGGCAATCCGAACGAGATATTCGATACGCCCAGCACCGTCTTGACGTAAGGAATCTGCGCCTTGATCAGCCGAATCGCCTCGATGGTCTCCACCGCGCCGCCGATATAATTCTCATCGCCGGTCGCGCAGGGGAAAACCAGCGGATCGATGATGATATTTTCCGCCGCAATCCCGTATTTTTCGGTGAGCAGCTTCACGCTGCGCCCGGCGACCGCCAGTTTCCGCTCGCGCGTGAACGCCTGCGCCTGAATTTTATCTTCATCGATCGTCCCGACGATCAGCGCCGCGCCATACGCCTTCGCGATGGGGCACACGCGCTCGAATTTTTCCTCTCCGTCTTCGAGATTGATCGAATTGATGATCGATTTTCCCTGGCACCACTGAAGCGCGCTCTCGACTGCCCGCGCGTCCGTGGTGTCGATCATCACCGGGACTTTGATCTTGGGCATCAGCTTCGCGTAGAACGGGTCGATATCTTTCAGCTCTTCGCGATCCGAAGTTTGCAGGCACACGTCAACGATGTGCGCGCCGTTTTTCACCTGCCAGCGCGCGATCTCGCTCGCCTCTTCCCACTTTTCTTCCGCGATCATCTGCTTGAACAGCCGCGATCCGATCACGTTGGTGCGCTCGCCCACGATCAGCGGGCGATTGGATTCCTCGGCTTCGACGAGTTCAATTCCCGAGTAGTATGCCTTGTGCGAAGGCGCGGGCACCACGCGCGGTTTGTGGCCCTCCGCCATTTGCGCGATCGCCCGGATGTGCGCCGGCGTGGTTCCGCAGCAGCCGCCCACCATGTTGAGCCATCCGTGCTCGACGAACTTCGCAAGCTGAGCGGCGAGCGATTCCGGTGTTTCCAGATATTTGTCTTCTTCGTTCGGCAATCCGGCGTTGGGATAACACGAAATTCGCGTCGATGCCATCTCGGCCAGCGTGCGGATGTGATCCGTCATCAGGTCCGGACCGGTGGCGCAATTCAACCCGATCGACAGCAGATCCGCGTGCGCCACGGATGCGTAAAATGCATCGACGGGCTGCCCTGCAAGCATCGCGCCCCAGCGCTCGATGGTTCCCGAAATCATCAGCGGAATCGGCACACCCAGCTCGTGCTCGAGCTGCTTCACCGCGAACACTCCGGCTTTGATGTTGCGCGTATCGAATCCCGTCTCGATCAGCAGAATGTCGGCACCGCCTTCCACCAGGCCGCGAGCCTGAGCATAGTAGCTCGCCCGCATCTGATCGAAGGTTACATCGCCGCGCAGCGTGATCGATTTGGTGGTCGGTCCGAGTGAGCCCGCGACAAATCTCGGCTTGTTCGACGTCGAAAATTCATCCGCCGCCTGCCGCGCCAGCTTCGCCGCCAGCACATTCAGCTCATGCGTTTTGTCTTCCAGCTTGAACTCGGCCAGCACGATCGGCGAGCCCTGAAAACTGTTGGTCTCGATGATGTCCGACCCGGCTTCCAGATAAGCCCGATGCACACCCAGCACCCACTCCGGATGCGTGCGCGAGAGATTCTCGTTGCAATTTTCCAGGCCCGCGCCGCCGTAATCGGCCGCCGTGGGATGATGCTCGTGCAGCATGGTCCCCATCGCGCCGTCGAGAATCAGAATGCGCGAAGCGAGGGCATCCAAAAGCTGCTGGCGGCGAATCGGGTCCACATACTTATCGTAAGCTGCGGATGTACTCCGATGCACGCGGATTGCGTGGACCCCGCGTCTCTAATTGGTTGGAAATCCCGGCGTCGCCTTAACTTCCGCGATCTGTTTATCGTGCCGCATGTTGTGCAGCGGGATGTACAACACCCACTGATACGCGTTCAGCGGATTGAAGATCGGGAACGGATGCGGCGCAATATGCTCCTTGAGCGGGAGCTGCGTGTCTTCCACGAACTTCAGCGTGCGCGCACGATCTTTCTCGAAGCGGCTCATAATTTCCGCACGCGCCATCTTGCCGCTGGGCGTGATTTCCTGAGGCGAAGTCGCTTTGCCTTTGCGCTGCGCCATCACGCTGAGCAGGATCTCGGTTTTCCCGGCCGTTTTCTTTTCCCAATCCGGGTCAGACGGACTGGAGAGCGCCTGCTGCGCCGCGCCGAACAACATCTCCTCGGAAAGCACGATGTGCTCGGCGCATTCACCTACGCTCCAGCGCTCGGGCGAGGGTTTCCACCGCCACTGCTCGTCGGAGAGCCCGGTCACCAGATCGAGAAATTCTTTATGCGAGTCCTGAAGATACTGAATGAGGTCGGCGCGTTCCTTGGCGGTCAGATGCGCATCCGCGCTGAACGCCGGAATCGCGAAAGCGAGCGAGACTGCCAGAGCCAGTTTCATCGCTTCAAAATATCACAGCGGACACCCTACTCTGCCGCGACCACCCCCTTGCCTTCGGGCACTTCCGTGTTGAAGCTGTAACCGAACCCGCGGACGCTGCGGATGAACGCCGGGCCGCCCTCCAGCTCGATTTTCTGGCGCAGCCGCAGGATGTACACATCAACGGTACGATCCGTCACCGCGCGATCATGGCCCCACACTGCGTCGAGCAACTGTTCGCGGCTGAATACCACGCCCGGACGGCTCATCAGGAATTCGAGCAGCCGGAATTCGGTCGCGGTGAGGGATATTTCGTTGCGCGAAAGATGCACGCGGCAGCGCGCGCGGTCGAGCTCCAGCTCGCCGCTCTTGAGCAGCTTCGACACCGGCGGCTGGCCCCGGAAATGGATCTTGATTCGCGCGATTAACTCCCGTACAAAGAAGGGTTTAACGATATAATCGTTGGCCCCGAGCTCCAGTCCGACGATGCGGTCGGTTTCCGTGGCGCGCGCCGTTAAAAAGATGACCGGGACGTGCGCCAGTTCGGAATGCGCGCGGATCGCTTTGCAGATTTCCAGGCCGTCGGAATCCGGCAGCATGATATCGAGAATAATCAGGTCCGGCCGTTCGCGCCGGCAGAGCTCCAGCGCGCCTTTTCCCGTCTGCGACCCCGCCATCACGAAGCCTTCTTTTTCCAGGTTGTACTGAATCAGCGAGTACAAATCCTGATCGTCCTCGATCAGCACGATTTTCTTCATACCTACCAAGAGAGTAACCGATTGTAAGTAACAGATACATTACAAACGGATTACTGCCTGTTTAATCGTATTTTTTCCGCCGGTTCAGAAACGCGTCCATCATAAGGCGCGGCTCATCCGTCTCGAATGCCTCGGCGAAACTGTCGATTCCGGCTTCAATCGCGGCGGAAAGGGGCAGCTCCTCCCAGCTTCGCATCAGCTTCTTTTGCAATCGGATGGCGTTGGGACCAGTGTTCAGAATCGAATCCACGATCTTGTCAATCGCCTTCCCCAAATTCTGCGGCGCGACTACTTGATCCACCAATCCCCAGCTTTCGGCTTCGCGCGCGTCGTGGATTTCGCCCAGCAGCAGGAGCCGCCGCGCGCGTCCCCAACCGATGAGCCTGGGAAGCAGCGCGGCTTCGATCACCGACGGAATTCCTACGCGCACCTCCGGCATTCCGAAGCGCGCGGTTTCCACCGCGATCCGCAGGTCGCACGACGCGGCGATCTCGAGTCCCGCGCCGAGCGCATAGCCGCAAATTGCCGCGATCGAAGGAAACGGAAGCTTGCGCAATCCCTCGCAGCAACGATGCAATAGCGTGATCGACTCGCGCGCACCCGCCTGATCCAGGCGCGACATCTCCGCGATATCCGCACCGCCGCTGAACGCGTCGCCTCCCGCGCCTGAAAGAATCACTGCCCGCAGCGTCTCGTCCTGGGCGATTTCTTCCACGACGTGCGCGAAATCGCGCAAGTGCGCTCGGTCTAAGACATTTAATTTCCGCTGGTTATCTATGGTCAGACGCGCGATGGCGCGCGGGTCAATTTCTAGCGAAATCATAGTGGCTCCGTCTGTTGTTATACTCAATACGGCAGGAGGTCATAGCATGCCGGGTCCCAACACGGGTCTGAGGATGAGTCGTATCCGCAATTATCTGTTCGCGCCGGTGGTGATCATCGTCTGCTCGATCGGGGCCGGTTTCATCAATAGCGACAACGCCGTCGCGGCGACGCAGGACGACGATGTCGCCCAGAGCATGAGATCGTTCACCAAGATCCTGGACACCGTGCAACGCAATTTCGCCGACCAGGTGAACGACGACAAAGCCATCTACAACGGCGCGATTCCGGGCATGCTGCACACGCTCGATCCGCACTCCAATTTCTTCGATCCCAAGGCCTATGCCGAGATGCGGGATGAGCAGCGCGCCCACTATTACGGCCTGGGCATGACGGTTGGACCGGGCGGCGACAAGTTCGAAAAAACCGTGGTTCGCTACCCCATGAACGGTTCGCCCGCTGATAAAGCCGGGCTTCGCGCCGGCGACGCGATCCTCGTGGTCAATGACAAGAAGACCGACGGCATGGACACCACGCAGGTGGTCAACATGATCAAAGGCCCGCGCGGGACCTACGTGCAGTTGAAAATCGGGCGCGACGGCCACGATCAGCCGCTGACCTTCAACGTGATGCGCGACGAGATCTCCCAGCCCAGCGTGGCTGAGGCGTTCATGGTCCGTCCCGGGATCGCCTACGTGTGGGTGAAGAACTTCACAGACGAGCACACCAGCAAGGAGCTCGAAGACGATCTCAAGGCGCTCGGCGAAGCCAACCTGAAAGGGCTGATCCTCGATCTGCGCGAAAATCCCGGCGGAATCCTGAACGAGGGAATCGAGGTCGCCGGTCATTTTCTCAAGAAGGGACAGATTGTGGTGAGCCACAGCGGGCGCACGCAGCCCTCCAAGAGTTTCACCTCCCGCACCAACAATGGCGGCCACGATTATCCGATGGTGGTGCTGGTGAACCGGCGTTCGGCGTCGGCTGCCGAGATCGTTTCCGGAGCGCTACAGGATCACGACCGCGCCTGGATTCTGGGCGAGACGACCTTCGGCAAGGGATTGGTGCAGTCGGTGTTCCCGCTCAGCGAAAATACCGCGCTGGCGTTGACCACCATGCAGTATTACACGCCCAGCGGCCGCTGGATCCAGCGCAAGTATTCCGACATTTCGTTCCTCGACTACTACTTCAACAACAAGGACCAGAGGAACACCAACGACGTGAAAATGACCGACAGCGGCCGCACGGTATACGGCGGCGGCGGCATCACGCCGGATGAAAAATACGATCCGCCCAAGATGAACAGGTTCCAGATCGACATGATCCGCAACTTCGAGTTCTTCAATTTCGCGGCGGAATATTTCGGCCCGAAATCCGATCCCGCGCTGCCCAAGGGATGGGAGCCGGACGAAAACATGGTGAACAGTTTCCACGATTTCCTGATGAAGAAGAACGTAAAGTTCACCGAGGCCGATTTCACCGAAAATCATCAGTGGGTGAAGGAGCAGTTGAAGCAGGAGATGTACATCACTGGCTTCAGCTTCGACGCTTCCGAGCGCGTGCGCATCGAGCAGGACCCCGAAGTGGCCAAAGCCGTCGAGGCGATGCCCAAGGCGCAGGGTCTGCTGGACCGGGCCAAGAAGATGATGGTCGAGCGGATGCCCGTGGAGCGCGCCGCGCAGTAACAAGAGACGGCTCCCCCGCCCTCACGGGCGCGGACACCGCCAAACCGCGGCCGTCAGGCCGGGGGCACCGATTTCGCTCAAATCACATCCGCGAAGCTGCGCCGCAGGCGGTGAAACCATGCGTGGCCGGCAATCGCGACCGCCGCTGAGATAATCCACAGCGCCGCGACCCCGCGCCATGCCGGCGCGTGATTTTCGAGAAAGACGTCGCGGTAGCCGCGCACCAGGATATATATCGGGTTGGCCGACAAGATCCGCACTGCTTCGGCCGGGACGCTCGACCAGCTCGCTTCCGGATAGCAGATGGGCGTCAGAAAAAACCACAGCGTGAGCACGAAGCCGATCACGGCGCCGAGATCGCGCACGAAAATTCCCAGCGCGGCCAGAAACCAGCACAGCCCCGCGGTCAGCAGCAGTTGCGGGATCAGCAGAACGGGGAGCCAGGCCACCGCGGCCGGAATCGTGTGCCGCGCGGCCAGCAATCCGGCGACAAAGATGAGCAGCCCGAACATTTCGGTGACCGCGCCGGAGATCACCAGGATCGCCGGCAGCGTCTCCAGCGGAAAAACCAGCTTCTTGACGAAATTGCGATGCTCCACGATCACGTACGGCGCGCGTCCGACCGCTTCTGAAAACGCCAGCCACGGCAGCATTCCAGCGAGAAAGTACAAAACGTAGCCGACGCCGGAGGAGTCCGCGCCGAAGCGCTGCTTCAGCACCACGCCGAACAGGAACGCATACGTCGCCATCAGCAGCAGGGGATTCAAGAAGGTCCACAGCGCGCCGCCGAAGCTGCCGCGATAGCGCGCCAGGATGTCGCGCCGCACCATGGAGCGGATCAGCTTGCGATGGCGCCACAGGCTGCGCGGCGGATAGGTGAACGCTTTGGGAATCGCGCGCAGCATCCGCTCGCGCGCGAGCGCGGACGCGGTGGTGACGCGCGGCGCATCGATCGCCGCCTCGCCGGCGTTCATGCGCGCATCGATCAGAATGAATCGCCGGCGATCCTCCACCGGAGCGACCTGCACGCGATACGGCCCGTCCTCGATCGGAAGCGCGATCCGCATTTCCACTTTCGGATCATCCAGTTTCTTCCACTCGCCCTCGAACAGGAACGCGCCGGTGGAGGGATCGTAGATTTGCCAGCCCAGCACGCACGGCACGTCGAGGCGGAAGCGCAGACGGACTTCTCCCTGCTCAGTTTCAGCCTGGATGCCGGAAAACGCCGCCATGCCTCAAGAATACAGCCATGCCGGATAGCGTTCCTTCACCGGACCCGTCTTGCGCCCGACCGCGCAAATCCCGTCACCGCGATGCTCGCGCGGAAGAATGTAGCGGTCAAGCAGGTGCTCCACCCAGCTCAGCTCCGGCTTGGGCGCGTCGCGGAAGGGACCGGTCTCGAGCAGCGTGACCTCGAATCCGGAGTTATCGAGCAGCGCCTTGACCTCATTGGGAGTGTACTCGCGCGCATGGCGCGCCTCGATTTCGCCCGATTCCCGCGGGCGGATGTATGCCGGAAAGAGCATGGGATGGAAGCCCTGCAAAATTCCCGCGACCGCGCGCAGCGACGTAATATTCGGCGTGGTCAGTACCAGGTGGCCGCCGGGCCTGAGCACGCGATGGATCTCCATCATCATGTGCATCGGATCGTTGGGAAGATGCTCGATCAGCTCGCAGCACAGGATGGTCGAAAAATAATCATCCGTGTAGGGGAATTCGTCGCGCTCGGCGTCGAACAGGTCGATATTGCACGCGAAAGTTTCCCCGGATTCCGATGTAGCGCACCGGTGGTCGACGCGTCCCTTGGGGCCGTAATAGCAGCCGCGCACCTCGCCGTATCCCAGCTTGGTTTTGAGCGCGGGGGTGATGTGCAGGTAGGCTCCCATCTCGAGCACGCGATCTCCGGCTGTTCCCGGAGGCGTGATGGCCAGGGTCCGCTCCAGGCGGGTCATGTGCGTTTCGACGTAGCCGCGCGAGCCGTCCTCTTCGCGAGTCCAGCCGGTAATATATTCCGCCGGAACGGCTGCAGGCTCGAACTGCGGCGCGGCTTCCATCTTTGCGGGTTCGGGCGGCCGCCACTCGCGCCCTTCGACGACGGCCTCCAGGAAATCGCAATAGCGCCGCGCGACGGATTCCCAGTTGCATTCGCGCTCCACCCATTGCCGCGCGCGAGCGCCCAGCCCCTGCGCGACGTCGGGACGCGAAACCAGCAGGTTCAGGTATTCGAAAATATGATCTTCTTCGCTCGCGTCGACCGGCGCCTTGAGACAGATTTCGTCGGGATATTCTCGAAACGATCCGACATCGGAGACCACCACCGCCTTTCCCAAACCCAACGCGCGCAGAAGCGTGCCCGAGCTTTCGCCGACCGTCGGATAGCGCAGATTCAGCACCACATCGCAGGCGCTCATGTATCCGTTGAAATCCTCTATCGGCGCAAAGCCGATGTGCCGTACGTGCGCCGAGAGTCCCATCGACCGGACCATGCCTTCGAGCGGCAGCTCGGGATGGACTTCGCCCACCAGGATCATGCGCGCATCGGGAATTACGCGTATCAGCCGCCGAAAAGCCCGCAAGGATTCCGCCACGCGCTTGTAAGGTTTCAGAAATCCGAAGATGCCGATGAGCGGCGTGGCTTCGCTCAGGCCGAGGCGCGTACGGTAGCCGAGGCGGTCGCCCTCGACGAGCCATGCCCCGTGCGGAATTTTCCCTACCGGGCCCGTGAAGCCGCGCGCGCGCAGCTCGTTTTCAACCGCCGCGCTGTGAACGATGGCCGCGCGCGAGCGCGAGAGCACGCGCCGGATCATGGGGAGATCGTAATCCGGCGGCCGCTTGACGGTGCGCACGTACTCGACCGCGTAGCGCTGCGCTTCCGCGCCGGCGTCGAACTCGACTTCGCGAATGTAGGCATCCCAATCGCCCGCCACAATGGTGAGATGCGCGATCAGGTGATGGAGGTTGGCTTCGTGCATCACCACGACGCCCGGATATTCGAGGGCGGCCTGGTAGGCAAAGGCGTGATGCGGATTGTTGCCGAGCTGATAGACGGCGATGTCGTACTGCGCGGGATCGAACCGCGCGGGCTTTTCTCCGAATGCGTCCACGCGCGCGATCTTCGACAGCGGTTCGAGCAAGGCGGCGGAATAATCGGCGATGCCGCTCGGGACCGGCGGCAAAGGCGAGAAAAACGCGATCCGCATCAGCGGACCAGCTCCACGCTGAACGTGCCGAGCGCCAGCGGCAATCGCGCCAGAACCGGCGTGTGCGCCTTGTCGCGCGAAAAGAAAATTTCCACCGCGATCTCCGTCGAAGGCCCCTTGATATTGGCGACGATCCGCTCGGCGTCCACGTTCTGTTCGCCGACTTTCACCGTCTGGGTGCCTTTGAATTCCAGGCGAACATCGTAGACGGCGCCGAATACGACGGGTTGCGCGGAGGGGAGCCTGGCCTGGGCTAGCTCGTTGCGGACGAACTGCAGATAGCTGAACGCGCCGCGCGCGCAGGAGGGAACCGAAAAATCCGATTTTCCCCCGCCGGTGGTCTGACGCGTCACGCTGTGCTCCTGCTGGTCGAAGGTGATCTTTTCGTCGGTGGTATGACTGCCGTGGACGAATTTCTTGGTGAGAACGATGCTGCACAGATCCGCATCGGCTTCCGCGTGGTAATGATCGCGGACCGAATATCCGGGAATGCCGGCGTCGATATCCAGCGTCAAATTCCAGCCGCCAGGGCCTTTGTCTGTCTGCGAGCGCGAGGTGTCGAGCGTGGCGTCGCCCAGGCTCAGTCCGCTGGGGTAATTAATCGAATAATGCAGCGATTCGGCGGAGACACACAGAGTGAAAAAGAAAAAAAGCGCGGATTTCATGAACTACTATTATGAAGGTATGCTGGCCCTCAGGGCTGCCGGCTTCTTCACTTTAGTGGACTGCGCACCAGCGACTTCATAATAAACCTGGAGGGTGCGGCGCGCCGCCTGCTCCCAACTGAACTGCGCCGCGCGCTGCATTCCTAGCCGCTCCAGCCGCGCGCGCAGCTCCGTATCGAGCAAAACGTCTGCCATCGCGCGCGTCATTTCGCTGACCGAGTGCGGATCGAACAGGATCGCCGCGCCATCGGCGACCTCAGGCATCGCCGAGGTGTTCGAGCAGGTGACCGCGCGCCCGCACGCCATCGCTTCGAGAATCGGCAGGCCGAAGCCTTCATAAAAGGACGGGAAGAAGAACAGATCGCAGGCGCCGTAAAGATAGACCAGGTCGTCGTCATCGACGAAGCCGGTGAAGTGGACGCGATCGGCCACGCGGCTGCGTTCCACCGCGCGATGCAGCCCCTTCGACGACCAGGTTTCCTTGCCGACAAACACCAGGTGATGCCGGATCTGCGGGTGTGCCTGAAGCAGGGCTTCGAACGCGCGCACCAGCCCCAGATGGTTCTTGCGCGGCTGAAGATCGCCCACCATCAGAACGAACGGATCCCCGATGCGGAACTTGCGCTCCACAAACGCCGCCGCGACCTGCCGCTCCACCGGGCGAAAAACGGAGGATGCGGCATTGGGTATCACCACCAGCTTGCGCTCGTCGATGGCGTAATGCCGCAGGATCGCGTTGCGCGAAAAGTAGCTGGGAGTGAGGATCCGTGCGGCAGTCTCCACCGTCCGCTTCACGGTGATGCGGAGCTGGGTCGCGCGAAAGCTGGTGAAGAACCGGGGATGTTCCAGGTAGCTTACGTCGTGAACGCTGGCCACCAGCGGAACGTTCGCAAACAGCGGTCCGGTGTACTGCACGTGGAGCAGCGCGGGACGATCCCGCCGCAGCCGCAGCGGAAGATCGAATCCCAGCCGGCGAAACGGATTCTCGGAGACCGGGAGGTTCCGGAAGTGGCTGGGCACCGCGCCGGCCGCCTGGGGGCGCGAAAGATACGTGAAGAATTCGTTGTCCGGGTCCAGCCGCGCGAAACAATTCAGAAGATTCCGAATATAGACTTCATTTCCAGTGAGATGACAGCCAATGGCGTGTGCGTCAACCGAGAATCGCATGTACAAACTTTCAGTATAGCGGCTTAGAACATTGGGACGGGCCGTACTAGCCGTTACGTTTCACGACGGCGCGTGGATCGGCTCCCCACAGCCGTTATCTGCAAGTTTACAACAACCCCTGCCAACGGCTTAGGTTCCGGGAATTCGACGCGATCACGGGCCGAACGTTTCAGTCGCGCGTGTAGGACTATCGCGGACGGAAAGCGAAGAATGCAAGGACCGCGGCCAGGAAGGCGAGCGCGGCAAGGATCCCCAGCATCAGCCATAACAATGACTTAGCGGCAGTCGGCAGAAACCTGCGGCGCGGATCCCGGCCCTCGACCTCAATGCTGGCATTGAGCATACTCAACTGTTCGGGAACTTCGGCCGGGAATTGCTGAGGCGCGTCCGGATGCGCGTTCGGATGATAGGCTGGCGTTTCGACGGCCGCCGCGGCCGAGAATGCGGCCGGCCCCTTCATTGCAGGACCAGACATGGCCGGACTCGTCATTGACTGGGGTGGCGCGGCAGGAGCAGGCATCTGCGGTGCGGGGGAGTCGAAAAGCGCAAAGAACTGCTCGTCCACACTGAGCCGACGGGCAGGGGCGGGCGCGCTGGCCACGTTACTGGTGAGCCATTCCCGAAAGTCAGCGTAACCGGCCAGCCGGTCCGTAACGATATACGGAAGTCCCTGCGATTCTCCGCGGTCGAGCACCCGGCGCCGCTCGGCTTCCGGAAGCCGGTGAAGCATTCCCAGTAAAGTATCGGTATCGGGGGTATTGCCTTCTGTGAAGAAATGCACCTGGACAGGCCGCGCAGTGGCGATCTCGCGCGCATGGTAAGTCTGGATGCCGCCGTGCCGGCGGAGTTCGAGGAGCTCGAAGCGGTCCAGGCTCACCATGCTATTATCACTCGCCGCCCACGATTTGCGCTATTTATAGAGCATGTGCAGGAGCATCAAGGTTCTGCGCCGGCCGGCCGAGCCCGCGACTCGCGAAGAGATCTCGGCGGCGGCTCTCCAATTCGTGCGCAAAGTGAGCGGCTATCGCAAGCCGTCGCGGGCGAACCAGGAAGCGTTCGACGCGGCCGTGGTGGAGATTGCCGGATCGGTGGAACGCCTGCTGGGCGAGATCGGCGGACGCGAAACGTCGCTCGAAACGCATGCTAAATCCGCCATTCGCGGCTAAACCAAAACCGTGAAGGTGTTTTCCGCCCGCTGGACCGGGTGATACAGCGTGTCGCGCTCGACCGGCTCGCGGCCGGCTTCGCGGATGAGTCGAAGCAGCTCCCCGCGGCGCAAATTTTGCGATGTGGTCGCGCCCGCATCGTGATAAATTTTTTCTTCGACCACTGTCCCGTCGACGTCGTCCGAGCCGAACCGCTGCGCGATCTGCGCGACTTTGGGCGTCATCATGATCCAGTACGCCTTGATGTGCGGGATATTGTCGAGCAGCAGGCGCGACACCGCGATCTGGCGAATATCGGCAAAACCGGTGGTGCTCGAAATGTGCTGGAGCGGCGTGTTGGCCGGATGAAACGCGAGCGGAATGAACGTCACGAATCCGCTGGTTTCGTCCTGAAGCGCGCGCAGCTTCAGCAGGTGGTCTACACGGTCCTCTTCGGTCTCGATGTGGCCGTATAGCATGGTGCAGTTGGAGTTCAGCCCCAGCCCGTGCGCTGTGCGGGCGATATCCAGCCACTGCTCGCCGGTGATCTTGTGGTCGCAGATGATGCGCCGCACGCGATCCGTGAAAATTTCGGCGCCGCCGCCGGGAAGCGAATCCATGCCTGCCTCTTTCAGCCGTTCCAGCACTTCGCGCGGCGCGATTTTCGCGCGCTGCGCCAGGTACCCGATCTCGACCATGGTGAACGCCTTCAGATGCACCTGCGGGAAGCGTTCCTTCAGGCCGCGCAGCATGCGGCAATACCAGTCGAGCGTCAGCTCGGGATGCAATCCGCCCACGATATGGAATTCGGTGACCGCCTCGCTCCATCCGTGTCCAGCGGTGTCCCACACCTGCTCGAGCGACATCGTGTAAGCTTTGGGGTCCTTCGCCTTTTTGCCGAACGCGCACAGCTTGCAGCTCGCCACGCACACATCGGTCGGATTGATGTGGCGGTTGACGTTGAAATAAGTCACGTTGCCGTGCTTCCGTTCCCGGACCAGGTTCGCCAGCCAGCCCACGCCGAGCAGGTCGGGCGAGCGGTACAGCGCAACGCCGTCTTCGAAATCCAGCCGGACTCCAGCCTCCACCTTTTCGCGGATGCCGTTCAAGCGCGCGTCTTCAAACGTCGGGTTCATTTGAGAAGAAAGATGTCGGTCGCCCAGAATACAAAGAATATCACGCTGACGTAGCCGTTCATGGTGAAGAACGCGGCGTCGATGCGCGACAGATCGTCGGCATGGACCAGGCGATGCTCCCAGGCGAGCAGGGCCGCGACCACCACGACGCCGGCCATCGCAATCGGCCCCAGGGCGAACGCGCGCACCAGCGCGATCAGGCACGCGAGCATTCCCAGATGCAGCACCCGCGCGACCCACAGCGCCCCCGCGATGCCCAGCCGCCGTGGAACGCTGAACAGACCGGTGGCGACGTCGAAAGCGTAGTCCTGGCAGGCGTAGATGATGTCGAATCCCGCGGTCCACAGCGTCACGCCCGCGGTGAGCCACAGAATTCGCGGGTCCAGCGAGCCGCGCATGGCGATCCATGCCGCCGCCGGAGCGATCCCCAGCGAAAATCCCAGCACCAGGTGTGAAAGCGAGGTGAAGCGCTTGGTGAAGGAATAAAACATGGGGATGGCCAGCGCCAGCGGCGCCAGCTTGAAGCACAGCGGATTCAGTTGGCGCGCGGCGAAAACGAAAATGAAGGCCCATCCGGCAATGAACCCCCACGCGAAGCGCCGCGTCAGCACGCCGCTGGGAAGATGGCGCATTTTGGTGCGCGGATTTTTCGCGTCGATATCGGCGTCGAGCACGCGATTGAACGCCATGGCGACTGATCTCGCGGCGACCATCGCGACGACAATCCAGAACAGACGGGTCCACAATCCGGCCCGCAGAAAACCCTGCCCGCGCCACGCGAGTAGTGCGCCGGTGAGCGCGAAGGGGAGCGCGAAAACCGAGTGCTCGAACTTGATCATTTCGAGCGTAAGCCGGATGCGTTGAAGAAAGCGGGCCAACAACTTAAGTTTAACCAGGAAGTGGGGAGCGGGTAGTGGGTCCGATCCGCCGACTACCCACTTCCCACACCCTGCTCGCCTGCAATTTTTGGATCCGCCCCGCTAATCTCAGGCGCGCTGCTCCGCCCTTAGGGATCAGCGAGACGGTTATGAAAAAGCGATCTTGATCCGGCGATGATCCCGGTGGTTTTCACGACGCTGGCTGCGGCCGCGCAGTTTACACCTATAGCACGGGTAGTACAAGTTTGCGGGGCGGTAAGAAGCGACCGCCTCCGCGTCGGGGGACGGCCCCGGTCCGCTCAGGATCGGGGCCGTTGTTTTTCGCCGCGTTTGACGCGATGGACTGCGTGGTGTAGGCTGTCGCTCAGGTGAGCGGCAGCGGCCGGCAGAGCGGGTTCGAGCGTTGGGTTCACCAACCGCACAATCTCCGCCTGAGGCGCGCGCTGTTCCAGCTACACCTGTGGAGCGGAATCCTCCTGGGGCTCTACATCTTTGTGATGAGCCTCACCGGAAGTGTCCTGGTCTACAGCAACGAACTTTTCTACGCCGCAACGCCGCCGCCGATCATCTCGAAAAGCTCCCGCCCGCGCCTCTCCGATGACCAGCTCACCGCGGCCGCAACGCGCGTTTATCAAGGCTACCGCGTGGTAAGAATCGGCCGCGCGGTGAATCCCGATGAAGCTGTGGATGTGTGGATGCGGCGCGGCCGCGACAGAAAGCAGCGGCTGTTCGATCCTCGCACCGGCAGAGACCTCGGCGACTCGGTTCCAATGGGGATCTGGCTGATTTCCCGGCTGATCGATCTGCACGACAATCTGCTCGCCGGGCCCACTGGCCGGAAGGTGAATTTTTTGGGCGCGCTGGCCGTGCTGGTGCTGGCCTCCACGGGACTGGTCATCTGGTGGCCGGGCATCGGGGCCTGGCGCCGCAGCCTTACCGTCCGCCGCGGACTGGGCTGGAGGCGCACCGTGTGGCATTTGCACAGCATGATCGGCTTCTGGAGCCTCGCTTTCATCGTGATATTCGGCCTGAGCGGCGCTTATCTCAGCCTTCCGGACGCGTTTCAAAACCTGGCCGACCGGATCGACCCACCGACTGCGGCCAACGCGGGACTGCGCGTCAGCGACCGCCTGATCTACTGGCTCGCCTTCCTGCATTTCGGGCGCGTCAACGGCATCGGAATTCCGTGCAACGGGCCGGGCCTGTGCGACCAGGCGACCAAGGCGGTTTGGGCGATCTTCGGCTTGGCGCCGGCGGCGATGTTCGTGACCGGAACCATCCTGTGGTGGACCCGCGTGGTTCTTCCCTGGCTGACGAAGCGGCAAGCGAGCATCTCCGCAAAATGAATTCCAGCGAGAACTAAGCGCCCCGTTCAGGTGGATAAATACGGGAATAAGCCAAAATTATCGGACTTGATTGCGGAGCGCGCACAGCCCTGTTCGCGGGCGGCGTAAGCGTGACTGCCAAGCATTTCGTGAGCGGCAGGCGCGCGTCGTCGAATTTTTTCCGGTTTTTGCCGTGAATTAATGGCTGTGTTCGCGGTACTGGCGGAGGATTTTCCGCTCATTTTTGCGAACCTCTCCTTCTGTTGTGAAAAATTTTGTAATCTAATCTGGCCGGGAAACGGAACCGTCCTCCTGGCTTCCCAAAACAGGGAATGCCGCCCCAGCCGGCGTTTATTTCTCAGATAATTCAGGCACTTTTGCTCAGTCATCGTACCCGGTCGCGATGGAAATTAGGTGCACGGCCAGAATCGTCATTGCGGGTTAAGCTGTGTCAAGAGGATATACTAGGAAAGATCCTAGGTCCTGGTCTTGAAACACCTGAGATAGCCTTAAGCTGTACCTCTTAGAACCTGTCTTAGGGGAGGTACCAAGGAGCGTCGCAGGGCGCTTCTAGAAATGGGAAATGCCATGAAAAAGGCGTTCGTTGCTTCTGCTCTTTTTAGCCTCGCATTATTTGCTAGCACTAGCAGAACCCAGGTAGCTCATGGACCGGTTGTTCCGCCGGATGACGGTGGGAATCTGGTCGCGCACGGACCGGTCGTTCCGCCGGATGACGGTGGAAATCTGGTCGCGCACGGACCGGTCGTTCCGCCGGATGACGGCGGGAATCTGGTCGCGCATGGACCGGTCGTTCCGCCCGACGACGGCGGGAATCTGGTCGCGCACGGGCCGGTCGTTCCGCCGGACGATGGTGGAAATTTAGCGTAAATATTCAATCTCGGATTGTCGATATATTCAACGGGGCCCCGGTGTGCGGGTGCGCACCGGGACTCGTTGATGCCTGATTTTTATCTCGCCAAACTGCCCTCGTATCTGATTAACAGCCTGGAAGCTGCGAGCATCGCGCTTCAATTTGTGCTGGTCGTCCGATATTCCCTAAAACGCTCGCTTCTTCGCTATCCCCTCCTGCTCGCATATTGTCTGACGGCGTCCCTCACCGGCTTGGCTGAATATTTGGTTCAGAATTACGGATCCTACGAGTTTCTCGTCAAGCTCTATTATGCGGACGAAGCGGGCGTGGACCTGTTGCTGTTCCTCATGGTGATCACGTTCACCTATCGCGCCATGGAGGGCAATCCGTTGCGCAAGGCAGCGGGGAGGGTGCTGGCCGGAATCACGCTTTTCGTCGTGGTGCTTCCTTTCGCCATGTACCGTCAGGCCTACTACAACAACGCGGGCGAAATTTTGAACTTCGGCGCGGCGATTATGACCCTGGTTTTGTGGACGGCCCTGCTCGGCGCGCGCAAGCGCGACCGGCAGCTCATTCTGGTTTGTGTGGGGCTGGGTTTGCAGGTAACCACGCAGACGATCGGGTTCGGCATCCGCGAAATGCTGCGCTCCAGGCACGAATACCGCTGGATACCGGACCTGTTCATGGCGGCTGCCTACCTGATGAGCATCCTGATCTGGTGGCGCGCCTTCGAGCAGCCCGCCGGAAGCCGGCGTATCGAGACGCCCGTCCTCACCGCTGATCCCGCAGCACACGGCGCCAATTAGCGTTCCGGCCCGCATGGACCGCAATTGAAGTACACTGAAGCGGGTACCCACACCAACAGGAGCGCGCATGTCATCGAATTACGATCGCCGGGATTTTCTGCGCCATGCCGGCGCGCTGGGAGCCGCGTTCGGGTCGGCCGGAGCCGCGCTGGCGAAATCGGCGAGCAAAGGCAGCGGACGAATCATCGGCGCCAACGACCGGATCAATATCGGCGTGATCGGCGTGGGCGGGCGAGGGTCGAGCGACGCGGCGAATTTCGCCAAGTTCGGCGCGGATCACAACGCCTGCCAGGTGGTGGCCGTGGCGGATTGTTATCAGAAGCGCATCAACGCCGCCAAAGCGCGGCTCAAGATCGACGACGGGTATCTCGATTACCGCGAAATTATCAACCGCAAGGACATCGACGCGGTGGTGGTGGCAACGCCCGATCACTGGCACGCCCGCGTGGCGCTGGAGGCGATGGATCATGGCAAGGACGTGTATCTGGAAAAGCCCATGTGCCACACCATCGAAGAGGCGCGCCAACTGGTCAACACGGTGAAAGAGACCGGGCGCGTGTTGCAGGTGGGTTCGCAGACCACTTCGGCCGACCAGTGGTGGAAGGCGAAAAAGGCCATCGCCGACGGAATGATCGGCAAGATGATCATGAGCCAGGGCTCCTATCATCGCAATTCGGTCGAAGGCGAGTGGAATTACAAAATCGACGACGCCGCCGGGCCGGACGCTTCGGGCGAGAACTACATCGACTGGAAGATGTGGCTGGGATCGGCTTCCAAGCGCCCCTACGACGCCGACCGTTTCTTCCGTTTCCGCAAGTTCTGGGACTATTCGGGCGGGATCGCCACGGACCTGTTCTATCACGTGGTCGCGCCGATGAACATCTGCTGGGACCGGCCGCAATTTCCGTCGAAGGTGAGCGCCGGAGGCGGGATTTACATTTTCAAGGACACGCGCGAAGTGCCGGATACCTTCCACCTGATCGCGGATTATCCGGAAGGGCACTCGCTGGTGCTGAGCTCCACGATGGCGAACTCGCAGCACATTCCGGGCCTGATTCGCGGGCATGACGGCACCATCATCATGGTCGAAAACGGAATGTTCGAATCGCGCACGGACAATATTATTCTGCGGCCCGAAGTGAGAAGGGTTCGCGAGGGTACCGAATTCGTGCGCAAGCCGATCAATCCGGACTATAAGTTCGGCCTGGACGAGCAGAAGATCCCGGTGGAGCAGTACGATTCGATGACGGCGCACATCGACAATTTCCTGTCGTGCATGCGCACGCGCCAAAAACCGCACCTGGACGTCGAAACCGGCGCCTGCGCGCAGGTGGTGATCTCCATGGCGGTGGACAGTTATCGCCAGGGGAAGGTTCTGTATTTCGACGAAAAGAAGTGGAAGGTGCAGGACAAGCCCGTGAAGGCTTAAAGTTTAGCCACGAATAAACACGAATCAAATTCGCGTTTATTTGCGTTCATTCGCGGCTGACTACGATTGTTTCCGAATGCTGATGCCCAGCTCGCGGAGCTGACGGTCGGGGACTTCGCTCGGCGCGTCGCACATCAGGTCGGCGCCTTTCGCCGTTTTGGGGAACGGGATCACTTCGCGAATCGAGGATTCGGCCGCGAGAATCATCACCAGGCGATCGAGACCCAGGGCGATCCCGCCGTGCGGCGGCGCGCCGTATTCGAGCGCTTCGAGCAGGAATCCGAAGCGGCGCCGCGCCTCTTCATCGCTGAAGCCGAGCGCGTGAAAAACTTTGGTCTGCACGTCGCGGCGATGAATACGGATGGAGCCTGAACCGAGCTCCGTACCGTTCAGCACCAGATCATAGGACTTCGCACGGCAGCGCGCGGGGTCCGACGTGAGCTTGTCGATATCCTCGTCGTTCACGGACGTGAAAGGATGGTGTGCCGCATTCCAGCGGCCTTCCTGTTCGTCCCATTCGAACATGGGGAAATCGGTGACCCACTGGAATTGAAAATTCTGCGGATCGAAGAGTTTGTGGCGCTCGGCGTATTTCTGCGCGGCGTGCAGGCGAAGCTGTCCGCACGCCTGCAAAACCGTCTCTTCCGGACGCTGGCCCTGAGGCTCGCCAGCCCACCCGGCGACCAGCAGAAGATCGTCTTCCTGCGCGCCGATGCGCTCACGAACTTGCGCCATCGCTTCGGGCGAGTCGCGGTCCAGGCGCTTGGGATCGTCGAATACGCGCAGGCCGCGTTCCTTTCCAAATTCTTTGAGCGCGTCGCGTTCGCTGCGGGTGAGCGCGCCGACTTTCGGAATGCGAATCGCCACGAGCGGAAGATCGTGCGAGGTGAGCGCCGGCAGCAGGTCCTCGACACAATGAAACGCGGGAAGGCGCATCTCCGGTTTGTCGCTTCCATACGACCGCATGGCCTGCGCGTAAGTCATGCGTGGGAACGGGACTTTTATCTCAAAACCGGCGACTTTCCACGCCGCGACGATCAGCGGCTCGATCACGCCGAAGACGGTTTCCTGCTGCGGGAAAGACATTTCCAGGTCAATCTGGGTGAACTCGGCCTGACGGTCGGCGCGGAAATCCTCGTCGCGGAAACAGCGAACGATCTGAAAATATTTGTCGAACCCGCTGACCATCAGGAGCTGCTTGAAAATCTGCGGGGATTGCGGCAGCGCGTAGAAATGTCCCGGATACACGCGCGCCGGGACCAGATAATCGCGCGCGCCTTCCGGCGTCGAACGCGTCATGAAGGGCGTCTCGATTTCGAGAAATCCGAGGCGCGTGAGAGTTTCGCGCACGGCGAAGGCGACGCGCGAGCGCAGGATGATGTTGCGCTGCATGTGCGGGCGGCGCAAATCGACGTAGCGGTATTTGAGGCGCGCCTCTTCCTTGACGTCGACGGTTTCTTCCATGGGAAACGGCGGCGTGCGCGACGTGTTCAGGATCCACAGCTTTTCGGCCACGATCTCGACTTCGCCGGTAGGGATCGCGGCATTGACGGTCTCGGGCGTACGCAGCGCGACCATGCCTTCGACCGCGATCACGTATTCGAGGCCGAGCAGCTCAACGCTCGCGTGCGCTTCGGTATCGGCGTGGAAAACGATCTGCGTGACGCCTTCGCGGTCGCGCAGATGAATGAAGACGACGCCGCCCAGGTCGCGGCGGCGATGCACCCAGCCCATGAGGATTGCGCGCTTGCCCGCGTCGGCGGCGCGCAGCTCTCCGCAGGAACGGGTGCGCTGAAGGCTGCCCAGGAAGTCGAGTGGTACGGATTCCATATCGGTTACTCTCAATCTCTCGAATCTCTACGACGGCGTACTCGCGGCCTCGGCCGGAAACGCGTGACGGAAGCCGCGCCCTCCTGGTATGCGCCAAGGGGCGCGATCAATCATTATCGTGATCGTTGGAAAGGCGGGCGCAGTGCGGCTCGACGTGGGCGGAGGCTCTCGGCGGCGCGATGCGAAATTCCCGGGCCATAGTTGGATCGTTCTTTATGCTAACAAAGTCAAAACCGCGCGCGGGAATCCTTACTGCACAGTCCAGGTCCCGCGGTCGACCCAGCCGGAACTGCTGCTGGGCTCGATGGCATCCTCGTAGACGGTTTTTGGGCCGTCGAACGCGGAATAAAACAGAAGCTGCACCGTGAACAGAACCGAGTTTCCGGAGACCGACATGGATGCGCCTCCCACCGCGCACTGCGCGTTGTACAACGACGCCGAAGATCCCAAGGGCTTGGTGGATAGCGCCGTCCCCGTGTTGTCGTAGAGCCCGATGGTGTTAGCCGTCCGGTTGTACAGCAAGTAACACGCGTTGGCAGTGGTCGTGGGAGCGCCGGTGGTCCACAACATCCCGATGTTGACGATGTTGTTTATGTTCATGTTGTCGCTGGCCGAAAACGTGAAGCTGATCAGGTTCGATCCCGCGCCCGAAGATGGAGTGACGGAGTCCGCGGTGGGTGCGCCGCCGGTGACGGTCCAGGTCCCGAGCGTGGCCCAGCCGGAATTCGCGTTGGCCTCGACCGCCTCGACGTAAGTGTTCACCGGACCCGACCAGGTGGCGTTGAAAGCCACCGATAGCGTCAGCACCACCTGCGTGGTCCCGAAAACCACCGTGCTGGTGGCCGCGTTGACGGCGCACTGAGAGTTGGTGGCGATCTGACTGGATCCGAACTGCATCACCGTGGCGCCATTTGCGGGATTGTCGTAGGTGAGCGAAAGCGTGCCCTCGATGCGGTCGTAGACGATCAGGCAGGCGTTGGTCTGGGTGCTCGAATTGGTCGAAAACAGAACGGCGATGTCCTGAATAAATCCCGATCCGCCGGCGTCGGAAACGGTCACGCTGAAGCGCTGGCCCGCACCCGACCCAGACGACGGAACCACCGAGTTGGCCACAGGATATCCTCCCGCGGCGACGGTGTAAGTCCCCACGTTCACCCAACCGGTGTTGGGCGTTCCGCTGCCTTCAGCGGCGTAACCAAAGATACTCTGGGCGCCGGCGAACGATCCGGTGAATGTCACCGAAACGGTAAAGATCATCGACAGGCCGGAAAGCGTCACCGTCGCGGCGCCCACCGAGCACTGGCTGTTGGAAAGCACGGTGGACGATGCGATGGAGCGCTCGCTTGCTCCATTCATCGCGTTGTATTCGAGCTGGAGGGTCGCATGCACTGCGTCGTAAACGATGTAGCAGGTGTTGTTGAAGGTCGAAAGCGAGGGCGCGAACAGCATCGCGGCGGCCGTAATGTTAGAGGCGTTCTGCGTGTCCGAGAACACGAACTGGAAGGTCTGGCTCGCGCCGGTATTGGCGTTCGGCGATACCGAACTGACCGAGGGAGTGGGCGGCGGAATGGTCACGGACCATGTGCCCTTCGAAACCCAACCGGTGTTTCCGTTGGCGTCCTGCGCCCACAGATACACGTTCTGATTCCCGGCGAAATTGGCCTGGAACATCACCACCACAGTCATGGTCAGCGTATTGCCGGAGGTCGTAACCGAGCTTCCGATTCCGGAGAGCGTGCACTGATCGTTCTGCGCGCTGCCGCCGTTGGGAAGAACGGTCATCGCGCCGTTGCTGGCAATATCGTCGGCAAGCGAGAACTGGTTGGCGGACTGGTTGTAGGTGATGTAGCAGGCGTAGTTGGTCGAGGCGCTTGAATTGATCAGCAGGGCGACGTTGACCAGCGCGGCGGCTCCGCCGGGATCGGAAAACTGCGCGGTAAGAGTGACTTCGTTTCCGTTGCCCGAGGAGGGTGACACGGACACGGCCGAGGGAAGCTGCGCCGGCGGCGGGGTCACGCCCAGCCGCGCGACAAATCCGATCGAACCGCCGTTGTTGGCGTTCTGGTACGCGCTCGCCGTGGGAAGATTGGTCGAGCTGGTCTGTCCGGCGATGAACATGTTGGCATTGGCGTCAAGCGCAATCGCGTTGGCCTCGTCCGATCCCGACCCTCCGAAATAAGTTGAAAACGTGAGCGCGTTGCCGGCCGGGTTCAGTTCGGAAACGAAAGCGTCGTACATTCCGCCGAACGCGGATTCGACCGCGTTGACCGTGACGAAATTCACCGAGGAGGTGTAGCCGGCAACGTAGGCGTCTCCGCTTGAATCCACCGCGATTCCGTTGGCCTGGTCGAAGGTGGACCCTCCCAGGTAGGTGCTGTAGGCGAGCGCCGATCCGGCGGCGTTGATCTTGGCGACGAACGCATCGGCCATGCCGTTGTTGGCCGGTTGAAGCGCGCCGGAGGTCACCGGAAAATTGGTCGAGGGCGTCACGCCGGCGATGTAGGCGTTGCCGCTCGCATCGACAGCAATCGCGTTGGCGACCTCGGGATTGGCGGCGCTGCCGCTCGATCCGCCCAGGTAGGTGCTGTAAGAGAGCGCCGCGCCGGTCGATTTGATTTTCGTCACGAACGCGTTTTCGCTGCCGGCGTTCGCCGCTTGAATCGGCGTGAGCGTGGGGAAATTGGTGGAAAACGTTCCGCCGGCGACGTACACGTTGCCGCTCGAATCGATCGCCAGCGCGGCGGCATGATCGTTCAGCGCGCCGCCCAGGTAGCTGCTGAAAACGATCGCGGGAGTGGAGTTCAGCTTGGTGACAAACGCGTCGGTATTGCCGGCGTTGGCGCTTTGAAACGCGCCGAGAACCGGAAAATCGGTGGAGAGAGTGTCGCCGGCGACGTACGCGTTGCCGGAGGAGTCGACTTTGATGCCGTAACCCCAGTCGCTGTTCGACCCTCCCAGAAGCGTGCTGTACACCAGCGTGTTTCCGGTCGAATTAAGTTTCACCACGAACGCGTCGCGCGATCCGCCCATGCTGGTGCGCAAGGAAGAAACCAGCGGAAAATTGCTGGAGGTCGCCGATCCGGTAATGTAGGCGTTCCCCGACGCATCCACGGCGATGGCCGCCGCGCGGTCGTCCGCGGCGCCGCCGATGTAAGTTGCGTAAACCAGCGACGATCCGGCCGCGCTCAGCTTGGCCACGATCGTGTTCACGCTGCCCTTATTGCTCGATTGATACGCGCCGTCGATGGGAAAATTGAGCGATTCGGTCCAGCCGGTGACGTACACGTCGTCCGAGCTGTCAACCGCAATGCCGGTGAGGCTGCCCATGCCGCTTCCGCCGAGATAGGTGCTGTAGGAGATCGCCGGGTCGATGATGAGCGGCTGCGAACGGTCGTATGCGCCGGTTTCAAACCCGGCGGTGTGCGTATCGAGCAGGCGATAGCGGCCCTGGATGCGCCGCTCGTTCTGCAAAATCACGGGCGCGTCTTCGCGCAGCTCCGCGCCGCCGGTCTCGACGATCAGTTCGCCGCCCGGACCTATCGAAACTCGATCGGCATTGGGATAGGCCAGTCGAATCGAAGCCGGATCGGCTCCGGGCGCGACCGTGAACTCCGCTTTGATGCGCTTTCCCTCGCCGGAGTAGGTCAGATCGATGCCGGGATAGAGATCGCGGTAGCGAATCGCGCTGAAAGTGTTGATGCCGGTGTGCGCTTCCGCTCCGCGGAACACGTTCACCTTACCGGGCGACGGCTGTTCCCCCTCGATGCGCGCGTCGGGATTGGCGCCGGCGAATCGCAGCAGGGTTTGGGAGCCGCGAATCTGGAAACAGACCGCATCGGGACGGAAGGCGGCGCGCAGCTCGGGCGTTTCCACAATGAAACGGATTTCCGAATCGGTCAGGCCGACGTTCCGAAAAAAGAAGATTGGAAGTGAAATTCGCGAATTCTGAGCAATTGCGGGAAGAAAACTAAGGAAAAGCAGCCCGATCGCTGCACGTGTCTGTTTCACGGGACAGCGGAACGCAATCCCGTTTCCAAAATGATTGCGATGCGACTACGCGACGGCGTATTCGGAATCGTCGACAGCGTTTATCGCAGCCGGGCTGTTGGCCGCGAGCCAACGAGCCACAGCCCGGATCTGCGCCCCATTTTCCACCAATCCGCTCACCGCGGTCCCCGTCAGGTCCTCCACCTCCGCCGCGCTCCTTCCGTGCGGCGTATGCTCCAGCAAAATCCCGCAGCGATCGGCCAGATCGATAGACTGCAGCCACTCCATTTTTTCGCGCGCGCCTTCGATCGACGCTCCGTCCGAGCCGGAAACCAGGAAAATCGCATCGGAGGCGCGCAGCACCGCCGACGCGTGTCCTTCCCTCGCTCCGGTCAAGTCCGCGCAGACGATCGAAAAATGCTTCCGCGCGTAGTCGAGCAACCCAGGCAGGTGCCGGGGATGAACTTCGCGCGCGTTCAACACCGAGATTCCATCGACGTGGGATACGAAAGCCCCCCAGGTGCGTCCATCGAGGCGCCGTGGCGCTTCGTTGGGACTCCACACCGAGTACGCCCGGCGGTCAAAATCGGCCAGCAACACGGAAGCGGCAAGGCCCTCCGTCAAGGTGCGGCTCAACTGCTGTGCAACCGCACCCGCCCTGCAACCGCCGTGTGCTGGCACGAAGGAGAAAATCGAGCCCGGCGCGCGCGCGTCCGAACGTGCGCCGTCCCGACTGGCAGTGTCTGTAAGCGACTTAAATAATTCTTCCACCGCCGTCATGAAAAGCATTCTGGGTGCCACGCGGCATTCGACAGAAAATACAGAAGATCCGCGCGCGTGGCGGATTTCGAGGTGAGACACTGTGTCCCAGTCCTGGGGATGCGCGCGCGAACTGTCTAGCCTGCCGGTCTGAGCGGTACCAATCGCTGTGGACAGCCGGTCTTGTCGACTGCCGGTAAGGTTCGATGCCAGCGAAGAAGGCAGCCGCCAAGAGCGGCGCCCCACGGGCCGGTGAACCAGCGGTTCACGAAAAATTAGTTCTGCGGCTTCGCCGTCTCAATCCGGACCTTTTTGAGCGCCTCGGAATCCGCGGGAAGCTCCTTCTGCCCCGGCGGAAAATGGTTCATCTTCAAAATGTAGGCGAGAATATCCGCGTTCGCGGCCTTGCTGAGCTGCCCGGGACGGTCGGCCGGCATGGTGGCCTGAATCTGGTCGAACAGATCGCCGACGCTCATCCCGTTCCAGTTGGAAAGAAAATCGGCGCCGGCGAGCGGAGGCGCCTGGCCCTGGCCCTCCAGCTTTTCCCCGTGGCATGACGCGCAGCTTTTGCCGTATCCCGTTTGTCCGCGCGAAGCCTGCGCGTCCGTGTAGATTCCGTCCCATACCGACGCGGGCGATTTCTCCTGCGCCCAGGCTCCCGAGGCGAGCGCCGCCGCGATCGCCAGAATCCGGCTCACCTGCGCCTCCATGTTATAAATCGGTCATGTACACACGGCATTTCCCAATTTTATGTCTGGCGGCAATGGCGCTGGCAGGAACCGCGCTGGGCGCCGCGCATTGCGATTCCGATAACGGCGGAATCACGCTGCCCGCGGGATTCTGCGCGCAGGTCGCCGCCGATGGCATCGGAGAGGCGCGCCACGCCGTGGTCGCCCCCAACGGCGATCTGTACGTCGCGCTGCTGTCCGGCCGGTTCCAGAAAGGCGGCGTGGTCGCCCTCCGCGATACGCATGGCGACGGCAAGTTCGACATGAAGGAGCAGTTCGGCGACCTGAGCAGCACCGGAGTCGCGCTGCGCAACGGCTATCTCTACGTCTCCACCGTCAACGCGGTCATTCGCTACAAGATGACGCCGGGCCAGTTGAAACTGGCGGGCGCGGCTGAAGTGGTCGTCGCCGATCTGCCGGGCGAGCGCGAGCACGGCGACAAAGGCATCGCCTTCGATGGCAAAGGATCGCTGTATGTGAACGTCGGCGCGCCTTCCAACGCGTGCCAGCCGCGCGACCGCCGGCCGCATGTCGCCGGCCAGGACCCCTGCCCCCTGCTCGAACAGCACGGCGGCATCTGGAAATTCGACGAAAACAAGCTGGGGCAGAAACAATCCGACGGCGTGCGCTGGGCCACCGGAATGCGCCAGATGCCGGCCATCGCCTGGCACGACGGAAAGCTGTACGTCGTGATGAACAATCGCGACCAGCTCGATACGCTGTGGTCCGAGCATTTCACCGCCAAAGACAACGCCGAGCGCCCCGCCGAGCCGATGTATCGCGTCGACCGGCAGGACGAAAATTTCGGCTGGCCGTACTGCTTTTTCGATTACCAGGAACAGAAAATTCTGCTCAATCCGGAATACGGCGGCGACGGAGTCAAAGTCGAACGATGCAGCCAGATGTCGCTGCCTATTACGAGCTTCCCCGCGCATTGGGCTCCGGTCGACCTGATGTTTTACAGCGGCAGCGCGTTCCCGGCGAAATATCGCGGTGGCGCGTTCATCGCATTTCACGGATCCTGGAACCGCTCGCCGATGCCGCAGGACGGCTACAACGTGACCTTCCAGCCGTTCAACGGCGAAAATCCCTCGGGAAAATTCGAAATTTTTGCGAGCGGATTCGCAGGCAAGAATCCTCTGATGAATCCCGGCGACGCGGCCGCACGCGCCGACGGCGTCGCCCAGGCGCCCGACGGCTCCATTTACATCACCGATAGCCAAAAAGGCAAAATCTGGCACGTGATGTATCAGAAGGGAAAGTAGATCTGAGCGCAATGCACGACGTGATCGCGCTTCTGCTGCCTGCGAAAGTAGACAACACCGTAATCGGAATGCGGCTGCCGGTTTACGTGTTCACGCTGATCGCGATCGTCAGCACCGTCCGCAGTTGCATTCATATTTTTGCGCCCGACGGCGGAGCCGGCAGCATCGCCGGGATGAATCTGAAGGTCGAGGGCGCCGCGGGCATCGTCTTCGCCTTCGCTCTATGGGGCAGCGCGCAATTGGTTTACGCCATCGTGCAGCTCGTGGTCGCGTTCCGCTACCGGTCGCTGGTTCCGTTCATGTATGTACTGCTAATCGTCGAGGTGCTTCTGCGCATGCTAGTGGGGCGGACGAAACCGGTGAGCTTCGCGCATACTCCTCCGGGCGCGATTGGAAATTGGATAATGCTCCCGCTCGCCGCGCTGATGCTCGTGTTATCGCTGTGGCGATGAGATGATCCCGAACGCGGCGCGGTATCGCTCCGGCAGCTTCATCGGCCGATGTTCGCGATTGCAGAAGACGTGTTTGGTTTCTCCTGTCGCCAGCTGCCGCCGATCGCCCGCCTCCACCATCTCGTAGCCGAATCGCAGCATGCGCGGATTGGCAGCCTCGATCCACGTCCTGACGATCACCTCTTCGTCGTACAACGCGGGCGCCAGGTACCGGCAACTCGCTTCGACCACGGCTAGCAGGATGCCTTCGTCACGTTCCAGGTCGCGATACACGATCCCCACGGCGCGGAAATATTCGACGCGCCCTACTTCCATCCAGATCAGGTAATTGGAGTGATACACCATCCCCATCTGATCGGTTTCCGCATAGCGCACCCGCAGCCGCGTTTCGACGCAGTTCTTCATGGTTCAATCCCAAGCCTTCACTTTCGGCCACAGTTCGGCAAGCGGCTGGCGCAATCCGCGGCAGTAGTAGACGTCGAAATGCTGGTAGGGCATCGAGTAGGGATGCTCTACGCGCGCCACTTTTTCGACGCTTGAAAACAGGCCCTCCAACTGCTTCCGCGAGGCGTCCATGACGAGCATGCTTTCGCCGCTGTAACCGCGCGGCCCCCACAGAAAATAGGTTTGATGGCCGCTGATGGCCGGCGGCAGTCCATACTTGGGACCGAACAGGTCGATGGCTCCCGCCTGCCCGTAGTTCTGCGCGAAAATGGCAGTTTTCGCACGGACCTCGGGCGGAAGCGAGTTGTAGGCGCGCGCGACGGTCGCAGCCATCTCCGGCCATCCGAACCGGTCGGCGAAGACCTGCGGCAGCGGGCCCAGCGCGTGATTCTCGATCTTCGGCTGGCTGGCGTGCAGCCAACGCGAGTAGCGGATGTAATCTTCGGGCGCAAGCAGCGGGATGGTGAGCGGAGCAAGCACGGCCGCGCTCGCCACGACCGCTGTCGCGCAGACTGCGCGAATCGCGCGCGATTGTATCAGGCCTTCCCAGATGACAGCCCCACCGGCGAACAGCAGGGGGAAGGCGGCGAAAAGATAATAGATTCGAGGGCTCATCGTTACGACGACCACCGCCGTAAAGACCCACGCCCAGCCGACCGAGCGATACGGTTTTCCTCGAACGGCGCGGAAAAAGAACCATAGCCCCGCGATCCAGATGGGCGCGGATAGCGGGTGCATCGCCAGGATTTCCTGACCGAAAAACGCCGCGGGATCCAGCACGACATCGCGCCCGCTGCGGCGAATATTGGCCTGGAGCTCCAGAAACGGAAAATGATGCTGAATATTCCAGATCAGATTCGGCAGGAAAATCAGAAATGCGATCGCGCCGCCAACCAACAGCCACGGCGTCCACAGCAGCCTGCGCTGTTCGGTGAGCATCAGTCCGATCACAATTCCCGCGCCGAAAATCAGCATTGAATATTTGTTCTCCAGCCCGATGCCGGCGAGCAATCCGAACCAGATCCACAGCCGTGTGTTGCCGGTGTTCACCATGCGAATCACCAGCCAGGCGCAGCCCAGCCAGATCAGCGGCTCGAACGCATTCATCGAGAAAAAGCTGTCGATGCTGAGAATTCCGGGCGAGCACAACACGCACAGACCGGCGAGCACCTGCGCGAAACCTCCGCCGCCTATCGCTCGGGTGATCAGCGCGGCGAGTGCGGCCTCGCCCGCTGCGGCGAGCGCCGGCAGCAAGCGGAGCGCCCACAGCGACTGCCCCAACGTGATTCGCACCAGCCACACCATCACGGCGACCAGGGGCGGCTGATCGACGTAACCCCACGCGAGATGACGGCTACAGGCGAGGTAATACAGCTCGTCGGTGAAATAGCCGTAGTTGGGATCCGTGTAAAGGTGAATGGCGAAGGCTGCCGCGGCTACAGCAAAGATGGCCCGATTGTCGCGTCGAAGTGCGTTCAGAACCCAAATATACACCATCCTCCGCGTCCGTTTTTCCCGTGAAACCCACTGAAACCAAAGGCGCGTGAAACCAGTCTGTTAGTATGAGCACGTGCGGGTTCATGTTTTATTTTTCGGAGTGATCCGCGAGATCGTTGGGCTCCGCGAGGACACCATCGAGGTCGCCCCGGGTGCTCGTGTCGAATCGGTTCTCGAATGCTATTCCAACCGGCATCCCCGGCTGCGCGAGATTCTTCCGAGCGTGGTCATCGCGCTCAATCAGCAGTTCGCTCATCCGACGGCCACGGTCGCGGACGGGGACGAAGTCGCGTTCCTTCCGCCCGTCAGCGGAGGCGCGGGAGTCTTCACACACCAGATCGTGTATCCCACCGCGGGACACTTTTTCGCTCTCACGCGCGATCCCATCGACGGCGGCGCGGTCGCGCGGCGGCTGCTGCGCGGCGAAGACGGAGCCTTCGTCAACTTCGAAGGCGTCGGCCGCAACAACACCAAGGGCCGCGCCACGCTGTACCTCGAATACGAATGCTACGAACCGATGGCCGTGAAAGTCATGGCCGAAATCGGCGGCGAGATTGCCCACACCTTCGCCATCGGACGCATCGCCATGGTGCACCGGCTGGGCCGCGTCGCGATCGGCGAGACCAGTGTTTCCGTGGTGGTGACCGCTCCACACCGCAAGCCCGCCTTCGACGCCGCGCTCGAGGCGATCAATCGCCTGAAACGCCTGGTCCCCATCTGGAAGAAAGAATTTTTCGCCGACGGCGAGGTGTGGGTCGACGGCGAATGGGACGAATCCGTCGTCAAAGCCAAGGCATGAGACTTCTTCTCGCGATCCTCGCGCTCGCCGCGGCGAACGCTCAACCGCAGCCCAGCTTTTCCGTCGACGTGCGCCTGGTGCGGCTGCTGGTCAACGTGAAAAATGCCTCGGGCGATCTGGTCGGATCGCTTGAAAAGGATCAGTTCAGCGTCTACGACTGCAATGTCCCGCAGGAGATCAGGGTCTTCGAGCGCTACACCACCAAGCCGCTGTCCATCGCCGTGCTGGTGGATAGCAGCGGATCGACCAGGATTGACTGGCCGGTGGAAGTGCGCGCCATCGGCAAGTTTCTGAAGGCGCTGTTCGGCGAAGGCAATGAGCGCGACGCCGCGGCGCTTTATACCTTCAACTACGACGTCGTGCAGCGCGATTTCAGCCGCAATGCGCGGCGCATGGAGAATTATCTGCGCCTCATCAAGCCGGAAGGCGGCACGTCGCTTTACGACGCGATCCACTTCGCCGGCATGGACCTGACGCATCGCGACGGGCGCCGCGTGATCGTGGTGGTCAGCGACGGCGGCAACACCACCAGCAGCCGAACGTTTCAGGAAGCGCTCGAATCCGCACAGCGCGCCGACGCGGTGATGTATCCGGTGGTGATTGTGCCCATCGAAAACGACGCCGGGCGCAACACGGGCGGCGAGCACGCGCTTCAAACGCTCGCCAGGAGCACCGGCGGGCGCTGGCTTCCCGCGACCCTCCCCGAACTC
The DNA here is from genome assembly GCA_035501755.1 of Bryobacteraceae bacterium. Classification (GTDB taxonomy): domain Bacteria; phylum Acidobacteriota; class Terriglobia; order Bryobacterales; family Bryobacteraceae; genus Palsa-187. Next base: position 18,721 of record DATJVN010000171.1, on the reverse strand, counting down.
GATCGCGCGTTTTCGGAGATCCTTCGCGATCTCCGCGCCCAATACATGATAGGCTACTATCCGCACGGGCTTCCGTCCAATGCGCCGGCTTTTCATCCTGTGCGCGTGGATCTCAAGCGCGCTGATTTGCGGGCCCAGACGCGCACTGGCTATTATGGAGATGAATCCCAGTAATTCCGTGGCTGGAAAAGTCAGCAGTTCGAAAGCTCCCGAGCAGACGTTTGAAGAGGTCAAGTACCTGAAGCATCTGATCGACGATCGCGTTCCCGTGCGCGTGAAGCTGAGCGACAACCAGGAAGTGGAAGGCACCATCGAGTTTTACGACGCCAGCTTCATTCGCCTGACGCGCGCCTCCGGTCCCAACCTGTTCCTGTACAAACACGACATCAAGTATCTCTACGAGCTCTGACGCGTGCCTTCCTACGTTGAAGCGGCGGCAGGAATCGCCCGCGAGGCTGGAGCGCTCATCAACGAGTACCTCGCCCGTCACATCGGCTTCGAGCTCAAGGGCGAGTTCGACCTGGTCACGGAAGCCGATCGGGCGAGCGAAGCCCTCATCGTTGCGCGCCTTAAGAAAGAATTCCCCACGCACACGATCGTCGGCGAAGAGGGCGGCGCGCGCCAAGGCTCCTCCGAATTCCGCTGGTACGTCGATCCGCTCGACGGCACGACGAATTTCGCGCACGGCTTCCCTGCCTTCAACGTCAGCATGGGTCTGGAGCGCGCGGGCGCGCTGATCGCCGGCGTCATCTACGATCCCACTCGCGACGAATTGTTTAGCGCGGAAAAAGGCGCGGGCGCTTTTCTGAACCAGCGTCCCATTCACGTTTCGAAAACATCGCGACTCGAGGCCAGCCTGCTCGCCACTGGATTTCCCTCGCGCAAGCGCCATCTCAACATCAACATTCATTTCTACTATCAGGCCGCGATGCTGTCGCACGGCGTGCGGCGCGCCGGCGCGGCTGCGCTCGACCTGGCGTACGTCGCCTGCGGCCGCCTGGACGGCTTCTGGGAGTTCGCCCTTCACCCCTGGGATGTCGCCGCCGGAGTGCTGCTGATTCGCGAAGCCGGCGGAACGTGCACCGACATGCACGGCGCGCCCCTTGATCTGCACGGCCCGCATCTGCTCGCCGACAACACCGCGCTGCATCCCGCGCTGATCGAGCTGTTTGCGCAAATCTTCGCCGGCAAGCAGGTTTTTCCGCTGCCGGAAATCAACCGCGCCGGATGAAGCTCATCCCGAACCTGCTGAGCGCGTCACGGCTGGCGCTGGCGCCCTGGGTCTACTGGCTGCTGTGGCGGCGCGAGTACGGGATCGCGCTGGCGGTGTGTTTTTACGCCGGAATCAGCGACGCTCTCGATGGCCTGCTCGCGCGGCGGATGAGCGCCGCGTCGCGTTTCGGCGCGTACCTCGACCCGGTCGCCGACAAAATCTATCTGGGCGGAGCGTTTCTCACTCTGGCGCTCGATCAAAAGCTGCAATTGTGGTTCGCCATCCTGGTGCTTTCGCGTGACGTTCTCATTCTCCTGTTCGCCGTGAGCGCGTTTGCGTTTACCTCGGTTCGCGATTTCCCGCCGTCGGTGTGGGGCAAGCTCAGCACCTCCGCGCAGATCGCTTTCATGCTGGTGCTGCTGCTCCAATTGAACGGCATCCCGGTCGGACCGCTCGTCACCATCATGCTGTGGATCACTTCCATCCTCACCGCCTGGAGCGCCGTCCATTACGCCTGGATCGGCCGCCTTATGATGAAAGTGTGACTCCCGAGCAGTTTCCCGCGCCGGTCTACGCGGCTACCGTCCTGACCCAGAATTTCGAGGACGCCAAGCGCTATTTTCTCGATTCCCTTATCGAGATCCACTACGCGCATACGCGTATGCTGGCGGCCCAGGGCATCATCAGCGCGGAGGAGGAACGGACCCTGATCTCCGCGCTCAATGGTCTCGACCGCGGCCTGATCGCCCAAGCAGTGTATGACGGATCCTATGAGGACCTGTTTTTTTTCATCGAATCGCTGCTCGAGAAATCGGCGGGCGAAGTCGCCGGCAAGATGCACACCGCGCGCAGCCGTAACGACATCGCCATTACGTTGTACCGCATGACCGCGCGCCGCGAGCTGTTGAAGCTGGCGACCGCGGTCGCCGAGCTGCGCTGCGTGCTGCTCGATCTCGCTTCGCGCAATCTCGAAACGGTCATGCCCGCGCATACCCACACCCAGCCCGCGCAGCCGACCACCCTCGCGCATTATCTGCTGGGCGCGACCGAGTTCCTGGCGCGCGATGCCGAGCGCATTGAGTCCGCCTTCGCTCACGTCAATCTGAGCCCGCTCGGAGCAGCGGCGCTGACCACTACGGGTTTCCCCATCGATCGCCATCGCACCGAAAAGTTCCTGGGCTTCGAGGGCCTCGCCGAAAATTCCTACGCCGCCATCGCCGCGATCGATTACTTGACCGAATCCGGCGCGACTGTCGCGGTCGCCATGGTTAATCTGGGCAAATTGATTCAGGATCTGCTGCTGTGGTCCACGCGCGAATTTGGTTTTTTGCGCCTTTCCGACGCCTACGTGCAGTCATCGAGCATCATGCCGCAGAAGCGCAACCCTGTCGCGCTCGAGCACGCGCGGATCTTATCGAGCCGCGCCCTGGGCGAAGCGCAGGCGGTGCTGACCTGCGCCCACAACACTCCCTTCGGCGACATCAACGACAGCGAAGACGATCTCCAGCCGCTGATCTTCACCATGTTCACCGACGCCGGCCGCGCGCTGAAGCTGCTCGCCGGAACCATGCGAACCGTGACGGTCGATCGCGCCGAGCTCGCGCGCCGCGCCGGGAAGGATTTTCTGACGGTCACCGAGCTGGCCGACACGCTTGTGCGGCGCGAAGGCATGAGCTTTCGCGAAGCCCATCACCTGGTGGCGCAGACGGTACAAAGCAGCGGCCGGGACGACGATCCCGCCGCGATCGCTGCGACGCTTTTATCGCTCAGGCCGGGATTACGGCTCACGCGCGCCCAAATCGAGACCGCGCTCGATCCCGAAAATTTCATCCGCATCCGCAACATCGAAGGCGGCCCGGCGCCGGAGCGCACCTCGGAAGCAATCGCCCGCGCCCGCTCCAGCCAGCAGAAGATCGAACAATGGATCGACGCCAAAACCGCCCTGCTCGATCGTGCCCATGCGGAGCTTCATGGGACCGCAGTACACCAACACCCGTCGCGAACCATTTGAGAGAATTACCTCGTGAGGTTGTCCAGGGCACCGTGTCCGTTCGCATCTAGCCCGTAGCGGTCGTGTCACCGTACGTCGCTCGCGATGCGGTTATACTGATGGTATGAAAACGGCCGTTTCCGTCCCCGATGACATCTTTCGGGGAGCCGAGCGCCTGGCCCGCCGCACGAAAAAATCGCGCAGCCGTCTGTTCACCGATGCGCTGCGCGAGTACGTCGCCCGCCATGCGCCCGAGGATGTCACCGAGTCACTCAATCGCGTCTGCGCGGGCCTCACCCACCAGGCGAACGACGAGTTCGTCCGTTCCGCGGCGCGCCGCGTCCTGGAAAACACGCAGTGGTGATCTCGCAAGGCGAGATCTGGTGGGCCGATCTGCCCGCGTCGGGCGGCTCTGGCCCAGGCTTTCGAAGGCCGGTAGTCATCGTCCAGGGCGATCCGTTCAATCAAAGCCGCATTGCGACAGTCGTTTGCGTGCCTCTGACCAGCAATCTGCAATGGGCGGATGCGCCCGGCAACATCCCCCTCCCTGCGCGGATCACGGGCCTGCCAAAGGACTCCGTGGCGAACGTGTCACAGCTTGTCACGCTCGACCGGGATCTTCTTCTAGAACGCGTTTCCAAATTGTCTCGAACAAAACTGGGTCTGATCCTCGCGGGAATCGATATTGTGTTGGACCGGTAAATGTAACCGCACAGAACTTTTCGGGTAATAAATTCGTATGCCCATTATGATGCGAACCGCCCTGTGTGTGCTCGCCGCCGCGACCTTGCTTTCCGCGGCCGACGTTCGGGATTTTCATCAGACCGTTCCGCTCGACCCTACGGGGCGGTTTTCGCTCGACACCTTCAAAGGCTCCATCCACATCACCGCCTGGGATCAGCCGCAGGCCGAAATTCAGGCGCGCATCGTCGCCGACGAAACCGGATGGTTCGCCGTCCCCGTCGATGACGTCGAAATCCGCGTCGATCACACCCCAGGCTCAGTCCACGTCAAGACCGACTACCGGCGTAACAAGTTCATCGAGGGCGATCTCCCCAGTGTCGAATACACCATCCGCGTGCCGCGCAAAGCCGCTTTGTCGATCAAGGATTACAAATCCGAGTCCGACATCGCCGGCGTCGAAGGCGCCATCGAGTTCGAAACCTACAAAGGGACCGCGCGCCTGGACGGTCTGCGCTCCGGCCTCCGGTTGAATACGTACAAGGGTGACGTCCGCGCCGTGTTCGCGCAGTTCGCCGGTCCCTCGCGAGTGGATACCTTCAAAGGGTCTGTCGAGCTGTCGATTCCGCGCTCTGCCGCCTTCGATCTCGACTCCAGAATGGACCGCCGCGCCGGACTCGATTCCGATTTCCCCCGCACCATCCGTTCTACGCGCGACCGGGAGTATCACGGCTCGGTCAACGGCGGAGGTCCCGAGCTGCGCGTGAGCTCCTTTAAAGGAACCATCCGTCTGCGTGCCGGAAATTGATCGCCGTCGCTCATTAGTGCCTTTACTTACAATCAAATAAGGTGCTACTCTCAGTTCTTAATGCGAACTGTCGATTTGATTCATCGCAAAAGGGACGGCGAAGAACTGTCCGCCGAGGAAATTGCCTACCTGGTGGACGGCTACACCGCGGGAACGATACCCGATTATCAAGTCTCCGCCTTCCTGATGGCGGTCTTTTTCTCGGGAATGACGGACCGCGAAGTCAGTGCGCTCACCGAACGCATGGTTCATTCGGGCGAGACCATCGATCTTTCCTCCATTCCGGGACTCAAGGTCGATAAGCACTCGACCGGCGGCGTCGGCGATAAAACCAGCCTGATCGCCGCGCCGCTCGCGGCCGCCGCAGGCGTCGTCGTGCCCATGATCTCCGGCCGCGCCCTGGGTCACACCGGCGGAACGCTCGATAAGCTCGAATCCATTCCCGGCTTTCGTACCAATCTCACCGTCGAGGAATTCCGCGACCAGCTCGCCGCTCACAAGTTGGCCTTCATCGGCCAAAGTCCTCAAATCGCGCCCGCAGACGGCAAACTGTACGCCCTGCGCGACGCGACCGCGACGGTCGAATCGATTCCGCTGATCGCGTCTTCCATCATGTCGAAAAAATTGGGCGAAGGCGTGGACGCGCTGGTTCTCGACGTGAAGGTCGGCTCGGGCGCCTTCATGAAGCGCCAGGTGGACGCGCGCCGGCTGGCGCAGATGATGGTAGGAATCGGCCGCCGCGTGGATAAACGCGTCCAGGCGCTGATCACCGACATGAATCAGCCGCTGGGCTTCGCCATCGGCAACGCGCTCGAAGTGATGGAGGTTTCGCAGACGCTGCAAAACGTCGGGCCGACGGATCTCACGCGTCTTTCGCTCGAACTGGCCGCGCGCATGATCTTCCTGGGCAAGATCACCACCACGCTCGAAGACGCGCGCGAGGTGGCGCAACGAAAACTGCTCGACGGCTCGGGCTATCGCAAGCTGAAAGAGGTGATCGCGGCGCAGGGCGGAAATCCGCAGGTGCTCGACCGCTTCGAGCTGCTTCCCAACGCCACCGGCGCGCGCGAGATCACTTCGCCTCGCGCCGGCTACGTCAGCGCCATCGACGCCGAGTACATCGGCCAGGCGTCCGCGATGATCGGCGCGGGCCGCGATACCAAAGAAGACAAGATCGACCCGGCCGTCGGAGTGATTCTGGAGGTCAAGGTCGGCCAGAAGGTGGACGCCGGCGGCGTCCTGTGCCGCCTGTATTACACGCGCGAAGACCACGTCGAGGAAGCCGCCCAGTTGGTGGAAGACGCCTTCCGCATCTCCGGCTCCGCGCCCGAAGACCGTGAGTTGATCCTGGAGGTCGTGGGGTAAGAGTCACGCAACGGTGAACGTCAGGCGTTACGCATTCGTCATCGAGCCCACCAGCACCGGGTTCTCTGCCTTCTCGCCCGATGTTCCGGGGTGCGCCGCGATAGGCGACACGGAAGACGAAACGCGCCGCAACTCCGGGATCGAAGTCGCGGCGTAGCCAGTCCGCGAGGAACCTCACAGCCTGACTCCGTTTCACGTCCATCCAGCCGCGGTTTGGACCCTGTCGCTGGAATCGTTATAAATTCCGCGCTTTAGCGATGCTAAGTTGAAAACGTGGAGACCCTCTACGGCCGCTGGATGCTCGCCTGGGAAAACCGACTCTGTTCACGCGCGACCAATCGTATCGTCCGCCCCTTCGATTGGGGTCTTGAATGGACCCGCAACTGGCCGGTCACCCGAAAATTCCCGCGCAACGGCCACGACCCGCATGCATATCTGCGCGTTCTGAATCAATCCGCGCTCCTGGCGAGTGACGAATTTTTCGACTACGACAAGCCGCGCGATTTTTCGCTCGCAGCAAATCTGGTGCGCTTCACCAGTCCCGTTGAAACGCCGTTTCCCGAAAACAATCGCGTGCACGCCCAGTGGTTTCCGGCGCTGAAAGCCAAAAAACGCGTCGCGGCCGTGGTGATCCCGCACTGGAACGCATCGGCGACGCAGCACAACGCGCTGTGCGCCGGTCTCGCGCGCCTGGGGATCTCCGCGCTGCGCCTCAGCATGCCCTATCACGACTACCGCATGCCGGCTGGGCTCGAGCGCGCCGATTACGCCGTCTCCTCGAACGTCGCCCGCACCATCGACGCCACCCGGCAGGCCGTCATCGACATTCGCTGCGCGATCGACTGGCTCAATTCCCAGGGCTATGAACGCACCGGCCTGGTCGGCACCAGTCTCGGTTCGTGCTACGGGTTCCTGGCGAGCGTCCACGACCCGCGTCTGGAAGTCAACGTCTACAATCACTGCTCCACGTATTTCGCTGACGTCGTCTGGGAAGGTTTATCTTCGCAGCACGTGCGCAAATCGCTCGAATCGGCTGTCACGCTCGATCAGTTGCGCGACGCCTGGATGGTCATCAGCCCGCCTAACTACATCGACCGCTACGCGACGATGAAGAAAAAGTCGATGTTCATCTACGCGCGCTACGACACCACTTTCCCCGTACGCTTTTCGCGCCAGGTGGTCGAAAAAGCGCGCGAGCTGGGACTCGATCACCGCGCTGTCGAAATGCCCTGCGGCCACTACACGCTCGGCGAGACGCCTTTCAAGTTCATCGACGGCTATCACATCTGCAATTTTCTGAAGAGAAATCTGTGAGCTTCAGGAATTGGGGACTGGGAACTGGGTATTGGGCCTGATCTCGAGCATCCGCCCCACTTTCCAGTCCCCAGTACCCAGTCCCCGGCAAGTACTGTTTTAGTCATATTCCCCTACGCCTGAAGCGCCTTCCGGCCGATCAAATTCAAGACGCAGGAGGACTATGCGCACGACCGCCTTCCTTTTCTTTCTCAGCAGTCTAGGGCTTGTCGCCCAGCACGCGCGCACGCTCGACGCCGCCACTCCCGCGAGCCTTCCCGCAACCATGGATGTAACACCCAGCCGCGGCATCGGGCCTTTCGATGCGAAGCAGGCCAAAGAATGGCATGATGCGGCCGAGCTTCTGTGCGCTCAGAGCCGTTACGCCGAGGCCGAAACGCTTTATGCGAAGCTGCTCGGCGAGCGCGAGCATTCGCTCGGCCTCAACAGTCCCGACCTGGTCAGTGATCTGAACGACCTGGGCCGCGTCAACTTCGCCCAGATGAAATACGGGCAGGCCATCACTTACTACGAGCGCAGCCTGCAAATCATGGAAACCTCCAAAGGCCGCCAGGACATGGCCGTGGTCGGCCCGCTTGAAAAGCTCGCGCGGATGTCTGATGCGCTCGAAAAATACGACGCGGCCGAGCGCTACACGCGCCGGGCGATCAGCGTGATCGAAGGCGCGAAGGGATCCGACGCAGCGGAGCTTGCGCCCGAGCTGGTCGCCCTGGGCGAGATTCTAAATCTCCAAAAACAGTGGGCGCCGGCCGAGCAGCAGTTCGAGCACGCGGTGCAAATTTACGAAAAGTCCCGCGGCATCGCCAACCCCGAGATGCTTCCCGCGCTCGACGGAATCGCCGCCGCGTACATGGAGTTGCATCATCTCAACGATGCCGAAAACGCCTTCCGCCGCGCGCTCTCTATTCGCGAAAGCGCCTACGGACCCTCCACGCTCGAGGTCGCCGAAACGCTGGACCGGCTCGGACGCTTTTATTCCGACCAGAAAAAGTACCCAGAAGCCGCGTATTGCTTTGAAAGATCATTATTTATTCGTTCAAAGCTGCATGGCGACACGGCCCCCGACACGCAGGCCACGCTCACTCAGGTGGCCACCGTTTACGGTGCGCAGGGACGCCAGGACGACGCCGAGCCGCTGTTCCGCAGCATGCTGACGGCTAAGGAGATCAATCTCGCCAGCAGCGTAAACTCGCTCGCCGCCCTGCTTGCCGGCCACGGCCGCGATGCCGAAGCGGAATCGCTGTACAAGCTCTCGATCGAGGTTCTGGACAAGCACAATTTCGTCGCCTCGCGCCATCCCGTTCTGAACACTGCGGATCCGCCTCCGCCCCTACTGGGAGAGACCCTCGATCAATACGCCGCCCTGCTGCGGAAAATGCGTAAAAAATCCGACGCGGCGAAGATGGAAGCCCGCGCCCGGATTCTGCACGGGGTGGGTGAGGCGAAATCCGGGGCAAAACCGAGCCGTAGTAGTAAGCACAGCCAATAAGGGGTACTATTCCGTTAACCGCATCCGGCCGATAGAACGGCTGAGATGCAGACTATCCTTGACGGGAAGCCGGTCGCGGCAATTGCGGAACCGCAATCCGCTCCAATCGCCGAGCCACCCGAGCCGGCGGATTTCGAGCTGGTGCTGGGGCGCCTTCAGCTGGCCAGCGTTTTCTTTCTGGCGATCGTGGTCATCGCCGTGTTTTCAGCGATTTCCTATCTGGCGGGGAAATCCATCGCGCCGCCGCCCAAGATCATCGAGCGGGTACGCGTCGAGCAGGTCCCGGCGCCTCAGGCGGCTCCCCGGCCGGTGCCTGCGCCGGTTGCGCCAGTCGCGCAAGTTGCGCCAGCCGCAGCAACGGGGAAACCCGAGGCTGCCATTTTCGCGGACCCGCAGAACGGATCGTTGTATATCCAGATGGGCGCAGTGGAGAAAGGCATCGCCCTGATTCTCGTTGAAGGCTTGCGGAAACAGGGATTCCAGGCATTCGCTGCACCCGGCCCGAGCGAGAAAATTTTCCGGGTCCTCATTGGCCCCTTAGCGGATTCGAATGCTTATCAACAGGCCAAAAAGGCAGTGGACGATCTCGGCCTGACCGCCTTCGCGAGGCGATATCAGCAGTGAAAGTGTAGCCTCCGTCGAATGGATTTAGCGGACCATCATCCATTCCCCACTTTATAGTGGGGAATTCTCCCTTTTTCCTTGTATTCCGGCTACGCTTCGTGTATCCTGACCCAACAGGTTTGTTGGGTTTTCAGCGTTACATTTCTGGGGAAAGGGAGTTATGCTGCACACTCAAGCTGCGTTTACCGCTCGCACGCTCACGCGAATTGTCTTCCTGACCATTCTGACTCTGGCGCTTTCACTGGGCATCCTGAACGGCCAGGCGCTGAATGGAACATTGACGGTGACCGTCGTCGACGCCACCGAGGCTGTCATTCCGGCCGCGGACGTCACGATCACGAATATTGCGACAGGCCGCGTGTTCAGAGGTTCCACGGACGCCGCGGGCCTGTTCACCTTCACCAACATCGACAACGGCGACTACAAAGTAGTTGTCAGCCACTCCGGATTCACCAACACGCAAGTGGATCGCGTAACGGTGTTCACGTCCCAGACAACGCCGATCCGCGTGAGGCTGGAAATCGCCAGGACCGGCACGGAAGTGACGGTGGAGGCATCGGCGGTGACGGTGCAGACCGAGTCGGTGGAGCTGAAGAACGCGGTCGATCGCCAGACGCTCGACGAAATGCCTTTGCCGACGCGCAATCCGCTCGATCTGGTGAAATCGTTTGCAGGAGTGATGACGCCGAACACGACGTCGGTGACGGGCGGCGACGCGTTCGTGCACGGGCTGCGCGGCAACACCACGAACCTGACGCAGGACGGCATCAACGTCCAGGACAACACGGTGAAGACCAGCGCGTTTTTCGCCATCAGCGCCCCGGTGGTGGACACGATTGAAGAATTCAACGTGACGGTGGGCGGCGGCGGCGTGGACGCCGGATTCGGATCGGCGCAGGTTTCGATGGTGACGCGGCGCGGAACCAACGATCTTCACGGATCGGCGTACTGGTTCCAGCGGACCAGCTTTCTGAACGCGAATACGTGGTTCAACAACGCAGCGCGCCAGCCCACTCCGTTCCAGCTTCAGAATCACATCGGCGCGACCATCGGCGGCCCGTGGTACATTCCGAAGATCTATCACGGCAAGAACAAGACGTTCTTCTTCTTCGCCTACGAAGCGTATCGCGAGCCGCGCGCTTCGGCGACCACTCGAACGGTCATGACTCCCAGCGCCGAGCAGGGAATGTTCACCTACACGCCCACCACCGGCGGCGGGCCGATGACGGTAAATCTTCTCAATCTCGGCGCCATCGGGAATACGGGCATCAAGCCGGTGGTGAATGCGACCACGATGGGAGTGTATACGAAGCTCGTTCCGCAATCGGGTTTCGTGAACACGGGCTGCTCGGGCGGCGATGTCAACAACTTTTCCTGTCTCCAGTTCAACGAATCCGGCGTGAACAACCAGGACCGCTACACCGTCCGCATCGATCACCAGATCACGTCCAAGCACGCCTTCGAATTCGTGTGGGATCGGGTGAACTACAACACGTCTCCTGACTTTTTGAACGGCAATCAGCCGCCGTTCCTCGACTCTCCCTGGAGCGGCGGACAGATTTCCTCTCGCGAGATGTTCGTGTGGGCGCTGACGTCGGTGCTAACCCCCAACCAGACGAACGAGGTGCGCGTGGGTTATCAGCACGCGCCGGTCGGGTTCGATTACGGCAACACGTATAGCGAAACCGGGGGTGTGCAGGTCGCCTATGCCGGCGTCACCAGCCCCATCATGGCCGGCGGCTTCACCTTCCCGCAAGGCCGCAACACGCCGGTGCGGCAGTTCATTGACAACTATGCGTGGGTGAAGGGCAACCATCAGTTGCGCTTCGGCGGCGAACTGCACCAGGTGCTGGCGACGGCGTTCTTTGGAACTTTTTACCCGGACCTGACGATCGGCACCAATGCCGCCAACCCGGACGGGCTGAGCACGGCGAACCTGCCGGGAATCAGCGCGGCGGAGCTCACTATCGCCAACGACGTTTTCGAAAACATTACCGGCTTGATGGGCAACATCCGCGCGCAGTTCAATCACACCTCACCGACCTCCGGTTACGTTCTCGACGTGCCGGAGCAGTATACGCCGTTCATGCAGAATCTCGCGTTTTACGGCCAGGACAACTGGAAAATCGCCAAGAACCTGAACTTGTTTTACGGCGTGCGCTGGGAATACCAGGGGCCGTACAACGCGCGCAACGGGCTGGTGCTGTTGCCGCAAAATAACATCAGCACGCTCATGGGTCCCACGCCGACGGGCAACTCGCCGGTCGGCAATCTGTTGCAGCCCGGTCTGCTCGGCGGCGACATGAATCCGCAACTTACTCTTCAGGGTGCAGCCAACGGCCAGCCAGTGACCAATCGCCAACTGGACAACTTCGGACCGTTCATCGGGCTGGCGTATTCGCCGGGAAGCGATGGTAAGACGGTGCTGCGCGGGTCCTTCTCGCAGCACTACGACCTGGAGGGCCTGTCGCTTTGGGAGGCGGCGAGCACGGGAAACACCGGCCTGTTCACCAACGCGACCAACAGCACGCCAACGGGCGTCTTTTCAAGCGCGATCAGCTCTCAGTACCCCACGCCGATCGGCGGAACCTTCCCGGTCTCGCAGATTTCGAACTGGTTGAACTTCGGCGGCGCGACGCCGGAGATCGCTTTCGATAAGAACATGAAGACGCCGTATGTTCTCGAATGGAGCTTCGGCATCCAGCGCGACCTCGGCAAGCACTTCATTTTGGAAGCCCGTTATGTGGGCAACCACGCTGTCGACCAATTGCGCGAGTGGAACCTGAACCAACTCGATATCAACAATAACGGCGTTCTATCGACCTTCACGGCCGCGCAAAATAACCTGGCGATCAATGCTGCCAACGGCAAGACCGGCACCTTCGCCTACAACGGTCTTCCCGGGCAGACTCCGACGCCACTGCTCGACGAACTGTTCGCCGGTGTGGCCAGCACCGCCGGCTACGGCAGCCCGACGTTCGTCACCAACCTTCAGCAGAACAACATCTACACGATGTTCAACACCATCCGCACCTCGCCCACCTATCGCACCAATGTGATGGGCGCCAACGGCTTGGGCGCGGCCAACGGTCTTCCGCTGAATTTCTTCGTGGCCGATCCCTGGGCCACTAACGCCCTTTACGCAAACAACGCTGCCTGGTCCGAATTCAACGGCCTGGAACTGGAGATCCGCCGGCGCTGGTCCAACTTGACCCTGCAAGGCAATTACACGTTCAGCAAAGTGCTCGCGGACACCTTTTTCGCCGAGTCGCAATCGGAAATGCAGAACTATCAGAACCTGAACAACACGGGTCTTGACAAGTTCATCAACGGCATCAACGTGACGCACTCGTTCGGCGTGAATTTCTCTTATCAGCTTCCGTTCGGAAGGGGGCAGCACTTCCTTTCGGGCGCCAACCGGCTGCTCGACAGCGTTGTCGGCGGCTGGAGCCTGAACGGATTCACGCATCTTTCAAGCGGCGCGCCGTTCTCGCTCACCTCCAACCGCTTCACCACCGGCTGGGGCAACTCCAATACGCCTATGCTGATGAACATGAGCGTCTCGCAGCTTCGCAACAACATGGGCGTTTTCGAGACCAACAGCGGCGTTTATTACCTGAATCCAGCCTCCGGCCTGGTTAACGTCAAGGGCGCCAGCAGTACTGCCAATTTCTGCACCACCAACTCGGCGGGGCAGGTGACGCAGACTACGCCGTGCTTTGCCGAGCCGGCCCCGGGGCAGTTGGGCAACCTCGCGTATAACGAGTTCAACCTGCCGTGGTTCTTCGACCAGGATCTTTCAGCGGTCAAGGAGATCCAGCTCTTCGAGCGGTTGCGCATGGAGCTGCGTCTTGAAGCATTCGACGTGTTCAACAACGTGAACTTCTCGATCGGCTCGCTGGCCAATCTGGCCGCAAGCTCCAGTTCCCAGAACTCGCTCGATTCGACCACCTTCGGGCAGTTGACCACGACGTTCGACACGGCCCGCGGCGGTGGTGTCACGGCGCGGATCGTGCAGTGGGGCATGCGCTTCGTTTTCTAGTAGCGCGTCACCGAGAAATCGAGTACGCGCGGCATAAATAAATGCCGCGCGGTCAAGCTCGGGCTGTAGTGAGAACTTGTATCAACGCGGCCGGTAGACGATGCAGTAGGCGATCCCGATCAGCGCCAGCAGTGCGCCCCACCACACCGGCGCGTGCAGCCGGGCGAGCACCACGGCGCCCGGATTTGACCATTCGATCAGGCCGCTCGATAAAATGAGCACGCCGTAGATCGCCAGAAGCAGGCCCACGAAAAACCAGACCGGGATGATTTTCATGCGGATCACCAGAAAATCCATTGCAGAACGGCCAGGATCGCGAGCACGATCGCGGCCCAGAACGCCGGCCGCCGGAACCATTGGATGCCGCCTTCACGAGGGACGTTAGTGAGCCCGTAAACCAGGCCGGCGAGTTCGCCATCGGGCTTGGGACGCGTGGCGAGACTGACCGCGACGGTCACCAGAACGCCGATCAGGCACGACCACAGCGCGCGATACATATCCTCGGCGAGCGCCTTGGCGTGCGGGGACAAGGCGATCAGCGCCAGCGCGCGAGGATCGAGCTTCACGGCGAAAAACATGGCGATCGAAGAGAGAGTGCCGGCGAGAAGCCCGTAAAATCCGCCGGCCGCGGTGACTCGTTTCCATGTCATTCCGAGGATCACGGTGCCGAACAACGGCGCGATGAAAAAGCTGAACAGCGCCTGGACGTAATCCATGATGCTGGCAAACCCCATGGCGACGTACGCGGTCGCGACGCTCACCAGCAGTCCGGCGGCGGTGCACCAGCGGCCCATGCGGACGTAATGAGCGTCGGTTGCCCTTCTGCGCAGGAACGGGCGGTAGATGTCGTAGGTCCAGACGGTGGCGAATGCGCTGACGTTGCCCGCCATCCCCGCCATGAATCCCGCGACCAGCGCGGTAACTCCCAAGCCGAGCAGTCCGGGTCCGCAGTAGCGCGCCAGCATCAGCGGCAAGACTTCGTTATAGCTGTGCTGGCCCGGTTGTATCGCGGATTCGGGAAACAGGTGCTCGGGCAGCACGGCCAGCCCGAGCAGTCCCGGAAGTATCACGATCAGCGGCACGGCCATTTTGAAAAACGCGCCGATGAGGGGCGCGAGCTTGGCCGAGCGCAGGTCCCGCGCGGCGAGCACGCGCTGAACAACGAGAAAATCGGTGGTCCAGTAGCCCATCGAAAGCACCGCGCCGAGGCCGAACACGATGCCAGTCCAGTGCATGCCCATGGGGTTGTCCTGAAAATGGCCGAGCGCCGACCAGAGGTGCGTGAAATCCTGGCCAGGGAAATTTGTCTGGATGCGCGCGACCATGCCGTTCCACCCGCCGGTCTCGATCAGGCCGAGAATCGGAATCAGCAGCGCGCCCAGCCAGATCAGGAAAAATTGCAAAACCTCGTTGAAGATGGCCGAGTATAAACCGCCCGCGGCAACGTAAATGCCGACCGTCAGCGAAGAGATCCAGATGCTTAAATGAATGTTCCAGCCGAGCATCACCTTCATGACCACGGCCATCGCGTACATGTTGACGCCTGACATCAGGATGGTCATGACGGCGAAGCTTGCCGCGCTGAGCGCGCTCGCGGCGGGGCCGTAGCGAAGCTGCAGATATCCGGGGACCGAGTGCGTCTTCGAGATGTAGTAAAACGGCATCATCACGATTCCCAGAAACACCATGGCGGGGATCGCGCCGATCCAATACCAGTGCGCGGCGAGAATGCCGTATTGATACGCAGATCCGGCCCAACCCAGTAGCTCGAGCGATCCGAGATTCGCGGACACGAAACTCAATCCTGCGACCCACGCGGTCATTTCGCGGCCTGCGAGAAAAAAATCCTCGCCGCTGCGGGCGAAGCGCTTGAGG
Organism: Bryobacteraceae bacterium; assembly: GCA_035501755.1. GTDB lineage: Bacteria > Acidobacteriota > Terriglobia > Bryobacterales > Bryobacteraceae > Palsa-187. The sequence goes on along the minus strand of DATJVN010000171.1, from coordinate 3,320 downwards.
TACAGACCGATGGCCAACACGGCGAGGAAATAGATCGCGATGATCGCAAGATCGACGCGGTGGAGCGAAATCATTTACGTGAAGAAGACGCGCCCGCGATGCTGGCCGATCAGCAATTGAAACAGACGGTGCGCGATCAGCTCATGTAAGGTGAGCAGCTCGCGATGGGCGCGCGTCAGCTCTGCAGCATCTTGCGTTGAGCGGACCAGCGCTCCCGCCTTCAGCGCGTCGGTCGCTTCTTTGATGATGGGATCGGAGATCACTTCGCCGGCCATTTCCCATAAAGTGATGAAGCGGTCGACAGCAGTAGGGAAGCTGACCTCGAAAACTCCGGACTGGCTGGTGGTGCGCGGCGGCTTGTAGTCGAGATTGAAGGGGCCGTTGTAGCCATGGCTGCGCAGCAGGACCAGCACGTTCAGCCAGTCGAGCGGATTCACCAGGCCCACGCCGATATCGACGTCGTGCTTGAGGCGATAACCGTCGTTGATATCGAAATGGAAAAGTTTTTTCGCCACGAGCGCGCGGGCCAGGGCGGCGCGCGGCGCGGCGCCCCACATCAGCTCGTGCAGATATTCGGGATTCAGTCCGACCATCTCCGGGTGTGCCAGCAATCCCGACGCGATGAATGCGAGCATCGCGTCGCTCGTGGGCAGCAGGATTTCGGCCTGCGGTTCGAAGGGCTTGGCTTCCAGGCAATGCTTCAACGTTGGCCGGCCTTTTTTCTTTGCGACCTCGAGATCACGGTCGCAGGCGGCATTGAGGGCATCGGCGTACCAGCCGAGCGAATCGGTTTCCTCGATTGCGCCCTGCACGGAATAGCCGAGCGATCCCGGCCAGTAGACGGCGAAGCTCGCGCCGAGCTCGTGGCCGATATCGACCGTGTTGCGCACGCGAAATTTGGCGTATTCCCGCACCGCGGGCGATTCGGCGGCGGGACTGGCGGCCCACACGGCGTGATAGAACGTCTCGGTGGTGACCATCGAGCACTTCATTCCGTGATCGTCGAGCGTCTTCCCGATGCGTGCGACGATCTCCCACTGCTCCTGCTTCGCCAGCGCTTCGGTGGGGATCACATCGGTGTCGTGCGTCGTCCAGTACGCGATGCCGATTTCGGAAAAGCGGCGAATCACTTCTTCGAATCCGATCGGCGGGCGGGTCGGCGCGTGAAACAGCGCCTGGCCCTGGTACGCGGCGGCCCATTGCGGACCCGAAAGGAAATATTTGCGCCGCGTTTCGGGAGGGTAGGCTCCGCCGCAGGCCTTCATGAGACGCGAAACCAGCGCGGTCTGCCGGTTTTCGGGGATCGGATTCATGGACACCTCGCGAACCGTTATTGTTGCACCATTCACGCGCGGGCAGGTCTATGATAGCCTTGAGCCGATTACGTCAGTTCGAGGAACATATGAAACACAATCGTCGAGAGTTCATGGGAATGACCGGCGCCGGAATTTTCGGTCTGGCCGGAGCCGCGTGGTTGGATGCGCAGACGCAGGACGCGGACCTGGTGGTGTTCAACGCCAAAGTCTACACGGTGGATGCCGCCGCGCCCAGAGCGGAAGCGTTCGCGATTAAGGACGCGCGTTTCCTCGCGGTGGGGACCACGGACGAGATGAAGGCGCTGATCGGGAAGCGCACGCAGAGCTTCGACGCGAAACAGATGACCATCGTGCCCGGTTTCATCGACTGCCACAATCATGCGCCGGGCAACACGCTGATGTACGACGTACTGGTGGGCAATCCTTACGTGGTCGAGTTCGTCACCATCGACAGCATCGTCGAAAAGCTGCGCGCGCGGGCGGCGCAAACGCCGCCGGGCTATTGGGTGGAGGGATTTTTCTTCGACGACACCAAAGTCAAGGACAACCGCATGCTCAACGTGCACGACCTCGACCGGGTGTCGAAGGACCATCCTGTGGTGGTGCATCATCGTGGCGGGCACACGTCGTTTTATAACAGCAAGGCGCTGGAGATGGCGGACATCAACCGCAGCACGCCCAATCCGCCGGGCGGAACCTTCGATCGCGACGCCGACGGAAACTTGAACGGCCGTGTGACGGATCGCGCTACGGGGCAGATCAACCGCGTGGGCAAGCGCATCACCTACACGCCGGAGCAGAGGGAACAGCGCGATCGCGACGGGCTCGCGTACATCTCGAAACAATTCGTGCGCTTCGGGCTGACCAGCGTGCATCATGAATCGGGCGACCTGTTCGCGCTGCAGCAGGTGCGCGCGCGCGGCGATCTTCTGCATCGCGTGAGCTACGAGGCCAATGGCAAGGTGCTCGATTCGATGATCGCGGGCGGAATCGAGACCGGGTTCGGCGATGAATGGATCCGCTTCGGCGCGACTTCCGAGCACACCGTCGATGGGTCGTTTTCCGAGCGCACCATGGCGCTGAGCATTCCCTACCCGGGCGTCACACCCCCGTACAAGGGCAACGTCACCACCACGCAGGAGGATCTCAACGCGTGGATCGAGAAAGTGCATCGTGCAGGCATCCAGGTGAACTGCCATGCCAACGGCGACGTGGCGATCGAGATGTTCCTGACCGCGGTGGAGCGCGCGCAGCGCCTGTTCCCGCGCACCGACGCGCGACCGAAGATCACGCACTGCACGCTGATCAATGACGACATCCTGCGGCGCATGAAAGCGCTGGGCGCGGTTCCGGCGGTGTTCACCTCGTACGCTTACTACAACTCCGACAAATTCCATTTCTACGGCGAGGAGCTGATGAAGCGCTCGATGGCGTTCCGCAGCTTCCTCGACACGGGGATTGAGGCGGCGGCCGGGTCGGATTTCAGCCCCGGTCCATTCGATCCGCGTATGGGAATGCAGGGCATGGTCACGCGCACGGGATGGAACGGCGAGACCTGGGGTGCGAACCAGCGGGTGAGCGTGGACGAAGCGCTGCGCATCAACACACTCAACGGCGCCTACAACTCGCACGAGGAATCGATCAAGGGATCGATCACACCGGGCAAACTGGCGGATTACGTCGTGCTGGCCGACGATCCGCACACGGTGGACCAGGCGAAGATCAAGGACATCGAGATCGTGCGCACGGTGATCGGCGGAAAAACGATGTACCAGGCGTGACGGATCGATGACGAAGACAATCGTTTTTCGATCGGCGCGCGTGTTCGACGGCGAATCGGCAAAATTGCGCGATGGCGCAGACGTGGTCGTTGAGGGCGGGACCATCCGGGAGATCCGCGAATCGCGGCGCGACGCCGAACCAGACGTTGAAGTGATCGACTGCGGCGGCCGCGTGCTGATGCCCGGACTGATCGACGCGCACGTGCACGTGTACATTTCGGGG
>DATJVN010000170.1:0-36062 GCA_035501755.1 Bryobacteraceae bacterium | reverse complement strand
GCAACGATGTACATCTCTTCCGGATGCGTCGATCCGATCTTTGTGCAGTACACCTCTTCGCGCGGCCCCGGCGTGGAGGGCTGCGAATTCAGCTCGCGCAGCCGCGTGTCGTGCTGTAAATCGGGATCCTCGTTGACGCCCACCAGGCCGCGCTCGCCCTTGATCGTCCCGCCTCCCGGAATGCCTCCGCGTCCGCGCCCGCCCCTGCCGCCGCGACCCCGTCCACCGGGCGCGGGCGGAGCGTACTCGTAATGAATGCGCTCAGTATTGGTGCAGCCGTAGGTTTTGAGCTGCGCCTCGATCCAGTCAATCGCCTGGCGATTGCGATCGGTCCCCTGGCGCCGGTCGCCGAATTTCGTCAGGCCGCGGATGGTCGCCTTGTAACGCTGAAGATCGAGCCGGCCGACCATCGTCTTGACCGGATCATCTTCAGGGGAAGCAGGTTGAGCAGGAGCATTAACGGCCAGCATCGCCGCGATCGGGAGCAGGATTCGCATGAGCATAGATTCGGCTATTGTACTATTTCACCCTTACTTCACACGTTACCTTACACCGCTCGCCACTCGCGCGGGCAGAAATTCGTCGCCGGCCCGCCAGGTCGGCAGTTTCTCCGTGTTCGCGATGTTCACTCCCATCAGGAAGCCGAAGCGCGCGAACTGCTCCATGCCCGAAAAATCCCAATCGTCGTGATATTCATCGGACGGTTGATGGTAATGATGGTCCTCAAAATCGTCGAAGAGCTTTTTGCCCGTCTCCGGCGGCTTTCCAACCAGGTCCGACCCTCCTTCGATCGAAAAAGCGGGAATGCCCGCGCGCGCGAAGGAAAAATGATCGGAGCGGTAATACGAGCCGGCTTCCGGACGCGGGTCCGGCTCAATGCTCAGATCGAAGCGCCGCGCCGCATCCTGGACGATCGGCCACAGCGTAGTGCGATCCGCTCCGGTGAGCACCACGTCATTTGCGCGGCCGAACGGCATGAACATGTCGAGATTGAGATCGGCCGCGGTCTTGCCGGTCGGGACGATCGGGTGCCGGCTGTAATATTCCGATCCGCGCAAACCGGCCTCCTCCGCGGTCACCGCGAGAAACAGCGCGGAGCGGCGCGGCTTTTCCGGCAGCATCGCCCAGGCGCGCGCGATTTCCAGGATCATGGCGCAGCCGGTGGCATTGTCGGCGGCGCCGTTGTAGATGGAATCGCCATTGACCGGCGCGCCGATGCCCAGGTGATCCCAGTGTGCGCTGAAAATCACGGCTTCATTCTTGAGCTGCGGGTCGCTGCCCTCGATTTTCGCCGCCACATTGCGCGTGTGGATTTCGCGGACCTTCGAATTCATATAGCCGCGGAAGCGCAGCGGCAGCGGAATGGGACGGAAACCGCGCGTATCCGCCATCTTCAACAGCTCGTCGACGCTTTTTCCGATGCTCGCCGCGATCTGCTCGCCTGCGTCCTTGGTTACCCACGCAGCCATCGCGAGCGCGGGCTCGCCCGGCGCGAGCTTCACCTGCTGATCTTCGCGCCCCCACGACGATCGCACCACTTCCCATCCGTAGCTCGCCGTCGGCGTGGTGTGAATAATGATCGCCGCGATCGCTCCCTTGCGCGTGGCCTCTTCGTATTTGTACGTCCACCGTCCGTAATACGTCAGCGCGCGGCCGCCGAAAAACGACGGATCTTCCGAAGGCGGCTCATTGGTGAACAGCACCACCACTTTTCCGCGAACGTCTGTGTCCTTGTAGTCGTCCCAGTTAAATTCCGGCGCGGTGATGCCATGTCCGACGAACACCGCCTCCGCGTCGAACGACGCTTCCGGCTTCTGCTGATTGGTGACGCCCACGAAATCGTCGAGCCAGCGAAACTGCGTTGTCTTGCCGCCCGAGCCGGTCATGGCGAGCTGCGCGGTCGGCTGCGGATCGACGCCCACCAGCGTCAGGTTCTGAAAATACGTTCCGTCGTCGCCGGCCGGTTTGGCGCCTTCGAGAGCGAACTGCGTGGCGATGTATTCGGTCGCGAGATCTCCGCCGCGCGTGCCGGTGCCGCGGCCTTCGAGCAGATCGCTCGCCAGGAACTTCACGTGCGCGCGAATCCGCTCGGCCGAAATTTCGGTCATCTGGGCCGATGCCGAAATCGCGGCGAGGAGGAACACGAGTTTACGTTTCATCCTGCCCGGCGCGCGCAGCCGGGAAACGCGATGCTCGCGCGCGTTGTCCACATAAATAGGAGTTGCCATGGAAACTCTCGTACTCATCATAGGGATTTGCGTTGCAATCTGCGCGATGGCCCTGCTCCTTCAGATCTGGGCGTGGATCGCGCTGGCGGCATCGGCGCAGCGCATGTTTAACGTGTTCAGCAATCGCGCTCGACATTTCGCGCCCCTGCGCGCCTCCGTCACGGCTACCCTTCGTGAAAATCGCGAGGAGTTACGCAACATGACTCGCGCCGCCAAGGATCTGGTCGCCATCGCGCGCCGCGAAACGGCCGCGGTGAAGGGCGTGAAGTCCGATGCCGAGCGGCACTACGTCGCCGAACGTGAGCGCGCCGAGCTCGCCTACGGAGACCTGAAAGAGCGCGCGGCACAAACGGCCGAAGTAGTGGAAACCGGAATCGCCGAGCCGTGGCGCGAGGTCGCCGACTTCCTGCGCGGAGTCGAGCTGGGCTACGCCGAGGTCGCGCCGGAGCTGCAAGAGAAGCCGAAAGAAGCCCCTCGCCATCGCCCGGCGGCGTGACCGAGCGTCAGCCGACCCTGCAGGGTTCTTCCCGATCTCCCACGCTAACGAGCTGGCATCGCCGCGACGCTACAATCGTTCCTATAGTGCGGCTCCTCGGAATGTTCTTGCTCGCAGCGATGCCGGTGCTTCACGGTGAGGATACCCGGCTTGCCGCCATCCGCGAGGCGCTCGTTCCAATGCGAAGTGCGCCTGGCCCGCTACCAGCGAGGGGCGCAGAGCCCGTTTTCACGACGATAAAGCACGAGCTGCGGGACTGGATCGAATCCCGCCTGCCGGTCTTGCAATGGGACGGGGAACGATGGAACCCAAATCCCGTTGTCCTCCAGGAGCAGTTCAACACAGAGCTAGACGGCGCCGGACTATTGTTTCACCCTCCCGCCAAACCGACCAGCAATGGATACGATTATTACGGCTTCCTCGACCGGATCGGGCTCGAAATGAAGCCAGGAGGCGTGCTGGTGGTGAAAACGTCGATCGGCATCCAGGTCTGCGGCTTGGACGAATCGGCGTACGCATACCAGCAAGTCGACGGAAAATGGAAGAGATTTTGGGAAACCGAGCAGGATGATTACACCGAGAAGAATTATGTTCCTCAAAACCTCCGCGACATCGCGATCGGCCCTGCCGGCTATCGCGGCGACCGACTCGAGCACCTGATCGTCACAGTAGGATTCAACCCCTGGTGCACCTCGAATTGGCAGATGGTCTACGATCGCGTCTGGCAGAGCCAGGGGACTTACGCCGCGGCGCGGCTGCTTCTGGACGGGCGGGAACTGGCATTTCGGGACGAACCGCTCCACGCAGCGGCTGGACGCGACAACGTTCTCATCGAATACGGCGTCAGCGACATCGGGGCCGGATTCCGGCGCCCGGAGGTGCGTCATTACCAGCTCCGATCCGGCAAGCTCGAACGCACCGACCCCGTCGCGTCGACCCCACGCAACTTCGCGTCGTTCTGGTTGACCGATCCATGGCAAGTGGTCTCCAATTGGACCGATGAATCGAGCCGCACGACTCTCCACGGATGGCTCGATCAGCACAGGGGACCTTTTAACGAGTTCAACTCCCCGACGATGCATTGCCGAACACGGCCCGATCTGTGGCAAGTTCCACTCACGGCCCGTGAAGACGATGAACAGCGGTTCTATCTTCTAATTCGCTGGCGCCCTCCGTACCGTTTCACAATGGTTGCTATAAACCAACATCCGTCGCCCGACTGCACTGAGGAAGATCGTGAAGCGGATCAACCACGATCATTGTCCCTGCCCCCGTAAGCGTGATTCTCCCGACAGCACGCTCCCCGGGCGCTAAGATCCAGCTAGTGGGCGACAACAAGAAGCTCGATCAAGCCGCGAAGAAGATCCTCGCCATTCTCGACGATCACGCCAAAGACTTTACTCCTGCCGAGCAGGACGCGAAATGGCGCGCCTTCAGCCGAGCCGTGGCTAAGGTCGGAACTCGCGCCAGGCGTGCGGCGCGTCCAAAAACTGCTTCGAGTCCTCGCGCAGGCCGAAAGCACGCATAGCCGCACGGAATTCCTCCTCTGTGCCAAGCGTAAGCAACCGGCGCATCTCTTCCAGTCGCTTCAGAGCTTTTTCGCCGCTGCTCGATATCGACCGGTCTGCGGCCTCGGCGGCCTTCCTGGGCGACAACGTCCTTCAGATCCTTTCGCGATCCTTCACGATTCACCCTTGAGCAAATTGATTGCAGTCTTACATCACCCTACCGCCGGCAGTTCTTTCACAATCTCCCCCACAAACGACTTCGCGTCGCCGAACAGCATCAGCGTGCGGTCCATGTAGTACAGTTCGTTGTCGATCCCCGCGAAACCGGGGTTCATGCTGCGTTTGATCACCATCACCGTCTGCGCTTTATCGACGTCCAGGATCGGCATGCCGTAAATCGGGCTGGTTTTGTCGTGCCGCGCGGCGGGGTTCACCACGTCGTTGGCGCCGATCACCAGCGCGACATCCGCCTCGGCGAAATCGGGATTGATGTCCTCCATCTCGTGCAGGCGATCGTAGGGAATGTCGGCTTCAGCCAGCAGTACATTCATGTGGCCGGGCATGCGTCCGGCCACCGGATGAATGGCGAACTCCACGTCAACGCCGCGCTTGGTCAGCGCGTCGGTCAGCTCGCGCAGCTTGTGCTGCGCCTGCGCGACGGCCATCCCGTATCCCGGAACCACGATCACCTTGCGCGCGCTCGCCAACACCTGCGCCGCGTCTTCCGCCGTCGCCGATTTCACCGGCTTCGCCGCAACCTGCGCGGTCCCGCCCGCCTGCACCTGTCCGAACGCGCCGAACAGCACGTTGGTGAAGCTGCGGTTCATCGCTTTGCACATGATCACCGACAGAATGAATCCCGACGACGCGTTCACCGCGCCCGCGATGATCAGCAGCCGGTTTTCGAGCGCGAATCCCATGGCGCAGCACGCCGCGCCGGCGTAAGAGTTGAGCAGCGCGATCACCGTGGGCATGTCGCCGCCGCCGATGGGCATGATCAGCAACACGCCGAACAGCAGTGCCAGCCCCGCAAATGTGGGAAAGACCCAGGACGGCGCCGGTTCATAAATCATCCATCCGCCCAGCGCGAGCGCAAACGCGAAGAGCGACAGATTGACGAAATTCTGGCCGCGATACGTCATGGGCCGCGTCGGAATGATTTCCTGCAACTTTCCGAAGGCCATGATGCTCGCGGTCGTGGTCAGAAACCCGAGCACGATTTCGATCGCCAGAGCGGTCATTTTGAATCCGGTGACCGGCTCGCGATAGTATTCCGCCGTTCCGACCAGCGCCGCGGCGAACGCGCCAAACGCGTGTGACAGCGCGGTCAACTGCGGCACCGCGGTCATCGGCATCAAATAGGCGAGCGGAACGCCGATCGCCGCGCCCACCGCCATCGACACGAGAATCCATTCGAGACTGACCACTTCCTGCCGCAGCAGCGTTCCGATGATCGCGAACAGCAGCCCGAATTCGCCCGCGAACACGCCGCGCCGCGCGGTCACCGGCGAGCTCAGCCACTTGATGGAAAGAACCACCGACAGCGCCGCGACGATATACGCCGCCTGCCACACTCCGCCCGCGGCTTCGGTCATTTCGACCCTTCTTTTTTGCGGAACATCTTGAGCATGCGGTCGGTGATTAAAAATCCGGCTACGATGTTGATGGTCGAGCAGGTCACCGCAATGCACCCCAGCACCTTGCTGAGCGTCGGCGCGGTGCCCGAGCCCGCGATCAGGATCGCGCCCACCACCGAGATCGCCGAGATCGCGTTGGTCAGCGACATCAGCGGCGTGTGCAGCAGCGGCGACACGCGCCGCACCAGTTCCAGGCCCAGCGGCACCGCAAGCACCAGCACGTATAAACTGACTTCGATTTCGTTGCTCATTCGATTTATGCGGGAATTCCGAGCAGCGCCTGCACCTTGGGATTCACCACCTCGCCGTTGCGCGCGATCAGTGTCTCCCGCACGATCTCGTCGTTGAGATCGATGTTGAGCTGCCCGTCCTTGGTAATCATGTTCTTCAGAAAAGTCGCGATGTTGCGCGCGTACATTTCGCTCGCATGGCGCGGCACGGTCGCGGGAACGTTCATCGGACCGAGCACTGTGACTCCGCGCTCGATCACCGTTTCACCGGGCACCGTCACCTCGCAATTTCCGCCGCGCTCGGCCGCCAGATCGACGATCACCGATCCCGGCGCCATCGCCTGGACCATGTCGCGTGTGATCAGCAGCGGGGCCTTTTTCCCCGGCACCGCCGCGGTCGTGATCACCACGTCCTGCTCGCGCAGGACGAGCGCCATCTGCTCGCGCTGCCGGCGGATCGCGTCCTCGCTCAGGGCGCGCGCGTAGCCGCCTTCGCCTTCGGCCTTTTCCTCCACGGTGATGCTGACGAACTTCGCGCCCAGGCTCTCGATCTGCTCCTTGACCGCGCTGCGCACGTCATAGCCGCTGACGACAGCACCGAGTCTTCGCGAAGTCGCAATCGCCTGCAAACCCGCCACGCCTGCCCCGATCACCAGCACGCGCGCCGGCGCGATCGTCCCGGCCGCGGTGGTCATCATCGGAAACATTTTGGGCAGCGCCGACGCCGCCAGCAGCACGGCCTTATATCCCGCGATCGACGCCATCGAGGACAGCACGTCCATCGACTGCGCGCGCGTGGTGCGCGGAACCAGCTCCATCGAAAACAGCGTCGCGCCGGCCTGCGCGTACTTGAGCGCGATGACCGCATCGGTCAGCGGATCGCACAAGCCGATGGCGATCACGTCTTTTCCCGGCGGCTCCTGCGGCACGCGCACGTGCAGCAGAACCTGCGCGCGGCCGCGAACCTCGGCGCGCGAGCCGAGCGTGGCTCCCTTCACCGAATAATCTTCATCCGGGAATCCGGCTTCCAGTCCCGCGCCCCGCTCGATCCACACCTCCACCTGCGATTTCTTCAACAGGTCGATGGAGCGGGGAACCACCGCCACGCGGCGTTCGGAAGGAAAATTTTCTTTGAGTACACCAGCGATGAGTGCCAACTTGTGGAAAACCTCTCGGATCGCAACAGGAGCTGAACTTTCATGATACCTTCCCCGGCGGCCGTATGGTAACATCGGACTTACCCCGCCGTTCTCTCGATTGACAAATCCAACTATGCCCGAACAACCCCGGAAGATCGTAGCTGTTCTGAACGACCTTTTTTTCACTGTGAAGATCAACGAATCGGCCAAGCGCGCCGGCTTTCCCATCGTCTTCGTCAAGAGCGAGCCTGACGTGCTCGCGCAGGCCGCGGACAAGCCGCCGCTGATCATCTTCGACCTGAACTATTCGGGCGTCGATCCGCTGAGTCTGATCCGCAAGTTGAAATCCGGCGAGGAGACGAAAAGCATTAACATCATCGGCTATGTTTCGCACGTTCAGGGCGACCTGAAGCAGGCCGCCCAGGAAGCCGGATGCGACATGGTGCTGGCCCGCTCGGCCTTTTCGCAAAATCTGCCGCAGATTTTGAAGCGGCACTCAGGCGTTTAGACCCGCCGCAGATACGGCAAATCGCGTTCGCCGCTGCGGCCGGAACGCAGCGAGCACCTGCGTTACAATAAGGCCCGGATGAAAAGGCTCCCGGGTCGCTCTGGGCCAAACCGGCTCGGGCCGTTAACTGCGGGCCGTCTATGTACCCGATCCGACGCCGGACAGCGTCTTCGTAATCACAGCGTACGAACTGGCCGGGAAGCCGCATCCGCCGCTAATTTTTGCCCTTCCCCCGCACCCGCGCGACATCATCCGAAAGCTGGCGCGCGATTTTTTCGGCTACGTCGGCGCTCGCGCCGCGAAATCTCGCGCCCGTGCTTTCCTGCGTGGTGGACCAGATCACGTCGCCGTCCTTGTTCACCAGGCGCACCGTCGCGATCGCTTCGTGCCGGCGCTCCTTGCTGCTCTGCGACTCCTCATCGCCGATCCCCATATTGAAGGACCGTCCGCTGCGCGTGTCGTAGCCCGAGCCGGCGCCGTTGAAATGCGTGCTGGTGCCCTGCGACGTATCCCGGGTCGATCCGCCGTGCATGTTGATCCCCTCCGAAGAAGAAAACGTATCGGTGAAGATAAGATCTTCGGCTGCGCCGCGCATTACCACGTCGGCGCGGTCCTCACGCTCGGTGATGATGAACAGCTTCGCTCCGTTCAGGCTGCTCATCAGCAGGTCGCGCATCTGCGCCGCGGTTTCACCGCCGGTCAGCCGGTCGACGTAGACGCGCTTGATACCCACAAGCTGGTTGGACAGATCCTCCTGCCCCAGCAGCAATAAGAGAACGATCGCGATCATCCGTGACCCGCCTTTCGCGCTTCCTCGTCCTGGTACTCGATCCGCAAGCCGGTGCGCGCCTCCAGGCTCACCAGCGTCGCGCGAATATCGTTCTTGTCCACGCGAAACACCATCGCCTGGTGATTGCCATCCGCATCGGTGTAGCCGACGCTCAGAAAATGTTTGCGCTTCTTGGTCAGCAGAAAAACCGGCGAGATGGCGATCGCCAGCAGCACTCTGCGGTCCACCTTCTGGCCGTATTCGAGCGATTCGATGCGGTCATAGGGCACGCGCACCTGCGCTTTTTTGGTGTAAAACGCGAAATAATGCCCGTCGGTCACATCGATCGACCCGCCGGTCCCGCTCTCGATTCCCGCCACGGTCCCGCCGATATATTCGGCCCGGCTCTGAGCGTGCAGCGCAACGGCCAGGATCCCCACCATCAGGAGTCGCACACAATTTAGTGAAGCGAGCGCCGCGAAATTCTCACCTCAATCGCAACCCTGGTACGCTGCAATTGGGCCCAAAATGGACCTGCACAAGCCCGCGGCCATCATCCTGCTTCTCGATTCGGAGCGCGTCATGCGCGCCGGCATCCGCGACGCGCTTGAAGAAGCCGGCTACATGGTCATCACCGCGGGCGACCTGGGCAAGGCCGTCGACCGCCTCGATGAAATGCGCCCTGACCTGCTGATCACGCGCCCCTACATCAACAGCATGCCCGGATGGATGGCGGCCGAATATCTGCGCACCAAGCGCAACGGGCTGCCCGTCCTGATCGTCGCCGGATTCATGGAAGACGACCGCACCGAGGTCCGCAACGCGATCCAGGATTTCTTCACGTTTCCCGCCCCGTTCCGCCGCGCCGATCTGCTCGCGGAAGTGAAAAAGGTACTGGATCAGGTTCGAAGCCGAACCGAGCCGCGCGTGTGAGCGAGTGGTCTTCTATCGTCCCGGCGCGCGCGGGGAGGCGCGGACCGCGCGCTCGAACGCCCAGCCGCGGATGTGATTGATCTGCTCCTTCATGGTCCTCGACAACGGCACGATCTTCACCGCCACGCTGATCAGGTCCTGGTCGGTCAGCGCCCGGTCTTCCAGGCGCGCCCGCGTCAACGCCGACACCACGCACTGCTCGATCTCCGCGCCCGTCCACCCGCTGGTGAACTGGAGCAACTGTTCGAGGTTGAACTGGTCCGGATCGGCGTTGCGGCGCTGCAAATGAATCCGGAAAATCTCGAGTTGTTCCTCTTCAAGCGGCAGGTCGACGAAAAAAACCTCGTCAAAGCGGCCCTTGCGAATCATTTCGGCGGGAAGCAGGTCGATGCGGTTGGCCGTCGCGGCGACGAACAGCCCGCGCGCCTTCTCCTGCATCCAGGTGAGAAAAAACGCGAACATGCGCCCCTGTTCGCCGCTCGATTCACTCGAGGTGATGCCCATCTCGATCTCGTCGAACCACAGCACCGCGGGCGCCATGTCCTCCATCATTCGGCACGCCGCGACGAACGCGCCTTCGGCCTTGCCGTGGCGTCCGGAAAAAATCTCGGTCATGTCCACGCGATACAGCGGCAGGTCGAAAGCGGAAGCGATGGCCTTGACGCACAGGCTTTTTCCGCATCCGGGGATGCCCATAAGGAGCACGCCCTTGGGCACGATCTCCGCGTTCAGTTGGTCGCGCATCTGGAACAGTTTGCGCCGGTCGAGCAGCCACTTCTTCAGACCCTCGAGTCCGCCGAGTTGCTGCAAGTTGGTTTCATCGGCGATGTACTCGATGTAGCCGCTGCGATTGATCAGCAGGCGTTTTTCCTGGAGCAGCAGCGGCATGGCTTCGGGACCGAAGGAGCGGCCCGCGCTGATCACGCGGCGCACCGCGAACCCGGCTTCCTCGAGCGTGAGTCCCTGCAAAGCCACGGCGAGCCGCCCGAGCACTGCTTCGCTGGTCTCGCCGGTCTCTTCGCGCAGGAAAGCGGCGAGCTCCACCACGTCGGGCGGGCGCAATTCGAGAAACAGAACGCTGCGCTCCAGCTCTTCGGGAATGAATTTCACGGGCGAGGTGATGACGACGAATTTCTCCCTGCCGGCGCAGCTCTCGGCGAGGTCGCGAAAGCGGCGGCGCACTTCGGCCGATTCGCGCAGCGCTTCGTGGAAATCCTTGAGATGAAAAATTCCCGCGCCGCGATGCGCGGCGATGAAATCGAGCGCCGCTCGCGGATTTTTCATCTCAGCATTCGGGGCTTCGCCTTCGGGTGCCAACCCTTCGGTAAGGCTCCAGGTCCATACCGGAACCGAACCGCGTCCGACTTCACGCAAAATTTTCGCGACTCGCTGCTCCTCGGCCGAGTGCACGTAGACCAGCGGCCGGCCGGAGTCGAAAATCTCGCGAATGGTCCGCGCCGCGCGGCTTTCGGCGGATTTTTCCTTGGGCAGCATGCGATGCTCGATCTTTCATTATCGCCCGGCGTACACTCGGAACTGTGGAGCGGAAGATTTTCTGGCTCACCTTCACCGTGCTGGGGATCGGCGCGGATTTCATTTTGCCGATGTGGTGGGCACTGGGCGCGACCATCCCCATCGCGGTCCTGAGCTGGTGGATCGCATATCGCAGCGACTGGTTTTAGCGGCTGTTGACCACCCGCGGAGGCTCACTCTCGCGCAGCTTGTAGCGCAGCAGCTTTCCGGTGCTGCTTTTGGGCAGCTCCGCGATAAATTCGATCAGGCGCGGATATTTGTACGGCGTGATGCGCTGTTTGACGAACGCTTGCAGCTCCTCCACCAGTCCCGGCGCCTGCGGCCGACCCGCCTTCAACACGACGAAGGCCTTCACGGTGTACAGACCATCCGCTTCGCGGTGCGACACCACGGCCGCTTCAAGCACCGCGCCGTGCTCGGCGAGCGCGCCTTCGACCTCAACCGGCGACACCCATTGCCCGGAGACGCGCAGCATGTCGTCGCCGCGGCCGGCATACCAGAAGTAGCCATCCCCATCCACTGAATATTTGTCACCGGAATGGAACCAGCCGTCGCGCATGCGCTGCGCGCTCAACTCCGGGCGGTTCCAATAGCAACGCGCCACGCTTTCTCCGCGCACCAGCAGGTCGCCGATGGTTCCCGGTGAAACGTCGCGACCCTCGAAATCGACCACGCGGATATCGTAGCCCGCGACCGGCTGGCCGGTGCTGCCCGGACGCACCTTTCCGGCGCGCGCGGAAAGATAGATGTGCAGCGCTTCGGTCGAGCCGATGCCGTCGAGAATCTCGACGCCGAATCGCTCCTTCCATTGGCGAAAAATTCCGGCGGGCAGAGGCTCGGCAGCGGAAGCAGCCACCCGGACGCTCGAAAGGTCGTAGGAATCCGGCTCCTGAAGCATCGCGGCGTAGAGCGTCGGAACGGAGAAGAACAAAGTGGGTCGCGCGGCTTGCGCGGTAGCCAGGATCGCCGCGGCTTGCGGCCGGCCGCGAAACAGGACGCTGCTCGCACCGGCGTAAAAAGGAAACATCAGTCCGTTGCCGAGCCCGTAGGCGTGAAACAGTTTGGAAGAGGAAAACGTCACGTCGTCCGCGTGAATCGCCAGAACGCCGCGCGCGTAGTTCTCGCAGCTCGACACCCAGTCGCGCTGAAGATGGACCGCGGCTTTGGGCGTGCCCGTGGTGCCGGAGGTCCACAGCCAGAACGCGGGGTCGGTATCTTCGGTCTCTTCCGGATCGAGATGCGGCGATTGCGCGGCGAGCCAGGCGTCCCACTCGCGACCGCCGCACACGATCGAGGATCCTGAAAAAGGGGACAGACCGCTCTGTCCACCGCCGCCGCTCCACACAGCTTCGACAATTTGCGTCTCGGGACAGAGTAGTCTGTCCCCTTTTTCAGCAACCACGACGACGCGCCGCGGATAACGGGAGAGCGCCGGGTCAAGCTGCGGATAGATGGAAGAGTGGACCATCAGCGCCGCGGCTTCGCTTTCATCGAGCAGGTAACCGTAATCGGACGCCCGCAGCGACGTATTAGTTGGAACCGCTACCGCGCCGATCTTGATCGCGCCGAAATAGCATGCCGCGAATTCGGGAATATCGGGAAGCAGTAGAACCACGCGCTCGGACTTCCCGACGCCGATCGCGCGCAGTCCGTTGCCCACGCGATTGGCCTGCTCGGCAATCTGCGCGTAGGTGACGGACCGGCCTTCGCAGCGGATCGCAATTTTATCGCCGCGGCCTTCGCGCAGATGACGATCGAGGAAGTGATCGGCGAGATTGAAGTGCGGCATCTATTCCTGCACCTTGACCGCGCCGTTCAGCCGGATCTCCTCGAAGGGATATTGTCCCGTCACTTCGATCAAGCCGGCATTGCGCAGGACGGCGAGGTTCGCGTACATGCCGTCGACGTCCAGGCCACAGGCTTCGTGCACTTCGGGCAGCGTCGCGATGCCCGGTTCTTTCGAACGCAGCGATCCGTGACCGGCCTGGCTCACGATCACGGAGAGCAGCTTTTTCGCCGTTGACGGCAGCAGGTCGATCCGCGGGTCAGTTGAAGCGGACATATTCGAAGTCGATCGGCTTGCCTTTGATGCCGCGCACCGGAGGCGCGATCCAGCCAGCGAATCTTCCCGGCTCGATCACGCGACCCATCAGCGATTCGATGAAGGCGTGGTCCTCGGCGCTGGGAATCCATTCGTACTTGCGGCGGTTCCACTCGGCTTCGGTGATCACTTCGCCCGAGGGGGTGATGTGATGTCCCGCGAAGTTGCCGATACGGCGCTGAAACCCGATGTGCGGCAATGTAACGCGGAACGGAATGCCGGTCTGCGCGGGAATGCGGTTCCAGCGGTCCAGGCCGGCCTGGATTTCGTGGATATAATCGTCGCGCAGACGCGCGTTGATGGCCGTCAGCGCGGGCACCTCGCGCGTGACGATGCGATCGCCCTCCACTTCCTGGACCGGATAGAGATCGGCGGACAGCTTGTGATCGTCGCTTAGTTTGGTTTCTTCGAAGCGGCCCTTCAATCCGGTGGTGTAGTAGTTCGCCGCGTTCGAAGAGATTTCAGAACCGTACAGATCCAGCGTGACGCTGTAATGAAAATTCACGAATTTCTGGATGGTCTCGAGATCGATCGCGCCCAGGGCGCGGATCTGGGCGGGATCAGCGGTTTGGTGCTCGCGCATCAGCTCGCAGGTCCGCTGGATGATGCGCGCGACGCCAGATTCGCCGACGAAGAGATGATGCGCCTCCTCTGTGAGCATGAAGCGGCAGGTGCGCGAGAGCGGATCGAAGGCCGATTCGGCAAGCGAAGCGAGTTGAAATTTTCCATCGCGGTCGGTGAAGAAAGCGAACATGAAAAACGCCAGCCAGTGGCGCGTTTCTTCGTTGAACGCGGTGAGAATGCGCGGATTGTTCTCCGCGCCAGCGCGCCGCTCCAGCAGCGCTTCGGCTTCTTCGCGCCCGTCGCGCCCGAAATAGCGATGCAGCAGGTACACCATCGCCCACAGATGCCGGCCTTCCTCGACGTTCACCTGGAACAGATTGCGCAGATCGTACAACGACGGCGCGGTCATTCCAAGAAGCCGCTGCTGCTCGACCGAGGCCGGCTCGGTGTCGCCCTGCGTCACGATGATGCGCCGCAGCGCAGAGCGATATTCGCCGGGGACCTCCTGCCACGCCGATTCGCCCTGGTGATCGCCGAAGGCGACCGTACGGTTTTCATCGCGCGGAACCAGAAAAATTCCCCAGCGATAATCGGGCATGCGCACGTAGCTGAAGTTGGCCCAGCCGTCCTTGTCCACGCTGATCGCGGTGCGGAGATACACTTCCAGGCGTGCGCTGTCGGCCGGACCGGCGTCGTTCCACCAATTGATAAACGCAGGCTGCCACTTTTCGAGCGCGCGCTGGAGGGTTTTGTCGCCCGCCAGGTCGACGTTGTTGGGAATCCTTTCGGCGTAGTCGATCATCAGACCCGCTCCTTATCGAATTTCGGCCGCGCGCCGCCGCCGTAGACCTTGAGCGCGCCTTCGGGTCCCACGGCGTTGGGACGGCTGAAAATCCAGTTCTGCCAGGCAGACAGGCGCCCGAAAATGCGCGTCTCCATGGTTTCCGGCAATCCGAAGCGCAGATTCGATTCCATGCCGGTGAGAGCGTCGGGCGAGAGCGCGGCGCGAGCTTCGATCGCCTGGCGCAATTCGTCCGCCCAATCGAGATCGTCGGGGGCGAAGGTGACCAGTCCGGCATCTAGCGCTTCGCGCGCGGAGAATCGCTCGCCAATGCGGGCGCGCAACGCGTCGGTTGAGCCGTGCAGTCGCGCCTCAACGCGCGAACGGTGATTCACCGTGGAAAGTGCGCCGAAATTCAGCTCGGACAGCGCGACGGCGTTCGCGGGATCGTCCAGCATGTAGACGCGATCGGCGGCCAGCGCGATTTCAAGCAGCGAACCGGCAAAGCACGATCCCGGCTCGATGACCGCGAAGATCGAACGCGAGGAAACCTCCAGCCGCGCCAGCGTCCGCCGCAGCATTCCGAGCGTTTCGCGCACGAACCAGTGGCTGCGATGCTCGATCATCTGCCGGTCGATCGCCAGCACGTTTTCCACGCTCCCGCTGGTTTTGAAAATCCATAGGCCGAGCTCAAGCTCATTCGTGCGCAGGCTCAGGATGGCGTCGTCGAGCTCGCGGCTCATCTGCAACGGCCACCAGCGCGCGCCCGCGGCGAGGATTTCGTCGAGCGTCGCTTCCGATGCTTCAGGCGCGCGAATGGTGAATGTCGCGGTTCCCGCCTTGCGGTCCAAGGCCACGTCGACGAACTGGTAGTGATATCCGGCGTCATCGACGGTGCGATGGAGCGGAGTCAGCTCGACGCCTTTTGCATCGGAGGGGCGGTCGCTTAAGGCTGCGAGATCCTCGGCTCGGCGGCGGAAGAAATCGGAAAACTGCTGAGGCTTCGCCACGTGATCGACGAATCCCCAATCCCTAGCGCGCTGGCCTTGCAGACCTTCCGAGGTGGTGCAGAACACGTCCGCGCGGTCGCGGCGGACTTTACGCTTGTCGATCAGGCGCGTCAGGCCGCCGGTTCCGGGAAGCACGCCGAGCAGCGGAATTTCGGGCAGGCTGACCGCCGAGGACCGGTCGTCGATCAGCACGATCTCGTCGCAGGCGAGCGCCAGCTCATAGCCTCCGCCGGCCGTCGATCCGTTGCAAGCCGCGATGAATTTCAGGCCGGAATGGCGGCTCGAATCCTCGATTCCGTTGCGCGTTTCGTTAGTGAACTTGCAGAAATTCACTTTCCAGGCGTGGGTCGAAAGCCCGAGCATGTAAATATTGGCGCCGGAGCAGAACACGCGCGGCTTCGCGCTGGTGATCACCACCGAACGAACTTCAGGATGCTCGAAGCGGATGCGCTGGAGCGCGTCGTGCAGCTCGATATCGACGCCCAAATCGTAGGAATTGAGCTTGAGCTTGTACCCCGGCCGGATTCCGGCATCTTCCTGAACGTCCAGGGTCAGCGTCGCGATGGCGCCGTCGCATTGCAGGCGCCAATGCCGATAAGCCCGTGGGTTCGTTTCGTAATTTACGAACGTTACATCCTGCGATTTTTCCGGCGATATTGCGGCGCTCATCCTAGTCACCATCGTAATACAGCGGCGCGAACGCGCTTGCCGCGCCGCATCGCTAAGCTATAGACTCGGCTGCATGGAAACACATGCTAGCGGCGTGACGGCGCGATCGGGCGCCGTTTATCTCGAAAAACGCGGCCACCTTTTCGAGCTGGTGATGAACCGGCCCCACGTGCTGAATGCCGAAAACTGGGACATGGCGCGGGATTTTCACGCCGCGCTGGACGAGATCGAACGATCGAAGGAGGTGCGCGCCGTAATCGTGACCGGCGCGGGGCGATCGTTTTCTTCCGGCATCGATTTGAAGGCGCTCTCGGCGGGCGAAATCAAGATCGACTGGTTCCGCAGCTTCGATCACGCCATGCGGCGTGTGGAGCAGCTCGACGCGCTCACGGTGGCAAAGATCCGCGGCTATGCGCTGGGCGGAGGGCTGCAAATTGCGCTCGCGTGCGATCTGCGCGTGGCCGCGCCGGATACGAAAGTCGGGCTGCCGGCGGTGATGGAGGCGCTGATTCCCGGGATGGGCACTTACCGGCTGCCGCGCTTCATCGGCCTCGGCCGCGCGCGGCGCATGGTGCTGACCGGGGAGTTGCTGGGAGCCGACGAAGCGCTGCGGATCGGATTGGTCGACTGGGTGGTTCCCGAGGAGAAGCTGAGCGAGACGGTCGACTCGGTGATCGCGGGCGTGTTGAAGGGAAGTCCGGCGGCGCAGGCGTTTTCAAAAAAGCTGGTGACGGCGGCATTCGAATCGGATTTCGACGCTGCGTTCGAAAAATATCTCGAGTACCAGCAGCGCGCGATCACGACGGAGGAGCACGGCAAAGCGATGACGGAATATCGCGAGCGGAAGAAGTAGCCGCGTGTTCGAGAGCTCACAGGCTAAAGCCTGTGCCACCCGTGCAAATGTGGCACAGGCTTCAGCCTGTGGACTCATCGAGCCGGCTCGCTACCGGTTTTTCGTGCTGCCTTCGACTTCTTTATCGCGCTCCCGCGCGCCGCGAAGAATGTCGCCGAGCGCGTAGTTGCCTTCGTGGCAGGCGTATTCGTAGATGTGCTCGTCGGTCATCGGCCAGCTAAATTCTCCGGTCCAGGGACGAGTCCACGTCTCCGGATCGTCGATGGTGAAGCGATACAGCAGCGTGCGCGGGCCGACGCGGGTGAAATATTCGGTCACGTGCAGATTCTCCGTAGCCCCGTGGAAGCGCGTCTTGTCGGTGAAATTGGTGGTATCGACCACCAGCGTGTCGCCTTCCCAATGACCGACCGAATCGCCGAACCACAGGCGCATGCTCGACGGCAGATGCTTGGCGTTCATGCGAACGATGCGCGCGTCGTGCACCATTTCGGACAGGATCATGACGCTGTCTTTGGTCTGCACGATCTGGTGGAGGTTATTGTAGAAATAATCCGGCAGCATCGGAGGCCCGGAGGTCGAGCCGAAACCCAGAATGCAGCGCTCGCCGAGCGGACGGCGCTCGGGATCGTCGTAGGCGCCGGGCGCTTTTTCAAGCCCCGGGTCGTTGCTCTCCGTGGTATCCGCCGTGGGACGGTAGCGCATGGCGGCCATCCGCTTCTGCCCTTCGGGCGTCAGCGGAGGCGTGCGGCCGTCCGCCGGATCCACGATGATCGACGCGCGCTTTTGGCCGTCCACGACGTTATAACTCGAACCCGGATCGAGCCAGCCGTAGTTGTACCCGCCGACGTTGCCGTAGGGCCCAGGCGAACCGTCGCCGCCCTTGGGAGGCGCGGTGCGATTGGGGTCGAGCGGCGCATCGCCTTTTTCGCGCACCCCGGCGGCAGCATTTTCGAGTTTCGCGGCCTGCTCTTTGGTCAGCACCATGCTGGTGCCCGAACGCCGCTCGAGCGGCGTCAGCGTGGCGAGATCGTACACGCCTTGCAGGTCGGGATGGCCGTCGGGCATGCGCGGGGGAGTGTAGGACTTGCTTTGCGCCTTCGCATTCTGCGCGGGCGCGGAAACGAGCGTGGAAAACAGGCCCGCCGCCAACAACGCAGTCAACTTCAGAAGTCGATTCCGCATGGTTTGCCTCTTGGGACATTATGCTCGATTTCGACCGGCGTTTCCAGGGAAAGCCTCCAGGGATTGATAGACTAAGGCTATTGATGACGTTACGGCTAGCGTCCCTGGCGATCTGCTCCGCCGCGGCGATCCTGGCGCAGGCGCCGTTTGAATCGGCCCTCATTCGCGAGAGCCTTGACCCCGACGCGCCCGCCGGATATTCCACCGATAACGGCAAACTGAGGCTTCAGAACCAGACGCTCGTCGACTGCGTGCGGATGGCGTACGGAGCCCGGGTCGCGCGCGCGCCCGCCGCGCCCAAGTGGGTGGAAACGCAGCGCTTCGATATCGAAGTGGAGGCCGGCCGCGTGGCCAATGAGCTCGAGCTGAGCGCGATGTTGCGCGGATTGCTGGAGAATCGCTTTAAGCTGGGCGTGCGGCGCGAATCGCGAACCATTCCCGGTTACGCGCTCGCGGTGGCCAAGGGCAATTTCAAGCTCGAGGCGGTCGAACCGGGACCCGGCCGGATCAGCTCGCGCCCGGGATCGATCCGCGGCGAAGCCGTCACCATGGCGCAATTCGCGCAGACGCTGGATGTGGTGACGGGAAGGCCGGTGGTGGATAAAACGGGGCTCGCCGGGGTGTTCAGCTTCACGCTGGCGTGGGTTCCGGAAGTAGTGCAGCCCGGCGCGCTGACGGCCGATGACGAGCAGGATCCCAACGTCCTGCCGGACATGCCTAAGGCTCCCGGACTGCTGCTGGCATTGCAGGAGCAGTTGGGATTGAAGCTCGAAAACCGCAAGCTGACGCGCGATGTGGTGCTGATCGAACGGGCCGAGCGGCCATAGGCGCGGAAAAACGTTAGTCTGAAATTGGATGCGCAACCTGATTCGGGTCCTGGTGATCGGGTTTGCCGCGGTGATCGCGCTGCTCGCCGCCGCGGCGGCCACGGGCATCTATAACGCGCGCGCGATTCGCGACAGCGCGGCCACGCTGGTGCACGATCAACTGGTGATCGAGCAGCTGCTCGACGAAGTGCAACGCGAACAGACCGTGCTCACCGCAGCCTTCTACAGCCTTTCGAGTACTCCCGACGCGATTGATCGGGACAGCGTGCTGGCGGATATCGACCAGACCGACCGGGAGATCCGCGCGCTGGTGGCCGAAGCGAGCCAGGGTCAGGACGCGGGCGCGTGGAACGAGTTGCAGAACGCCATGCTGGCGTTTTCGCAGGAAGCGCGGATGTTGCTGACGCATCGCAAAGTACCGGCCGCGGGGTCTCGCGAGCTGTTCGCGCTGCATGAAGACGTCACCCGGGCCGTAGGGCGGCTGGTGGACTTGAGCTACGCCCGCGCGATCCAGACCAAGGACAACGTGGACCGTCAGGCCGACCGGCTGGCCGAGGAGACGCGCATCCTGCTGGGTGCTTCGATCGGCGTGGCGCTGGTGTGCGCCGTGCTGACGGTGCGCATCGCCGCGCGCGTGTTCCGGCAGATGGAATTCCAGACCAGCGAGCTGAGCCGCGTCTCCTTCCGGCTGCTCGAATCGCAGGAGCTGACCGCGCGGCGTTTCGCGCATGAGCTGCATGATGAGCTGGGAGGGTCGCTGACGGCGATCCGCACCAACCTGAGCGCGCTCCAGGCGCGGCTTCCCGGTAACGGCGCGGAGCGCTCGCGCATCGACGATTGCCTGCGGCTGGTGGATGAATCCATCTCCAACGTGCGCGAGCTTTCGCAGCTTCTGCGTCCGACCATCCTGGACGATTTCGGCCTGGACGCGGGAATCCACTGGCTGGTGACGCGCTTCAGCGAGCGAACGGGGATTCCGGTGGAATACAAGGCCGAGTTCAAGGACCGGCTGCCGGATGAGACGGAGACGCACCTGTTCCGCATCGTGCAGGAGGCGCTGACCAACATCGCGCGGCATTCCGGCGCAACCCAGGCGAGCATTCATCTTCGTCCGGAGGGCGGTCGCGTGCGGCTGACCATCCACGATAACGGCAAAGGTTTTCCCGCGAAAAACGCACAGCACGGCGGCATGGGACTGAGCGGAATGCGGGCGCGCGCGCGCAGCGCCGGCGGCGAGCTGGAGATCAAATCGTCGCCCGCGGGCGGTGTCACCATAGATGTATCGGCGCCGCTGAGCAAGCCGGCGGTCGAGGAGGTGGTGTGATCCGCATTCTTCTCGCCGACGACCACGTCCTGGTGCGCCAGGGCTTCAAGATGATCCTTTCCGCGCAGCCCGACATGCAGATTGTCGGCGAGGCGGCCAATGGACGGGAAACCGTGGAGCAGTGCGAAAAACTCCAGCCCGACCTGGTGCTGATGGACGTTACCATGCCGGAGCTGAACGGGATCGAAGCCACGCGGCGGATCGCGACGGCATCGCCGCGCACGCGCGTGCTCGCGCTGAGCATGCATAAGGACGCGGTGTACGTCCGCGAAATTCTGCGCGCCGGCGCACGCGGATACCTGCTGAAGGATTCCGCCGAGGCGGACCTGATTGCAGCAGTTCGCTCGGTCGCCAAAGGCGAGGCTTATCTGACCCCCGCGGTTTCCGACGCGGTGCTGACCGATTACCGGCGCCATGTCACCGATCCGCTGGATCTGCTGACCACCCGCGAGCGCGAGGTCTTGCAGATGATCGCGGAAG
Source organism: Bryobacteraceae bacterium (assembly GCA_035501755.1). Taxonomy (GTDB): domain Bacteria; phylum Acidobacteriota; class Terriglobia; order Bryobacterales; family Bryobacteraceae; genus Palsa-187. The sequence continues at coordinate 15,290 of DATJVN010000170.1, read as the reverse complement.
GCAAGACGAATAAGGAGATCGCGACGTCGCTGAACTTGAGCGTCTACACCGTGGAGGCGCATCGCGGGCGGGTGATGGAGAAGCTGAACCTGCATTCGACCGGCGAGCTGGTGCGTTTCGCGCTGCGCAGCGGGCTGATCGACTAGCCGCCGTCCGCAATCCTGCAAGCCGGCGCCAACGCGCGGCATGAATGCCGCGCCTCAACGAATCCGCGCGATTCGAAGGCGTGGCAGTGGTGGAGCGCGGGTTGGGCGGGAGCGCTCAGCGATACCACAAAATTCGCGAGCATTCCAGCGGAATCGTGGCGAGCGGGTGGAACGGGACGAGGCGCGGCGTGAAGTCAGAGGCCGGGCGATTCGCGGAAACGGATGCCGAATATTGAAATGCGTTGGCCGCGCCCACCAGCGGCTCGCCGCGCTGCATTTCGATTACCGGGGCATTGTCGGCGAACAGTTCGACGCGCACCGACGCGGCATCGAGCTCGTCGAGGTAAACTTGCGCCGTGAACACGTGCCGGCCTCCGTCGCTTGAAACATCGAGCGAGCCGAAGCGCAGGCGCGGCCAGTGTTCCTCGACCGCAGCGTTCCAGCGCGTCAAATCCGCGGCGGGGGCGCCCTGGTCTTTCGCGCGCTCGCAGTACGCCTTGGCGCGCGCGATGTAATGATCTCCGGTGTATTCGCGCACTACACGGTTGGCGGAGAACTGCGGCGTGAGGCGCGACATGCTCGTGCGCATGCGCTCCACCCACTCGACCGGGACGCCGGACGGATCACGCTGGTAGAACAGAGGAACGATTTCCTGCTCGAGCAGGGAATAAAGCTGCTCGGCGTCGCGCTGGTCCCAGGCCGGATCGGAATCGTGCTCCTTGCCGTCGCCGATGGCCCAGCCGAGCTCGGGCGCATACGCCTCGGCCCACCAGCCGTCGAGCTCGGACAAATTCAACCCTCCGTTGACCAGCACCTTCATGCCGCTGGTGCCGCTCGCTTCCCATGGCCGGCGCGGATTGTTCAGCCAGACGTCGACGCCGCGCACCAGGTTCTCGGTCATCTGCATGTCGTAATCGGCGAGGAAGACGGCCTGCTGGCGCGCGGGCGTGTTGCGGACGAATTGAATCCACTGGCGGATCATTTCCTGACCGGCGCCGTCCTGAGGATGCGCCTTGCCGGCGATGACCAGTTGCACGGGGCGCTCGCGATTGGTCAGCAGCCGCAACAGCCGGTCAGGATCGCGCAACAGCAGGTTGGGACGCTTGTAAGTGGCGAAGCGGCGCGCGAAGCCGAGGGTGAGCGTATCGGGATCGAAGACCCGGTGCGCGAGTTCCACCTCCACGTCGGAGGCGCCGTGTCCGGAGAACTGGCGCGCGAGCTGGCCGCGGACGTAATCGACAAGCTGGCGGCGGCTGTCGGTGCGCATCTTCCACAGCTCGGCCGCGGGAACTGAATCGAGCGCTCGCGTGACCTGGTCGAGATCGCCGCGCCAACGGTCCTTGCCGGCCGCCGCGGTCCAGACCTGATCGGCGGCTTCGGAATCCCAGGTAGGGACATGAATCCCGTTGGTCACGTGGCCGACCGGCACTTGGGACTGGGGCCAGCGCGGAAACAGCGGCTGGAACAGGCGGCGGCTGACCTCGCCGTGCAGGCGGCTGACGCCGTTCACCGCGCCGCTGCCGCGGATGGCGAGATAGGCCATGTTGAACGGCTCGGAGTTGTCGTCCGCATTCAGGCGTCCGAGCGCCATGAGCCGGGAAAACGGAATGCCGAGCCGCTGCTCGGCGTAGCGGCGCACATGGCGCTCCATCAAGGCCGGCGGGAAACGATCGAAACCCGCTTCCACCGGCGTGTGCGTGGTGAACAGATTTCCGGCGCGCGTGGCGGAGAAGGCGACCTCGAAGGGCTGCTTGCTCTCCTCCATGAACTGGCGCGCGCGCTCCAGGACCACGAAGGCGGCGTGGCCTTCGTTGAGATGGCAGACTTCGGGACGAAGTCCCACGGCGCGCAGCAGGCGCCATCCGCCGATTCCCAAAATCCGCTCCTGCTGCAAGCGCGTTTCCGGTCCGCCGCCGTAAAGCTCGGAGGTGAAGCCGCGGTAATCGGGGAGATTGGCGGGATCGTTCGAATCGAGCAGGAACAGCCGCGCTTTTCCGACCCGCGCTTCCCACGCCCGCAGCCACAGCCGAATGCCGGAGAAGTAAATCGAAAGGCGCAGCCATTCGCCGTTGGCGTCGCGCAGCGGAGCGATCGGCAACTGCGTAGGATCGTTGTAGGGGTACAGCGCTTCCTGGTGACCATCGGCGTCGATACGCTGGCGGAAATAGCCCTGCTGGTACAGCAATCCGACACCGTAGACAGGAACGCCCAAGTCGCTGGCGGATTTGAGCTGATCGCCGGCGACATTGCCCAGACCGCCGGAGTAAATCGGCAGCGCGTCGCTGAGCATGAACTCCATGCTGAAGTAGGCGACGGCGCTGAGCGGGCCGTCCGGATACGTCGTGTCGAACCAGTGCGCGCGCTGGTTGTGATAGTCGTAAAACCGGAGCGTCGCCTCGAGTTTGGCGCGAAAATCGGCGTCGGTGAGACAGGCGTTCAACTTTTGCCGCGAGACGGTTTGGAGGATGACCCACGCGTTGTGAGTAAGCTCCCAAAGGTCGGGGTCGAGGCGCGCCCATAATTCATCGGCGGCGTGATTCCAGGTCCAGCGCAGGTCGAGCGCGAGATCGCGAAGGCCGTTGCGCAGTTGTTCGGCGTCCATTGCTCCTCCAGGTTGTCAGGTTGCCGTTTGTTTAGACGATTGGAAGGCGGCGAGGAAACGCACTTTTTGCGTGATCCTGCGCGGTTCGGGGCCGGGTTTCCCACTCGCTTCGCGGCGATGATAGGAGCGCCGGGAGATAGCTTCACATGCGTTATGGAGCGCGGCGTGCTTTAAAAACTTTGATCTCCCTTGCTTGATTGAAAGAAGGAGGTTACATATGGCACATAAATCCGAAGGAGTTAAGAAACGAAACCCACATCCCGGGGTGAAAGAACGGATGATCGACAAGGTGGGACATTCGGGTGTGTATCCGATGTCCGGCCCGCATCCGCCCGGTGATGCGCCGGCGATCTGGCCCGGGTCGTGGGGCCAGGGCAAGCGCGGCGCGGCAGGCTACGAGGACCACGGTGAGTCGGAACTGATCATGACACACGTGGTGCCCGAAAAGTGCCGCGACATCATGACCAAAGATCCGGCGTTCTGCCAGGCGAGCGATTCCGCGCTGATCGCTGCCAAACTGATGAAAAAACATAATATCGGGGCTCTCCCGGTGGTCGAAAATCTGCACAGCGGGAAGCTCGCGGGAATCGTGACGGACCGCGACATCGCACTTCGGGTGATCGTGGCCGAACGTGACCCGCATTCAACGACGCTGCGCGAAATCATGTCGCAACCGGTGGTGACCTGCTCGCCGGATGACGATTATCCGGTGGTGCTGCACCTGATGGAGCGGCACCAGGTAAAGCGGATTCCGGCGGTGGACAAATCCGGGCGCGTGGTCGGAATGATTTCGCAGGCGGATATCGCGCTGCGGGTTCCCGATCCAGGTCAAGTCGCGGAAGTGGTGCACAGCATCGCGGAAGAGCGCTGATCACGGCAATTTGCAGTTTGTAAACGGGCGGTATAGTGGATTTTTGGAACCGCGTGCGCTACGCAATTGTCGGGATCGTCATCCTCTATATCGCCCTGAGAATCCCAGGGATCGGCGTGCCGCTCGATCGCGACGAGGGCGCCTTCGGGCACATGGGCCAGCTCATACACGAGGGTGGTTTACCGTATCGCGACGGGCTGGACCATAAGCCGCCGATTGCTTTTTATATCAATGCGTTAGCCCTCGAATTCGTCCCCGCGACGGAGCGGGGAATTCACTGGTTCCTGCTGGTCTACAATTTTCTGACGCTGGTGTGCCTGCTCGCGCTGGCGCGAATCTTTTTTGATTCGCTCGCGGCGGGGTTGTGGTGCGCGTTTTGTTTCGCCGTTTTCAGCGCGAGCCCGGACATTCAGGGATTCACTGCGTCGACGGAGATGTGGGCGCTGCTGCCGATCTGCGCGAGCCTGCTCGCAGCCGTCGTGGGCGTTCGGAAGTGCAACGCCGGGCTGCTGATGGTGAGCGGAGCGCTGGGCGCAATCGCGTGCTGGACCAAGCAGACCATGGTCTTCAGCATTGCGTTCGTGCTGTTGTACGCGGCGCTGGCGCCGGTCGCCGATTCGCGGTCGAGGATTCGGCAAGCGGCGCGCAACGCGGGATTGTGGCTTGCGGGAGCGATGGTCGTTTCGGGTGGAATCGTGGGATACTTCGCCGCGCGCGGTGTCCTGCGCGACTTCGTGTATTGGTGCTTCACCTATGGTTTTTCCTACGCGAAGCAGGTGTCGATCAAGGATGTCGCGGGCGACCTGCGGGACGCGCTTTCCGACGTATGGAGCGGCAATGTCGTCATCTTGAGCATTGGAATCGGCGTGGCCGCGTGGACGCTGTGGCGGGCGCGGCGCGACCGGACGTCGTTTGAATGGCGCTGGCCGGTTTTCGTGCTGGGGTTCCTGGCATGTTCGCTCGCCGGGACGCTGCCGGGATATGCGTATCCGCATTATTTCGCGCAGATCGCGCCGGCCGCGGCTCTCGCCGCAGGGCAGGGAATTTATGTGTTGTTGGGGCGCATCCGGCAGGGGCGCGCGCGCGCTTGGGCGGCGATCGGCCTGGCGGCGCTGATCCTCTCAACCACTTTGGTGATCGATCACGACTACTTTTTCGAACGCGACCCCAACGCCATCAGTGCAGCTTATTTCGAGGACAATCCGTTTCCCGAATCGAAGGCCGTGGCGGATTTTATCGCCAGCCGGACCTCGCCCGACGATCGCGTGCTGATCGAAGGTTCCGAGCCGCAGATTCTTTTCTATGCGCAGCGGCGGAGTCCAACCGCGTTCCTGATGATGTATCCGCTGACCATCACGCATCCGCACTACAGGGAGTTTCAGGAACGCATGATGGCGGAGATCGAGGCGTGTCCGCCGAAGTACATCGTGGCCATGGTGGATATCCCCTATTCGCTCGCCTGGGACGAATCGGCCGATCTTCAGATCATGAGATTTCTGGACACGCTGATCGCCAAGAATTACACGCTGGAGCTCACGCGGGTAATGTCGGGTTCGGACGGTCAATGGATCGATCCGCCGGACGGGCACGTGGACCCCAACACGCCGGCGATCGCGATTTACCGGCGCAAGGAGTGACGTTTAACCGTCTCGCCTGGTAAGGTTGAAAAACTCTTATTGACCTCAAAAGTCACAGGCTCAAGCCTGTGCCACGGACAGAATCGGGACTTCAGACCGGGGTGGCACAGGCTTCAGCCTGTGAGCGAGCGTCCGATGGCCAGCGTGAGCACCCCCGCTGGCGCAAGCACGGGAGCCGCGCAGCGTTCGCAGCGCGAAGCGCAGGTCGCGCATGCATCGACGGCTTTAAACCGACTATCATGAAATTTGGTTCCTCAAAATAAATGAGCGCAGCAGCCCCCGGGATCGCAGCGCCGGTGCGCGCATGGCGTTTCTGGAACACCACCATCGGCAAGAAAGCCGTGATGGCCGTGAGCGGAATCATTCTGGCGCTGTTCGTCATCGGCCACCTGATCGGCAATCTGCAAATTTTCCTCGGTCCCGACCAGTTCAACGGGTACGCGCGAACGCTGCGGCACCTGCCGGAGCTGGTGTGGCCGGTGCGTCTTATTCTGCTGGCGATGGTGCTGCTGCACATCTGGAGCTCGCTTCAGCTCGCCGTGATCAAGAGCGAGGCGCGGCCGGTCGGCTATGTGAAGCGTACTCCCGCGGGGTCGAGCTACGCGTCGCGCACGATGTACTGGAGCGGACCGATCATCGCGGCGTTCGTGGTGTATCACCTGATGCAGTTCACCTTTGGCGTGGGCGGCACGCCGTATCACGAGTTCGACGCGTACGGAAACGTGATCAGCGGGTTTCGCGTACCGGTGGTGTCGATTTTCTACATCCTGGCGATGGGCCTCTTGTGCCTGCACCTGCGGCATGGGTTGTGGAGCCTGTTCCAGTCGCTCGGATTCAGCCATCCGCGGCACACGCCGGCGATCCGGCGCTGGGGATCGCTGATCGCGCTGTTCATTTTTCTGGGATTCATCTCCATTCCGATCGCGGTGGTGCTGCGGGTGATCCCGGTGGTGATCTGATCCATGAACCTGGACGCGAGAATCCCCAGCGGTCCCATCGACAAGGCGTGGGACAAAGCGCGCTTCGAGATGAAGCTGGTGAATCCGTCCAACAAGCGCAAGCACGAGATCATCGTGGTGGGCAGCGGCCTGGCCGGGGCGTCGGCCACGGCGACGCTGGCCGAGCTCGGCTATAACGTCAAGTGTTTTTGCTTCCAGGATTCGCCGCGGCGGGCGCATTCGATCGCGGCGCAGGGCGGGATCAACGCGGCGAAAAATTATCAAAATGACGGCGACAGCGTTTATCGCCTGTTTTACGACACGGTCAAGGGGGGCGATTTTCGCGCGCGTGAGGCAAACGTGTACCGGCTGGCCGAGATCAGCGTGAATATCATCGACCAGTGCGTGGCGCAGGGAGTTCCCTTCGCGCGCGAGTACGGCGGAACGCTGGCGAATCGCAGCTTCGGCGGAGCGCAAGTTTCGCGGACGTTTTACGCCCGCGGGCAGACGGGGCAACAGTTGTTGCTCGGCGCATATCAGGCGCTGGAACGGCAGGTGGACGCGGGGCGCGTGAAAATGATGCCGCGCACCGAGATGCTGGACCTGGTGGTGATCGACGGGCGGGCGCGAGGGATCGTGACACGCAATCTGGTCACCGGCGAGATTGAATCGCACGCGGCCGATGCGGTGGTGCTGGGCACAGGCGGCTACGGCAACGTGTATTATCTTTCGACCAACGCGAAGGGATCGAACTGCACGGCCATCTGGAGAGCGTACAAGCGCGGGGCGGCGTTCGCCAACCCGTGCTTCACGCAAATTCATCCAACTTGCATTCCGGTGAGCGGGCACTATCAATCCAAGCTGACGCTGATGTCGGAATCGCTGCGCAATGACGGGCGCATCTGGGTTCCGCTTAACAATGGCGACAAACGTCCGCCCAACGACATTCCCGAAGCCGAGCGCGATTATTACCTGGAGCGCCGTTATCCGAGTTTCGGCAACCTGGTTCCGCGCGACGTGGCTTCGCGCAACGCGAAAGCGGTGTGCGATGAGGGCCGCGGAGTGGGCGAGCACGGGCTCGGGGTGTACCTGGATTTCGCCGACTCCATCCAGCGCCTGGGACGTGGAGTGGTGGAGGAGCGCTACGGAAATCTGTTTGAGATGTATGAGCGCATCACGGACGAAGATCCGTATAAAGTGCCGATGCGCATTTATCCCGCGATTCACTACACCATGGGCGGCTTGTGGGTGGATTATCAGTTGATGTCCACCATCCCCGGGCTGTTCGTGATCGGCGAAGCGAATTTTTCCGATCACGGCGCCAATCGCCTGGGCGCGAGCGCGCTGATGCAGGGGCTCTCCGACGGCTATTTCATCATTCCCTACACCATCGGAAATTATCTGGCGAGCGAGAAGCCGGCCAAGGTGGAACCGACGCAAACGGAATTCATCGCGGTGCAGGACGACGTTGCGCAGCGAACGCGGCGATTGCTGAACGCGAAAGGATCGCGCACGGTGGATTCGTTCCATCGCGAGCTGGGCAAGATCGTGTGGGATGATTGCGGGATGTCGCGCAACGCGGCGGGCCTGGAGCACGCGATCGGCAAGATTCGCGAGCTGCGCGAGGAATACTGGCGCGACGTGAAGGTGCTGGGCGCGGCGGAAGAGATCAACCAGTCGCTTGAAAAAGCGGGGCGCGTGGCGGATTTCTTCGAGCTGGCGGAGCTGATGTGCATCGATGCGCTCCAGCGGGACGAATCCTGCGGCGGACATTTTCGCGAAGAGCACCAGACTCCTGACGGAGAGGCGCTGCGCGATGACGAGCGCTTCAGCTACGTGGCGGCGTGGGAGTATGCCGGTCCGGATCAGGCGCCGATTCTGAACAAAGAGCCGCTGATGTTCGAGTACGTGCATCCCAGCCAAAGAAGCTACAAATAACCGCTATTTTGTTTTGATATACTTGCTCTGATCGGAGGCCCGGAATGGTACATCTGTCCCGTTGTTTCGGGATTGCGGCTTTTCTGCTGACCGCGCCCGCCTGGGGAGACATTCTGTACTCGAACGGCGCGATCAATGGCACCATCGGCGGTTACGACTTCACGGATGCTGTCATTAGTGATCCGTTCGTTCTCAGTTTTGACTCGACGCTTACGGGAGTCACAAATATCGGCATCTGGGTCGGCAACGGGATTGCGATTGATGGATTGGATTGGAGCATTTCGACCGGGGCCGGCGGAATCGGTACCGTTGAAGCCAGCAGCAGCAGCAGTACCGACTTTAGCGCCACTGAGCTTATGCCTACGAGTGCGTACGGCCATGGCGGCTTCAACGTATACGACGTGAGTTTCACTCTCGACAACCTGTCGCTTGCAGCGGGCACCTACTATCTGACGCTCTCCAACGGCGCGGCGGCATCCGGGGTCCTTTACTGGGATGCCATCTCTCCGACTGGCACCATCCCGTACGGGAACGTATGCGACGCCTTTGGCGACTGCGAACCGAGCGAGAACCCCTATACCAATCCGTTTGAAGTCGATGGCACCGCTCCGGAACCCGCGGGAGTCGCTCTGCTCGGAGCCGGACTGGTCGCGCTCGGTGTGCTGAAGCGGCGCAAGAAAGATTGACCTGGGCTCGCCCGGTCGCGCTGGCGCATGCGATCCTGAAAGCAAATATGCGCCTCATCTTCCACATCTGGCGCCAGCCGGCGCGGAACAAGCCCGGACGCATGGTCCGTTACGAGCAGGGCAACCTGAATCCGGATATGTCGATGCTCGAGGCGCTGGACGTGCTGAATGAAGACCTGATTCTCAAGGGCGAAGAGCCGGTCGTGTTCGAGCACGACTGCCGCGAGGGAATCTGCGGATCGTGCGGATTCATGATCAACGGGATCGCGCACGGACCGCTCGAAAAAACCACGGTGTGCCAGCTCACGCTGCGCCATTTCAAGGACGGCTCGGACTTGGTGCTGGAGCCATGGCGCGCGCGGGCGTTTCCGGTGCTGAAGGATTTGATGGTGGACCGCGCGGCATTCGACCGGATCATCGCGACGGGCGGATACATTTCGGTTCCGGCGGGCAGCGCTCCGGACGGCAACGATATTCTGGTTCCCAAAGATGATGCCGATCGCGCGATGGATGCCGCGGCGTGTATCGGCTGCGGAGCGTGCGTGGCGGCGTGTCCCAACGCGAGCGCATCGTTGTTCACCGGCGCGAAGATTTCGCACCTGGGATTGCTGCCGCAAGGGCAGCCGGAACGCGATTCGCGGGTGCTGCGGATGGTTGCCAAGATGAATGCGGAGTCCTTCGGGCAATGCACCAATATCGGCGAGTGCGAAGCGGTGTGCCCGAAAGGGATTCGGTTAGAGGTGATCGCGCGGATGAATCACGATTTCATCGGGGCCAGCTGGCGCACACGATGAAAGAAGTGCGCCGTCTGGCCACCAGCCGCTAAAAATGAACTCTATTGGCGAACAGGGACCAAGACGACCACGAGCTTTTTCCACCACCACCGCTATGCCGGCTCGATCCGCCGCAGCCCTGCAACCTGATCGAAATGGCGGTCGAAAGTGCAAATCTCGGCTATCCCGTAAGCCTCCGCCGCGGCAGCATGCACCGCGTCGCGCGCCGACAAATGTGCGTAGCGAGCGAGCAGCCTTCGCGCCAAATCGGTAACTGCGGCCGTGATCGGCAGGGCTTCCGGAAATACCAACCGCGCGCGATCGTAAACCAGCGCTCCTTCCGCGCGCCGGCCAACCGAGTGGTAGCGGTGAAGGATCTCCTGCAATGTCTCCACATCAACTACGGCCATAATCGCGCCCGCCGCGACTTTCTCAATGAACGCGGCCGACGCGGCCTTGTGCGGGTGCTCGCGACCCCCCGCGTACATAAGAACGTTCGCGTCTACAAGGATCACGCCTAGGATCCCGGAGCAAGCCATTCGGGATCAGGCATGGACTCCCGCTCCATCGTCTCCCAATCGGAAACGGGGAGATTCATGCTCGCCAACGCCCGAGCTGCCGCGATCCGCTCTTCACGCGTCGGCCCGCAATACTCCCGCTCGCAAGCCGACCGCACCAGTTCCCCCAGGCTCGTATGCCGCTCCTTCGCGATTTTCTTCAGTCGCCGATGCAGCGCCGGCGGAAACAGTACCATCGTTTTTTTGGTGAGCGCCATATATACATATATATACTACTTTTTGATCCCCGCCGCCGCGATCTGCGCGATATCTAACAATTTAGGAGGATTCTCCGACACCGCCGCGAGCGCGTCGCGGAACATCGTGTTGCAGAAGGGACATGCTGCGCCAACCACCTGCGCTCCCGTCGCGACCAGCTCCTTTGCGCGGGTGTGACTCACGCGGTCGCCATGTTCTTCGCCTAAAAACGCTAACCCTCCGCCGGCGCCGCAACAGAAACTGCGTTCGCGGGCGCGCGGCGGGTCGACCACTTCGCCGGCCAGCGCCGCGACGGTTCGTGGCTCTTCGAAAACTCCGCGATAACGGCCGAGATAGCAGGGGTCATGGAACACGATCTTTTGTCCCGCGCCGTCGCGCGGCAGTTTGTCGATGTGGCGCGCCATGAACTCGCTGTGATGCTCGATGGGAGGCGCTTCGCCGAATTCGCGCCAGTCGGTTGAAATGGTGCGGACGCAGTGGGGGCAAATGGAAACGATTTTTTTGACGTTCGAGGCTTTGAGCGTCTCGAGGTTCTGCTCCGCGAGCTGCTGGAAGACCAGGTCGTTGCCGAGGCGGCGCGCGGGATCGCCGGTGCAGCGCTCCTTGCGCAGGACGCCGAAGCTGGTTCCGAGATGCTCCATCACGCGGGCGAAGGAGGCGATGATTTCGCGGCCCTGCGGATCGTAGGCGCCCATGCATCCCAGCCACAAACAATATTCCTGCGTGCCGTCGAACACGGGAAATTGCTGTTTTTGAATGAATTTGTCACGCTCAGCGGAAGCGAATCCGAGCGCGTTGCCGTTGCGCTCGAGCGCGAGGAATAATTTCGTGCCGTAATCGTCGTCCCACTTGCCGGTGTTCACCGCGCCGCGGCGCAAGCCGATGATGATGGGCAGATGCTCGATGCCGACCGGGCACTGATATTCGCAGGAGCCGCAGGTGGTGCACTGAAATGCGGCTTCCTGAGAGACGTAGGTACCGAGGATCGGCGTATCGGAGTGCGGGCCGTATTCGTTCAAATATCCGCGCACGCCCAGCGCGATTTTCTTGGGGTCGAGAATCTTGTGCGTGTTGAAGGCGGGACAGTGCTGTGTGCAGCGCCCGCATTCGACGCAGGAGTAGACCTGAAGCGCGACGATTTTGGTCACGTCCTTGCCCGTATCGAGACCAAAATCTTCGTCACCGACCAGCGGCGGAATTCGGGAAAAACCTCCGCGCGATAGAAAAATCGTCACGGGGCTCAGGACCAGGTGCAGGTGCTTGGTATGCGGGATCAGCGGCAGGAACGCGAGCAGCACGGCGGTGTGCGCCCACCACAGCGGCTTTTCCTCGCCGGGCCAGATGGCGGCGGCAATGAAGGTCACCATCAGCAGGAAAATCAGCAGCGCGATGACTCCCGATTCCTTCGAAAGCTCTCCCAGCCATTGCGGGCGGACAAAAAATCGCCGCACGAAGAGTCCGAAAATCCCGACGGCGACCAGGACTCCGAACCACGCGGCGAATACTTTGTAGGCGTGGCCGAACATGTTGTCGAGGATCGGAAATCCGAGGCCGGTGGCGAAATGATTCAGGGTGATGAGGGCAAATACGCAGAATCCCCAGAACACGAAGGCGTGCGCGAGGCCGGGCAACGGGCGCTCGCGAATGACTTTCGCCTGGCACATCACTTCCCACAGGAAATCCCACGTGCGTTTTCCAATGGGACGAAGCGAAAAATCGGGATCGGGTTTCGCCATGCGGATGCGCTCGACGACCTTTCCGAAGCGGAACCAGAACCCGTACACAGAGGCGACGAGCGCGATGAGAAAGACGATTTTCTCGGGAGTCGAAAAGGACATGTTAAGCCAATAATCTAGCACGCGGCCGCTGCTACAATAGCGTGTGTGCGTCATCTCATTTCCGGCGCGGCCGGGTTCATCGGGTCTCACCTCTGCGACCGCCTGCTCGCCCGCGGCGACTCGATTGTGGCGCTCGATAACCTGATCACCGGGTCGCGGCACAATCTCGCGCACCTCGAAAAGCATCCCCATTTCCAGTTCGTCGAATGCGACGTCACGCGAGCGGTCGCGGCGGAGAGCGCGTTCGACCAGGTGTGGCACCTGGCGTCGCTGGCAAGTCCCAAGGAGTACCTGGCTCACCCCATTGAGACGCTCGAATCGGGGTCGAGCGGGACGCGCAACATGCTCGAAGTCTCGCTGCGCGACCGCGCGCGATTCCTGTTCACGTCGACTTCCGAGTGTTACGGCGATCCGCTGGAGCATCCGCAGGTGGAGACATATTGGGGTCACGTGAATCCGGTGGGGATGCGCTCCTGCTACGACGAAAGCAAGCGTTACGGCGAAGCGCTGACCATGGCGTACTTTCGCGCGCGCGGCGTGCGCACCAACATCGCGCGGATCTTCAACACCTACGGTCCGCGGATGGCGCTCGACGACGGCCGCGTAGTGCCGGCGTTTCTCGACCAGGCGCTGCGCGGGCAGCCGCTGACGGTTTTCGGCGACGGGACCCAAACACGCAGCTTCTGTTATGTTTCGGACTTGGTGGACGGCCTGATCCGGCTGAGCGAATCGGACGAACGCTACCCGGTGAATCTGGGCAATCCGGCGGAGCTGACCATTCTGCAGTTCGCGGAGGCGATCCGGCGGCTGATGGGCTCGAAGCTGGAGCTGGTGTTCGAACCGCTGCCGGACGATGATCCGCGCAAGCGGCGGCCAGATATCTCCAAGGCGCGCCAGGTGCTCGGATGGGAGCCAAAGGTGACGCTCGAAGACGGGCTGCGCGAGACCGTGGAATATTTCCGGCAGCAAGTGCTGACGCCCTTGCCCGCGCAAACTGCGCGATGAAGTTCGCCGTCGCGCTAATTTTCGGCATGACCGCCGGAGCGCAGCAGCTTGGAGTTTATCTGGGCTGGGTAGGCACGTATCCGGGCAATCGGCTGGAAGCTGGGGCGCGGCTGGCGAAATCTTCGGGATTTCAAGTGATTCGTCTGCCCCTGGTCGCGAGCGTGGATGCCGATTTCGGGATCGGAACCGCGTGCGACCGGCGGTTTACGCTGGCCCAAGTGGCCGCGCTGCCGAAATATGCGAGCGTGCTGAGTGATCCGGCGTTCCACACCATTTTTCTCACCACCTGGGGCGATTCGCATTCCTACGATCCGTGCCAACCGCGCGATCCGCGCAGCGATCAGCACCCCGCGAAGCTGTATCTTCAAACCGCGTATTATTCCGCTGAGAATCGGAATCGCATGCGCGGCGAATATGCTGAGCTTACGTATCAGCTTTACAGGACGTATCGCGGCAGCGGAAAAATGTTTGCGATCTCCAACTGGGAGGGCGATAACGAACTGTACTGCGACGCCGCGGCGTATTTCGTCACGAAGGAGGCGCTTCGTTCCGCTTGTGAATCGCGACGCAAGACCGGGGATGTTGTCGATGCGTATCGCGAGTATCTGACGCTGCGGCATGAAGGAATCGAGGACGGCCGGAAGCGCGCGGAGAGCGACGGATTCCGCGGCGTTTCGGTCACGGACGTGATCGAGTTCAGCTCGTTTCACCTGCTGGCGGCGAATCGGCTGCCGGACATGTTGGAAGATGTGATTCCGTCGGTTCCGGCTTCCGGATGGGTGAGCTACTCGGCCTGGGAAAGCCTGGGCGATCGGCTTTACGGAGATCTCGACGCGCTGAAAAAACGGTTCGGCGACCGGCTGATCGCCGGCGAGTTCGGATTCGACCGGGGACTGGATGCCGCGGCGCCGGAGCATGCAGCGGAGGCAGTAAAGGAGATTCGGAAGGCCGGGCTTCGCTACGCTGTTTTCTGGCAGATTTTCGATCAGCCGCCGCTCGAGGGGTTGGGCGATAAAGGATTGTATGGACTGTATGATCGCGACGGCCAGATCACGGCGGCCGGCGCGAAGCTGCGGGAAATGAATCGCAAATGAGCTCGATCCGGGCCAGACACGAAGGTACGACGGAGGCGATCCGGGAGCTCAGCCAGGAGCTGCATCATCTCGGCCGCTATCACACGATCGAGTTGCCGGACGGAAGGATTCTCCCCGGGTTGCAGAGCGTGGAGCAGCTTCGCTATCGCATCGCGCAGCATCCGATTCCGCAGGACTTGACGGGCAAACGCGCGCTTGACATCGGCACGTGGGATGGATGGTTCAGCTTCGAGCTGGAGCGGCGCGGCGCGAGCGTGACGGCTGTGGATGTCACGCGGCTGGAGGGTTTTCTCGAAGCCAGGGCGCTGCGGAATTCGAAAGTCGAGTACATTATTTCCGACGTGTGCCGGCTGGACCCGGCGGTCATCGGCACGTTCGATATCGTGCTGTTTTTCGGCGTGCTGTATCACTTGAAGCACCCGCTGCTCGGCCTGGAGCGCGTTTGCGAGCTGACGACGGACATGGCGTGCATCGAATCGCTGGTGACCGACGATCCGCCGTCGGGCACGGTTCCGCTGATGGAGTTTTACGAAGGCACGGAGCTCGCCGGGCAGTTCGATAACTGGGTGGGTCCCAATGTTGCGTGTCTGTTGGCGTTCTGCCGCACGGCGGGATTTGCGCGCGTCGAATTGAACAGCGTGCGCGAAAATCGCGCGCATGTGACGTGTTACCGGAAATGGCCCGGAATTCCGCGCGCGAAGCCCGCGCCGGAGCTGATCCTGATCGAAAACGCGTGGTCGCGGGATCACGATTTTTCCGCGCATCGCGACGATTACTTCACGGTGTGGTTCAACACGGAGGAAACCGACCTCGATTGCGACAACGTTTTCATTCAAGTGGGTCCCTATGGATGCCGGCCCGTGATGGTGCAGCATGCCGCGGGAAAAATGTGGCAGGCGAACGCGAAACTTGCGCCGGGGCTTCCGCGCGGATGGAACGAAGTGACCATCGCGGTTCGAAATACGAAGTTCAGTGCGCCGGCGCGC
>DATJVN010000169.1:0-12931 GCA_035501755.1 Bryobacteraceae bacterium | reverse complement strand
CGCCGAGCAGTCGCGCGATCTCCGCACCTATCGCCATTTCGAGCTTCTGCTCGCGATCTTTCTGGTAGTTTTGCTGATCTCCAACCTGGTCGGGCAGAAGCTGTGCCAGATCGGACCCTTCGTCATCAGCGGCGCGCAGCTCTTGTTCCCGATCACCTACATTTTCGGCGACGTCTTCACCGAGGTTTACGGCTACGCGGCGTCGCGCCGCGCCATCTGGCTGGGATTCCTCGCCAACGGACTGCTCGCGGTCATGGGATTGATCACGGTGTGGCTGCCGCCCGCGCCCGGCTGGCCCAACCAGCAGGCCTTCGCGACCGTTTTTTACCAGATCCCGCGCCTGATCATCGCCAGCCTGGTCGCGTACTGGTGCGGCGAATTCACCAACTCCTATACCCTCGCCAAAATGAAGCTGTGGACCAGCGGAAAAATGCTGTGGACGCGAACCGTCGGCTCGACCGTCACCGGCCAGTTCGTCGACACGACCATTCTGATCATCATCGGTTTCAGCGGAACCGCTCCGGTGCGCACGCTGGTGACTCTGGCCTGGTCGGCGTATCTCGGCAAAGTGATCTATGAAGTCGTCGCGACGCCGGTCACCTACGCCATCGTCGGGTTCTTGAAGCGCTCCGAAGGCCTGGACGCATTCGACTACAAAAGCGACTTCAATCCGTTCCACGTGGGAACGCTATGAAGTTTGGCGCCGGATCACTTCGGCGCCCAGATACGGACGCAGCGCTTCCGGCACCACCACGCTTCCGTCGCTTTGCTGAAAATTTTCGACGATCGCAACCCACGTGCGCCCTACGGCCAGTCCGCTGCCGTTCAGCGTGTGAACGAACTCGGTTTTCTTCCCCGAGCGCCCCTTGATCGATGCGCGCCGCGCCTGGTACGCCTCGAAATTGGAGCACGAGGAAATCTCCTTGTACCCGTTCTGCCCCGGCAGCCAGACTTCAATGTCATAGGTTTTGGCCGATGATGCGCTCATGTCGCCGGTGCAAAGCGCCACCGTCCGGTATGGCAGCCCCAGCCGCACCAGAATATCTTCGGCGTCGCGGGTGAGCTTTTCGAGCTCGTCATAAGATGTTTCCGGACGCGAAAATTTCACCGGCTCGACCTTTTGAAACTGGTGCTGGCGAATGATCCCGCGCACATCGCGCCCGTAGGATCCGGCCTCGCTGCGGAAACAGGGCGTGTAGGCGCAGAGTTTGACCGGCAGCGAATCCATGTCGAGCGTTTCATCGCGATATAGATTCGTGACGGGCACCTCCGCGGTCGGAATCAGGTAATAATCGGTGCCCTCAATCTTGAAAAGATCGGCTCCGAACTTGGGCAACTGTCCGGTGCCGTACAGGCTCGCCGAATTGACCATGAACGGCGGCAGCACTTCGCGGTATCCATGCTCCTTCGTGTGCACATCGAGCATGAAATTAATCAGCGCGCGCTCCATTTTCGCGCCCAGGTCCCAATACACCGCGAAGCGCGCGCCGGTAATTTTCGCGGCGCGCTCGAAATCCAGAATGCCCAGTTCGGGCCCAAGATCCCAGTGCGCCTTGGGCTCGAAAGAAAATTGCGGAGGATTTCCCCAGCGCCGCACTTCCACGTTATCGTCGGCGCTCCTGCCCGTGGGCACGGATTCGTGCGGCAGATTCGGAACACCGGCCATTAGCTGGCGAAACGCGTCGTCGAGCTCCGCGCCTTTCTGATCCAGAGACGCGATCCGCTCGCCGATCGCGCGCACCTCCGCCTGCTGGACGCTCGTATCGGCGCCGCTCTTCCGCAATTTGGCGATCTCCTGCGAAGCGGTATTGCGTTTCGCCTTGAGCTGCTCGGATTCCGTTAGCGCCGCGCGACGCTCCGTGTCGAGCTTATGAAACGCCTCGACATCCAGAACGAATGGCCGGTCCGCGAGTCTTTTCGCAATCGCGTCCAGATTATTTCTGAAAAAAGAAAGATCGTACATGAGTCCGGAGCGCCCGCCCCACTACCCAGTTCCCAGTACCCACTACCTATTCTGGATATCCACCCATTCCTGACCGACCGGCAGCCCCGTGTACTCGGCGCGCGGACGAATCAGGCGGTTGTTGTGATACTGCTCCAGCACGTGCGCCGTCCATCCCGACATGCGGCTCACCGCGAAAATCGGGGTGAACAGATCGATGGGGATGCCCAGCGAATAATACGTCGAGGCGGAATAAAAATCCACATTCGCGTTGAGATTCTTCGCCTCTTTCATGTACTGCTCGATCTTCTTCGACGTTTCGTACAGCTCCACGTGCCCGGTGCGCTTGCCGAGCTCTTCCGACAGCGCCTTCAGGTGCGTCGCGCGAGGGTCGGTGGTGTGATACACGCGATGTCCGAAAGCCGGGACCTTCTGCTTGTTGGCGAGCATGTTCTTCACATGCTCGATCGCCTTGTCCGCTGTACCGGTGGCGAGCAGCATCTTGATCGCCTCCTCATTCGCGCCGCCGTGCAATGGACCCTTGAGCGCCGCGATGCCCGCCGTCACGGCCGAATAAATATCGGAAAGTGTCGCCGCGACTACTCGCGCCGCGAACGTCGACGCGTTCAGCTCGTGATCGGCGTGCAGGATCATGGCGATGTCGAAGGCGCGCTCCATCACCTCGTCGGGACGCTTGCCGGTCAGCGTGTACAGAAAATTCGCGGCGAAAGTCAGCTTGGGATCTCCTTCCACCACCGGCTGCCCCTTGCGCAGGCGGTCGAAGCTGGTGACGATGGTCGCGGTCTGCGCCATCAGCTTGGTGGCCTTGGCGTGATTCGCCTCCGGCGACATGTCCTTGGCCTGCGGATCGTACAGCGACAGCATGGAGACCGCGGTGCGCAGCACGTCCATCGGCGCGGATTTCCCCGTGCGCTTCAGGAAATCGGTGACCTCCGCCGGAATCGGCCGGTTCGCCACCAGCGACGCTCTCAACTCATCGAGCTCGCTGCGCTTGGGCAGCCGCCCGTTCCACAGCAGAAAGATGACTTCTCCAAACGTCGCCTTCTCGGCGAGCGTGTGGATGTTGAACCCCTGATAACTGAGAATTCCCGCGTCGCCATCGATGTAACAGATTCTGGATTCCGCGGCGATGATTCCCTCAAGACCCGCACCTGTGACCGCCATAAGCTCGTTTCCTGTTCCCTGAAGATGAATTTTCCGCGCTTGCGTGGAAAGACAATTCTATCAGCTTGAAAGGCGCGCTGGCGCCGCGGGTGTTATCGCGTCTGTTATCGCGGAACGATGGCCGTGGCCCGGGTCGCGGATCGCACCGCGCGGCTGCGGTTGAGCGCGCTCAACACCGATTCGCCTTTGTTGTACGCGCTCTCCTCGGATTTTTCGCTCAGCGCTTCTGTCTTGATGAACGGCAAAACGTTATCCGCCGCTGGCGGATTGCTCTCCAGGTGATCCATGCCCTGCACCGTGATTTGCAGGCTGCTCTTGTCGTCATTGGCGACCAGGGCGCGCTGCTTCAGGTACCACAAGGCGAAGTTGAGATCGTCGGTGGTTGTGGTGAGCATGCCCTCCAGATTGCGGATGGAGAGGCCCGGCTTGACGGGCTGCGTGCGCCTGCGGTCATACAGGATGCACAGTATGGCTGCGCGCAGATCGCCTCCATGCTTCAGCGCGTCGAAAAAGGAACGCCCGCTGAACTGCGGCTTGGGCTCGGCGACGCCTTTCAGCCGATCGAACGCGGTGCGCAGGTCCGGGTCGGAGAGAACTTCGAAGGCATTATTAACCGCTTCAAATTTTTCAGGATCTCCGGTTTGAGGATTTTCGGGCCGGAATTTTTCAGAGAGCCGGGTGTAGGCGGCCTGAACAGCGGTCGCATCAGAACCCGGCTCGATGCCGAGAATCGCGTAGTGATCCTGAAATTTTCCAGCGGGAGAGGAGGACATACCCTATAAATCGGCGGAATGGCCGGGATCGTTACAGGACCTGGGCTGTTGTTCCTGTCCCGGTCCGAAGTTGTTGAGAGTTCAGAGCCGTGGGCGTGGATGAAGTGTTCGAGGTTCCGGTTAATCGTGCGGACTTTCCCTAATTCGCCAGAGCGGGTACGGCAATCCGGCCAGCCGGTTAATGACGAATGCTTGTGCCGTTAACAGGATCACCGCCGCTTCGATCACCAGCAGATACCGAGGCTCGGCAATGATTCCGAGGGCGACAATGAGAGTCGTTGCGCCGGCGGGAGGATGATTTATGTCGGCCAGGACCATCACGGCTCCTGTAGCGGACAGGGAAAGCGCCGCTGCCAACACACGAGGCCACATCAGATGCCCCGGTAGTCCGCCCTGAGCGCTTAATCCGGCCAAAGCAAATGCACCGTAACCACAGGCGAGGGCGATCGCGTGGCCAAAAATGGTATTGCGCGGCGTTGATGCCGGCGCGAGCGGGCTAAAAAAGAAGAGATACGCCGTCGGCCCGAGCGATGGAAACACGAAGGGGTTGTGAGTCAATGCCGCGAGCAGCGCCAGCACCCCGATTGTGATGAAACCGTTGACGAACATGTAAACCGCCCACACCAGCCTTGCCGGCCAGCGCGCCAACAGCCGCGCCAGTCGCAGCCGGTCCAGCAACGCAGCGACGCGCGCCTCGGCGCCGCGCTCCGCGCGCGTGTCGGATGGGTTCATTCAAATGTTCGGAAGAAGATCGAAGTACTCATCGTCCTCGTTCTTCCCGCCCTCGCCTGCGCCCAGGAGTTTTTCCGAAGTCACGAATTCGATTCGCTCGATCCACTTCACCATCTTGTAACCGAGCTGGTTCTCCACTCGAAGACGAAGCGGAGCTCCATACACTTCGGACAACTGCGAACCGTTCATTTCAAAGGCGAGGATGCACTGCGCCTTCATCGCCTCTTCGATCGGCTGGGTGTCGTAATAAGGTCCGCCGTACAGCGATTCGCCAAACGAGTAAAACGCGATGACTCTTGCGTAAGGTTTCGGGCGGACGTGTTCAATCAATCTGCGCATCGACACTCCTCGCCATTGAGCGATCCCCGACCAGCCCTGGATGCAGTGATGCATGGTCACATATTCCTCGACACCAAGTCTCTGGATATCGGCGAGCGAAAGTTCGACGGGATGATCCACCAGGCCGGAAACCTTCAACTTGTAATCCCGGAAATTGCCTGCCGCGAGTTGTTTCCAATCTTCGCGTACCGGCGCCTTGCCGTTGGGCCAAAAATGCGGCGAAATATCGCTTCTCGTGTAGTGCTCCGAGGGAATCAGGCGGTCAAGCGTCACTAATTTTACCGGCTCGGTGATCGCTTTCTGCGCGTGCTGCAACCCTCGCGGGAAATACCACGAAATATAATGCGCGACGATCCACGAGATCAGCGCCGTTGCAATCCCGATGAATCCCAGAATCATTCCATCCGGGCGCAGATCGTCCGTGCCGAGCACGATGTGATTCATGTTGCGCTCGAAGCCCGTCAGAACCACGAGCGTGACGTGGACAACGACAAAGAGCGCAAATCCGACCAGAAGCAGAAAGTGAATCGAGCGCGCCGCCTGCCGGCCTCCGAAAATACGGGTGTAACGCGGAAAGTGATTCACCAGCGCCGGCGACATCGCTACGCCGGTCAGGATGTTCAGCGGAGCCATAATGAAAATCGTCGCGGCATAGGCCAGCTGCTGCAGCGCGTTGTACCCGTAGAACCCGTTCGGCTCGGGCGGAAGGCGCAGATTCGCATAATGCACGAAGGTGCTCCATGCGTCGACGAATACCGAAAACGATGTCGGCACCAGACGCATCCACTGATCGCTGGTGAGCAGGCCGCAAACGAAAAACACGCCCACCAGCACAAACCCATACACATTGATGAAGTGCCACGATCGCGCCACGCCCACCGTGTGACGGTAACCCGGCAGCGCCACCATCGGCGAGATGTAACGCGCGTCATCTTTGGCCGTCCACAGACGATCCGTTGGCACGCGCAGCGGAGTGAAGCGAATCCATTCGGTTCCGGGCGTGCAGTGGTCATTGAAGTACAGCCGGGGATGATCCATCAGAATCGAAAGACCGCTGCGCATCAACATGAACAGGAAGAAAAGATTAAAGAAGTGGCTCCATCGAATCCACGCAGGAAAGCCGTGCGGGCCGGTCGACGCGCCTTCGATCGAAGCCGGCGACGCAGCGATATGCGGTAATCCGAAGAACGCGACCTGAATCCAGGCGAGCGCCAGGGGAACGATCACGAGAATAGCCATTACCGCGAGCGCCGAAGGGCGAATCCATATGCGAAATCGCCGATCGTTTGGATAATGCACCGCGCGGTGAGAAGCATCGAACGAAATCATAGGCCTGTTCAGAATATAGTACGCTGGCAGGCCCGGCAACGCGATTTACTGACTCCGCCGAACGATTTCGAAGCCGCGGTTCTGCGCTTTGCGACGACGGCAGCCAGTGCCTAATCCGCGCCTTGAATCTTCACCAGCGGAGGTTTCGGCGCGTCGGGCATGGACGATTTGATAGTCTGCGGCGCGCGGAAGAAATCGAAATACGAAATATAGTGGACGCAGCTTACGGTGCAGTACGGAGCGCAGGATTTCTCGGTCAGATATTCACGGCGGATGTCCTCGCGCGTGTATTGATCGAGCGGTTTCGCCGGATAGCCGCGCTGCTGCGAGCAATAATGCACCAGACCGTCCTCGCAGATGTACATGTAGCGCGCGCCCGCCCGGCAGCGCCAGTGGTTGGGCTTGCCCTGCGCGATGGCGTCCTGGAAAAAATTCAGTCGCGCGAAATGGCGATTCTCCATCGCCTTCATCTCGTGATACACCCGGCGCTCGCGCTCACCCAGCGGCCGAAGCTGGCCGTCACCGTCATGGATGATTCCGACCGTCGCCGAAAATCCCAGCTCCAGCGCGCGTTTTCCCACCACCAGCGCGTCGTCCGGATTGTGAATCCCCCCGCCCACCACCGAGTTGATATTCACGTGAAACTCGGCGTGCCCGGCCAGGATTTGTAGCTTTTTATCCAGGACTTTCAGGCTCTTTTTCGAAACGTCATCGGGCATCACGTTATCGATGGAGATCTGCATGTGATCCAGGCCCGCGCGATTCAGGCGCCGGACCCGCTCCGGCGTCAGCAGGTATCCGTTGGTGATCATGCCCGCCAGCACGCCGCGGGCGCGCATGGCCGAGATGATCTGATCGAGTTCGGGATGCAGCAGCGGCTCGCCGCCCGACAGCGTGAGAATGCTGGTTCCCAGATCCGCCAGGCGGTTGATCCGCGCGACCATGGTCTCCACCGGAATCGGCTTCGAAAAGTCGTCGTATTCGTTGCAATAGGTGCAGGAAAGATTGCAGCGGCGGATGGGAATAATATGCGCCATGATGGGGTGGCGCGTGGACAGGGCGCCCTTGGCGATCAGCCGCAACTCTCTCATGCGCCGGGACAAAGACTTCCACCGGCGACTCAGTCGAAAGGCCAAGTCTGGCATCAGGAACTTACCTTATTTAAGCACAACTTGAAAGGAAATCGAACAGTTTGGGTTCGTTTGGTAATTTTCCGGCATCGAACGGCGCCCCCGCCCTCGTGTTCGGGAGTAAGGACCATCCTTTATAGGTTAGACAACTCTTCCCTGAGAGTATTTCCCCCCTCCGGGCACTTATTCATGTGCGGGCTATAGGGCTGCTGACGATCGCGACCGTCGCCTGGGCGCAGGACCCGGCGCTGCTGCAAATCAAAGTAATCGAAGGCGATGGCGCGGTGTACCCGATCGGCGCCCGAGCCACACGCGGTATTACGGTCCAGGTGACGGATGAAACGGGTAAACCCGTGGACGGAGCGGCCGTAAGTTTCCGGTTGCCGGACAGCGGACCCGCCGGAACCTTCTCGAGCGGCTCGCGGACGGAGATCGTGACCACGCGCGGCGACGGTCGCGCAGGGGTGTGGGGCATGCAATGGAACCGGACCGCGGGGTCATTCGAAATCCAGATCACGGCGCTCAAAGGGCAGACGCGCGCCGGGACAGTTTGCGGGATGTATCTTTCCGATTCCCCGGAGGCGCGCGCATCGACGGCGCGCATGGGACCCCGCGGGGGTCACAAGTGGCTGTGGATCGGACTGGCGGTGGGCGGCGCGGCAGCCGCGGCCCTGGTCACCACCGCGCTGGCGCGCAAGCCGGAAACTTCGATAGCGGCGCAGGGAGTCCAGATCGGCGCTCCGACCATCATCGTGGGCTCGGTTCCATGAGACTCGCATTTCTGTTCACGTGCAACTTGGTTTGGGCGCAAAACGCGCTCGAGCGGCCACAAATCGGCGTGATGATCGACGCGTCGGGCACGGCGCGCGGAGTGTATGGAGTGTCGGCCAGCGTGACGCTCGGCGATGCGATGCTCAGCGGTGTGCTTTCGTCAGCGTGCTCGGATTCCTGGTGCATTTTCAAGACCGCGGACGCGGTAGTGGTCAACGGCCAGCCTGTACCGGCGCCGGCCGGTCCCGCGATTTTCGCGATCGATGGCGCCAACGCGGCGATTTATTTCCCGGGCGCGAAGCAACTGGCGATCTGGCAGAACGGGCAGCTTACGCCAGTCGAGACGAAGATCGATGGCCAGGTGGTCGGATTGCGTTCGGACGCCGGCGTCGTCCAGTTCGCCGTGCGGCGGCGCGAATCGACGTGGATCGTGGACGAGACCGGCGCGATTGTCAACGCGATTGC
Organism: Bryobacteraceae bacterium; assembly: GCA_035501755.1. GTDB lineage: Bacteria > Acidobacteriota > Terriglobia > Bryobacterales > Bryobacteraceae > Palsa-187. The sequence goes on along the minus strand of DATJVN010000169.1, from coordinate 4,265 downwards.
GGGCGCGACCGGTCCGGTGATGCTGCTGGCGAACGGCATTTTGTACGCCGATGGCGATCAGGTGGTGCTGCGCCGCGTGGACGCATCGGAGCTGCGATTTGATGCGCCCGGCGCGCTGTCGTTTTCCGGGCTCGGCCTGAATTACGTGCAGATTCGCACACGCGGATCGAGTTTCGCCCTGCGCGTCGATGCGGGCCACGAACGGATTTTCGAGCTGCCGGAGCCGGCGCCGTGAGAATCCTGGTCTTCATCGCATTTTCGCTGGCCGCGCGGGCGCAGCTTGCGCTGGTCACCTGCGACAACACGCCCGCCGCACCCGTCCAATCCACCTACAGCTTCGGCAGCGTGGCGGTGGGGACCAGCGAAATGATCGATTTCTGCGTCGTAAACCACGGAACCACCAACGCGACCATCGCTGTGATCACGCTGAGCGGAGCCGGATTCAGCTTTGCCGCCGGGACCGTCGCGCCGGCGGGCTTTCTCCTGGTGCCGGGCGAGACGTCCCCGGTGCTCGAGGTGGTTTTTACACCAAGCGCCACGCTGGCGACCTACAGCGCGAGCCTGGTGATCACGCCGGCTTCCGGACATCCGATCACCGTGGTGTTTCTGGCGACCGCGGTTGCGGCGCCCACGGTCAGCTTTGAGCCGCCGTGCTCGCTCGCCGGAGCAAATACCGTTAACTTCGGGACACTCGTCAACGGCTCGCAACACGGGTGCAATTTTTCGATTCTAAACGGCAATGCCCAGCCGCTGGTGATCTCGACCATTGCGGTAAGCGGATCCTTTCAAGGCGGGCAGATCCCGCCGACGCCTCTGACGCTCGCGCCGGGCCAGGCGACGGATTTCTCAATCAATATCGCGCCGGCATGCGGAACAACTTCGGTCAGCGGAAAGCTTACCATCAACGGCACCGCATACACGCTGACCGGAACTCCCGCCGATCCGCCGCTTCCGGCCGCGACGCTTTCGGTCAACGGGTCGGCCGTCAGCGGACAGCAGGATTCAGTCTCACTATCCATCGCTACACCAGCGGCTTGCGCGGCAAAAGGTAATGTGAATCTTGAGTTCACGCCGGCGGCGAAGCTTCCCGTTTCCGACGATGCTTCCATCGTTTTTCTCTCCGGAAGCACGCGCTCGCTTCCGTTTTCGATCGCCGCCGGATCGTCGAGCGTGCTGATCAACGGCCAGCCCTCAGCGACGTTTCAGACGGGCACCACCGCGGGGACCATCACGTTCACTCTCAGCGGCATTCCCACCACGAACTCGGCGCCGCTCTCCATCACCATCCCGCAGGCGCCGATCTTGATTGAAACCGCGGCCGCGTCCAACCAGATCACCGGGCAGCTCGATATCGAGATCGTCGGATTCGATAACACCTATTCCGCCGGGCCGATGTCGTTCACTTTCGCCGACTCGAACGGCAAGCAGATCGGCGCGGCCGTCACCGCGGACTTTACTTCGAATTTCAGCTCGTATTTCAGCGCCCAGATGGCGGGGAGCGCGTTTCTCATTCGCATCTCATTCCCAGTGACAGGCAACGCGTCCGAGGTCGCGACCGTTGCGGCGTCGCTCAACAATTCGGCAGGACCGGCGCAGACCGGCACGCTCGCATTCCAGTAATGTGAGAGGGTGAGTTCATTTCTCACACGCCCCCCAGGGGAGCGTGCGGTTGCGCTGACCATCGCCGGTTCCGATCCCAGCGGAGGCGCCGGCGTCCAGGCCGATCTCAAAACTTTTCACCGCTTTGAAGTCTACGGTGAAGCCGTCATCACGCTGTTGACGGTGCAGAATACGCGAGGCGTGCAGCGCGTGGAGGTGCTCGACCCGAGCCTGGTGGAGGAGCAAATCCGCGCGGTGCTTGAAGACATTCCGCCGGACGCGGTAAAGACGGGAGCGCTGGGGAACGACGCAGTCGCTGAAGCGGTCGCGCGGGCGCTCCAAGGGGCGAACTTTCCCGTGGTGATCGATCCGGTGATGCGCAGCAAGCTGGGCGCGTCTTTGGGGCCGATTCTGAAGATGAAAGCCTTCCTGATCACGCCGAACCTGGACGAAGCCGCCGCGCTCGCCGGTTTCGCCGTGAACGACCTGGAATCGATGCGCGCGGCCGCCGCAGAGATCGCGTCCATGGGGATGGCCAACGTGCTGATCAAGGGCGGCCACTTGCGCGACGAACCGATCGATCTTCTGCGCACCTCCGACGGCCGCGTGCACGAGTTCGCGGCCGAGCGGATCGCCACGCGTCACACGCATGGCACCGGCTGCACCTATTCCGCGGCGATCACCGCGGAGCTGGCCAGGGGAACCGCGCTGGTGGAGGCAGTCGCGCGCGCGAAACGATTCGTCACCGAAGCGATTCGCACCAATCCAGGACTCGGCGGCGGGGAGGGTCCGCTCAATCATTTCGCCCGCTAACGAGGAACTCGCAGCACCGAATATTCGCGCGCCCCTGGCCCGACGTTCAGGTGATGGCTCACCGAGTCCGGCACCACCATGAACAGAAGGAATCCCAACGCGGCGTGCGCGATCGCCAGAAAATAAAGATTCGCGTAGCGCCGGTACACCTGAATCGCTGCATAGCCCGCGACCAGCGTCACCAGCATCAGGAACCAGTTGGGTGAATGGACTGTCGCAAACAGGGCCGCGGTCACCACGCCTGCCGGACGCGGCGCCAGCACGGTGTCAAATCGCTTCAGGAAGTACCCGTTCAGCAGGTATTGCTGGAACAGGCCCCAGGGCAGATACAACGCGAGGGAGAACAATCCGCGCTCGGCTCCAATCGGGCGAACGGTGCCGAATTCCACGCCGGCGATCGACAAGGCGAAGATAAGCGCCAGCAGAATAGGTCCAAAGATACGCAGGCAGTCGCGCAAATTCGTCAGACGAAAACCCAGTGCGGGCGGGCGCTCGTGCCGGATTACGTGCGACAGCAAAATCCAACCCACCAGCGGAATCCACGCCCACGGATGAGTGAAGCGGAGCTCCCAGATGTAGGCCATGATGCCCACAAACATGAAAACCGGCTCCAGGAGTCGAAGCTTGGAGATAGCACCAACCTCGTAATATGACTGAATCATAACAAACACGCGAACGTTTGATTTTTTGTCCAGCTTCAGGTGATTGAGGCGCGACGGTAATGAAGCGCGTCGGTCGGTGATAATGCGCTATCCCAGGTGCGACTTCAGAAATTCCATGATCTGAAGATGCCTGCCCGGGCAGCGCGGACCGGGCGCGAAGCTCAGCGTGCCGGTGTCTTTATCGACGTACAGCCCGGTCGGCATGGCGTGCGGACTTTCGAGATCGAAAACCACGCCCGTTCCGCAGTTGTCCTCGTGCTCAATCTTGATCGCGGCGACGTCGGCGAAGGGGCTCGACGGTCCCCAGTCTTCATTGAACGCCGCGGGCGAGTAGTATTTGCAGGGATGGTCCTGCGTGCAGCCCCACATCGCGTACGCGTCCTGATATTTTTTCTGCTCAAGCAGCGCGAAAAACTGCTTGACGGCCTGTTCCTGGCGCCAGTTCCGGAACCACAGGAACAGCGCACCGCCGACCACCACCGCCACCACGCCCCATAGCGCGATGCGCTTGATCAGCCGCGAACGCCGCTCCTCGGCGACACCGTAGGATGGGTCCAGAATTCCGCTCATCTCACCTTTATTTTACGGGATACGCTTTGTCGTAGGCGGCGGTAACGTCGGCGGTCAGATCCAGCGCGGGTTTCACGAAATACGTGTTCTGCGCCTCCACCACCAGGTCCAATCCCTTTTCCTCGGCGACTTTCTTGATGACGTCGGCCATGCGCTGGCCGGTGCGCTGGAGGATCGCGTTGCGCTCGCCGTTGACGTCGTCCTGCAGATCCTGCTGGAGACGCTGGGCCTCGCGCTGCTTGCGCTCGCCGCGCGCCTGCAAGTCGGCTTCGCCCGCGGCGCTCAATTTACCCTCGCTCGCCTGGAGCTGCGTCTGGATGTCGGCCAGCTCGCGCTGAACCTTGTCGAGAGCGTCCTGGCGCGGCTTGTACTTGGCCTGCAGATCCACCGACGCCTTTTTGATTTCGGCGGTATCCAGAATCGCCTTCTGCAAATTCACCACGCCGACCTTCAGTTGAGCCGATGCCGTGGAGGAGAACAATCCGGCCGCGCACACGGCCAGCGCCGGAACAATCAACGAGCGGAACATGAACGGGACTCCTTTATTGAATCCTATTCTAGCCTCACTTCCGTTACACAAACAAGTTCGCGGAGTGTTCGCACCCGACCAACGCGGGGCAT
>DATJVN010000168.1:0-27086 GCA_035501755.1 Bryobacteraceae bacterium | reverse complement strand
TAGAATAGCTCCCATGCGTCTACTTTGTTCCCTGCTTGTCCTGCTGGCGCCGGTTCGCGCGCAGGAAAGTCCCGGCCGCGGCGCGCCGCCCGCGATCAACGAGGCTTACGTCCGCGAAAATTACACCAAGTTCGAATATCGCGTCGCCATGCGCGACGGCGTCAAGCTGTTCACGTCGGTTTACATTCCCAAGGACGTCTTCAGTGATTACAAAACCTATCCGATCATGCTGACGCGCACGCCCTACAATGTCCGGCCGTACGGCGCGGATCAGTATCGCGCGAATCTTGGCCCGTCGGAATTTTTTGCGCGCGAGAAGTTTATTTTCGTGTACCAGGACGTGCGCGGACGCTTCATGAGCGAGGGCCAATACAACCTGCTGCGCCCGCACAATCCGGCCAAGAAGGGCCGCGACATCGACGAGAGCTCCGATACCTGGGACACGGTCGACTGGCTGGTGAAAAATGTGCGCGGCAACAACGGCAAGGTGGGAATGTGGGGAATTTCGCAGCCCGGCTTCTACGTGACTGCCGGGATGATCGACGCGCATCCCGCGCTGGTGGCCGTTTCGCCGCAGGCGCCGGTCACCGATTACTACATGGGCGACGACGTGTACCACAACGGTGCGTTCATGCTGGCGCATCGCTTCAGCTTTTATCAAGGCTTCCGGCTGCGCGAAGGCGACCCCGAACCTCCGCCGGCGCAGACGCAGCGCTTCGACTACGGAACTCCGGACGGCTACGATTTCTACCTGAGCATGGGATCGCTTGCCAATGCGGACGAGAAATATTTTAAGCACAAACAGCCGCTGTGGCTGCTGAACATCGGCCACACGACTTACGACGACGTGTGGCAATCGCGCGCGATCTGGCGGCACCTGAAGGGAATCAAGCCCGCGGTAATGCTGGTAGGCGGATGGTACGACACCGAAGACCCGCAGGGATTGCTCAAGCAGTTCGATTTCATGGAGCAGAACACGCCGCCCAAGACGCTGATGCTGGTGATGGGCCCGTGGAACCACGGCGGGTTTTCGCGCGGCGACGGAGACCGGCTGGGCAACGTGACGTTTGGATCGAAAACTGGATTATATTACCGGCAAAATATCGAATTTCCGTTTTTTATGTACTATTTAAAAGGAAAAGGCTCGAGCGACTTTCCCAAAGCCTGGCTGTTTGAGACCGGCGTCAATCAATGGCGCAAGTTCGACAGCTGGCCGCCGCGCGGCGCGAATTCGAAAACGCTGTACCTGGATGCCAAAGGCAGCCTGTCCTGGGACGCGCCCGCCCGCTCCGGTTTCGACGAATATCTTTCCGACCCGAACAAGCCCGTGCCGTATATCGGCTTCGTCGCCAACGGAGTGTTGAACAGCTATATGACCGAAGATCAGCGCTTCGCCGCCGAGCGTCCCGATGTGCTGGTGTATGAAACCGGGCCGCTCGACCACGATGTAAGCGCGTTCGGGCCGATTTCCGTGGATCTGAAAGTTGCGACCACGGGAACCGATTCGGATTTTGTGGTGAAGGTGATCGACGTGTATCCGCCGGATTATCCGGATTACAACGCGCCCGCGGGTCCGGGACGCGGCGGCGCGCAGGCAGGTCCGCCGCCGGGTCCGGCGAATGCGGTGAAGATGGGAGGATACGAAGAACTGATCCGCGGCGAGCCATTTCGCGGAAAATTCCGCAAGAGTTTCGAAAAACCGGTTCCGTTTCAGCCGGGTGACCCGGACCGCATCGCCTTCCGCCTGCCCGATATCGCGCACACCTGGCGCCAGGGGCATCGCATCATGGTGCAGATTCAAAGCTCGTGGTTCCCGCTGGTGGACCGGAATCCGCAGAAATTCATGGATATTCCGAAGGCTCTGTCGTCGGATTTCACCAAGGCGACCGAGCGCGTATATTTCGGCGGCGCGGACGGGTCGAAAATCGAAATGCGCGTGGAATAGAATCTGACCTGATGTGACTATAATAGGTCAGGTATGCGGGAAGTGAAGATTTCCGAGCTGAAGGCCCGGCTGAGCCACTACGTGCGGCTGGCGGAATCGGGAGAAGAGGTGGTGGTGAAGGAGCGGAACCGGCCGGTGGCGCGACTGACGGCGTGCCAGCCGAGAGAATCTCCCGGGATGGGCGAACCGCGGCGCGTTTCACCCGAGGAAGCCGCCAGAATCTTCGCGTTGCTGCCTCTGCCGAAAATCGATCGAAAAATGATTCGAGAGAGCCTGCGCCTGATGCAGAAGGGCCGTTCAAGACGACTTCTGTCGTGAACGCCTATCTGGATTCCTCGGTCATTTTGCGGCTGTTACTCAGCGAGCCGAATCCGGTGGCAGGCTGGGGAGATTGGGAGTCCGCAGTTTCAAGTGAGCTGGCCAAGGTCGAGGTCTGGCGGACGCTGCACCAACGCCGTTTTCTGAACAGGATCACCGCCGATGAGTTGCGGCAGTTAGGACACCGCGCCGGCTGGCTGCTGGCACAAATCGATTTCGTCCGGTTCGATTCCCGCGTGCTGCGGCGCGCGACCGAGCCTTTCGAAACCGTCATCGCCACGCTCGACGCGATCCATCTCTCGAGCGCTTTGGTCTGGCGGGCGGAGCGGTCCGCCGCGTTGACAATTTTCACCCACGACCGCCAGTTCGCGAAGGCGGCCCGGACTTACGGTTTCGCGGTGGCGCCTATTTCGCAGCCGTAAACGTGGTCCAGACGTGCGAATCGAGGTCGCGCAGGACGCCTTTTTCCCAGTCAAACTCGGGATGCTGCTTCAGGTGCTTCGCCGCTTTGAAATCGATTCCGCCGGCGTGACCCATGGCCGCGGTGAACGACATCTGGTCCGCCATGGTCGCGTCGGCGACCTTGTTTTCCACGGCTCCGGCCGTTCCGTAGGGCGGCTGCCAGGGCTTCGATCCGCGCGTGCTGAGCTCGATGTGGCCGCACAGGGTGCGTTCATCCGGCTCGATTTTCTTGTCATAGGTGTCGTAATGATCCGACAGGAATTTCTGCCCCAGCGCGACGTCAATGCGGCCTTTGTTCTCCCGAAGCAGCTCGTCCCAGCGAACGTGGCGCGCATTGGCGCTGTTCGACAGATCGTGCGTGTCGAAATCCGTTTCATCTCGAGCGAGGGCCGGATCGATGGGATAATTCGAGCCGGCGAAATATCCATCCTTGGTGCGCCACAAATTCACGTGCTTCAGCCCCAGCTCCAGGCTGGCGATTTCACCGGTTTTGCGATCAGCCACCAGCCAGTCGTTGGCGTATCCGCCGTTGTTGCCGTCCTCCATGATGCGCGCGAAATCGTCGATCGAATCGGAGTACTGCATCGCTTTGCGCGCGCGGACGAACTCCGCCACGCCGTTGGGATTGAAACCGTGGAACTGGCTGATGGTGGTTTCGGTGATCATGATTCCGGCGGAGTTGATGCCGAAATCGTCGGCGGAATGAATCAGGCCGGGCATGCCGTCCATGAGGAAACGATTGCCGTGCTCGGGAACGACGTCGAAAATGATGTCCCAGCGCGAACCGGTGATGTAATCGGTCCAGTTATTGTGCGCGATCACCGGCTTTCCGTCCTTGGTATAGCTGCCGGTGGCGACGAAGGCGCTGCAATGCTCTCCGGTGGGGCGCGACGTGTTGGCGTCGGCCCACTTCAGATAATACGGATCGAGCTCCAGCCACGCGTTCATGGCCACGATGTCCCACACGTCGAGCTTGACGCCCTTGGCCTGGACGCCAGAGACGATGCCCTGGAGCTCAGCGCGATATTCCGGCTCGATGTGCGGCCAGAATACGGTTTCCGCGGCGCTGCGGAAAAACTGCCAGTCCTTGGAATCATGCGTGAGGACGGTGCGAATGGCGCGCTCGGAGTCGGCGATCTCCGGCGCCAGGAGGTAGCCGTGCTGGAAACCGATATCGGCCGGCGAGCCTTCCAGGTGCACGAAAATCCAGCCGTTGCGCTGCGGTTTACGGAAAGCCTTTTTGAGTCGCGCGGAGTCGGCGCCAACTTTGGAGGGCGCGGCGCCAAACAACCCGAAGGAGAGGAGGAATGCGGCAAGAATTCGCATAAAGTCATCATATGCGAAGTCCGGAGCGTCTGGGTTGCATCCTGGCAAGGCTGCGGAAAAAACTCTTCGCGCGGGGCTCTGTAACGAGGTCACGACTTCAGTCGGGGCGAAAAGCCGATAAAATCGATGTGACCTTCTGCCCCTGAGGGAGGCTTTTCAGTTTCAGGCCGTAAACCATAGCCCGCCCAGGTCGATGCCAACAGCAGCGTCCACGACGCAGCGAAAGGAGCTTTCGTTATGCGGTCCGATATCGTGCCCGGGGCGCGCTTCCCCGACTATGAACTCACTGACCATACTGCCAAACGCCGTAAGCTCTCAGAACTGCAGGGTCAGCATCCCATGGTTCTCGTACTTAGCCGTGGCGGCTATTGCCCCAAGGACCGACGGCAGGCTGAACTCCTCGTCCAACTGCATCGTGAATTGGAAGTCGGATACTGTCGTCTGGTGACAATCAGCACCGACAATCTCACCGTTACGAATGAGTACCGTTCTGGCGTTGGCGCTCACTGGCCGTTCCTTTCCGATGCGGGCCGAATCATTCAAAAAGACCTCGACATCGCAGAATATACCGATCCGGACCACAATCCGATGATTCCGCATGTCGTCGTTCTGGAACCCGGCCTCATTGTCTACAAGATCTACAACGGCTATTGGTTCTTCGGCCGCCCGACGCCGGAGGATCTTCGTCACGATCTCCGTGCCGTCACCCAAAAGTGCCGGCCAGACTGGGATATCACAACGCTGGAGATGAAGGCCGCGTGGAAGGAAGGCCGCAAAGAGCTCTTTTATCCATACGGCAAAACCTATGCTCAAACGCTCGGGGAGCAGGATTAGAGGGGAGCAGCGGCGGAGTTAACTCGCCGGCAGGCGCGCCTGGATCTCGGCGGGAATCCCGCGCAATCGAATCGCGGTCTTGGTCCAGCAGCGCAATCAGATTTTCCAGAAAGCCGGATTGAGCGTGAGTCACGGCCTTCCAGAACGCCCGAGCCTGCACAGGCTATCGCGCCGCGAGCAGCGCGCGCAGATGCCGCGCACGTTCGGGGGAGCGCAACTGCCGCAGCGCCTTGGCCTCGATCTGGCGGATGCGCTCGCGCGTCACGTCGAATTCCTGGCCGATCTCTTCAAGCGTGTGCTCGCGCTCGCAGCCGATGCCGAAGCGCAGGCGGATCACTTTCTCCTCCTTGGGAGAAAGCGTCTTGAGGATGTTGGCGGTCTCGTCGCGGACGTTGGTGTCGATCACGGCGTCTACCGGCGAGCCCACCCAGCGATCTTCGATCAGATCGCCCAGCGCCGATTCGCCGTCGCGGCCCACTGGTGTTTCCAGCGACACCGGGTCGCGCGAGATGGTCTTCAGCTTCTGGACTTTTTCAACTGGAATGTCCATGCGCCGCGAGATTTCGTCGTTGGTCGGCGCGCGGCCTAATTCTTTTTCAAGTTCCCGCGTGGCGCGAAGAAACTTGTTCATCGATTCGTTCATGTGCACCGGGATACGGATGGTGCGCGACTGATCGGCGATGGCGCGCGTGATGGCCTGGCGGATCCACCAGGTCGCGTAGGTCGAAAATTTGTAGCCGCGGCGGTATTCGAACTTGTCGGCGGCGCGCATCAGGCCGATGTTGCCTTCCTGAATCAAGTCAAGCAGATGCAAGCCACGATTCACGTACTTCTTCGCTACTGAAACCACCAGCCGGAGGTTGGCTTCAACCAGATCCTTTTTGGCGCGCTCGGCTTCGATCTCGCCATGACGGATCACCGCAACGGTGTGGCGCAGCTCCGGGAGGCTGGCGCCGGCGGTTTGCTCGCGCTTGCGGATTTCGCGCTTCAACTCGCGCGACTTGGCCTGTGCGGTCTGGCTGGTGCGGCCTTCCAGCTTGCGCAGCTCCATTTCGAGGTGCGAAATCTCCTCGACTACATGGTCGATCTCTTTACCGAATTGCTTCCATTGCGATAAATAGAACGGAATCTTGCGGATGGCTCTCGAAACCTGAATTCTTCCACGAGCCAGTTTCCCGCTCCATTTGCGGCGCAATTTTTTGTTGCTCAGCGCGATGTCGGCGAGCTTGTCCTGCACCTGCGCCAGCCGTTTGTGCAGATTGATGATCTCGGCGAGGTCGTTTTTGACCTCTTCACGCCTTTTGATATAGGCAGCGCTCTCTTCTTCGAGGTCGCCCAGATCGACGAAGGCGTCGAGTTCCTCGATCTCCTTGCGAATCGCGTCGGAGATCTCGACGGCGCGGAGCTGGACCAGCGCGGAGCGGCTGATCGCCTTTTGCATCCGCAACTTACCTCGCTCCATGCGACGTGCAAGATTCACCTCGCCTTCGCGCGTGAGCAGCGGAACCGCGCCCATCTCGCGCAGATACACTCGCACGGGATCGTCGGTATAGATCGACTCCTCGGCCGGGTGAGCAGCCGCAAAGTCCTCACCGTCATGAACTTCCTCGGGATGGAAGAACGCCCCTTCCTCGTCGAAAGGGATTCCCAGCGGTTCGTGGCCTTCTAAAAACTGGTCCTCAAAATGATCCACTTGCGCTCACCTCTCCCAATCCGCACTGGAACCGTTCGTCCAAAGGACCGGGCCTCCGGCTATTCGTTCCGCCGGTTCATTTCCTTTGTTCCCAGACACTTACACGCACACCTACGAAACACACTCCACGCATACCGGATGAGTCCGGGGACTGTCATCAAGTATACCAGTGTTCGATCTTTCTGTTAAGTACCTATTTCAAAGATGGTTTTGAGGGAAGCGGGTTACCAGGATTTGTCTAACCACGCTGACCCGCTTTTGCGCTTTTCTGAGTGGCGCCGTCCACGCAACATCGGCGCCATCATAGGCGAATCTGCCGCGAACATAACGGTGAAACGTTCATATGCTGGACGGATCTAACCCCAGAACTGTGATCCTCTTGAAATGGAAGAGGAAAGTGCACCTGCGAGGGGGATTCCGAAGCGCCGTGGTAAGGTGGCTCGTTGCGAGAGGAATTGAGGAATGACGGCGGCTGACACCAGCTCGCTCGCCGTTTTATTGGCACGGGGCGATATCACCGATCGGGTTTTCCGGGAGATGCTCGAGGCGCTCCCCGCTGCCGTTTATACCACGGACGCGGAAGGCCGGCTCACCTACTTCAACCAGGCGGCAGTGAAGCTTTCGGGCAGGGTGCCGCAGCTCGGAACGGACCAGTGGTGCGTTACCTGGAAGATCTTCCTTCCGGACGGCACGTATCTGCCGCACGATGAGTGCCCCATGGCTCTTGCTTTGCGGGGAGTGCAGGTGCGGGGTGGCGTTGAATGCATTGCCGAGCGCCCGGACGGCACACGTTTTTGGTTTGCTCCCTACCCCGCCGTGATCCGCAACGGCGAAGGGCGAATCATCGGCGGGATCAATCTGCTGATGGACATCACCGATCGCAAGAAGGCGGAGATCCAGGCCGATCAGCAGTTCCGGGCCATCGTCGATACCACGCCGGAGTGCGTCAAGATCGTCGCGCGGGATGGCACCCTGCTGTTCATGAACGCGGCAGGCCTCGAAATGGTGGGCGCTTCGAAGCCCGAGGATCTCATCGGCAGGAACCTGTACGAAATCATCGCGCCTGAAGATCGCGACCGCTTCCGCGAAATGAACGAACGCGTGTGCGGTGGCGGGAAAGCCTCCCTGGAGTTCGACATGATCGGCTTCGACGGCGCGCGGCACCACATGGAAACGCATGCGGCGCCGTTGACGTACAGCGACGCAAGCACGGTGCATCTGGCGATCACACGCGACGTCACCAAACGCCGGTTGACCGAACGCGACACGCTGCTGCTCAGCGCGATCGTCAACTCCTCCGACGATGCCATCATCAGCAAGAATCTCGACGGTGTTATTACGAGCTGGAACAAGTCCGCCGAGCGTCTGTTCGGCTACACGGCACAGGAAGCGATCGGCAAGACGATCGCGGAGCTGCTGATTCCCGAAGACCGCCAGGACGAGGAACCCGATATTCTCGCCCGGCTGCGGCAGGGCGAGCGCGTCGACCATTTCGAAACGCTGCGCCGACGCAAAGACGGGTCACTGTTCGCTGTCTCGCTCACCATCTCCCCGATCAAGGACGCGCAGGGTAAGATTGTCGGCGCCTCCAAAGTCGCGCGGGATATTTCCGAGCGGAAGCGGGCCGAGGCCCAACTGGCGCAGAGCCGGCACACGTTTTTCGAGCTGGTGGAGCGGGCTCCGTTCGGAATTTATGTGGTGGATTCCAGCCTGTGCATCGTGCAGATGAACGCGGGGTCGCAGAATCGTGCGTTCCGTAACGTCCGTCCGGTGATCGGACGCGATCTGGGCGAGGCTTTGCACATCATCTGGCCGGCGCCCGTTGCGGAACAAGCCATCTCGGCTTTCCGGCATACGCTTGCAACGGGCGAGCCGTTTTTCTCCGCGGCCTTTACCAAACCGCGGAAGGACATCAAAGCCGTCGAATCCTACGAATGGGAGCTGCATCGCATGCGGCTGCCCGACGGCCAATATGGCGTCATCTGTTACTACTTCGATTCGACGGAGCTTCGCAACGCGGAGGCCGCGCTGAGAAGCGCGAATCAGGATCTGGAGCAGTTCGCCTATTCGGCCAGCCACGATCTACAGGAGCCGCTGCGCAGCATAAAAATCTACAGCGAGCTGCTGGAGCAGCGGCATGGCGAGGTGCTGGCCGGGGACGGCAAAAAATTTCTGAGCTATCTGCGCAGCGGCGCCACTCGCATGGAGACGCTGGTGCGCGACCTGCTCGCCTATACGCAGGCCACCAGCTCCAACGCTCCGCCGCAGATCACCGACGCGAACCAGGCGCTCGAAGCCGCTCTTTCGAACCTCAGCAGCGCGATCTCCAATTCTGGCGCACGGGTAATCTCGGAGCGCTTACCGGCCGTGGCCGTGCATTCCACCCACTTGCAGCAAGTGTTCCAAAATCTGGTCAGCAACGCCATCAAGTATCGCAGCCCGGACCGGGCGCCGGTTCTGCGTATCACGGCCCAGGCGGAAGACGAGTATTTCGTCTTTTCGGTTGCCGATAACGGCATCGGGATCGATCGGGAATACACAGAGACGATTTTTGGCCTGTTCAAGCGTTTGCACAGCAACGACGCATATTCCGGGACCGGCATCGGGCTGGCGATATGCAAGCGGATCGTGGATCGGTACCACGGGCGCATCTGGGTCGAATCGGAACCGGGAAAAGGATCGACTTTCCGTTTCACAGTGCCCCTCTGAGGAGCCCGGTGTGCCGCGCAAGACGTCCCACGCTTGCTGACGCGCGCGCCCCCCGCATGTGCGCGAGCCGACCGCGTGTCCCAAGCCGAGCCGCGCGCGTGAGCAAGCGGTTTTCGTCTCGCGGCGCGCCGTGCGATTATCCGCGCCGCTGCAATAAATCCTTCAGTTCCGTCAAAAATGCCTCGACATCCTGAAAATCGCGATACACCGACGCGAAACGCACATACGCGATCTTATCCAGCGACCGCAGGCGCTTCATCAGCAGCTCCCCGATCGCCGTCGTGGACATCTCCCGCTCCGGGCTGTCGGCGAGCTTGGACTCGACCTCGTCCACCACTTCGGCCAGCTTCGCCATCGCCACCGGCCGCTTTTCGCACGCCTTCAGCAGCCCTTCGAGGATCTTCTGCCGGTCGAATTTTTCGCGTCTTCCGTCGCGCTTGATCACCATGTAGGGGATCTCGTCGCTGCGCTCGTAGGTGGTGAAGCGGCGCTGGCACTTCAGGCACTCGCGGCGGCGGCGGATGACGTCGCCTTCCTTGCTTTCGCGCGAATCGATCACGCGATCCTGCTTGTGGCCGCAGAACGGACAGGTCACGCCGATGTTCCCTCGGTTTCCGGCTCCAAATGTCTCAGATTACGCCAGTGGATGCCTTCGTGGAAGGCGAGCCCCAGCCCCAGAGGAACGATCAGCACGAAAGAGACGATCCACAAGACCAGCGCGATGGCCGTGGCCGCGCCCAGGCCGACGCCGAAAAATTCGGTCAGCACCAGCACCGTCGCGATCTGCATCCCTCCGCCGACGCCGGGAATTTGCACCGCGCTGCCGAACGCCACGAAGCCCAGCAGAATGACGACATCGGCCAGGCCCAGCCGCGCGGTCGCGGGAAACGCGCGGCACACGCAGAAAAACGCGGCGGCGATCATCACCCACTCGATCACCGTGTAGATCACCAGCAGCAGCGTAAACCATCCGCTGCGCGTCGATTGCATGCCCGCCTCGAAGGACGTGACCACCTTGCGCACGCGCAGCAGAATCCGTTCGGGCAAAAATGAGAGCCACTCAAGCAGCCGCTCCCGTGCGCGGCCGTGAAACTGCCGCAGGGCGATGAGAAGCGCCAGGCTGAGGGCTCCCGTGATCCCTGCGGTGTATCCTCCGGCTTCGAGCGCGACCCGAGCCCGGGGGCCGGGCTGAATGGCGCTCGAGGAGACCTGGGTGAGTGCGATCCCGAAGATCAGCAGGATCATCATCAGGTCCAGAATCCGCTCCAGCACCCACGCCGCGATCTGGCTCGAAAAGGTGACGTTTTCTTTTTTGGCGATCAGATAGGGCCGCACCGCCTCGCCCGCGCGGCCGAACAGGACCACGGCGGTGAAACCGATGGCTGTAGCTGTAAAAATCCGCCACAGGCTGGCGTCAGTACGGATGGGGCGGATCATGATCTCCCAGCGCAGCGCGCGGCCCACGTAGGTCGCCAGCACCAGGGCCATTCCGGCCGCCAGCCAGGACCAGTTCACATGCGCCAGAGCCGCTACAACATCGCGCCAGGCAAAACCCGACGCGCGCCAGCGCCAAACGGCATACGCCGCCAGGCCGGCCAAGATTACCAAGCCGAGGCCGATCGCCAAATTTTTCTTATTCAAGCGTTTAACGATGCCGGCGCCAGTCCTGCACGCCGTCCGACCTCGATTGTCCCCACAATCCCTATGGGGATCGTGGTTAAAATGTAAATCGAACTTCTCATGTCAGTTCTTCGTTTCCATTACTGGATAGTAATTTCTAACCTCAACAGGTTCCGGGAACGAAGATGCGCACGGCGGCCACTGCTACAGTTGGACAGATTACCACGAGCGCCCATTTCCCTGCCTGCGCGACCTGGACACGGGCCGTCCCCGGGAGCCGACTGTTCTTGGACGCCGACAACCAGCTAGTCGAGCGCTGTCTGGGGGGCGAGCAGGCCGCCTGGGAGGACTTGGTGAAAGTCCACAGCCGGCGTGTGTACGCGATCTGCTACCGTTTCACCGGCTCGGATCAGGAGGCGCAGGATCTGACCCAGGAAGTGTTCCTGCGCGTGTTCCGGTCGCTCAAGAGCTTCCGCGCGGGCGAAGGATCGTTCACCGTATGGCTGGCGCGGCTCAGCCGCAACCTGCTGATCGACCATTACCGGCGCACGCGGCTGGAACGCGCCACGGACTCGATCGAAGGGCAGCTCCCCATGCTCGAGGAAAAAACGGCGATGGCGGCGCGCACCGAAGGGATGGTCGCCGGGCGGGAGGCGAGCGAGCTGCTGCAGGCGGCTTTACAAAAACTTTCACCGGAATTACGCGAAACGGTAATACTTAGGGATTTGGAGGAGCTGGAATATCGCGAGATCGCCCAGGTGTTGAGCGTGCCCGAAGGCACGGTGAAATCGAGGCTGAACCGCGGCCGCGCAGAGCTGGCGCGAGTTCTGAGAAGGAATAAGGTTTCCGTGTAGGGATTGGGGACTGGGAACTGGGGTAGTGGGATTATGAACTGCCAGGAGCTGGAAATTCTGCTCGCCGATTACGTGGATGGCTCCATCCGCGGCGAGGAGAAGTCTGCTCTCGAAAAGCACCTGGCGGAGTGCGCGGAATGCGCGGATCTGGCTCGCGACGCCAAGGGCGCGGTCGCGTTCATGGAACGCGTCGCGACGTTAGACACGCCGCCGGAGCTGGTGACGCGGATTCTGTTCGAGATCACCGACGGGCCCAGCCGCTCCGCGATCCGGCCCTCGCCGCTGCGGCGCCTGTTCGGTCCCTGGATCGAGCCTCTGTTCCAGCCGCGCTTCACCATGAGCCTGGCGATGACCATCCTCACCTTCGCCATGCTGGGGCGCTTCGCCGGAATCAACATCCGCCAGTTGAAACCCTCCGATCTCGATCCAGTGAAGGTGTACGCGGCGGCCGAGGATCGCGCGCAGCGGGTGTGGGCGCGCACGGTGAAGGGTTACGAAAATCTCCGCGTGGTGTTCGAAATTCAGACGCAATTGAAGGAGTGGTCGGACCAGCCGCCCGACCAGAACAATAATCAGAAGAAATGAGCACGCAGCCGAAAGTTGTCGGATATTGCCGCGCGTGCGGGAAGGCGCTTGATGAAGCGAGCGTCCGCAGCGCGAATGGAACGATCTATTGTGAGGAGCACCTGCCGAATATGACAGCCATCCCGGCGGCCGCGTCGCCGCCCCCCATTTCCGAACCCTCTCCCTACACCGCTCCGCCGCAGCAGACGCTGCGCAGCGACGTTTCCCCCGGCCTCGCGTTCTGCCTGGGCTTCATTCCCGGCGTGGGCGCGATCTACAACGGGCAATACGCTAAGGGATTCGTGCACGTGATCCTGTTCGGACTGATGATCACGGTGCTCTCCAACGACGCCGCGCGCGGACTGGAGCCGCTGGTTTCGATGCTGCTCGCCGGCTTCATGTTCTACATGCCGTTTGAGGCGTACCACACGGCGCGCCGCCGGCAGCTCGGGCAGCCCGTGGACGAATTTTCGAGCCTGGTGCCGGGCCACGGCGCCTCGCGCTTCCCGGTCGCGCCGGTGATCCTGATCGCGCTCGGCGTGATCTTCCTGCTCGACAATCTGGACCTGCTGGATTTCTCGCGCATCCTGCGCTACTGGCCGGTGGCGCTGATCGCTCTCGGAGCGTACCTGCTGTATCTGCGCATCGCCCCGCCCGCGCATCCCCACCGCACCGATACAAGAGAGGCCCAGCGATGAGCGGCAATCTGATTTGCGCGGTCCAGGGTCCCGTGCTGTTGATCACCCTGGGATTCCTGCTGGCGGCCGACCAGATGGGCGTAATCAGCTTCGGGCGCACCTGGCCGGTGCTGCTGATCGTGTTCGGATTGTTCAAGCTGGCCGAGCGCGGGATGGCGAAAAAAGCATGAGACGCACGTCCCTGGTCGCGCCGCTGCTGCTGATCGCCATCGGTTTGCTGTTTCTTGCCCGGAATATGTACCCCCAGCTTCCGCTGCTCGATTATCTGGCGCGCTACTGGCCGTTCATTCTGATCGCGTGGGGAACGCTGCGCCTGGCCGAGGTGCTGGTGTGGGCCGCGAGCGATCAGCCGCTGCCTCGCGCCGGCGTTTCGGGCGGGGAGTGGGTGCTGGTGATCTTTCTGTGCCTGTTCGGATTCAGCATGCACGCCGTGCGCGGATTCAACACCTGGTGGCCGCGCAACATCACCGTCGGCGGGCTGGACATGTTCGGC
Source organism: Bryobacteraceae bacterium (assembly GCA_035501755.1). Taxonomy (GTDB): domain Bacteria; phylum Acidobacteriota; class Terriglobia; order Bryobacterales; family Bryobacteraceae; genus Palsa-187. The sequence continues at coordinate 13,570 of DATJVN010000168.1, read as the reverse complement.
GAAAGCTACGACTTTCCCATCGAAGGCCAGCAACAGACCGGCAAGACGCCGCACGTCACCATCGCAGCCTTCCGCGGCAACGCGCGCATCACCGGGGCCGATACCGACGCGGTGAAGGTGACCGGCCATCGCTCCATCCGCAGCATGGACCAGAACGGCGCCGACAACGCCAATCAGAGTATGCACTTTGAGGTCACCGGCGATAACAATTCCGTGACCATCCAGAACAATCAGGACCGTCTTTCCGGATCGAACGTGCGTGTGACGGCGGACATGGAGATCACCGTTCCCAAGGGCGCGTCGGTTGAGGCGCACGGCCGCTACGGCGATTTCGACATCACCGGCCTCGACGGCAGCGTGGAGATCGTCTCGGATAACGCCGGCGTGCGCCTGCAGGACATCGGCGGCGACGCGCGCATCGACCTGTCGCGCAGCGACGTGGTGCGCGCGGTGAACGTGAAAGGCCTGGTGGACCTGAAGGGCCACGGCTCCGACATCGATTTTCAGAACATAGCCGGACCGGTGACCGTCAGCGGCACTTATTCGGGCGTATTACAGTTCCGCAATCTGCAAAAACCGCTGCACTTCAGCGGTCAGAACACCGAGATCAACATCGAACGGCTGCCCGGCAACGTACGCATGGCGCTGGGCGATTTTTCGGCGCAGAATCTCGTCGGCCCCGTGCATCTTTCGACTCACGCGCGCGACGTCGAGATCGCCGATTTCACCAACGCGCTGGAAGTTTCGGTCGACCGCGGCGATATCGAGCTGCGTCCCGGCACGCTGCCCTTGGCGCGCATCGATGCGCAGACGCGCTCGGGCGACATCACGCTCTCGCTTCCGCCCGCGGCGAAGTTCGACCTGACCGCGTCCACTTCCCGCGGCGACGCCACCAACGACTTCGGCGCGCCGATCCGCCAAGACAATCAGGGCCGCGGCTCGGAACTGCGCGGCATGATCCCCGGCGGCCCGGTAGTGACGGCGCACACCGACCACGGCCAGGTGGTGGTGCGAAAAGCGTCGGCCGAAGACAAACCGCTCGGTCCCAAAGACGACACCAGCGCCAACCTTCCGGCTCCCGAAAAGCCGCTCAAAAAAGTCGAACAATAATCTGCGGAAAAGGGGAATCTGCGGAAGAAGGGGACTGTCCCCTGCCGCGCTGGAGCGCTTCAAACACCACCGGAGCACAGCGGACTGTCCCCTTCTTCCGCCCCGTCCGCAACGCTGAGGGGACATCCCGATTTTTGACGACTGAATTCCCCGGTTTTCAAACACATCCATGTTCGCCCTGAGTTCCGACTTCCCACTCCCCCCTACCCAATCAGAACGGTTGGCGCTCTTTCGTCGCGACGTCATATCCGCAGCATGCTTTGTAGGATGACGATAGACGAGCGCCTGATGCGACAAGTTCGGGCGAGCAGTCGCACGTGATTGTGGCGATGCCGTGCCGTTGCGGCCAATTGACGGACCCCAGTCGTCGGGGGTAATAACGGCGGAGGGATCCCATTTTAGTTTCTAGGAGACGCGGTAAGATGGCGGTATGAAGCGGACCTTCACACTCGAGTATTGGCTCGACGAAGGGTGGTACGTCGGACGTCTCAAGGAAGTTCCAGGTGTGTTCAGTCAGGGTGAGACGCTCGCGGAACTGGAGGAAAACATCCGCGACGCGTATCGGATGATGAGGGAGGACGCGCCAACGGTAGAAGTCACCGATGTTCAGATAAAGGAAATCGGCGTCGAAGTCTAGCTCTCTTCTATTCCGAGCTGCTTCCTGATCGTCTTAGCGAGCGTATTGCGGATCTCAGTGTGTCGGGGCACGGGAGCGCTCTTCCCGTTCCGCACGTTAAGGTAGATGTCGTGGTTCGCTCCGTGTCGCTTGAGCACGCAGTGGCGCGTTGTGAGTTCGCGAATCAGATCGCCACGCTTCACAATGTTGGTTCCCTCGCAGCCACAATAGGGTTTGGAATTGTTCTAATGCAAGACTTTTTATCTCCTTTTGGCCGAATGAGTTGGCCTTTCGATAAACCTGTGGAAAGTTTGTGGTTGGCGCGTGGGCCGCAACTCATTGAACCTACGTGTGTAATAAGGCAGAAATGCACAGGCTGTGGAAAAACAGTTCTCCACTATTCTGTTCTTCCTCGCCCGTCAGCCAATAAGATCACGCGCACATCCATCACATTCGTCCCCGTCGCCCCGGTCTTCACCAACCCGCCGGCCTTTTCAAAAAAACGATAAGAATCGTTATCCGCCAGATACGACCGCGCATCCATCCCCGAGACCGTGCGCTCATCCGCGACCGCGCCTGCCGCGTCCGTGGGACCGTCCGTGCCATCCGTTCCCGCGCTGAAAATCGTCACCGGGCCAATCCCTTCGAGCGCTATCGCCGCGGCCAGCACGAACTCCGTATTCCTTCCGCCCAGCCCCTTGCCGCGCACCGTCACCGTCGTCTCGCCGCCCGACAAGATGCACGCCGGCGCGCGCACCGGACGTCCGCTTGCGAAAATCTCCTTCACGATCGCCGCATGCACTCCCGCGACCTCGCGCGCTTCGCCTTCGATCATGCTCGACAGCACCAGCGTCCGGTATCCCAGCCCGCGTGCCTCTTTCGCCGCCGCGTCCATCGCGAGGCGATTGCTGCCGACCAGAATATTTTGCACGCGGTCCAGCTTCTTGGGCGTCTCATGCAGCGCCGGTGGCTTAATCCCATACTTGCGGAACACCGCGGCCGCGTCCTGCACAGTCGAACGGTCCGCGACCGTCGGCCCCGACCCGATCACGTCCAGATCGTCGCCCACCACGTCGGAAAGAATCAGCGCGATCACCGTCGCCGGCCATGCGAGCCGCGCGAGCTGTCCGCCCTTCAGCCGGTCCATGTGCTTGCGAACCGTGTTCAGCTCGTGAATATTGGCGCCCGCGTTCAACAGGCGAGAAGTCGCGCGCTGCATCTCGCGTAGCGATTCAACCGCGGGAGTAAGCGCTGACGCGCCGCCCGAAATCAAGCACAGGATCAGGTCTCGCTCGCCCACATCGCGCGCGATCTGCTCGAAGCGCAGCGCGCCATCGCGACCGCGCTCGTCCGGAATGGGGTGCCCGCACTGCTTCAGCTCAATGCGATGCAGGCGAACTCCGCCCGCGTCTTTCACATTGACCAGGCCCCCGGAAATGCGCCGGCCAAGCACGCGCTCCACTGCGCGCGCCATCCCCGCGCCGGCCTTCCCCGCGCCGAGCACGAAGATGCGGTCGAACCTCGAAAGCGGATGTCTGCGCCGCCCGGCGACGAGCGTCGTGCCGTCGAGACGCAGCTTGCGCAGCACGGCTTTTTCCGCGTCGGCCGCATCGAGCGCGGCGCGAAAAATCCGCATCGCGTGCGCGCGGTTCACGGTTTGAACAGGGGAAGCGCCATGATGCGCGCGACGGCGACGCCGGTGTCGTCGTCCACCTCAATGCGATAATCGGCGCGCGCGTAACCGTGACGGCGCGATTCATACAGCGCCTTCAGTCCCTCGCGATCGCGCGCCAGCGGCCGGTGCGTTTCGCCCGCGATGCGCCGGTCCACGTGCGCAAACGCGCAATCCAGCCACACCGAAACGCCGTTGTTCGACACCAGCTCGAAATTTTCCTGGCTTAGAAACGTGCCGCCGCCCAGCGCGATCACCTGCGGCCGCCCCAATTGCACGCTTTTCACGCGCTCATGGAGCGCCACGTTTTCGAGGGCGCGAAACGCCGCCTCGCCGTGCGCGTCGAAAATCTCCGCGATGCGCGAATTGGCGCGCCGCTCGATCTCCTCGTCCAGGTCGACGAACATCCATCCCAGTTCGTCGGCGAGCGCGCGGCCGACCGTGGTTTTCCCGCTCGCCATGAACCCGGTGAGGTAAATGCCCGGCGTCCGTTTGAGTTTCAGAATCATCAGTCAGCGCACAGGTACGCGCGAAAGCCATAATAGTAGCATGCAGCCGGGTCTGTTGCCGCTATTCCCGCTCCAGGTGGTTCTGCTGCCCGGAGCCGAGCTCCCGCTGCACATTTTCGAAGACCGGTACAAAGAAATGATCGGCGAGGTGATGCGCGAGCGCCTGGAATTCGGTGTGGTGCTGGCCCACGAAAAGGGCATCGTCAACACCGGCTGCACCGCGACAGTCGATCGCGTGGTGCGCCAGTATCCCGACGGCCGCCTGGACATTATGGTGCGCGGCCGCCGGCGCTTCGAGATCATGCTGCTCAACGACGAGCGCTCCTATCTGCGCGGCACGGTCGAGTTTTTCGACGACGAAAGCACCGCGCCGATTTCTCCGGACGTTCAGAAACGCGCCATCGAGGGCTATAATGCGTTGCAAGCGCTCGCCTCGCATCATCCGCTGGATTCTGCGGTCGAGCACGAGCCGCAGCTCAGCTTCCGCCTGGCCGAACCCGTGTCCGATCTCACCTTCCGCCAGATCCTGCTCGCGACGCGCAGTGAAGCCGAACGGCTCAAGCAGCTCGCCGATTTCATGCCGGGGTTTCTGGCGCGCCAGCGCCGCATCCAGCACATCAAGGAAGTGGCGCCGCGCAACGGCCACGGCCGCGGGTTCGTGGTCGAATGAACCTGATCTTCGACGCCGACGACACGCTATGGGAAAATAACATCTATTTCGAGCGCGCCTTCGACGATTTCGTAGATTTTCTGGCACATTCAGCTCTAAAGCCCGCGCAAATCCGAGAAATACTGAATGAGATTGAGCTGGTAAACTCCAGAATGCACGGTTACGGAGCTCGCAATTTCGGCAAAAATTTGCAGCAGGCGTACCGTCACCTGGCCCAGCGGGAGATTCGCGACGGCGATCTCGGGCACGTCATGTCACTCGCCGAACGGATTCTGGAACAGCCGCTCGAAATGATCGAAGGCGTGGAGGAAACGCTCGCCGACCTCGCCGCGCGCCACGATCTGACGCTGTTCACCAAGGGCCATCCCGAGGAGCAGCGTCTCAAAGTGGATCGCAGCGGTCTGGGCCGTTTTTTCGCGCATACCGCGATCGTCAAGGAAAAGGACGCGCCCGCGTATCGCAATCTGGCAGCCGAGCGCGGCTTCGACCCGGCGCGCACATGGATGATCGGCAACTCGCCGAAATCCGATATCAACCCGGCGATCGAAGCCGGCTGGAGCGCGGTGCTGGTGCCGCACGCGCACACCTGGGTGCTGGAGCGGCAGGATCTGCACGCATCGCCGCGCGTGCTCCAGGTGGAAAAATTCTCCGATCTTCGCCGGCATTTTTAACCGGCTCCCGAATCAGCACGCTCCAACTCTCTCGCCCTACGGCAATCAGGAAAACCAGGATCGCGACCCCCGGTCCCATCGCCCAAGGCCGACCGGCCGCCGGCAGCCAGAACACGCAAGGCAGCGCGACGGCCATTGCGGCCGTTCGCAGCAACTTCGATTCCGCACGGTGAATCGCAAACAAAATCGGTGCCAGCAGCACCGCCGCATCGTAGCCGTACACGTGCGGCGCCGCCAGCAGCGAACCCGCCGTCGCGGCGGCAAACCATCTCCATAAAGGCGCCTTCCACGCCGCCGCCAGCGCGATTGCCGCTGCCACTCCCGCCAGCGCAGCCATCACGCCCCGCGTTTCTGTTCCGAAATTCCACACAATTGCGTGAATATTCGACATCATTTCGGGTGACGGCGACAGCCGCTCGATATCTTTTCTTTGAAGCAGCCCGGCATATTCCACGAGGCCGCCCCATCCGCCCAGCGCCAGCGAGGAAGCAATGACGAAAATCGCCGCCGCGCTATAGCCCGCCAGCATCCTCCATCGCCGCGACAGCAGCATCGCCAGCGGGAACAGCAGCAGCAGGTGAAATTTGATGAGCGTCAGCCCGATCGCGAACCCGCTCGCGCCCGGATGCTCCCGCTCCGCCAATTCATACGCGACGATCATCATGGCGAGCATCATCGCGCAATCCTGCCCGTTGGCGATCCCGTAGGCCGTCGGCAGGAACAGGGCGCTCCACACCAGGCCGCTCGGACCGAACCTCCGTGCCGCCCACGTCCAGCACAGCCCCAGAATCACGATCTGGATCGCAACCCAGACCCAGAACGCGCGTTGCAGAGGCATCGCCGCCAGCGGCTCGAGCACCTTGGCGTAAACCGCCGGGCGCACGAACGGCACCAGTGCCGGCAAATCCGGAACGAACTCGCGCTCGATCTCGAGCTGCCGCGCCGGATCGTGCATATGCCGGAAGTCACCCGCCCGCGCCAGGATCGCGCCGGTATACAGGTTCAGAAAATCATGCCGCTGCGCTGTCGGCACGATCTGCGACCCGACCGCGCCATAAAACACCGCCGCGCAGACCGCCGCCAGCCCCGCCGTGACAAATCGTGCCGATCTGGAACGCACAACACCCCTATCCATTCATCGGCCGGATGATAAAATCACTTCATCCGAACATGACCGAACAAGAACGCATGTCCCTCCCGCTTGCCGAGGTCGACCCGCAGATCGCCGCCCTCATCCGCCAGGAAACCGAGCGCCAGAATTCCCGCCTCGAGCTCATCGCCAGCGAAAATTTCACCTCCGAAGCTGTGCTCGAAGCCGCCGGCAGCGTGTTGACCAATAAATACGCCGAAGGTTATCCCGGACGCCGCTATTACGGCGGCTGCGAATACGTCGATAACATCGAAAATCTCGCGCGCGATCGCGCGAAGAAGCTGTTCAACGCTGAACACGCCAACGTCCAGCCGCACTCCGGCTCCCAGGCCAACGAAGCCGCCTACGCGAGCGTTCTTAGCCCCGGCGACACCATCCTGGGCATGAATCTGGCCCACGGCGGCCATCTCACGCACGGCCATCCTCTGAATTTTTCGGGAAAGCTCTATAAAGTGGTTGCCTACGGCGTGCGCCGCGAAGACGAGCGCATCGATTACGACGAGCTCGCCCGCCTGGCCGAAGAGCACAAGCCCAAGCTGATCATCGCCGGCGGCAGCGCCTACCCGCGCATCATCGATTTCGCGCGTTTCCGCCAGGTCGCGGATTCGGTCGGCGCCGTTTTTCTGGTCGACATGGCGCACTTCTCCGGCCTGGTCGCCGCCGGCCTGCATCCCAACCCCTGCGACTGGGCCGATATCGTCACTTCCACCACGCATAAAACCCTGCGCGGCCCGCGCAGCGGAATGATTCTTTCCAAGGCGAAATTCGGTCCGAATATCGATAAAGTCGTCTTCCCCGGCACCCAGGGCGGACCTCTGATGCACATCGTCGCCGCCAAGGCCGTGTGCTTTCTCCAGGCCTCCGCGCCCGAATTTGTGGATTATCAGAAGCAGGTTTTGGCCAACGCGAAGGCGCTCGCGCAATCGCTCCAGGATTCCGGCTGCCGTGTGATCTCCGGAGGCACCGACACGCACCTGATGCTAGTCGACGTGTTCGCCAAGGGCGTGCGCGGCAAGGAAGCCGAGGCCGCACTCGACCGCGCCTACATCACCGCCAACAAGAACGCCATCCCCTTCGACCAGAACCCTCCCTTAAACCCGAGCGGCATGCGCTTCGGCAGCCCGGCGGTCACTACGCGCGGATTCCGCGAGCCGGAAATGCGCGAGGTCGGGCGCCTGATCGCGCGCGTGCTCGAAAACGTGTCCAGCGAGGATGTTCTCGCCGAGGTGCGCCGCGCGGTCGGCGTGCTCACTGAAAAATTCCCGCTGTACGCCTGGAAGCTCGCTCCCGCGTTACGCTAATGCCGCGATGCACATCGTCATCGATACCCGCCACATCGGCGATTTCGGCATCGGCACCTATATTCGCAACCTGATCCTGGCGTTGGCGCGCATCGACCACGACAACCGCTACACCCTGATCGTCCGCCCCGGGGATTCGCTTCCGGAGGGTACCGGCGCCAATTTTTCCGCGGCCGTGTACGGCATGTCCGACCGGAAGCTGCTCCATAATTTGTCATTTCCGCGATTTTTGAAACAATTCGACGCGACTTTGTATCATATTCCGCTGAATTCCGTCGCGTGGTGGATGCCCCATCCCTACGTGGTGACCATCCACGACATGAGCAGCCTGCTGTTCCCCGCGGTCCAGGACTTTCGCCACACCTGGCAGGAGGAGCGTTACCGCCGCGGCGCGCTCCGCGCCACGCGCGTCATCACTGTCTCCCACTCCACCCGGCGCGACATTGAGCAGGTGCTGCACGTCCCGGCCGACCGCATCCGCACCATCTACAACGCCCCCGATCCGGCCTTCGCCTGCCCCGCCGACCCCGCGCACGACCGCCAGGTTCTGGACCGCTACTCGATCCACTATCCCTTCATCCTCTACGCCGGCACGATTCGCCCCCGCAAGAATATCCCGCGCCTGGTGGAAGCCTTCGCCGTGCTGCGCGCGGAGCTCGAAAACCACCCGGAATTTGGGAATTTGCATCTGATTATCATCGGCGACGAGATCGCCCGGAACGCGGCGGTGCGCCGCGCGGTGGTGCACTCGCGCATCGAGAGCGCGGTGCGGTTTCTGGGCTTCGTGCCCACTGAGACGCTGCGCGTGTTCTATCGCGCCGCGACCATCTTCGCCTTTCCCTCGCTGTACGAGGGCTTCGGCCTGGCTCCGCTCGAAGCCATGACGTGCGGAACGCCGGTGGTTGCCTCGGATATTCCGGCGCTGGTGGAATCCGTGGGAAATGCGGCGGCGCTGGTGAGCCCGGACAACGTGTTCGACATCGCCCGCGGCCTGCGGGAGGTTCTCGCCGACGGCGAGCGCCGCCGGGAACTGGCCGCCGCCGGACGGCTGCACGCGGGGCGCTTCCAATGGGAGCAAACCGCGCGCGAGGTTCTCGATATTTATCACGAAATTACCTGTAATTAAAGTTTATTCTTGACTTGTTTTCGAAAATAGCAGTACCATTCTATTCGTAGGGCAGGACCGTTCAGGAGGGCAATTCGATGGAGTGGACCCGTTCGGAAACATTGGCGCTGGCCATGCACAATTGCACGCACTGCCACGGAGCTGGACTGCGTTTTTCGAAGAAAGGGGCACTGGCGCCCTGCAACTGCGTTCTGCGGTCGATTTTTCGCGTCTGTTGGGACCGTTTCGTGCGCTGCACCACGCAGGAGCGGTACCTGAGCCGGGTTTCGCTCGAGCCGCACGTGGGACGCTCGCGGCCGGCCACCTGGGGACGGAAAGACGAGGAATATATCGCGGATTTCGTGCTGATCGCGCGCCGCACTCTGGACGATTTCGAAAATCGGCTGTTCCGCTATCATTTCCTGCTGGGCGCGAGCTGGAAGTTGTGCACGCGAAAGCTGGAAATCGACCGGGGAAATTTTTTCCACGCCGTGTACCGCATCGAGCAGAAGCTGGGCCGCGCCTTTCGCGAAACCGAGCCTTACCCGCTGTTTCCGCTGGACGAATATTTCAATGGTCCGTCGCGCATCGGGCCTCCGCCCGCCAGGCCAGAAGCCACGCCGTTGCGTCCCGCAGCTCTCGAGTTCCCCGTTCCGGTAGGCAAGACCGCATAATGGAGCGTCGGAGCGGCTCTCGACCTGCTTCGTGAGACCGCTTCCTTCGGTTCGCGGCTCGGGCTCGTCACGCTGCCACTCCCCGAGCAGATGATAGGGAGTGCCCGGTGGTCCACCGTCCTCTTCCGCTCGCGGGAACAGACCGGCCTTGCGGCGATCCTTCAAACGGTAACTCTCGCCGCGGATGTTCACCGTGCTCCGGAAACGTTGCCAAAAAGGGCAACTGAGACCGTGAGAAGACCGCGGACCAGAATCGCAGACCACCCTTGGAATAAGCGAAACCCCGGTGACGGAACGCCCAAATTCAGCTCTGCCCTTAGCGTCGCATTTTATCCAAAAAAGCCCAGCCCACCACTCACCACCGCGCCCCCCACCCGCACCTCGCGCACCGACTCCACTCCCGCCAGCGCGATCAATGCCGACAACGCCTGTTCGGCCGATTCCGCCCGCTCCAGCACCGCCGCCAGCGCGCTGCCCTCCGGCGCCCGCACATATATAATGTCCGCCGATTTCCCTTCTTCCAGGCTTCCCGTCTCGTTTTCGACCCCCAGCGCCTCGGCTCCGGCCAGCGTCGCGAGGTACAGCAGCCGCCCCGGATCGAGCGCCATCGGCTCGCGCGCCACGCGCTGCATCAGGTACGCCTGAAGCGCCTCCTTGAGCACCCCGAAGCCGGTCCCCGCGCCGACATCGGTACCCAGCGCAATGCGCACCCGCGCACGCTCGTGCCGCGCGAGCGGAAAAATTCCGCTGCCCAGCGCCGCGTTGCTCGCCGGGCAGTGAGCCACCGCTACTCCCGCCGCAGCCATCCGCTCCAGTTCTGCTTCGCTCGAATGTACGCTGTGCGCCATCACTGCGCGACGCGCAAGTCCGAATTTTTCATAAACGCTGAAATAATCCCGAGACCAAGGAAACAGCCGCGCGACTTCCTCCACTTCCCGAGGATGCTCGTTAAGGTGCGTCTGCACAAGAACTTGCGGGTGCTCGCGCACCAGCGTCTGGCACATTTCGAGCATCGCTTCCGAGCAGGACAGCGCGAAGCGCGGCGTCACCGCGTAATTCGGAAACCTCGCAATCAGTTCTTTCGATGCACGATACGCGTTTTCAGGCGTTTGGAGCAGATCCGAGCGCATGCCACGATCGCTCAGCACCAGACCGCTGAAAATCCGCAGCTTGCGAGAACTCTCCAACAGCGCCGCCGTCGCCGGCGCGAAGTGCGCTCCAAAAACCAGCGCGGTGGTGGTTCCGTGCAAAATCAATTGGTTGACGAATTTTTCGGCGATTTTTCGCGCGTGGGCCAAATCCGCCATGCGCGCTTCTTCGGGAAGCGCAAATTCCTGCAACCAATCGAGTAAACTCCGTCCAAATTCTCCGATAATGCGGAGCTGCGGAAAATGAATATGCGCGTCGACCAGCCCAGGAAGCAGAAATCCGCCGCGCAAATCGGTCGATTTCGCCTCGGGAAAGGGTTTATATTCACCGCAATAGGCGATGCGGCCGTCGCGGATCAGCAGCGCGCCATCCCAGTGCGCCTCGAGTTTTCCGGCGGCGGTGTGAAAAATGGCGCCGCGCAGCAGCTCGGTCACGGCTTGGAGATCAGGCGCGCGATCGCGCTCTTCAAATCATTGATTTTCTGCTCGATCTGCCGCGGGGAGGGTTCGCGGCTGAAAAGCTGCGCTCGGGCAAATTCCGAAAAACTGCGCGCCTGGTTTGATTCGAGGAACGCGCGCAAGCGGTCGTATTCTTGGTGAGTTAGCCGTAGCACGACGGGTTCAGTTTTGAGCGGGGTCGCCGCGCGCCGCCGTCCGTAGCCCGAAAATGCTTTCTCTCCATAAAGTTGCCGTTCCTCGCGCCAACGGCGGACCATTTTCGGATGGGCGACCGGCTCGCCGCGCTCCAGCTTCTCGATCGCTAACAGCTTCTCTTCACGGGAGATCTTGCGGCGCATCAATAGGCTCCACGGGCGAAAAGCACCGCCGCGACGGTGCGCGCGAGGATATACAGATCGAGCCAGGGCGACCAGTTGCGGATGTAATAAGTGTCTAATGCTTCCTGCACTTCCGTGTCGCCGTCGCTGCGTGCGGAAACCTGCCATAATCCGGTTAATCCAGGCAAAACTCGGGTACGCAGCGCGCGAAAATCGGGCGAAAAATGGGATAAATGATAATCCGGGAAGGGACGCGGACCGACCAAGCTCATTTCGCCTTTCAAGATTGTCCAGAGCTGGGGAAGCTCGTCTAAACTGGTGCGGCGCAGGAGTTTGCCGATGCCGGGGAGCACGCGCGGGTCGTGCGGAAGCTTGAAGAATTTTTTCCAAATGGCCTGATCGCCGGGGTGGGAGGACAGCCAATCGGCCAAGAATTGGTCGGCATCGGCGCGCATGGTGCGGAGCTTCCAGATGGACACGCGCCGTCCGTCAAATCCCTCGCGTTCCTGACGATAAAACACAGGGCCGGGACTCGACAGCTTGATCCACACACCGGCCAATGCGAGAATTGGCAGGCTTAAAATGAATAATGGCAGGGAAATGGCCTGGTCCATTAGGCGTTTTAAGGCGATATTCCGGCGAATTAATAGATTTTTCTTAATCTCCAGACCGAGCGATCCGTTCAAATCGCGCGCAGTGACCCACAGGTTGGAGAGCGCGTCGAGATCGGGCAGAACCAGGACGCGGGGGAAATTCAGATCGTGAAGGAAGGCGTCGAGGCGCTTTTTCTTAATAGCGACGATGGCGCACTCGGCGCGGTCTTCGAAATCGCGGGCGAGTGAGAGCGGTCCGGCGACGGGAAGGTTTTCGATGGGCGAATGCCAGACGGCGGGATTGTCATCGAGGAAGGCGACGGGGCGGATGCCGAGCTGCGGATCGCGCAGCAGGGTTCGGGCGATGGCGCGGCCGGTGGGGCCGGCTCCCAGGATGACGGCGGGAATGCCCCAACGGTTGCGCGCGATTAATAAGGAGCGAGCGAGCTTTTCGGCGAGCGGCGGAAGAACCAGGGCGAAGGCGAAGGTAGCGAGCAAAACTCCGCGGGAGAGGACGCCGCGGGCGACCAGGTTGTCCCAGGCGACCAGTCCGCCGAACACGGCGAGGGTGGAAAGAGTGCGGCGGCGCAGGCGCTCGACCGGTCCCAGCAGATAGCCGGGGTACAGGCCGAGCTGGTAGTGAACGACGGGGACGATGAGAATCGCGATGGCGACAGCGGTGTACTGCTGGGGTCCGATGCCGTAGATGAAGAACGGGGCGAGCAGGCGGCGGATGGCGAGTCCGAGGATGAAGGCGAGTTCGAGCGAGAGGACATCGGAGGCGAGCATGGCCCAAGGCGCCCAATCGGCGGGGCGGGCGGCGGAGAAGGCGAGGTCACGTTTGTGAACGGCGCGTGCGGCGGTGCTCATGGCGTCGTGCTGGTTCGGTCGCGTGCGCCGGCATAAGTGCCGGGGTCTTCGTTGTCGGGCGGTTGCAACGTGCCGTGTCCCCTTTTTCCGTCGAGATTCGATACGAGCTGCGCGATCGCGAGAAAGGCGAAGCGGGGGTTGTGGCGGAGGTAGCGCGGGGCGAGGCGCCTGGGTTCCGTCATCAGACGGAAGAACCATTCGAGGCCGCTCGACTGCATCCAGCGGGGCGCTTGAGGCTTCGAGCCGGCGAGAAAATCGAAGGCCGCGCCGACGCCGAGCATGACGCAGGGAATTTTTCCGCGATGCGCGTGCATCCAGCGGTCCTGCGCGGGGGTCGAGAGGCCGACGAAGAGAATGCGCGCGCCGGATTTTTTTAGGGCTGCTACGGTGGATGCATCCTCTTCGGGAGCCGGGTCGCGGAACGGCGGCGATTCGGCGTAGACGATTGGGATTCCGGGGAAGTTTTTTTCGACCCGCGCAAGGAGTTGCGCGAGGACCTGCGGCGATGCGCCGTAGAAGGCGACGGGGATTTGCGCATCGGCGGCGGCGGCGAGGAGGTGGCGGGTAAGGTCGGGCCCGTAGACGCGCGTCGCGGCGCGGGCGCCGAGAAGGCGCAAGAGCCAGACCAGCGGCATGCCGTCGGAGGTGACCAGGTCGGCTTGATTCATGACATCGCGGAATTGGGCCGAGTCGTGCGCCTCCATG
>DATJVN010000167.1:0-2751 GCA_035501755.1 Bryobacteraceae bacterium | reverse complement strand
GGCCGAGGAGCGCGCGCTGGTGATTCCCCTTCAACCCGGATTCGGCCGGACCGAGCGCGTCGATTGGGTTCGCAGTTACCGCGACCTCGCCGGCCTCTACTCGCAAATCATCCGCGAACTCGGCGCCGCGCCGATCGACGTGATCGCGTTCTCAGCCGGCGGATTTATCGCGGCTGAGATGGCGGCCGCCGACCCGAAGATCTTTTCGCGGATGGTGCTGGTCGCCCCGATGGGTATCAAGCCGGTGGACGGCGAGATCATGGATGTCTTCGCGGTGACCGTGCGCAACCATCTGCTCGCCACCGTCGCCGATCCCGCGGACACACCGGAATTCATCAAAGTGTACGGCGGACACATGACGCCCGAGCAATTCGAAGCGTTCGAGGATGCGCGTTCGGAGACGGCCCGCATCGGCTGGGAGCCTTTCATGCACAACCCCAGCCTGCCGTACCTGCTCCGCGGAGTGAAAATCCCCACCCTGCTCGTGTGGGGCACGCGCGATCGGATCGTGCCGCGCGGATGTATTGACGCGTATCGCGCGGTGATCGAGGGCGCGCAGGTGGCGCTGGTCGAAGGTGCGGGACATCGGCCGGAGATGGAGCGACTGGCGGAGTTCGATCGGATCGTGCGCACGTTTCTGGCGGCGTGAGCCGCGACGGCCGCAAAAGGAGTTGACACCGTGCAGGTAGGCTATTTCACCGAGCGGCCTTATCGATGGCTGCCGGAAGACGAGATTCTCAAAAACGGCGGGTTCTTTGGAGTTTCCAACCGGCTCTACGACCGCGAAAAGGCCGCCGATGATTATCATTACTATCTCGACGAAAATTGCTACGCGGAGGAGCTTGGCTTCGACGCCATCGCGCTGAACGAGCATCACGGTAATCCCATCTGCATGGGCTCGGTGATGAACGTCGAGGCCGCGGTGCTGGCCTATCGCACCAAGCGCGCGCGCATCGTGCTGATCGGCAATCCGCTGCCGGTGATCAAGCATCCGCTGCGGATGGCCGAGGAACTGGCCGAGATCGATCTGATATCGCGCGGCCGCCTCGTAACCGGATGGGTGCGCGGCGCGGGCAGCGAACAGTTCTTCAACAATGCCAATCCGGCCTACAACCGCGAGATGTTCAATGAGGCGCACGACTTCATCGTGCAGGCCTGGACGCGGCCCGGTCCCTGGCGATACGAGGGCAGGCATTTCCACTACCGCCACGTGAATCCGTGGGCGCTGCCTTACCAGAAGCCGCATCCGCCGATGTGGATTCCGGGCACGCTGAGCCCCGAGACCGTGCAATGGTGCGCCGAGCATCGCTACCCGTACATCGGGCTTGGCACGCCGCTGGTCCCGACGTGCGACCTGTGGGAGTTTTACGCCGACGAGGCCGCAAAGCACGGCTACCAGGCGGGGCCCGAGAACTTCGGCTACATGATCGCGACCGCGGTGGGCGAAACCGAGGAAAAGGCCCAACGCGCGGCGGAAGGTTTCGTGTATGGCGGCGGGCAAAATGCCTTTTCGGCGCCGCAATACACGATGCCCCCGGGCTACAATTCCAAAGCCGCGATCCGCATCATGGCCAAGCAGCAGACGAGCGCATGGCTCGGCATCAGCGGCGAAAAGGTGCGCGAGCAGATGCACGGCGCCGAGTCCGCGGCAATCGATTACGCCGAGATTCGCCGCAAGCTGCACGCGGCGCTGCTGCGCGGTCAGCAGAACATGCAGGTGATCGCCGGCACGCCGAAGACCGTCATCCCGAAGATCAAGACCATCATGAGCGTGCTGCGCATCGGCATTTTCGTCATCCTGAGCATCCAGGGTCCGGTTGGCGACGACGATCGCCGCACCAGCATGCGGCTGTTTGCCGAAGAGGTCATACCGGCGCTCAAGGACCATGCAAAGGCGATAGGACTGCTCGATCCGTTCGAGCGCGCGCCCGGAAGCGTGAGGCTCGCCTCCGGCGCCAAACGCGCTTCCGTCGTGGATCGCGCAGGGCTGAAGGAATTAGGCCTGAAATAGACCGTTGCAGCCGTCGAAAAATGCGGAGAGGAGTCCGTGCCTGTCGTGCGGTCTCCCTACGGGGCCACCGCGAAGCGCCGACCAACAAATACGCCTCGGTACGCCCAGGGGCCGGCGGCTATTTACCCATAACCTCCAGCGCGTCGCTCAGGGGAGTGACCGAAATCTCGATCAATCCTCCAAAGGGCCGATCCAGTTGGAGTACCAGGTAAATCGCGCAGGCAACTGATAGGGCACCGATTATCAGAATTCCGAAGACCAGGGCGTTAGGGCGTGCGTACAAGCCGAAACTTCCGAAGAGCGTGGCGAACCAGAAGATCAGCACCACCAGGAAGGGCATGGGAATCGTACCGTTTATCTGTCCGAACAGGAGAGCACGCGTCCGGCTCATTTGAGTGGCTGAGCTGATGGCCTCGGCGTAAAGTGAGCGTTGGAAATCAGTACGTGGCGCGAGATTCCTGATTTCCTTGGCGAATTTATTCGCCTCGGCCCTGCCAACCTTTCTCTGCTCAGAGCTTCCCCAAAGCCCCCTGCCAACCCCGCCGACGTCTATCGTGCGGAGTAACGCACGCGCGTCCGACGTCTCCGATCCGAAATGGGCCAGTATGCGGTCCAGTTCGATTGCGTCAGCGGCTAGCTCTGTGACGTAGTTCCTCTGGGTATCGAACGAGGTCTTGGCCGAATTGATGAGCAGGGCAAGAACCAACGCCGCCATCATCGCGATCGGACCCATAGTTAAC